>CAYRQX010000047.1:0-29468 GCA_964426485.1 uncultured Sphingopyxis sp. | reverse complement strand
TCGACGCCGGGGCCACAGGCGACCAGGCTGTCCTCGTCCTCGCATTCGGGGCAGGGGCGCGGCGGCGGCATGACATGGCCGCAATGATGGCAGGCGAGGCGGTGGACGAGCCGGTGCTCGACCATCCATGCGGTGCAGTTCGGGCACTGAATGCGGTGGCCGCAGGTGCGGCACAAGGTCAGCGGCGCAAAGCCGCGGCGGTTGAGGAACAGCAGGCTCTGCTCGCCTTTTTGCAATCGGTCGGCGAGCGCATCGACGAGCGGCGGGGCGAGCCAGCGGCCGCGGTCGGGCGGGTCCTGCCGCATGTCGATCGCGGCAAGGTCGGGCAGGGTGGCGCCGCCGAAGCGCGCGGGGAGGCGGATGTGGCGATAGCGTCCGGCCTCGACCATCGCGAGGCTTTCGAGCGCGGGCGTCGCGCTCGCGAGAATCACCGGCAGCCCTTCGAAATGCCCGCGCATCACCGCGACGTCGCGCGCGTGATAATGGACGCCATCCTCCTGCTTGAAACTCGTCTCATGCGCCTCGTCGACGACGATCACGCCGAGCTGGGCATAGGGCAGGAACAACGCCGAGCGCGCACCGATGACGATGCGTGCGTCGCCCGATGCGATCGCGTGCCACGCGCGGCGGCGTTCGGCCGAGCGCAGCCCCGAATGCCACGCGACGGGTTCGCAGCCGAAGCGCGCAGTAAAGCGCGTCAGCATCGGTTCGGTGAGCGCGATTTCGGGGAGCAGCACGAGCGCCTGCTTGCCCGCATCGATCGCGGCGGCGATCGCCTCCATATAGACTTCGGTCTTGCCCGACCCGGTGACGCCATCGAGCAGCAGCGTGTCAAATTTCTCCGTATGAACCGCGTCCCGGAGCTGCCCGGCGGCGGCGGTCTGTTCGTCGGAGAGGTCGGGCGGCGCAAAGCCGCTGTCGGGCTCGGGGTAAGGCGCGTCGGCCGAGACGGTCACGGCTTCGAGCGCGCCCGTATTGATCAGCCCGCGGATCACCGCGTCGCTGACCTCGGCAAGCGCGGCGAGTTCGCGCACCATGCCCTGCCGCTCACCGATCGCTTCGAGCGCGACGATGCGCTGCGGCGTCATCCGCGCGGGGAGCTCGCCGGTGGCGCGATATTCGACGATCGGGCGGCGTGCGTCGGCAAAGGCGACGCCCGGCAGCACCATGCGCAGTACCGCGCCGGGCGGGGCGAGATAATAGTCGCTGGTCCATTCGACGAGGCGGCGGAGCGGCGCCGCGATCGGCGGCACCGGCACGACCTCGTAGAGATTGCGCAGGCGATTATCGCCAACCGCCTCCGGCGCGCCAAAGCTCTCGTCCTCCCAGACGACGCCGCCGAGCCGCCGCGGGCCGAGCGGCGCGATGACGACGCTGCCGAGCGGCGCTTCGCTTTCGCGCGGGACGCGATAGTCGAGCGGGCCGAGGGCGGCGGTGAGCAGGAGGACGCGGGCGCGGGTCATGGATGGGGCTGGATATAGGGCGGCGGGTAAAATAGGAAAGCGTCGAGGTCGGCGGCGGCTCACGGCCGACCATTGCCAACCTAATCCGTTGGTATCGAGCGAAGTCGAGATGCCGCTCGGAGTGGCGCTATGGCGATGGGTGTCTCGACTTCGCTCGACACGAACGGGATTCGAGGGCGACTAACGACCGGTAGCGATCGCTCCATTCCAATGCCTCGTCATCCCCGCGAAAGCGGGGACCCAGAGCGTCCGTCGGCTGGCCTAGCCCCTAGGTTCCCGCTTTCGCGGGAATGACGAATGTGAGGATGTCCGCTTCCGACCCCAAAACCGCCGCGGGGGCTCCTCAGGCCGAAGCCAGCGCCGCCTTCTTCGCCCGCCGCTTCGCGGGCTTCGGCCGCCTGAACCAGAAGGTCCACACCGCCAGGCTGCCGAGCAATGTCAGCGAAAGCCCCGAGATCGTCAGCACGCTGCGCCACAGCCAGCCGCCGACCTTCGCCGCATGAATCGGGAAGGCCATGTTGAACGCCTGCGCGCCGGGTGCGAGCTTCATTGCATCGCGCGCGCCGAGCACCTCGCCCGTCGCGGCGTCGAACGCCAGCGTCGTACGGCCGTTGGGCAGCCATTCGGCGGGCTGCTTCATGCGCAGGCTGATCGGGTCGCCCGCTTTGCGCGGCAGGCTGAGGATGCGGAATTCGGCGTCGGGAAAGCGGCGGTGCGCTTCGGTCAGCATCGCGGTGTAATCGGGCTTTTCGGCAAGCGCGCCGCCCTTATATTTTGGCGGGTCGAGCGCTTTCGCGGTCTCGGCGACGGGGCCGAAGGGCGCGACGACCCCGAGCGCAAAGGGGCGGAAGATCATCATCGTCCCGGTGACGATCGAGATCAGCAGCAGCGGCGCGACGACGATGCCGAGGTCGCGGTGGTGCATCACGATCGCCGGGCGCGTCATGCGTTTCGGCCACAACCGCAGCTGAAACGTCCCCCGCGTTCGCCACCACAGGATCGCGCCGCTGATCACGAAGAACAGCCCGGTGAGTCCAGCGATCCCGATCACCCATTCGCCGCTGTCGCCCGCGAAGAGGTGATGGTGGAAATCGAAGATCCACAGCTCGGGCCGCTCCCACTGGCTCGCCCAGCGCGTGACGATGTCGCCAGACTGGCTCGCATAGGCTCCGGCGCCCTCCTCGAACCGCAGCTGGTGCAGCCCGAAGCGTTCGTCGGCATAGATGATGCCCTGCGCGCCCGGCGTCGCCATCAGCTTTTCGGTCGTAGCCGCGACGGTGGCGATGTCGCCGCGGAGCGGATCGTCCGCGCCCGGCACGCCGATCCACAGATGTTCATAGAGCAGGATCGTACCCGACAGGCCGAGCGACGCGAGCACGAGGCCGATGAGCCCCCCCGTCCAGCGGTGCAGCCTGTCGAGCAGTTTCATCATCGCAAGGCGCGCCTTGTTGCAGAAAACAGCCGTGCTCCCGCGAAGGCGGGAGCCCATCTCCGGTCGGCTCTATTTTGAACATGCGGGAGATGGGTCCCCGCCTTCGCGGGGACACGGGTGATTCTTGATTGCTGGGTTGATGGCGTCATCAGAACCGATAATCCCACCCAAGCGCGAAGGTGCGCCCGCGTCCGGCGAAATAGGACAGCTGATCCCTCGGCAGCCGCGTGTCGCTCGAATAGTCGATATATTGCTTGTTGAAGAGATTCTGCACCGACAGGCTGATCCCCCCAAATCCGGTCTGGTAACGGGCCGTGGCGTCGGTCAGCGTATAGCCGCCGAAATCATTGTCGGCGAGCTGGAGCGGACCGCCGTTGGCATCGTCGGCGGAGCGCGCCTTGCCATCGAAGCGACGTTTCAGATAGACCTGCGTCTGGACGCGCGCCGAGAAAGGCCCGCTGGCATAGCTCGCCGCGAGGTTGAGGCGGTCGGGCGAGATGTTGACCCCGTCGAGGTCGCTGTCGACCTTGCCATCGGGCACCGCGTCGCTGTCGAAGCGGCCGATCAGATGCGCATAGCCGATATTGAGCTTCAGCCCGTTGATCGGCGTCTGGACGCCGAGGTTGACCTCTAGCCCCTCGATCTCGACGCGCAGCCGCTGGACGTCGAAGATGCGGTCGGGGCGGGTGATGAGCAACTGGCCCTTGTCGCTCGACGACCAGAAATAGGCGGCGCTGGCGTCGAGCGGGCCGCGTTTTACTTCGAAGCCGATCTCGCGGTTGTTCGACACGACGGGCGAAATATCGAGGAAATTGTCGATATCGACCCCCGTGGCCCTGACCGAGCGCGTGATGCGGCCGATGTCAGGGACGGTGAAGCCCTCGGCATAGCTTGCATAGGCGCGGATGCCCGCCCAGGGTTCGACGATCACGCCGCCGTTGATCAGCAGGTCGTCGAACTTCGGCTTGCCGCCCGCGACATCGACGCCGCCATAGGTGGACGGGCCGCAATTGGTCGTGACAGTTGCCGAGCAGGCGACAAAGGTGGTCGAGGCGAGCGTGCGGAAATCGTCGATCTTGATCGTGACATTTTCCCAGCGAACCCCGCCGGCGAGGCGCACAAGGCCGTCGAACAACTTGAGGTTGGCCTGCCCGAACGGGGCCAGGCTCTGAAAATCGCTCGGCGGCACCCAGACGCGATCGGTTGCGATCAGCGCCTGTTCGGTCTTGTCGACCAGCGCGTCGAATCCGATCGTCAGCGTCAGATCCTCGAAGCCCGGGACCGCGCGTTCGTAGCTGAACTTGGCGCCCAATTTGCGGCTGCGGTTCTGCGACTGGTCGAACAATGTGCCCACCGGTGCGATCGCCGGGTCCTGGAAAGTCGCGATCGGGGCGATTTCACCGCCAAAGGTGTCGCGGCTGCGGTTGAAGAAGATCTGGCTGACGAAATTGCCGCCGGCGAGGTCGGTGTCGGTCAGCGACAGCGCGATGCTTTCGGTGCGGTTTGCGGCGGGAACGCCCGGCGGGGTGCCGCGCACCGCGCTCGTCGGCAGGCCGGTCGCGCGGTTGCCCGGGACCGCGACATAATCGCCGTCGCCCTTGAGTTCGAAGCGGCTGGCGATCAGGTCGAGCCGCGCGCTGGAGGACAGTTCGTAGCCGAACCGCGCGAAAAAGTTGGTCGCCTTGCTGTCCTGCGTTTCGCCCTGCGTCAGGTTGAGCCCGATCGGGCGGCCCCTGGCGTCCGAAAAGACGCCGCGGATTTCATAGGTCGCGCCCACGGTCGCGTCGAAACGGCCCGCCTTATACTGGATGAGTCCGCCCGCCTTGCCGCCCATCCCGGCCTTCGAAAAATCATTGTCGGCGGTGCCCTGCAACAGGAAGCGGCCCGAGACGCCCTCTTCGGTCGGCGCGCCGACGGTGACCTGGTTGACGATACCTCCGGTGCCGCCGATCCCCTGCAAAGCGTTCGACCCGAAGATCAGCTCGACGCGGTCGACGAAAAAGCCGTCGATGGTGAAGCCGTCGCGGCTGCCGTCGCGCAGCGGGGTCGATTGCGGGATACCGTTGATCGCATAGAGCGGCGAGCGCCCGCGCAGCGATTCGCCCGATCCCGATAGCTTCTGCCGCGTCGGGGAGAAGCTGGGGGTCAGGTTCGCGACCGCGTCGGTGACCGAACCCGAAATCGCGATCTGCTGATCGAGCGCATCCTTGTCGATGATGTCGATCGTCAGCGGCAGCGCATTCGGCGGCAGGATCGTGCGCGCGGCAGTGACGACAATCGCGCCTTCGCCCTCGGCTGCCGCGGCAACGGACGCATCGTTCTGCGCAAGGGCGGGCGAGGAAAGCGCCGTACAGCCGAGCGCGACGAGGGCAAATTTGCGGTTCATGAAAGCTCCTGTTTCGGAGCGCTCGCTAGTGCGACACATTCGCAAAAGCAAGAATTTTCGTTGGGAGTGCTTGGCGAGTGGTGAGTTTCGACTGGTTGCGGTCGTAATATCCTCCCTGTGCCGCAGGCATGGGGAGGTGGCAGCGCGAAGCGCTGACGGAGGGGCTATGGTGCCACCGTCGCGGCCCCTCCACCACAGCCTGCGGCGGGGGTCCCCACCCCAAGCCGACACGTCGGAGAGGGGTGACGTCGGCGGCGAAACCACGCTATCATCCTCGCAATGCGGGAAAAGGAACTACGCTTCGCCCTGATTTGCTACGGCGGCATCAGCCTTGCCGTCTATATGCACGGCATCACCAAGGAGATCTGGCGGCTCGCGGCGGCCTCTCGCGCCTTTCATGACGGTGAGGAGATTGACGGATCGGGCGGCGTCTATCGCGACCTGCTCGCCGGAATCGCCGACCGGGCCAATATCAAGCTGCGCGTCCTGCCCGACATCATCGCCGGGGCGAGCGCGGGCGGGATCAACGGCATTTTCCTCGCGCGCGCGCTCGCCACCGGCAAGTCGCTCGATCCGCTGACCGAGCTGTGGCTCGAGGACGCCGACGTCGACAGCCTGCTCGATCCCGATGCGCGCCCGCTGTCCGCCATGACGAAATTCTGGGCGGTGCCGATTGCGGGCTGGGCGATGAAGCGGCGCGGCAATGCCATCGACCGCACCGTCGGCGAAGATGCGCAGGACGAGGTGCGCGCGAAGCTGTCGCGCTTCGTGCGCGCCCGCTGGTTCGAACCGCCGTTCGGCGGCATCACCTTTTCGAACCTGCTGCTCGACGCGTTCGACGCGATGGACGCCGGACCGCACGGACCGCCGCTGGTGCCCGCGGAGCAGCCGGTAGACCTGATGGTGTCGGTGACCGACTTTGCCGGGCACAAGGAACAGCTGACGCTCAACAGCCCGCCGCGCGTGACCGAGCAGGAACATCGGCTGATGATGCATTTCCGGCAGAACGGCCGACCGGGCAGGCGCCTCGACGATGTGCCGGGGCTGGTCGCCGCGGCGCGTGCGACCGCGAGCTTTCCGGGCGCCTTTCCCCCCTTCACCTTGCGCGAGCTCGATACCGCGCTCGAAAAGCGCGGCGTTGCATGGCCTGGCCGCGAGGCGTTCATCCGCGCGCAGCTGCCGCGCGTGCCCGACAGCGACCCCGCAGACCGCGTGCTGATCGACGGCGCGGTGCTCGCGAACGCACCCTTCCGTCCGGCGATCGCCGCCCTGAAACAGCGCCCGGCGCGGCGCGAGATCGACCGGCGCTTCATCTATATCGACCCCAAGCCCGATTATAAGGCGATCAGCATCGGCAAGCCGGGCGAGCCCGGCGAGGAGGGGCAGTTGCCCGGCTTCCTGCCGACGATCCTCGGTTCGCTGTCGGCGATCCCGCGCGAGCAGCCGATCCGCGAGAATATCGAGATGATCGAGGGCATGTCGCGGCGCATCCGCCGCATGCAGCATATCATCGACGCGATGAAGGTCGAGGTCGAGGAACAGGTTGCGGCGCTGTTCGGCACGACCTTCTTCCTCGACACGCCGACCCCGGCGCGGCTCGCGAAATGGCGCGCGAAGGCGCAGGATCAGGCGGCGGCGCGCGCGGGGTTCGCCTATGCGCCTTATGGCCATCTCAAGCTGTCGGCGGTCATCGACGAAATCGGGAACATCGTCGACCGGCTCGTGCCGCCCGAGGGACCGGTGCATGTGATCAATCGCCGCATCGCGATGTGGGCCGAAGCGCGCGCGCGGGGGCTCGACCGGCTTTCGGGCAGGAAGGGCACGGGGGCGAGCGGTGAGGCGATCGAGTTTTTCCGCACCCACGACCTCGGTTTCCGCATCCGCCGGCTGCGTTTCCTCGCGCGCGAACTCGACACCTCGGTCGAGGCGACGCGCGAGAAACGCGACCCGGTGTGCGAAGAGATGCGCGAGACGATCTTCACCGCGCTCGGCCAATATCTCGAGCGCGAAGGCGACGCCTGGCTCGCCGATCTCGACGTCCCGGCCGACACCGATCCCGGGCAATGGATCGATGCGATCGCCGCGCGCCGCGACCTTGTCGCGCTCGACGCGGCAACCGACGAGGTGATTGCGGCGGCGCTCGCAAAGCTCCCCAAGGACGACCGGCGCACGATGCTGTTCGCCTATCTGGGCTATCCCTTTTACGACATCGCGACGCTGCCGCTGCTCCAGGGCGAGGGGTTCGACGAATTCGACCCGATCAAGATCGACCGCATCTCGCCGTCGGACGCGACCGCGATCCGCACCGGCGGAGCCGCAGCGATGCTGAAGGGGGTCGAGTTCAACAGTTTCGGCGCCTTTTTCAGCCGCGCCTACCGCGAGAATGACTATCTGTGGGGCCGGCTCCACGGTGCCGACCGGCTGATCGACATCGTTGCAAGCAGCGTGACGGGTGACGATGCGATGGCGGCGGAAGAGCTGAAGGCGATCAAGCGCAGCGCCTTCCGTGCGATCCTCGACGAGGAGGAAGGGCGGTTGCCGAAGGTGAGGGCGCTGATCGACGAGCTAAGGGTGGAGATTGGCTAACGAAGCCCTTCTCCCCTTGGGGGAGAAGGATAGGCGGCCTTCGCGCGAAGCGGCTAGGCGGACTTGGATGAGGGTTGGGACGTCGCGCGGGAAAGTGAGTCTGGCGACCCTCACCCAGCTTCGACTAGCCAGCAAGATGGCAAGTCTGCGCAACCCTCTCCCCAAGGGGAGAGGGGTTTATTCCGTCAGATCGTCCCACATTTCCTTGATGCGGCCGAAAAAGCCCTGGCTTGCCGGGCATTCGTCGCCCGTCTCGGTCTCGCGAAATTCGCAGAGAAGTTCCTTCTGCCGCGCGGTCAGCTTGGTCGGCGTCTCGACGTCGATCTGGACAACGAGGTCGCCGTGCCCGCGGCCGTTCAGCACCGGCATGCCCGCGCCGCGCTGGCGCAGCTGCTTGCCTGACTGGATGCCGGCAGGGATGGCGATGTCGTGCATCTGGCCGTCGAGGCCGGGGATGCCGATCTCGCCGCCCAATGCCGCAGTTGTGAAGCTGATCGGTGCACGCGTGAACAGCGTCGTGCCTTCGCGCTCGAACACCTTGTGCCGCGCCATGTGGAGGAAGATGTAGAGGTCGCCTGGCGCCGCGCCGCGCGCGCCACTTTCGCCCTCGCCCGACAGGCGGATGCGCGTGCCCTCGTCGACCCCGGCGGGGATGTTGACGGTCAGCGTCTTGCGGCGGTCGACGCGGCCCTCGCCATGGCATGTGTTGCAGGGGTCGGCGATGACCTCGCCCGCGCCCTGGCAGGTCGGGCAAGTGCGCTCGACCATGAAGAATCCCTGCTGCGCGCGCACCTTGCCGTGGCCCGCGCAGGTTTGGCAGCGGTTGGTATGGGTGCCGGGCTTCGCGCCCGATCCGTCGCACGTTTCGCAGCGCGCCGCGACGTCGACCTGGATCTCGCGCGTCACGCCGGTGAAGGCGTCCTCGAGCCGGATTTCCATGTCATAGCGCAGGTCGGCGCCGCGCGCCGGGCCGCGCTGCTGGCGGCCGCCACCGAAGGCCGAGCCGAAGATCGATTCGAAAATATCGCCGATGTCGCCGAAGTCGGCGCCATTGCCGCCACCGAAACCGCCTGCGCCGCCATTGACGCCGGCTTTGCCGAAACGGTCATAGGCCGCGCGCTTCTGCGGGTCTTTCAGACAGTCATAGGCTTCGCTGATCGCCTTGAACCGCGCTTCGCTGTCGTCGCACCCCGGATTCTTGTCGGGGTGATATTTCATCGCAAGCTTGCGGTAGCTCGCTTTCAGCGCGGCATCGTCGGCCGTGCGCTCGACTTCCAAGAGTTCGTAATAATCGATGTCGAGTGACATAGCGTTCAACCCATAAATAGGGACTGTCCCTATTTATCCCCTAGTTCCACAGGCGACGCAGCCGTCGATCCGATAAATAGGGACAGTCCCTATTTATGGAGCGACGGCGCGTTCGCATCTTATTTCTTGTCGTCTTCGACTTCGGAGAATTCGGCGTCGACGACGTCTTCGTCGCTCTTCGCCGCGCCGGCATCATCGTCGGCGCCGGGGGATGCCGCCGACTGCTGCTCCTTCTCGTAGATCGCCTGACCGAGCTTCATCGCAACCTGCGCGAGCGCCTGCGACTTTTCGGTCATTGCGGCGGGTTCGCCGCCTTCGACCGCGGTCTTGGCTTCGGCGACCGCGGCTTCGATCTCGGACTTGAGGCCCGCGTCGATCTTGTCGCCATGCTCGCGGAGCTGGCTTTCGGTCGAATGGATCAGGCTTTCGGCGTTATTCTTCGCCTCCGCCGCCTCGCGGCGCACCTTGTCCTCTTCGGCGAACTGCTCGGCGTCCTTGACCATCTGGTCGATGTCCGCGTCGCTGAGACCGCCACTGGCCTGGATCTTGATCTGCTGTTCCTTGCCGGTGCCCTTGTCCTTGGCGTGGACCGACACGATGCCGTTGGCGTCGATGTCAAAGGTCACCTCGATCTGCGGCACGCCGCGCGGCGCCGGGGGAATGCCGACCAGGTCGAACTGGCCGAGGATCTTGTTGTCCTGCGCCATTTCGCGCTCGCCCTGGAACACGCGGATCGTCACTGCCGACTGATTGTCGTCAGCGGTCGAGTAGACCTGCGACTTCTTGGTCGGGATCGTGGTGTTGCGGTCGATCATCTTGGTCATGATACCGCCCAGCGTTTCGATGCCCAGCGACAGCGGGGTGACGTCGAGCAGCAGCACGTCCTTGACGTCGCCCTGCAGCACGCCCGCCTGGATCGCGGCGCCGATCGCGACGACTTCATCGGGGTTCACGCCGGTGTGCGGTTCCTTGCCGAAGAAATCCTTCACGACTTCGCGGACGCGCGGCATGCGCGTCATGCCGCCGACGAGTACGACTTCGTCGATCTCGCTCGCCGAAATGCCGGCGTCCTTGATCGCCTTCTTGCAGGGTTCGAGCGTGCGCTTGACCAGCTCTTCGACCAGCTTTTCGAGGTCCGAACGGGTGATCGTCTTGACCAGATGCTTCGGCCCGTTGGCGTCGGCGGTGATGAAGGGCAGGTTGACCTCGGTCGTCGCGGCCGACGACAGCTCGATCTTCGCCTTTTCGGCGGCTTCCTTCAGCCGCTGCAATGCCAGCTTGTCACCGCGCAGGTCGATGCCTTCGTCCTTCTTGAAGCCGTCGGCGAGATATTCGACGATCTTGCTGTCGAAATCTTCACCGCCCAGGAAGGTATCGCCGTTGGTCGACTTCACTTCGAACACGCCGTCACCGACCTCGAGGATCGAGATGTCGAAGGTGCCGCCGCCAAGGTCATAGACCGCGATCGTCTTGTTCTCGGTCTTGTCGAGGCCATAAGCCAGCGCCGCCGCGGTCGGCTCGTTGATGATGCGCAGCACTTCGAGGCCCGCAATCTTGCCCGCGTCCTTGGTTGCCTGGCGCTGCGCGTCGTTGAAGTAAGCGGGAACGGTGATCACCGCCTGCGTCACGGTTTCGCCCAGATAGCTCTCGGCGGTTTCTTTCATCTTCTGAAGGATGAAGGCGCTGATCTGCGACGGCGAATAATCCTCGCCGCCCGCCTTGACCCACGCGTCGCCGTTGCTGCCCTTGACGATCGTATAGGGGACGAGTTCCATGTCCTTCTTGGTCATCGGATCGTCGAAGCGGCGGCCGATCAGGCGCTTCACCGCAAAAATCGTGTTTTCGGGGTTGGTGACGGCCTGGCGCTTCGCCGGCTGGCCGATCAGGCGCTCGCCATCCTTTGCAAAGGCGACGATCGACGGGGTCGTCCGCGTGCCTTCCACATTTTCGATAACCTTGGGTTTTCCGCCTTCCATCACCGCGACACAGCTGTTCGTGGTGCCGAGGTCGATCCCGATCACTTTGGCCATTGGTATTCAGTCCTTGTTGCTTCTCCGGCGCCCTGAAAAGGCACGCCGTCCATGGTTTTGATGGGGGCGATATAGGTGCGCTAATCCTTGGCACAAGGGCTTTCAGGGCTTATCGAGGGTGCGAAAATATCGCGCTTTTACGGAGTCCTCCCAAAATGAAACCTTTTGCGATCCTTGCCCTTGCCGCCACCGCGCTGACCCTGACGGCCTGCGGGGAAAATCTGGGCAAGGGACAGCCGCTGAATGTCGTCAGCGGCCATATCGTGATGGGCGCGACGCCCGACCGCCCAGCCGTCGGCTATTTCCGCGTCGAGGGCGGACCGCAGCCGGTCCAGCTCGTCGCTGTGACCGCCGACCTCGCGCAGCGCGTCGAAATGCACGAAAGCGTCAAGGAAAATGGCGTCGTGACGATGAAGCCGCTGCTGCGCGCCGACGTCCCGGCAAAGGGCGAGCTGGTGTTCAAGCAGGGCGGCAAGCATCTGATGATCTGGGGCATCAACGGCGCCGCGGTGCGCGCGGGCAAGCTGCCGATGGCGTTCGTCTTCACCAACAACAATAATGAACGCATCCTCTTCGACATGGTGATCAAGCCGGCGGAAGGTGCCGCGGCCGATCATGGCGCGATGGATCATGGATCGATGGAGAAAGCAGCCCCGGACGCGGCCAAGAAGTAAAACGGGTGCCGCGTCCGTCGCGACCTTTGACGACAGGCGAAATCGCGCTCGCCCGGACGGTGTTCGGGGGCGCAATCGCCTATGATCGCGTGCGCGTGAACCACCATAAGTGGATATTCTTCCAGCCGCGCCACATCGTCATGGCGCCGATGGGCAGCCTGCACTTCAACCCGCATGGCGAGCTTTATTGCGACGATTTCAGCGCCGCGTCGCAGCGATTGCAGGGCCTGTTCATCCATGAAATGACGCATGTGTGGCAAGCGCAGACGCGCGGGCGCTGGTATCTGGTGCTGATGCGCCATCCGTTCGCGACCTATAGCTACAGCCTGAAGCCGGGCTGGCCGCTCGAACGCTACGGGCTCGAACAACAGGCCGAAATCGTGCGGCATTACTGGCTGCTGATGCAAGGCATGATCGTCGGCGGCGCGCCGGGGATCGAGGCCTATCGTGCGATCCTGCCCTCTGCATGGGACGCGAGGTGACGAGCGGCGGCAATTAGCGACTAGCCAGAGGGGCGGCGTTCGTCCTATGTTCCTCCGATGGATGGAAGCTCGCTTGTCGTCGCCCTTGTTGCCCTCGCCATCGGCGGCCTGATCGGCTGGCTCTTCGCCGGTCGGGAATCGGGCGCGCTCAAGGCCGAGCGCGACGGGCTTTCGGAACGGTTCAAGAGCGCGGTGACCGACCTTGCGGCCGAGGCCGAGGCACGCAAGGCGGCCGATATCCAGCTTGCGGCCCTTCTCAGCGAACAGCGCGCCCGCGACGAGGCGCATGAGGCACAGATCGCGCAGTTGAAAGACGCGCAGGTGGCGCTCACCACGCAGTTTCGCGAGGTCGGGCAGGTGATGCTCGATGGCGCGCAAAAGGCGTTTCTCGAACGCGCCGACGCACGCTTTCGCCAGAGCGAAGAGACGGCTGGGCAGAATCTGAAGGCGCTGCTCAATCCGGTCCACGAGCGCCTGCAAAAATATGAGGAAGCGGTCGGCAAGGTCGAGGCCGAGCGGCGCGACGCCTTCGGCCTGCTCCACGGCCAGATCGCGGCGATGCGCGAGGGCACCGAACGCGTGTCGAGCGAGGCGGCGAAGCTCGTCAACGCGCTGCGCAACGCGCCCAAGGCGCGCGGGCGCTGGGGCGAACAGCAACTCCGCAACGTGCTCGAAAGCTGCGGCCTGTCCGAACATGCCGATTTCCAGACCGAGGTCAGCGTGAACGACGGCGACGGCGGGCGGCTGCGCCCCGATGTCGTGGTGCGCGTGCCCGGCGGGCAGAATCTCGTGATCGACGCCAAGGTGTCGTTGAACGCCTATCAGGATGCGTTCGGCGCGGTCGAGGAGCGCGAGAAGGCGGCACATCTGGTCGCGCATGCTGCGGCGATGAAGGCGCATGTCAACACGCTCGGCGCCAAGGCCTATTGGAACCAGTTCGACGACACCCCCGATTTCGTCGTGATGTTCGTGCCGGGCGAACATTTCCTCGCCGCCGCGCTCGATCAGGATGCGGGGCTCTGGGACTATGCGTTCGAACGCAAGGTGCTGCTCGCAACCCCGACCAACCTCATCGCGATCGCGCGCACCGTCGCGGCGGTGTGGCGGCAGGAAAAGCTGGCCAATCAGGCGCGCGAGATCGCCGCGCTCGGCAAGGAGCTTTACGCGCGCATGTCGGTGATGGGCGCGCACATCGCCAAGGTCGGGCGCAATCTCGATCAGGCGACCGGCGCGTACAATGCCTTTGTCGGCAGCTTCGAATCGCAGGTGCTGACGCAGGCGAAGCGATTCGAGGCCCTTGATATCGAAACCGGCGACAAGGAGATTCCGTCGCTGCCCGTCGCCGAACAATCGGCGCGGCCGCTGGCCAAGCTGGCGGCGGCGCCTGCGGCGGTCAACGACGCGGGCGAGTAGGCAAAACTACATTCCGTTCGCGTCGAGCAAAGTCGAGACAGCGAGAAGGCGTGCGCCGTCGATGGGCATCTCGACTTCGCTCGACGCGAACGGGGACAATTTAAATCACCCGCCGCAGCACCGCCGTCCGCCCCTCGCTACCCGTCAGGATCAGGGTTCCGTCGTCGGTGAAGGTCAGGCTGACCGGCGTCGCCATCAGTTTGAAGAAGGCCGCCTCCTGCGTCATGCCCGCACCCGGACATGCCATCTCGGTTGCCATCAGGCCCCCGGCCTTCAGCGTCCCGCCATCGACCGCATAGCCGCCTGAAAAACGGTTGCAACCCGCGCTGCCGCTGAGCCGGTCGGCGTCGAATTGTAATGACGTCGGCCGGTCCGCCGCGACCGCGGTGCCGCCGATCGACACGAAGGCCCAGTTCGATCCGGCGAGCGTGTCGGGCGGCAGGATCTTGCCGCCGCAGCCCTCCAGCGCCTTGCCGTCGGCAACGACGCGAACGGTGTCGGAATAGCGGCGGTCGCTCATCCCGTCGCTGCACGGCGCCTGCTCGATCGCGACCGAAAGCCGGTCGGTGGCATAGGTTCGCCCCTTCGTCGACGGCTTCGCGCCGGGGTTTGGCACCATGATCTTGGTCTCGCCATAATCGCCGTCATAGTTGAGCCGCGACGGAGTGATTTCAAGCGTCCAGCCCGGTTCGGTGCCGAGCGCAAGATAGGCGGCGGGCTGTTCGCCGGGGCCTTGCGGGGGCGTTTCTGCGGGTGCGCAGGCGGCGAGGGTGAGGCATGAAGCGAGAAACGGCAGAAAGCGGATCATCGAACGGCCTTTCTTCATCGTCATCCCGGACTTGATCCGGGATCCACTCGGCGCCGGCTTAGCGGCCGAAGTAAGAATGGATGCTGAATCAAGTTCAGCATGACGAAACCTATATCAGTTTGCTGGACGAAACTATCGCCGCCGCTGGTTCAGCACCTCATACGCCATCACCGCCGTCGCGACCGCGGCGTTGAGGCTGTCGGCCTTGCCCATCATCGGCATCTTTACCCGCACATCCGCGGCGGCGGCATATTCGCCCGGCATGCCCTGCGATTCATTGCCGGTGAGGATGAAGGTCGGCGAAGTGTAGCGGACCGCCTGATAATCCTGCGTGTCTTCGCCAAGCCAGGTCGCGACAAGCTGCCCGGTGCCCTGGCGGAGCCAGGGAAGGAATTCGTCCCAGCGCGTGACCACCAGCCTCTGCGTGAAGATCGCCCCCATGCTCGCACGGACCGCCTCGACCGCATAGGGATCGGTCGATTCATCGAGCAGGATCAGCCCGCCCGCGCCGACCGCATCTCCGGTGCGCAGCATCGTGCCGAGATTGCCCGGATCGCGCAGCCGCTCGGCGACGAGCCAGATCGGCGCGGCATCGCGATCGAGATCGGCGAGCACCGTCTGTGGCTCAGCATAAATTCCGACAACGGTCTGCGGATTGTCCTTGCCCGACAGTTTCGAGAGGATCGCGCCCGTCGTGTCGATCACCTCACCGCCCGCCGCCAGCGTATCGGCGACCAGCGCCGCCGCGAGCGGATGCGCGTCGCCCTCGGGCCCGATGAACAGCCATTGCGGGAGAACGCCCGCTTCGCGCGCCTCGGTCGCGATGCGCAGCCCTTCGGCGAGGAATAATCCTTCGGCGCGGCGGTGGCGTTTTTCGCGCAGCAGCCGCATCCGCTTCACCAGCGGGTTCGACAGGCTCTCGATGGTGGAACGGCGCATGCCGTCAATCCTCGCCGAAGCTGTCCTTGACCAGCCCGACGAGTTTCAGCAACGCCGCGTCGGCGCCGTCGCCCTTGGTGTGGATCGTGATCGAATCGCCCTTCGCGGCGCCGAGCATCATCAATCCCATGATCGAGGTGCCGTTGACGCGCGATCCGCCCTTTTCGACCTCGACCGACACGCTTTCGGGCAGGCGGCTGACGAAGGTCACGAATTTGGCGCTGGCGCGCGCGTGCAGTCCGCGCTGGTTGGTGATTTCGACCGTCTCGCTATTTTCGTTCAAGGGCCTACTCCCAGCATTTCCGATGCGACCGAAATATATTTCTGGCCGGCTTCCTTTGCCGCGATCACCGCGGCGCGGAGTTCCATCGTCTTGCGCGCGCTTTCGAGGCGGATCAGCATCGGCAGGTTCACGCCCGCGATCACCTCGGTGCGCCCCGATTCGAGCAGGCTGATCGCAAGGTTCGACGGCGTGCCGCCAAACAGGTCGGTCAGCATCACGACGCCGCGGCCTTCGTCGACGTTGCGAATCGCGTCGGCGATTTCCTTGCGGCGCATTTCCATATTGTCGTTGGGGCCGATGCACACGGTCGCGATCGCTCTTTGCGGACCGACCACATGCTCCATCGCGCGCACCATTTCCTCGGCAAGGCGGCCGTGCGTGACGAGCACCATTCCCAGAAGCGGCAGAGCCTTATCGTTCGGCATGCGTTCGTCGACCCTTATGTTTTGCCGCCGGATGCGGGAGACGCGGGCGGGGGCTTGCCCTCAAGCCCATCTTGCGGGGCAGAGTCAAGATTGCGGTGGGTCAGCACTGGCTCATATCCGGATTCGCGTAGCCTTTGGGCAACACGCGCCGCGACATGGACCGACCGGTGCCGCCCGCCGGTGCAGCCAAAAGCAATGGTGACATAGCTTTTGCCCTCGGCGCGGTAGCGCGGCAGCAATGTCAGGATCAATCTCTCGATCTGCGCGACGCTGTCTTCATAGGCCGGATCGGCCATCACATAGGCGGCGACGTCGGGGTCGAGTCCGGTCCCCGGCTTCAACTGCGGGTCCCAATGCGGATTGCGCAGATAGCGCATGTCGAACACCAGGTCGGCGTTGCGCGGCAGGCCGCGCGCGAAACCAAAGCTCAGGACATTGAGCACCGGTTCGCCCTCGTCGGCGTCGCCGAACCGCTGGCGGATTTCCTGCTGCAAATCATTGCTGCTGTAATTTGTCGTGTCGACGACATGCTCGGCCCAGCGGCGGAGCGGTTCCATCATTTCGCGCTCGCGCGCGATCCCGTCGGCGGCGGGGCGGTCCTCGGCCATCGGATGGCGCCGCCGCGTTTCGGAAAAGCGGCGCTCAAGCTCGGCGCCCGCGCAATCGAGGAACAAAGTCTGGATGTCACGCCCGCCGCCCTCGCGCAATTCCTTGATCCGGCGGACGAGCAGCGCGGGGCGGAAGCCGCGGCTGCGGCTGTCGATCCCGATCGCGAGCGGACGCCCTGCCTCGCTGCGCTTCACCGGCGCATCGATCAGCGTCTCGAGCAGCGCAAGCGGCAGATTGTCGACGACCTCCCAGCCGAGATCCTCGAGCACCTTGAGCACGGTCGACTTCCCCGCACCCGAAAGGCCGGTGACCAGCAACAGGCGCGATTCGGCGGTCGTCGTCATCGCGCACGGCTCATGCTGCGGGTGCCAGCCGTTCAAGCGCGAGCATGATCTTGATCGGCGCCGACGCCTCGAACGCCGGCAGCAGCAGGGCCGGCAGCGGGTGGCCGGCCACCGTTTCGAACTGGTTGACCGCCGGCATGCGGTCGTAGCGGTCGGTCAGCCGCACCGCGAGCGCGAGCGGCACGGGGGCCGTCCATGGCCGCTCGATGATCCCGATTCCGCGTACCTCCAGCTTGCCGGCAAGGCTTTCGGGCGGGCGGCACCAGAGGCGCTCGCGTTCGAACCAGATGTCGCAGCGATCGTCGGCGACCAGCTTGGCACCGCGATCGATCAGCCGCAGCGCCAGGTCCGACTTGCCCTGTCCCGAATTACCGAGGATCAGCACGCCGCCATTGCCCGCCGCGACGCAGCTGGCATGGATATTGACGATATCGGTTCTGGTCCGGCTCGGAAGCATGGCGCATGGCTTACCGGCGACGGTGCGGTGCCGCAAGGCGATAGGGCAATGGCGTCAGGCGGTTTCGGTCGGACCTTCGCGCGCGGGCAAGGTGATGAGCAGGCTGGCGCCCGGTTTGGCGTCGTCGCGATCCTTTGCGCTGATCGTCCCGCTATGCCCCTCGACGATCGTCCGCGCGATCGCGAGCCCCAGCCCGCTGTGGCGGCCAAAGGCTTCGCCGGTGGGGCGCTCGCTGTGAAAACGGCGGAAGATGGCGTCGCGCTGCGCGGGGTCGATACCCGGGCCGTCGTCGTCGACCTTCACATGCACCTCGTCGCCGAGGCGTGTTGCCGAGATGCAGACAAGGCCGGTAGCGGGTGAGAAGCTGATCGCATTGTCGATGACATTGTCGATCGCGCGCTCGAGCCGGTGGCCGTCGCCCATCACCACCGTCGTGCCCTTGCGCGGACGCGCAAAGGCGACGCGCGGTTGCGGGACGCTGGTGTCGACGCGCGCCGCGCGTGCCGCGAGCATCGATTCGATCATGATGCCGACGTCGATCGGTTCGAACAGGGTGCGCGACAATTGCGCGTCGACGCGGCTCGCCTCGCTGATGTCGCTCACCAGCCGGTCGAGCCGGCGGACATCCTCGTCGGCGATCGCCAGCAGCTGCGCGCGCTGCTCGTCGCTCTTGACGCGGCCCAGCCCCTCGATCGCCGACCGCACCGAGGCGATCGGATTCTTGAGTTCGTGCGTCACGTCGGCGGCAAAATGCTCGCCCGCATCGATGCGCTCGCGAAGCGCTTGCGTCATGTCGGACAGCGCGCGGGCGAGCGTGCCGATCTCGTCGCGGCGGCTCGGCAGGCGCGGGACGACCACCTCGCGCGCGCGACCCAGCCGGACGCGCACCGCGGCGCGCGCCAGGCGGCGGAGCGGGCGGACGATCGTGCGCGCGAGGAACAGCGAAAGCAGCGTCGAGGCGAGCAGCACCATCGCAACGACGATCGCGATGCGCAGCCGCTCGGCGCGCACGGTGCGCGTGATGTCGCGCGCGTTCAGCGTCATCAGCACGGTTTGCGGTGCTTCGAGTTCGACGACGCGCGCCGCGCTGAGCAGCGGGGTGCGTTCGGGGGCATAGCGGAAGCGGCTGGCAGCGCGGCCGCTGGTCTGTGCCTCGATGACTTCGGGCCAGGACTGCGCCCGGTCGACGCGGGGTTCCTCGAAATCGGGATAGGTGGGGGCGCCGACGATCCAGTCGATGCCGCGGTCCATCGCGCGCGCCGCATCGCGTTTCCATGGCTGGAGGTCGGGATCGCGCAGCGTGTAGGTCGGGGGACCCGTTTCGAAACTGTCGGAAAGACGTCGACCGTCGGGGGCGTAGAAGCGCAGCCGCGATTCGGTCGCCGCGGCGAATTCCTCGATCAATCGCGTCCGCTCCTCCGGGCGTGCCGCCTCGAGCGCGCTGTCGAGCATCGCGAGCTGGTCCTTCATCATCTCGATGCGCGTATCGACAAGGCGACTGCGATAGGTGTCGAGATAATAGAATCCCCCCGCGAGCAGCGCGACCGCGAGGATGTTCACCGCGAGGATGCGCGTCGTCAGCGACCAGCGCGCCGACCAGACGAGCGGCGATTCTTCCTGCTCGGCGACGCTTCCCTCGGGTTTGTGACCGTCGCGTTTTTGGGCCTCAACTGTCATCGGCAAAGCGATACCCCGCGCCATAAAGGGTGGCGATCGCGTCGAATTCTGGGTCGACCTCGCGGAACTTGCGGCGCAGGCGCTTGATGTGGCTGTCGATCGTGCGGTCGTCGATATAGACGTCGTCCTGATAGGCGGCGTCCATCAACTGGTTGCGGCTGCGCACGATGCCGGGGCGGCTGGCAAGCGTTTCGAGGATCAGAAATTCGGTGACCGTCAGCGTGACGTCCTTGCCGTCCCACGCGACCTTGTGGCGCGCGGGGTCCATGCTCAACCGTCCGCGCGTGATCGGCTCTGCGACAGGCTCGTCGTCTCCCTCGGACGCGCTTTTGTTCAGCTCGACGCGGCGCAATATGGCGCGGATGCGCGCGATCACCAAACGCTGCGAAAAGGGCTTGGCGATATAATCGTCGGCGCCCATCGCGAGCCCCAGCGCCTCGTCGATCTCGTCATCCTTGCTGGTCAGGAAGATGACCGGAAGCTGGCTCTTTTCGCGCAACCGGCGAAGCAGTTCGAGCCCATCCATGCGCGGCATCTTCACGTCGAACACCGCAAGGTCGGGCGGATTGTCGATAAGCGGCTTCAGCGCCGCCTCGCCGTCCGAATAAAGACGCGTCAAGAAGCCCTCGGCCTGAAGCGCGATGGAAAGGGATTGCAGAATGTTGCGGTCGTCGTCGACCAGCGCGATAGTTGCCGTCATGCTCTTTCCGTTGGGCGGGCCGGGAAAGCGATTAGCCTATCCGGGACGCAGCGACAACAGCGCGCGCATGGTCACCGATTCCCTCGTCGCACGTTCGTCGCAAGCGCCGCGCGGCCCCGCTTTAATCTTTTGACCTCCCCCGCCAAGCGAGCTAACGCGGCCGGGATTTCGGAATCGGCGGTCACGTCGGCACCCATGCAAATGCGGGCCAACCCATTAGCGCGCTAAGCATTGCATAGGTATGCAACGACGCCACCGGACAAGGAAAGGCGAAGGCAGATGACCAGGATATTGATCGGCGCGAACACCGTCGAGACGAAGGCGGAGGTTGCGGAAAACTGGGGCACGCCGCAGCTGATCGAGGATGCCGTGCGTCATGGCGAAGGCCTGCTCGCCAAGGACGGCCCGCTCGTCGTCGAAACCGGCAAGCACACCGGCCGCAGCGCCAAGGACAAGTTTATCGTCCAGGACGCCGAGACCGCCGACACGATCTGGTGGGGCAAGACCAATGTCCCGATGACGCCCGATCATTTCGCTGCGCTCAAGGCCGACTTCTTCGCGCATATGGCAGCACGCCCGCGCCTGTTCCGCCAGCAGCTGTTCGGCGGCTCGCAGCCCGAGCACCGCGTCGCGGTTCAGGTCGTCACCGAATTCGCCTGGCACAGCCAGTTCATCCGCACGCTTCTCTGCCGCCCGACCGCGGCCGAGCTCGCGGCGTTCGCGGCGGAATATACGATCATCGACCTGCCGAGCTTCCGCGCCGATCCGGCGCGCCACGGCACGCGCAGCGAGACCGTCGTCGCGGTCAATTTCTCCGAAAAGCTCGTGTTGATCGGCGGCACGCAATATGCCGGCGAGATGAAGAAGTCGGTGTTCGGCATCCTCAACTATCTGCTCCCCGTAAAGGGCGTGATGCCGATGCACTGTTCGGCGAATATGGGCCCCAATGGTGACACCGCGG
The DNA here is from genome assembly GCA_964426485.1 of uncultured Sphingopyxis sp. Classification (GTDB taxonomy): domain Bacteria; phylum Pseudomonadota; class Alphaproteobacteria; order Sphingomonadales; family Sphingomonadaceae; genus Sphingopyxis. Next base: position 8,491 of record CAYRQX010000047.1, on the reverse strand, counting down.
TTTTCTTTGGCCTGTCGGGCACCGGCAAGACGACCTTGTCGGCCGATGCCAGCCGCACGCTGATCGGCGACGACGAGCATGGCTGGTCGGACACTGCGGTCTTCAACTTCGAGGGCGGCTGCTACGCCAAGATGATCCGACTGTCGCCCGAGGCCGAGCCCGAGATTTTCGCGACCACCAAGCGGTTCGGCACGGTGCTCGAAAATGTCGTGATCGACCCGGTGACGCGCGAGCTCGATTTCGACGACGCCAGCCTCGCCGAAAACAGCCGCGGTTCCTACCCGATCGATTTCATTCCGAACACGTCGGAACAGAATATGGGTCCGGTGCCGCAGAATATCATCATGCTCACCGCCGACGCCTATGGTGTGCTGCCTCCGATCGCGAAGCTGACCCCCGATCAGGCGATGTATCATTTCCTGTCGGGTTACACCGCGCGCGTCGCGGGGACCGAGATTGGCGTGACCGAGCCCGAGGCGACCTTCTCGACCTGCTTCGGCGCCCCTTTCATGCCGCGCCACCCGTCGGTCTATGGCAATCTGCTGAAAGACCGCATCGCCAAGGGCGGCGTCCAGTGCTGGCTCGTCAACACCGGCTGGACCGGCGGCATGGCGACGATGGACGGCATCAAGCGGATGCCGATCAAGGCGACGCGCGCGCTGCTCAATGCTGCGCTCGACGGCAGCCTCAACAACGCCGAATTCCGCAAGGACCCCAATTTCGGCTTCATGGTCCCTGTCGCGGTGCCGGGTGTCGACAGCGCCTTGCTCGATCCGCGCGAAGCCTGGGCCGACAAGGCTGCCTACGACCGCACCGCGCAAACGCTGGTCGGCCAATTCATCGACAATTTCGCGCAATTTGCGGACCATGTCGACGAAGGCGTCCGCCAGGCCGCACCGCAGGCGGCCGTCGCAGCATAATTGACCCGGACCTCTTCCGGGTGCTCAATCACCCGGAAGGACCGGACCCATGACCACCGATCATAAACCGCGCCTGTTCGAGCGTGACGAAGACATCCGCGCGCTCGGCGAAGGCTTGCTAGCCTGTTCGCTGCCGCGCGCAGCGTGGACGCACGAGGCGCATCTCGGCGCCTGCCTCTGGCTGCTGACCGAGCGGCCCGACATCGATGTCGACGCCGAGATCGCCGTCATCATCCGCCGCTTCAACGAGAGCGTGGGCGGCGTGAACGACGACCATGGCGGCTATCACGACAGCATCACCCGCGCTTATGTTGCTGGCGTGCGTCTGTTCCTGACGGAAACCGAAGAAACCGGGCTGGCAGCGCGCGTCAACGCGATGCTGCTGTCCAACGTCGGCCGTCGCGACTGGCCGCTGCGCTTCTATAGCCGCGAGCTGCTGTTTTCGGTCCCGGCGCGGCGCGGTTTCGTCGAACCGGACCTCACGCCGCTGCCTGCCATTTAGCCCTTCTTCTCCGCCACATAAGCAGCGACGTTCTGCGCGAGCACGTCGAGGGGGACGTTGCCGCCCTCGACGACGACATTGTCGAAATCGCGGAGGTCATATTGCGCACCGAGCGCTTTCTGCGCCAGCCCGCGCTGGCGGACGATCTCGCTATGCCCGACCTTATATCCGCACGCCTGTCCGGCCCAGCTGCAATAGCGGTCGACCTCGCTCGCGACCTCAAGCGGGTTCGAGCCATTTTCCTTGACGAAAAACTCGACGCCCTGCTCGCGTGTCCAGCGCTTGGCGTGGATGCCGGTATCGACGACGAGACGGCACGCGCGGAAGGCCAGCGACTGGAGATAACCGAGGCGCCCCACCTCGAAGTCATCATAAAGCCCGAGTTCGTCGGCGAGCTGTTCGGCGTAGAGCGCCCAGCCTTCGGAGTAAGCGTTGAACGCCAGCATCGTGCGGATCAGCGGCATCTGGTTCGCATATTCGCCCTGCCACACATGCCCAGGGATCGCCTCGTGCATCGCCAGATCGGGAAGCGAATATTTGCTGTGGAGCTCGGTGGTGCGCAGGTTGATCCAGAATTTGCCCGGAACGCTGCCGTCGATCGACCCCGCGCCGCCATAAGCCGCGGGTGCGCCGGGTTCCTCGGCGAGCGGCAGCCGCTTCACCTCGACATTACCCTTCACCAGCGTGCGGAACGCGCGCGGCAACTGCGCGCGGATCTTGCCGAGCCAGGTCTGGATATAGGCGACGATCTCGGCGCGCCCCGCGTCATTGTCGGGGAATTTATATTTGGGATCCTTTGCGAGCGCGTTCATCCGGTCGCCGACCGAACCCTGGGTGTAACCGAGCTTCTTGAGGATCGGGTCCATCCGGCCGTGCAGCTCGGCCAGTTCGTCGCGGCCCATCGCGTGGATTTCGTCGGGGGTCATGCGCGTTGTCGTCGAGGCGCGCAGACCCCACGCATACCATTCATCGCCGCCCGGCCGCGCCCACATGCCGGCGTCCATCGTCGCCTTGGCGCGCTGCGCCTTCATCTCGGCAAGCTGGCGTTCGAGCGCGGGAACGACCGCGCCGCGCGTGATCGTCTCGGCACGCGGACCCCAATTGCCCGCGATCTTCTGCTCGCGGGTCCGCTTGGCGAGGCTTTCGACCAGCCCGCCGCCTTCGCGCGCGTCGGCGAGGCTCGCTTCCATCTGCGTCACCGCCTTGTCGATCAGGAAAGCGGGCGCGATCAGCCCCTTGGCACCCGCGGCCTTCAACCGTTCGGTCTCGCCGTCGAGCGCGCCGGGGAAGGCGTTGAGGCGCGAGAGATAGGCTTCGGCATCGGCGGCATTCTTCACCGGATGGTCGCTGTCGAGGAATTTAGGGACGTCGAGATAGGCGCCGACATTCTGGATCACGACATAGGGAGTGTTGCGCCAGCCGCCGACTGCCACATCGCCATAGGGCAGGGCAAAGCCCTCGAGCGCGACGCCATAGGCGCTTTCGACGACCGCAAGGCTGGTGCGTGTTTTGTGGTCGAGTCCCGTCTTGTCGAAGGCGCGGACCCGCGCGATGTCGGCTTTCAGCGTATCGGCGACGGCCTTTTGCCCTGCCGCCGAGCGGTCGCCGAGCTTGCCCCGTTCGGCGGCGCGCGCGCCGGTGTCGATGCCGAGCGAGGTCGCGCCTTCGGGCGACAGCGCGATCAGATTGTCGGCGATCGAGTCGAGCAGCTTCTGCGCGTCGCTCGTCGGCGCCGACTGGAATGCGGACGCGGGACCGGCGAGAGCAAGCCCCGCAGTGCCGGCGCCAAGCGTGGCAAGCGTATGGCGGCGGCTGACGGGGGTGGAAAGCGGATTGGACACGGACGGCTCCCTCGGCGACTTGTTTCTTGTGAAACCTGTCTAGGCACGCCCGCGCGGCGGTCAATGAAAAGGGGGCGGGAAAGCTGATGCTTGCCCGCCCCCCGTCGAATTTTAACTTGCGTTCGTCAGTCGGTAAGGTCGGCGGGCACCTTGCCGCCGTTTGCCGCCAGTTCGCGCATCACTGCCTTGTGCAGCCAGATGTTCATTTCGGCGCTGCCGTCGAGTTCGCCGGTATAGCCGAGTTCCTGCGCCAGTTCCTTGCGGTTGGCGAGGCTCGAATCGATGCCGAGCAGCTTCATCAGGTCGACGATCGACGTGCGCCAGTTGAGATCCCGTCCGGCGTTGGCGGCCTCTGCCGAGAGGATGGCGTCGACATCGACGGGAGCGGCTGCGGCGGCCGCCATCGCGCTGGTCGCGGCGTCGAGCGCGGTGCCGACGGGGTTGGGGGCTGCCGGGGCGGCGGGCTCTGCGGCGACGGCCTTCTTGCCGAAGATGGCGTCCTTGATCTTGCCGAAAATGCTCATTGTGTAGCTCCCACTAGAAAGGCGGCTCGACCCGGAAGAGGCGAGTCGAACGACCGCAGGCTAGGACTATGCATTTGAGAATGACAGTCGAAAGACCGACTCCTCCTCGGCTCGAGCGCTGCTATACTCAGTCCTGTCGGCGCGGTGTTCGATCCGCGTCGAAGCGGGAGTAAGCGAAATGAATCTGACCGACATATTGGCGCAGGCCGGCGGCATCGAATCGATGGCGAAAGAGCTGGGCATTCCGCCCGCGATGGCGAAACAGGGCGCCGACGCGCTGCTTCCCGCGATCCTCGGCGGTTTCAAGAAACAGGCGCAATTGGGCGGCGGGGTTGAAGGGCTCGGCGGGCTGCTCGGCCAGCTCGGCGGTGGCGGACTGCTCGACGCGGTGCTCGGATCGCAGCCGACGCCGGTGAACCAGGGCAATGAGGTGCTCGGCCAGATTTTCGGGTCGAAGGACGTGAGCCGCACCGTCGCGGGACAGGCTGCGGCGCAGACTGGCCTCGATACCGGAATTCTTAAACAGATGCTGCCGATACTCGCGATGATGGTCGCGGGTTATATGGCGAAGCAGGGCGGTCAGGGCGGCGACAGCGGCGGGCTTTCGGGCGGTCTGGGCGGCATGCTCGGCAATGTCCTCGGCGGCGCGATGGGCGGCGGGGCCGCACCTTCGGCTGGCGGCATGGGCGGAGGTTTGGGTGGCCTCGGCAAGATGCTCGACATGGACGGCGACGGCAATCCGCTCGACGACATCATGGGCATGGTGAACAAGATGCGTAGCTAAAATAGCGTCGCCCCCGCGAAGGCGGGAGGGGGCGTTAGCAAACTTGCACTACGTTGATAGCGGCCCCCGCCGTCGCGGGGCGACGCCAGCCTTCACGCCGCAATCAGGCGCAATTCCTCGCGAAAATCCTCGTCCACCCCGATGCGGCTTCGCATCGGGGTGACGGTGCCATCCAAGGCGACGTCGCCTTCCTCGAACAGCGCCACCGCAGCTTCGCCGCCACGCGCGAGGCTGTAACGCTGTGCGACCTTGCCGGTCGGGCGGAAGCCCAGCTTGCGCAAAACTGCGCCCGACGCCGGATTGTCGAGGAAGTGGCCCGCCGAAAGCTTCGGCAGGTTCATCGCGCGCGCTATATGGATCAGCTGGCGCCCCGCCTCGGTCGCAAAGCCAAGCCCCCAATAGGGCCGCGCGATCCAATAGCCCATTTCCAGGCCATCGTCGGGGCTAGGCGAAATGCCGCAACCTCCGACAAGGCGCGGCGCGCCGCCGGTGCGGGCGAAGATCAGGAAGCGCGGCTGGTCGGGATGGACCGGCAGGCTCAAAAACTTCTGCGCTTCCTCTTCGCCATAGGGCCAGGGCGCGGTCGCGAGATTGCGGACCACCGCTTCCTCGCCGATCGCCCGGGCCAGCGCCGGGGCGTCTTCCTGCCAGCCGGGCCGCAGCAACAGTCTTTCGGTACGCGCGAACATGTCTTCTAACTCCCAATGCCTGTCGCCTTGGCGCCAGATGGTGACGCTTTGACGACATTCGATATGGAGGGAGATGGACGGCCCCATTTTCATGCTCATCCGTCGTAAGTGACAGATTTTAGACAAGAAAAAAGGGAGTACGGGGTGACCCGTCTCCCTCTTTTCGAACTTTGTTCCCGCGCTTGCGGAAAGGACCGTTCCGGGTCATCCCTTGGATAGGACGACCCTGGAAGATCATCCTTATTCGGCGGCTTCCGCCATGGCGTCGACCGACACATATTTGCGGCCAAGCTTGCCATCGTGGAATCGGACGTGGCCTTCGGCGGTTGCGAAGAGCGTGTGGTCCTTGCCCATGCCAACGTTGACACCCGGGTAAACCTTGGTGCCGCGCTGACGCACGATAATGTTGCCGCCGATCACTTCCTGACCGCCGAACTTCTTCACGCCAAGGCGGCGGCCGGCTGAGTCGCGACCGTTGCGCGAAGAACCGCCTGCTTTCTTATGTGCCATGACTGATGCTCCTTAATTCGTTTTCAGAGGCCGAGCCGCGTAACCGCGCTCAGGCGTCCTTCTTGGGGGCTGCCTTCTTGGCAGCGGGCTTCTTTGCGGGCGCGTCGGCGGCTTCGGCCTTCGGAGCAGCAGCCTTCTTGGGCGCAGCTTCCTTCTTCTCGACCGGTGCAGCCTTGGCTTCGGCGGCCGGAGCGGCCTCTGCCTTCGGAGCGGCTTCCTTCTTCGGCGCGGCCTTCTTGGCATCGCCGACGGCAAGGATGCGCAGCAGCGTCAGCGACTGACGATGACCGTTGCGGCGACGATAATTGTGCCGACGGCGCTTCTTGAAGACGATGACCTTTTCGCCGCGCGTCTGGGCGATGATCTCGGCCGAAACGACGAGGCCGTCGGCGCTCTTCACTTCGCCGCCGTCACCGGCCAGCAGGATGTCGCCCAGCGACACGGTGTCGCCAGCTTCGCCGTCGATCTTTTCAACGGCGATCTTGTCTCCAGCGGCGACGCGATACTGCTTGCCGCCCGTGCGCACGATTGCGAACATGGTCTTCCATCCAATCAGAAACTAAAACACCCACGCTGCCAGTCACCCGCCAAAGCAGGCGATTTTTCCGGCATGCGGGAAAGTCAGCGCCACTAGCGAGCCAAGCCGTCGCTGTCAACCGCCAAATCCCGTGCTTTTCATCCAAAAGCGCAGGGCTGCACCGATTATCGCAGGCGCTGCCGATTCGGTGCTTGCTGCGCCGTCGGTGCGCCCATATCAGGGGCGGCGATGAAGCGCGCCTTTCTTTTTGCCCCGCTGCTCCTGTCGATGCCCGCCTGTGCCGTGACGCAGGCCAACGACGGACCGTCGCTTGCGAAGCGGGCGGTCGAGGGGCGATTCGATGTCGCCCCGCCCGCAGTCGTCATCGCCCCCCCGGGGCCGCTGCCCAGCGACCTCGCCGGACGGCTTGAGCGGTGGGAAGCGGATGGCGCTACGGGCCAGCAGGCTTTTGCCGCCGAACGCGCAGCGACGGCGTCGGCGGTTTCAGCCGCTGCGGGGGCGCCCGTCGCCAGCGAACGCTGGGTCGTCGCGCAGCAGGCGATCTCGCGCCTCATCGCGGCGCGCGCGCCGCTGACCGGGGCGCTCGCCGATATCGATCGGCTCTATATCGAGCGCAGCACCGACGAGCAGGTCGACGGGCTTCCCGACATCTATGCGCTCCGCGATCGGCTCGCCGACCTCGCCTCGACGCAGGACGCGGTGCTGGAATCGTTGAACGCCCAATTGCCGGGACAATAAGAATATCTGTCGCCCCCGCGAAGGCGGGGGCCGCGATTATTGATTCAGTCCGTGCTTCTTCAGCGCGTGGCGAATCTGGTCGTAGCTCAGTCCCAACGCTTCGGCGGCAACCTTCTGGTTGAAGCGGCAGCGCGCCATCGTGTCGGACAATATCTGCTTCTCATAAGCGTCGACCGCCGCGCGCAGGTCGCTGACCGCTCCAGAGGGCGCCGCCGCCGGGGATTGTGCGGCGTCGTTCGCCGGCGCCGGGGAAGACGCCTCGGGCCGCACGGCCGCCCTGCGCGATACCGGCTGCCACGGGCTCGCGAAGGGGTCGAAGCTCAATGCGTCGACCGGCTTTTCGGGGTCGGCCCAGCGATAAATCGCGCGCTCGATCACATTCCTGAGTTCGCGAACATTGCCTGGCCAATCGTGCCCCTCCATCGCCGCGAGCGCGCGCGGGCCGAAGCCCGGCCATTCGTCCCAACCGAGCACCGCCGCCATGCGCTGCCCGAAATATTCGGCGAGCACCTCGATATCGCCTTCGCGCGCGCGCAGCGGGGGCAAGGTGATGACCTCGAAAGACAGCCGGTCGAGCAAATCGGCGCGGAACCGGTTATCCTCGACCAGCGCGGGCAGATGTTCATTCGTCGCCGCGACGATGCGCACATCGACGCGGATCGGGCGCGACGAACCGACGCGCGTGACCTCGCCATATTCGACCGCGCGCAGCAGCCGTTCCTGTGCGCCCATCGACATCGTCGCGAGCTCATCGAGAAACAGCGTGCCGCCGTCGGCCTCCTCGAAGCGCCCCGCGCGGGTGCGCGTCGCGCCAGTAAAGGCGCCTGCCTCATGCCCGAACAGCTCGGACTCGATCAGCGTCTCGGGCATCGCGGCGCAGTTCATGATCACATAGGGGCGGTCCCAGCGCGTCGACAGGCGGTGGAGGCGTTCGGCGATCAACTCCTTGCCCGTCCCGCGCTCGCCGATCACCAGCACCGGGCGGTCCAGCGACGCCGCGAGGCTGGCGCGCTCGACCGCGTCCTGAAACGCCGCCGATTGGCCGATAAATTGGGTCTCGCGTTCCATTCCCAATCATTGGCAAATTTTCCCGCTGATTGGCAAGTTAAATCAATCGGAAGTCCGATTCCGGTGTGAATTTCGGTGGTTTTCCAAGCGTTCGCGCAATTGGCACGGCTTCTGCATTGTTTCAGACGAACCGGCGCAGATCGTGCCGGTGCAGCGAAAACCAACAGGGAAGGTCGATCGATGAAAACGCAGTTTGCCCAGGCCGCCACGTTCGCGCTCAGCGCGGTCGGAGCGCTTGCCATCCTCGTCGGCGTGATCGACCAGCCCCAGGTTGCCGCCAGCGTCACCGGCACCCCTGCCGGCCCACTGGTTGCCGCTGTCATGTCCCCGGCGGTCAGCGCTTTGGCCTGACCGGCACTGGTGCCGGGGCACTCTCC
>CAYRQX010000046.1:0-29565 GCA_964426485.1 uncultured Sphingopyxis sp. | reverse complement strand
AAGTCCGGGATGACGATGGTGAGGGTGCGGTCAACACTCCACCACACTAACCGCCAGCCCGCCCTTTGACGTTTCCTTATACTTATCCCGCATGTCGCGCCCCGTTTGCAGCATCGTCGCGATCACCGTGTCCAAACTCACCACATGCGTGCCGTCGCCGATCATCGCGATGCGGCTCGCGTCGATCGCCTTGATCGCGCCCATCGCGTTGCGTTCGATGCACGGGATCTGCACCAGCCCGCCGATCGGATCGCACGTCAGGCCGAGGTTATGCTCCATGCCGATCTCGGCGGCATTCTCGACCTGCGCGTTGGTGCCACCCAAGGCCGCGGTCAGCCCCGCCGCTGCCATCGAGCAGGCGACGCCGACCTCGCCCTGGCAGCCGACCTCGGCGCCCGAGATGCTGGCGTTGCGTTTATAAAGCGCGCCGACCGCGCCCGCGGCGAGCAGGAAGGTTCGCACCCCCGCATCATCGCCGCGATAGCCGCGGCGGTAGAAACGGATCACCGCGGGAATGATCCCCGCCGCGCCGTTGGTCGGCGCGGTGACGACCTTGCCGCCGGCAGCATTTTCTTCATTCACCGCCATTGCCCACAGGTTGATCCAGTCCATCATCGCGAGCGGATCGGTCAGATTTTGTTCGTGGCGGTTGCGGATGTCCTCGGCGATCTGCGGCGCGCGGCGTTTGACCTTGAGCCCGCCGGGCAGAATGCCGGTGCTGCAGCAACCCGATTCGATCGACGCATCCATCGCCCCCGCGATCGCATCGAGCCCGGCGTTCACTTCGTCGAGGCTGCGATGGACCAGCTCATTCGCGAGCATCATTTCGGCAAAGCTCTTGCCCGACGCTGCGCCCATGCTCAGCAAGTCGGCGCCCGAGGTGAAGGCGAAGGGCAGCTCGACCTCGTCCTCCGCCCCGCGGCTGTTGCGCCCGGCCTCCTCCTCGTCGACGACGAAGCCGCCGCCGATCGAGAAATACATGCGTTTCGCCAATATCTCGCCGTCGCCGTCTCGCGCGGTGAAGCTCACCGCATTGCTGTGAAACGGCTGGCGCTGGCGCATCTGGAAATGCAGGTCGCGCGCCGGCTGAAAACGCGCGCGCTGGCGCCCGAGCAGGTAGAGAAAGCCCTCGCTCTCCGCGCGATCCCAATGCGCCTTGATCGCGGCGAGGCTGGTCGAGGCGGGGATTTCGCCGGCGAGGCCCGCGACGATCGCGGTGTCGGCGGCGTGGCCCTTCCCGGTCAGCGCGAGCGAGCCGTAAAGGTCGGCTTCGGCATGCACGGTCCGGGTCAACAGCCCCGCCTCCTCGAGCCAGACGGTAAACCGCCGCGCCGCGACCATCGGCCCGACGGTATGCGAGCTGGAGGGACCGACACCGATTTTGAAGAGTTCGAACAGGCTGATCGTCATGGCGGCCCTATAGGAGAGGAGACAGCGTGACGATAGCAGCCAATAGCTGCCGCCAAAAATCTGTGTTCCCCCGCGAAGGCGGGGGCCCATCATCGGTCGGCGCTATTTGGAGCCCACAGGAGATGGGTCCCCGCCTTCGCGGGGACACACAGTCTTCTTCATGGGAAAATTACGCCGGATAGGTCCAGGTCGCCTCGCGCGCGAAATTCTCCGCCGCGAAATCCCAGTTGAGCAATTCGTCGACCACCGCGTCGACATAGGCCGGGCGCAGATTCTTGCGGTCGATATAATAGGCATGTTCCCACACATCGATCACGAGGATCGGCTTGATGCCCGCCACCAGCTCGGTGCCCGCATCGTGCGTGTCGGTGACCGACAGCGTGCCGTCGCGTGAGACGAGCCAGGCCCAGCCCGACGCGAAATGGTTGACCGCGGTTTCCTTGAGCTTCTTCTTGAGGTCATCCAGCGAACCGAAATCGCGCTCGATCGCGGCGAGCAGGTCGCCCGTGGGTTCGGTCTTCGCGGGGCTCAGGCTTTCCCAATAGAAGGCGTGGTTCCACGCCTGCGCGGCGTTGTTGAACAGGCCCTTGTTGCCCGAACCTTCGGCGTGATGGACGATTTCCTCAAGCGGCTTCGACGCCAGCTCGGTGCCCTCGATCGCGGCGTTGGTCTTGTCGACATAGGCCTTGTGGTGCTTGCCATGGTGCGTCGCCAGCGTATCGGCCGAGATATGCGGCTCCAGCGCGTCCTGAGCATAAGGCAGGGGAGGATGGGCGATCGTCATGGCAGTCTCCATTTTGTTTTGGGGTCTTTGCGGGCTTTAACTCGGTATCATGCGCGACGGTTGCAACCCTGTGACGGGGAAATTTTCTCGCTCAAGCCTCTCCTGAAGTGGAGGGCTAAGACATCACGTCGCCATCGCCTGCAATGTCGCGATCCGGTCGGCTTCCTCGGCGGGCTTGTCGCGGCGGATGCGCGATATGCGCGGGAAACGCATCGCGAGGCCCGATTTGTGGCGCTTGCTGCTGTGGATCGAATCGAAGGCGACTTCGAGCACCAGCGATTTCTCGACCTCGCGCACCGGACCGAAGCGGTTCAGCGTGTTGTCGCGGACGAATTTGTCGAGCCATTTCAGTTCCTCGTCGGTGAAGCCCGAATAGGCCTTCCCCACCGGCAGCAACTCGCCCTCCTCCGACCAGCAGCCGAAGGTATAGTCCGAATAGAAACTCGCGCGGCGTCCATTGCCGCGCTGCGCGTACATCATCACGCAGTCGGCGGTGAGCGGATCGCGTTTCCACTTGTACCAGAGCCCCGCGCGCCGCCCTGCGACATAGGGCGCATCGCGGCGCTTGAGCATCACCCCCTCGATCGCCGCATCGCGCGTCCCGGCGCGGCGCTCGGCGAGATCGTCGAAATCGCGCGCCTCGATCACCTGCGACAGGTCGAAATGGCTGTCGGCGAGGCGCGGAACGAAGGCTTCGAGCTGCCGGCGCCGCTCGGTCCAAGGCAGACCGCGCAGGTCATTGCCGTCGACCGCCAGCAGGTCGTAGACGCGGACGAACGCCGGATAGTCGGCGAGCATCTTCTTCGACACGGCCTTGCGCCCGAGCCGCTGTTGCAGCGCATTAAAGCTCGCGGCCTCGCCGCCCTGCGCCTCGCCGCGCACAAGCAATTCGCCATCGATCACCGCATCCTGGTCGAACGCCGCGACCAGTTCGGGGAAGGCGCCGCTGATCTCCTCGCCGCCGCGGCTGTAGATGCGTGTCTCGCCGCCCCCATGAACGATCTGGACGCGGATGCCGTCCCATTTCCACTCGGCGGCATAATCGGTGAGGTCGACGCTCTCTTCCTCGAGCGGATGCGCGAGCATGAAGGGGCGGAAGAAGGCGACATCCTTGAGGTCGGGGCGCTCGGCGCGCCCCTCGCCCCATGCAAAAAGCGGCGCATAGGGCGGCGCGATCGCGTGCCACAGCTCCTCTACATCGTCGACGGGGACATCGAACGCCTGCGCAAACGCCTGTTTCGCAAGCCGCGCCGAAACGCCGACGCGCATCCCGCCGAGCGCGAGCTTCAGCAGCGCATAGCGTCCGTCGGCATCGAGGCGGTCGAGCAGCGAGGCGAGAATTTCAGGGGCGGTGGCGCGGGTGGCGGCCGAGAGGGCATCGACGGCGGTCGAGACGGACAATTCTCCCTCCCCTTCAGGGGAGGGTCGGGGTGGGGCCTGTTTGCCTTGTGCGACATCAACATGCCCCACCCCAACCCCTCCCCTGAAGGGGAGGGGCTTGTTGTCCGGCCACAGCAGCGCCGCCGTCTCCGCCGTATCACCCACAAAATGTCGCGACAGGCGGAACAACTCCTCATCGACCCGAGTCGCCAGCAACGTCCGCACCATCGCCGCCTTCACCGCCGGAAAATCCAGGCTCTCGGTCAGCGCCGCGATGGCCCAGCCGCGATCGGGATCGGGCGTGTGCCGCAAATAATCGACGATCAGCGCCAGCTTGCTGTTGCGCGAGCGCGTGTAGATCAGCCGGTCGATCAGGGCCGCAAAGCGTTTCACGCCTCCTCCTCCAGATCGCGGCCGACGAGGTGCAGCGCGCGCGCTTTGCGCTGATGCAATTCGCACCAGCGGAGCAGACCGTCTTCGCTGCCGTGGGTGATCCAGCTTTCTTTCGGGTTCACCTCGCTGATCGTGGTCGTCAGCTCGTCCCAGTCGGCATGATCCGAAATGACGAGCGGCAGTTCGACCATCCGCTGCCGTGCGCGCTGGCGCACGCGCATCCAGCCCGACGCCATCGCGGTGACCGGATCGGGCAGCCGCCGCGACCAGCGGTCATTGAGCGCCGAGGGCGGCGCGAGGACGATCTGTCCTGCCATTTCGGCCTTGTCGGTCTCGCTCACCAGCCTGAGTTCGCCCAGGTCGACACCATGCGCCGCATAAAGCGCGCACATCTTCTCGATCGCGCCATGAATATAGAGGGGCGCATCCCACCCCGCGGCGCGCAATTCGGCGATTACCCGCTGCGCTTTCCCCAGCGCATAGGCGCCGACCAGGACGCAGCGGTCGGGCTCGGCGCGCACCGCGCCGATCAGCTTGGCGATCTCCTGCCCCGTCGGCGGGTGGCGGAACACCGGCAGGCCAAAGGTCGCCTCGGTGATGAAGATATCGCACGGCACGACTTCGAAGGGGGCACAGGTCGGGTCGGCGCGACGCTTGTAATCGCCGGTGACGACGATCCGCTCGCCCTGATATTCCATCAATATCTGCGCGCTGCCAAGCACATGCCCGGCCGGATGGAAGCTGAACCGCACCCCGCCACGATCGAACCCGTCGCCATAGGGGTACGCCCGATTATGGCTCGCCTCGACATCGACGCCATAACGCAGCGCCATGATCGCCAGCGTCTCGGGGGTCGCGAACACCGCGCCATGGCCGCTGCGCGCATGGTCGGCGTGGCCATGCGTCACCGCAGCGCGCTCGACGGGGCGCGAGGGGTCGATCCACAGGTCGGCGGGCTTTACATAGATGCCGCCAGGATGCGGCTCGATCCAGGTCTTCGCCGTCGCCATCAGGCGGCGAGTTTCCGCGCGCGGGTCAGGTCGGCAACGAACATCGCCCGCTCTTCGGCGGCGCGTGTCCGGTCGGGCAGGCGCAGCAGGAAGGACGGGTGGATCGTTGCGATCAGCTTGCTGCCCCCTTCCAGCTCATGCAACGCGCCGCGCATCGACTTGATGCTCGCGCTCTTGCCCGTCACCCCGCGCAGCGCGCTCGCACCCAGGGTCACGATCAGGTCGGGCTGGACGAACGCCCGCTCCTTGTCGAGCCACCAGCGGCAGATGTCGATCTCGGCGCTGGTCGGGTTCTGGTGGAGCCGTCTTTTACCGCGCGGCTCGAACTTGAAATGCTTGACCGCGTTGGTGAGGAACAGCCGCGTGCGGTCGAGCCCAGCTTCCTCCAGCACCTCGTTCAAAACCTGCCCCGCAGGACCGACAAAAGGCCGCCCCTGCAAATCCTCCTGATCGCCGGGCTGTTCGCCGACGAGCATGATGCGCGCTGCCTCCGGTCCCTCGCCAGCCACCCCTTGCGTCGCGTTGCAATAGAGCGGACAGCGCGTGCAGCGATCGACCGCGCGCGCCAGCTCGCCCAGCGTCTTCACATCATCGTCGAGGGCCAATTCGTCGGGCACGCGCGTCCGCCATTTGTCGGTCAGAGGGTTCGCCATGGAAACGGCCGCTTCGCGCATGCGTTCCACCCGCGCCTCGGCGCCCGCAAGCAAAGGCGCGATATCCTGCGCCTCGGGCAGGTTCTTCCAGTATTTCTTCGGCATCTCGGCGCGCATCGCGTCGATCTTGACCCGCGCCGGGTTGAAGATCGCGCCATAATAGGTGCGCCACTGATCCTCGACGATGTCGCTGTCGGGCACCTCGTCCTTCGTCCCGCCGGGGCCGTAGCTGAGCGCCTCGTCCTGCCAGATCGCGCGTGCATCGGGGGTGACGATCGCCCAGTCCATCCCATAGAAGCGCCGCTGAAAGAAGGGCGCGGTCAGCCGCAGGATGCGGTGCGTCGGCTCGAACCACGCGGCGAAGCTCTCGCGCCCCGCCTCCTCGCCGAGCCGGCGAAAGCGCACGAACGCGTGCATCTTGTGGACGTCGCGGCGGATCGCCTTGTCGGCCCCCCGCAGCCAGTCGACATCGGCGTCGGTCGTGCGCGCGAGCAAATGCCGGTCGCGCGCCGCGCGCCAGATGATGCGGTAAAGCCGCGCCGGAACCTCGGCATCGCGGTGACAGATTACCCGCTCGGCGATCTCGAGTAACTCGCGCGGCAGCGACACCGCGCCCGTCGGCACCGCTACCGCTGCGTCACCGAACAGCGACGCGCCTTCCTCGCTCCCGCGCCAGCTCACATTCTCGGGCGCAACGCCGCCCGCAAGCAGCCCGCGCGCGGCGTTGCGCCACTCGGCGAAGTCGCCGGGCTCGGCGAGCACCACCTCCCTCACAACGCAAGCGCCAATTGCTCCGCCGGTGGCGCGAAACGCGCCCGCAGGTCGGCACTGTCGGTGAGCTTCCCCGGTCGCCAGTCGGGGGTGACGATAAACGGCAGCAGCTTCTTCACCGACGCGGTCAGCTTCGCCAGGTCGCCAAGCCGCAGCTTGCCGAGCCGCCGCGCCGCCACGATGCGGTCGACCGCGCGCGTGCCCAGTCCCGGTACGCGGAGCAGCAATTCGCGCGGCGCGCGGTTGATGTCGACGGGAAACACCTCGCGCCGCATCAACGCCCATGCGAGCTTGGGATCGATGGTCAGGTCGAGCATCCCGCCGCGCGCGCCTTCCATGATCTCGGCGCGCTCGAACCCATAAAAGCGCAGCAGCCAGTCGGCCTGATAAAGCCGATGCTCGCGCATCAGAGGCGGGCGCACCGGCGGCAGGTCGCTGCTCGCATCGGGGATCGGGCTATATGCCGAATAATAGACGCGACGAAGCTGATAGCCCGAATAAAGGTTCGTCGCGGTCTTCAAAATATCGTCGTCGCGCGACGCATCGGCGCCGACGATCATCTGCGTCGATTGTCCTGCAGGCGCGAAGCGCGGCGGCACCGCCTTGCCGATCAACCGGCTTTTTGCCGCCTCGATCGCATGCTCGGCGCCGACGCGCACCGACGCCATCGTCTTGCGGATCGTCTCGGGCTTTTTCTCGGGCGCGAAGCTTTGCAATCCGGCCTCGGTGGGCAGCTCGACATTGGTCGAGAGCCGATCGGCATAAAGCCCCGCCAGCGCGATCAACCCCGGGTCGGCGCCCGCAATCGTCTTCAGGTGGATATAGCCGCCAAAGCGATGTTCCTCGCGCAGGATGCGGGCGACCTCGACCAATTGCTCCATCGTATAATCTTCGGAGCGGATGATGCCCGACGACAGGAACAGCCCCTCGACATAATTGCGCTTGTAGAAATCGAGCGTGAGCGTGACGACCTCCTGCGGGCTGAACCGCGCGCGCTCGACATTGCTCGACGCGCGATTGATGCAGAAACGGCAATCGTAAATGCAGAAATTGGTCAGCAATATCTTGAGCAGCGAGATGCACCGCCCGTCGGGTGCATAGCTGTGACAAATGCCCATGCCCTCGGTCGAGCCGATGCCCTTGCTCGTCACTGAATCGCGCTTGACCGTTCCCGACGAGGCGCAAGACGCATCATATTTGGCCGCATCGGCGAGGATGCTCAGTTTTTCCAGAATCGGTTTGGCGGACATATCCTATGGTTAGCACAGGAACATAGCCAGAACAAATTGCCTTTTAAGCTTCGCGCCACTTGGCGGGCAAGGCGATTTCGACCACCAGCCCCGTCGGTTTCCAGTGGCGCGCGATCGTGCCGCCCAGATTGTTGCGGACGCTGCGTTCCATCAGCAGCGTGCCGAAACTGGTGCGGTCGGGCGGCCCGATCAGCCCGTCCGTTCCGGTTTCGGCCCATGTCAGCCGGAACATCCGCGCCTCGCCGCCTTCGGGGTCCTGCGACCAATTAATTTCGACAAGGCCCGCGTCGGTCATCAGCGCGCCATGCTTGACCGCATTGGTCGCCAGCTCGTTGAACACCAATGCCATCGCGACCAGCGCATTTTCGGGGAGCAGCAGGTCGGGGCCCGTCCAGCGGATGCGGGGAAAGGCGGCCTCGACCTCGCGCATCAGCGCATGCATCGACCCGGTCATGAAATTGGCGCCGAGCAGCACATTCTGCGCGCGGTTGAGCGCGTCCAATCGGCTGCTGATCCGCTCGACATAATCGTCGACGTCTTGCGCTGCATGGCGTGTCAACGAGATGATGGCGCTGACCGTCGCAAACAGGTTGCGCATCCGGTGGTGCAATTCGCGCATCAACAGATTGGCATTTTCCTGCCGGCTTTTCTGTTCGGTGATATCGATGCAAATCCCGGTCAGGACGGCATCGTCGGCCTGCACATCCCAGTCGCCGCGAATGCCGAGCCAGCGCACCCCGCGCTCCGGATGGACGATCCGATGCTCGACCTTATAGGGCGAGCCGTCGGCAACCGATTCGCGTAACGCGAACAGAACGGCCTCGCGGTCGTCGGGGTGGATGCGGGCGATCGTGGCGTCGCGCGTCGACAGCGCGGTCTCATAATCCGCACCCCATAGTTCGGCGACAGCGCCGCGCCAGGTGACCCCTTGCGTGCGCGCATCATATCGCCACGTCGCGATACCCGAAAAATCGAGCGCGCGCTCGAGCGTCCGGCGCGCCTCGTCGCGCTCGGCGCCGATGCGGCGGAGGTCGGCTTCGGCCATGATGATTCCGGCAAAATCCTCGAGCCGCTCCAGCTCGACGCTGGTCAGCCCTGTCCGTTCCTCACGGTCGATCAGGCACAGCGTGCCGAGGATCGCGCCATTATAGGCGCGCAGCGGCACCCCGGCGTAGAAACGGATGTGAAGGTCGCCCGTCACCAGCGGATTATCCTGAAAGCGGGGGTCACTCAGGACGTCGACGACCATCACCGGCTGCTCCTCGGCGATGACATATTGGCAAAAGCTCAATTCGCGCGCGGTTTCCGGGGTGTCGAGGCCATAGGCCGATTTGAACCACTGACGGCAATCGTCGACCAGCGACACAAGCGCGATCGGTACACCATATAAATCGGCGACCATTTTCGTGACCCGGTCGAACCCGTCCTCTGGCGGGGTATCCATGATGCGATACTCGCGAAGCGTGTCGAGCCGCAGCCGTTCGGCGCGTGCTGCCACGTCGTCTCCCCCGTCCGCCAAATCCCGTTCCTCGCTACCCTGCGATGCCGATGGCCCCACATCGCTCATGTTCCCGGGGCGCCGCTCTGCCATGAAAATGGTCCCTACAAAAGCATAGTTGCGGCGTCACCGGAAAGTGGTGCTATTCCACTTACTTATGCCGCACTTTCCTCGCGTCCCGGCTGAGTCTACGCATTGGGGCGCGACAAGTTGCAACGGCCGGCGCCGCTCTTTCGCTCGCCGCGCGGAACCGACCCGCGCCCGGGCGCGTATGACTGCACTCAAGAGGGAGCAATTTTAATGACATTGGGTGAGGAACTTCGCGGGCACCTGCCTTTCCTGCGGCGTTATGCACGCGCTTTGACCGGCAGCCAGCAACATGGCGACAATTTCGTCCATACGACGCTGGAAGTCATTGTTGCGGCGCCCGACGAATTCCACAGCGGCGACGGCACCCGGATCGACCTTTACCGCAATTTCCACCGCATTTGGGAAAGCGCCTATATCGACGAGGGCGAAGACAGCGATGAGGGCGAGAACCCGCTGGTCCGTGCCGCGCATCGGCGCCTCGTGCAGGTCACGCCGCTCGGCCGACAGATTCTGTTGCTTACCGCGCTCGAGGGCTTTTCGGTCGAGGAGGCTGGGCTGATCACCGGCATCGACGGCCCGACGGTCGAAACGCTGCTTGCCGAGGCGGTCGGCGAACTCGACCGCGAATCGCAAACGTCGGTGCTGATCATCGAGGATGAACCACTCATCGCGATGGAACTCGAACAGATTGTGCGCGACCTCGGCCACCGCGTCGCGGGCATCGCCACGACGCACGAAGATGCGGTTGCGGCATTCGAAGCGACCGACGCCGGGCTTGTCCTCGCCGACATCCAGCTCGCCGACGGCTCCTCCGGAATCGATGCGGTGCAGGATATATTGGCGATCGCGCCGGTGCCGGCGATCTTTATCACCGCCTTCCCCGAACGGCTGCTGACCGGCGGCCGGGTCGAGCCGACCTTCCTGATCTCGAAACCGTTTCGCGAAAATACCGTGCGCGCCGCGATCAGCCAGAGCCTGCTGTTCACGCCGCAGCTCGCGGCGTAGGGCATTCAGCTTCCCCCTCCCGCTGCGGGAGGGGGCCTGAACCGAAACCTGTTCAGTCTCCGGCGGGACCGTTCGCGGTCAGTTGATCGACATTGTCCATGATCGTGCGGAACGCCTCGCTCGACGGCATCACGTCGGCGCTCCGCCGCGGCATTTCGCCGCTCTCCAATATCTCCTGCAGCGCCATGCGACCGCGCGACACGCGGCTTTTCATCGTCCCGACCGCACAGCCGCAGATCGCCGCACCTTCCTCATAGGACAACTGCCCCGCACCGATCAGCACCAGCGCCTCGCGCTGATCGACCGGCAGTATGAGCAGCGCGCGCTGCACATCGGCAAGATGCAGGCTGTCGTCCTGATCGTCGGGCGCGACGAGCAGCCGTTCGGCGGCAAGCTCGTCATATTCGGCGGTGAATTTCTTGCGCCGCATCTGCGACAGGAAACAATTGCGCAGGATGACGAACGCCCAGCTCTTCATGCTGGCGGGCCCCGGCACATATTGCGCGCGGGCCTTCCACGCCTTCAGCATCGTTTCCTGGACCAGATCGTCGGCAAGGTCGGCGTTGCCGCACAGGCTGCGCCCGAACGCGCGCAGATGCGGCAGCATCGCGGCGAGTTCGCGCTTGAAGCTGGCATCGTCGAGCGGTTGGGGCGTTACGTCGCTGATAAAAAAGCCTTTGCCTGGCAATGTTAGATTATGTCTCAACCGGCTTAGCGTCTCGACCTTGCAATGCAAGCGTGCCGCCGTTCACCGGACAGATGGGCGGCGTCCGAGTGCGATGAAATTGGCGAACATCCGCTCGTCCCCGGCATCGATCCGGCCATTGGCCGCGAGGCGCGCCAGACCCTGATCCTGCCATTCGAAACGCGGGTCGTACAGCATCGCCCATTCGCCGAAATCGCGCCTTTCGACGGAACGGCGGCGGACCTCGGTCATGCCGCTGTGCCGCGCGTCGGCTCTGATGGCGGCAAGGCAGGCATCGACCTTTTCGTCCGGCCCTTCGAGAAGCTGGAGGAAGTTATGGCCATTGTAGACGAGCGCGCCGGTCAGCTCGTCGCGCGCATTGTTACGGCGCGCCGTCACGAGAATCGCCGCGATATCCTGATCGCCGATCAATGGATCGGCGACACTTACGTAGGTAACGGAAAGCAACTGGTCACCTCCTGTTGACCGGCCACAGGCCGGGCAAAGTGTGACCCCTCACATGCCGCTGCTTAAGGCCAGTGTGTTTTATTGGCAACGCGTTCGTCGCAAAAAATGCAAATCGTGGAACCAGCGGCCATCTTCCTCGTTGCTCCGACATGGCTACGCAAGGCAACAACAGGACGGACGGTAAAGGTGCCCCGCACCCGATGACCGACGCGTCGAATCGGCGGCAGGGAAGCTTTCCCGGCACGAACGGTGACGAGTGGCACCGCACCTTGACCGGGCGCCAGGCGCCCGAGCCGGTGAGCGCAAAGCTCCGCATGATCTATGGCAATGTCGTGGCTGAAAAGCTGCCCGACAATATGCTCGACCTGCTTTCCCAGCTCGATCAGAAAAGTTCGAAGCAATAATGGCCGAAACCTCCGCCGCTGCGTCGCAGCCGCAGGCCGACACCCTGTCGGATGGCGAATTCAAGACGCTGCTCGCCGGCGTGATCCCGCACTTGCGCGCCTATGGCCGCAGCCTGTCGGGCAATCCCGATCTTGCCGATGATCTGACGCAGGACACGATGGTCAAGGCGTGGGCTTCGCGCGAACGGTTCGAACGCGGCACCTCGATCAAGGCATGGACCTTCGTCATCCTTCGCAACACCTTCCTGTCGCAGATGCGGCGCAACAAATTCGTCGGCGAATATGACGAGACTGCGGTGGAACGCACGATGTCCACGCCCGCCAGCCAGGAAGAAAGCGGCGAAATGGCCGATCTCCAGCGCGGCCTCATGGAATTGCCGCAGGACCAGCGCGAGGCCCTGATCCTCGTCGGCGCGGGCGGGATGTCGTACGAAGAAGCCGCCAGCATCTGCGATTGCGCGCTCGGCACGATGAAAAGCCGTGTGTCGCGCGCGCGCGCCGCGCTCGAGGACATCATGAACAGCGGCCAGTTTTCCCAGAAACGCGCCGACGCGCCGCCAGCCAGCGAAGCGGTCGATGCGATCATGGACAGCGTCGAGACGATCACCGCGCGGCGGGACGCGGCCAGCCGCTGAGCCCTATCGACTTTGCGCCGCCGGCGCGTCAGAACGGTGCATCCTTCCCCAGCAAAGCGAGCCATATGATGACCAATCTGCCGCACCTTGCCCTGATTGCCGCGCTGGCCGTCGCCGCCTGCTCGGCCGCTCCGACATCGACCGAAGCGGCACCCGCCGATGTGGCGAAGCTCGACGCCTCGGGCGACCAGCCCGCAACGCCGCTTGCCGATGCGCCCTTCACGGTCCAGGAAGCCGCGCGCTTCAACGAACCCTGGGCGATGACCTTCGTCCCCGGCACGCGCGCTGCGCTGATCACCGAAAAATCGGGCAAGCTGAAACTCTGGCAGGAAAATGGTCCGACGCTCGATGTCGCAGGCGTGCCGACGGTTGCCTATGGCGGACAGGGCGGCTTTGGCGATGTGATCGTCGCTCCCGACTTCGCGACGACGGGCGTCGTCTATCTGAGCTGGGTCGAGGCGGGTAGCGGCGGCACTTTCGGCGCGGTCGTGGGCACGGCGAAGCTCGTGCAAGGCGCCGCGCCGCGTCTGGACGGACTGCAAATCATCTGGAAGCAGGACCCGAAAGTTTCGGGTCGCGGCCATTTTTCGCACCGCCTCCTTTTCTCGCCCGATGGCAAATATCTGTTCATCGGATCGGGCGAGCGCCAGAAATTCGATCCCGCGCAGGATATGAAGGCCAATCTCGGCAAGATCCTCCGCCTCAACCCCGACGGCAGCGTCCCAGCCGATAATCCGTTCGCTTCGCAAGGCGGCGTGACCGCTCAAATCTGGTCGCTCGGCCACCGCAACATCCTTGGCCTCGCCTTCGACGGCACCGGCAAGCTGTGGAACCAGGAAATGGGGCCGAAGGGCGGCGACGAAGTCAATCTGGTCGAGGCCAAGGCCAATTATGGCTATCCGATCGTGTCGAACGGCGATCATTATGACGGCCGGGATATTCCTGATCACCCGACGCGCCCCGAATTTGCGGCGCCCAAGCTGTGGTGGAACCCCGCCGTCTCGCCCGCCGGCCTGGCCTTCTACAACGGCGACCTCTATCCGGGCTGGAAAAACAGCCTCTTGATGGGCGCGCTGTCGGGCGAAGGGCTCCTACGCATGAGCATCGATGGCAACACGCTCCACAAGTCCGATCGCTGGGATTTCGGCCAGCGCATCCGCGAGGTCGAAGTGCGCGATGACGGGTCCGTCTGGCTGCTCACCGACGGCAAGGACGGCAAGCTGGTAAAGCTGGTTCCAAAGAAATAGCCTTCTGTCGCCCCGGCGAAAACCGGGGCCCGCGACGGGTTGCGCCGTGTTTCCGGCCCGCGCCGGGAGCGACGCCCCGCCGGACGCCTTTCGCCGGGGCACAACCCTGCCTATATGCGTTGCATGATCCGCGGCTTCCTCACCCGGCGCGCCGAATGGCCCGCGCGCCTTCCTGACCCCGACGACTTGCCGCCGCTGACGTTGCTGTGGCGCGAGATCGGTTCGCTGGCGCGTGCGATCGGCGGGCGCATCCGCCCGATGCCGCCCGAACCCAATCCCGACAGCGAGCATCCGCCGGTGATGGTGCTGCCGGGCTTCCTGTCGGGCGACTGGGCGACCAAGGCGCTGCGCGCCGACCTCCGCCGCTCCGGCTTTCGCTGCTATGCCTGGGGTCTCGGTTTCAACCGCGGCGCGACCGCCGACATCATCGAGCGCATCGACACCCGCGTGCAGTGGATCATCGACCGCACCGGCTACGCGCCCGCGCTCGTCGGCTGGAGCCTTGGCGGCATTTATGCGCGCGAATATGCCAAGCATCATCCGGACAAGGTCGCCCGCGTCGTCACGCTCGGCTCGCCCTTTTCGGGCAGCCGCCGCGCCAACCGCGCGTGGCGCCTCTATCACCTCATCGCGCGCCACCCGGTCGACAACCCGCCGATCGACTTCCACCCCGCGCCGCGCCCCGAAATGCCGACCTTCGCGCTCTGGTCGAAGCATGACGGCGTCGTCGCGGTGAGCAGCGCGCGCGGCCAGCCGCACGAAAGCGACCGCGAGGTCGAGGTCGATTGCAGCCATATGGGCTTCGCCTATGCCCCCACCTCGGTCGCCGCGATCGTCAAGGCGCTGACCGAAGAGGTCGGCGCCCCGGCCGAAGAAGACGCCGTTCAGCAAACGTCGATACGATAGGCCGGCGCCGCGCGCCACGCCATCAGCATCCGCCCCGGTCTTTTCCCCGCGCGCCCCGTCGACACGAAGCCGACACGCCGCAGCAGCGCGCGCGAGCGTTCGTTGTCGGGGTGGCATTCGGCGACGATCGCGCAGCCCGGCCGCGACGCGGCGAGCGCCTCGACCACCGCGCGCACCGCCTCGGTCGCGATTCCCTTGCCGCGCGCCCGCGCCGCGAACCAATAGCCAATCTCATATTCCTGTCCGCGCCGACGATGCACCCCGATCACGCCGTTGAGGTCGAGGCCGCGCGCGTCGCGCACCGCATGAAAGACGTCCCCGCCGCCCGACCCCGCGATCAGCGCGCGGGCATCGGCTTCGGTGAACGGCGTTGGCAGGAAATGGACGCGCGCGGTCACCGTCTCGTCGGTGATCGCGGCCAGCGCGCGCGCATCGTCGGCGAACAGCGGCGTGATGCGGCAATGGTCGGTCGACAGGGCAAGCAAGGTATCGGTCATGTCGCGTCTTCTTCAAAAAGCGCACGCCGTGACCGGAGGTTTGGTGGTGTGATGATGACCATTCGCCTGTCCGAACACGGCGGCGATGGTCACAGGTGATGCCATGCCGCTCCTATGTAAAGGAGCGCCAATATGCCTTGAATCGGGTGGATCGGTCGTTGGTCATCGTGGCCGTGGCTAACCGCTCCGCCGCCGCCGGTCAATCCCGCGTCTTGACGTTGGCATTTCTCGCACTAACCCGCGCCCGGCACAGGCAGACGCGCGAGCAGCGCAACGAGCTGAGCCTGGGTCGTGGCGCCCGTCTTGCGGAAAATGCCCTTTAACAGGAAGCGGACCGCGTTGACGCTGACCGCGCGCAACGCCGCATAGTCCTGCAGCGTGTCGCCTGCGGCGAGCGCGACGGCAAGGCGCGCTTCGGCCGGGGTCAGCCCGAACCATTGCGCGACGCGGTCGATTTCGACCACCGGCGTCTCGCCCGGCGAACTCCCCAGGGTGACGATCAGCGAGGCGCCGAGGCGCACGCCGCCGATTTGCTGGGCCGACTGGCGTGTAACGCGCGCGACGAGCACGGGGCATTCGCGGTCCGCGTTGCCGATCGTTTGGAAGGCAAGGCCGGCGGGATCGGCGCTTTTAACAAGGTCGAGCAATCGCTTTTGACTGGCCGAGTGGGTGAAGGCGAAGCGATCCTGCGCGGTGCGGATGAAGCCCGCCTTTTCATAGCGCGCGGCACGGCTGTTCGCGGCGAGAATGTTCAGCTGGTCGTCGAGACTGAAAATCGCGAAGGGCGCGGCGTCGGCGGCGGCGCGCGCGGCCCCCGCGGCAAGGTCGAGCGTCGCGATGCGGTCGCTGATCCGCATCGCGCGCTGCATATGCGGCGCGAGCACGCGCAGCCCGCGCTTCAATCGTTCGACATCGCGGTCGCCGGGGCCGGGCAGCATCAGCCCGAGCCGTTCGCTGCCGCGCTTGTCGAGCAGCACCGCGATCATCCGGTCGATCCCCCAGGGCGCGAGGAAATTGCGGAAGAATTCGGTTTCGAGAAACTCTTCGCGCGTCATGATGTCGTTGCTGTCGACGACGCTGCCATTGCCGTACCGCATCAGCCTGCGCGACCAGGGGTGGTTGCCCGCATAAACCGCGGTGTAGATTTCCTGCACCCCGGCAGCGAGGCCGGTTGCGGCGACGAAGCGCGCGCTCGGCGGGCTGTTGCTTTCCCAGAGGATGAAGGCCGCCTCCCAGCTCAGCGGGCAGAGCGTGCCGGTGATGCGGGCCAGGGTTTCATTCCAGCTTTCGGGATGCAGCACCGAATCGTAGATTTCGCCGATCAGCGCGTTGAGCACGTCCCATTCGGCCGGCGCATTATGGTCGGACGGAAAGGTCGGTAGCTGGTCGCTCTGCATGCACTTCCCCCCAGAAGACCCGCAGCACCGCCTTTTGATAGGAGCGAGGCCCTGATGGCAAGTGCAATGCGACAAAATGAAAATTTTCTGTCCCCTACCCAGGTGAGTAGCGAAATAATCCACCGAATCGGACATTAAACGGGTGCGACCCGAGGAAGGTGGAACCAAGGCCATCTTGCTCTCTTGAAGTCCGTCGGCTTGCCGGCGGGCTTCATTTTTTTGGGCGCTTCCCACCCGATCACCGCTCCCGCCGCCCCGATCAATTGCAGACTTGCAGATGCGATAATTACAATATATTGCGCAATATATTGTAATTATCGCATCTTGGACAGGAATCGTATGAATATCCGGTATTTGAGCATGATTCTGATCGCCATGGTCGCGTGGGTATCCACCGACGCGACGGCGCAGGAGGCGCCGATTACGGCCGCCGACAAGCGCAGCATCGTCGAACAGCTCGGCCAGACGCTCGAGGCGAATTATGTCTTTCCCGACAAGGCCAGGACGATCGCCGCAACGCTCCGCCGTCATCTCGACGCCGGCGATTATGATAGCGCGACCGACCGGCGCATGTTCGCGAGCGAATTGACCGACGATCTGGTCGCCGCAAGCAACGACCTGCATTTCGCGGTCGGGGTCGATCCAGCGTGGGTTGCCGACTATGCCGCGAAGCAGGACCCCGCGCGCGCCGCCGCGCTGCGCGAAGCGGAACGCCGCGAAGAGATAAGGAAAAATTTCGGCTTTGCCGGCCTCCGTTATCTGGACGGCAATATCGCCTATGTCGACCTCACCCATTTCGCCGACCCCGAACCCGGCTACGACGCCGCCGCGGCGGCGATGCGCTTTATCGAGAACGGCGACGCGGTGATTTACGATCTGCGCTACAATAATGGCGGCTATCTGGAGATGGCCCAATTGCTCGCGAGCCAGCTCTTTCCGGGCGACAAGGATCAGGAGTTGTTCGACTATTATTATACGCTCGACGGTCGCCGCGTCGAACGCGGCCAATGGGTGCTCCCCGCGCTCCCCGCGAAGCGCCTCACCGGCAAGCCCGTTTATGTGCTCACCGGATCGACCAGCTTTTCCGCCGCCGAATGGTTCGCCTACACGCTCAAGAAACTCGGCCGCGCGACCTTGGTGGGCGAACGCACCGCGGGCGGCGCGCATCCGGTCGACCGCAAGCCGGTCGGCACCGACTTTTTCCTGCAAGTGCCGATCGGCCAGATCCGCGACCCCGTCGACCGCAGCGATTTCGAGGGTCAGGGCGTCACGCCCGATCATCTGGTGGCTTCCGACGAAGCGCTCGCCGTCGCGCATCGTCTGGCGCTTGCCGAGATCGCCAAGGCCGATCCGGCAAAACGGGCCGACGCCGACTGGTTCGCACCTGTGCTCGCGCCGCGCGCCCAGCCCGCCCCCACCGCGCTCAAAGCCATCGCCGGCCGCTACGAAGGACGGCGAATCGACCTCGTCGGCGGCAAATTGCGCTACACTTGGCGCGAACGACTGCGGCTGACGCTCGAACCGCTCGGCGGCGACCTGCTCGCGATCGAGGGCGTGCGCGACTTCCGCTTCCGTATCGTGCGCAAAGGCGGCAAGATCGTCGCGCTCGAACGCCTCAACCGTGACGGAACGACCGAGACCTATGCCCGCCTCGACTGACATCTCGACTGATCTCGACGACATCACTTACCTCGGCCGCCTCAGCGAAGCATTGAGCGACCGGATCGAGGAACAGACACGTCCGCTGTTCGATGACGCCGGCATCACCGTCCCCGTCCGGTCCTGCTCGCTGCTAACTGCACTAGGCGCGGCGGGCGAAGCCTCGGCCGCCGACCTCGCGCGCGCGCTCGGCCAGTCGCACCAGCTGGTGGTTCAGAAATGCCCCGCCCTGCTCCGCCTCGGCCTGATCACCCAGCACGCCGACCCCACCGACGCGCGGCGCAAGATTTTCCGGCTGACCGATGCCGGCCGCGACCAACTCGCCCGCATCGACGCCTATAGCGTGCGGATCAGCGAGGTCTATCGCGCGCTCTTCGAAGAGGTCGGCGACGTCCATAGCGCGATATTGAAGGCCCTGACTGCGCTCGCCGACAAGCCGCTGAGCGAACGGATCAAGGAATAGTCAGAGTGCGCGGAACATTACCAGCGCATCGACGAAACCCTCTGTTGGATGCGCGAACGCCCCCGGCAGGCGGCCGACGATTTCGAACCCGAGCGACTGCCACAGCCCCACTGCGCGGACGTTGTTGCTGACGACGAAATTGAACTGCATCGCGCGAAAACCGCGCGCCTTCGCATGTGCGATCGAGTGCAGTCCCATCGCCCGCGCCACCCCGCGCCCGGTCGCCGCTGCGCCGGTCACATAACCCGCGTTACATACATGCGCGCCGCCGCCCGTCTGGTTCGCGCGCAGATAATAGGTGCCGACGACTGTGCCATCGTCTTCGGCCACGAACACCTCCTTGTCCGCCCCGAACCAATAGGCCAGCGTATCCTCACGGCTCATTTCGCGGTCGAGTGTATAAGTCTCCCCGGCGCGGATCACGGGTTCGATGATCGCCCAGATTGCGGCGGCATCATTGAGGGCGGCAAGACGGATCGGCATGACGTCTATTAACATTATGAACAGGATGGCGGAGTAGATATTCTGCCCACAGAAACATCATTCCGAGGCGATATCATGCTGCTGCAATCCTTGCTTCTGACGGCCGCCGCCATCAACCCGCCGCAGTTAATGCCGATGGCGGAAGTTGACAGAGAAATCCTGACGATGGTCGGGGGTGCTCGCGGCGGCTTCCTCCTCCACGGCCCCACGCACGCAGAGTGCGGGATCAACAGCCGAAAGCGCGCGCTGGCCGATCAGGTTACGCGATATCTCAGGCTTGAGAAGGACTTTGTCGCGCTCGGCGGCAAGCCGCCAACCGAATATGAGATCATGACCGAAACCCATCATCCCAGTTGCCCGAGGAATCGGGCGAAATCGGCCGCGCAATGGGAGAGTTCGATGAAGAGGATCGACGACCAGTTGGTCCGGATGAAGGCTCTCTTGGCGCGGAAGCGACAGCTAGGCGACCGTTGAACAACGGCGTCTAGTCGGTAAACGGCGCGACAATCTCGTCGGTTACGCGCAGCGGCCGCCCGCTCGCCTTGTCGAGCAGCGCCCACACGGTCCGCGCCCGCACATGGACCTTGCCGTCCTCGCCGGTGAATTCCATGAACCGGTCGAACTTCGCGCCCTGCGGCCTGTCGGCGACCCATGTCCGCGCGGTCACCCGCTCGCCGGGGCCCAATGCACGCAGATAATCGATCTCATGCCGCACCACGACCCAGATATAGGCGTCTTTGTGGCTCTGCGGCGCCGCCGCGTCCCAATGCCCCGTCGCGACCTGCTGGATCCACTGGACCCAGACGGCATTGTTGACATGCCCTAGCTCGTCGATGCTGTCGGGCGTCGCGACGAGGTTGACGGTATATTCCCTCATGCGAGTTCGACGGTGGTCACCATATATCCCGCATCGCGCAGCGCCGAGACGAGGCTGTCGAGATGCTCGCGGTCGCGCGCTTCGCACTCGATGTCGGTGATCAGACCCTTGGCGGGCAACGTCGTGAAGATGCGCTGGTGATAGATTTCAATGATGTTGACCTGTTTCTCGTCGAACAGCTTCATCACCTTGAACAACGCGCCGGGGCGATCCTGCAAGCGGATGCGCAGCCGCGCAATGCGGCCCGAGCGCGCGAGGTCGCGCAGCAGCACATTGGCGAGCAACCGCGTGTCGATATTGCCGCCGGTCAGCACCAGGCCGACCTTGCGCCCGGCAAATTCCTCCGGATGCGCGAGCAGCGCCGCGAGCCCCGCGGCGCCCGCGCCCTCGACCACCGTCTTTTCGATCTGCAGCAACAGGCTCACCGCACGCTCCAGATGCCGCTCGGCGACGAGCACGATGTCGTCGTTAAGCTCGGCCACCAGCTTGCGCGTATAGCTCCCCGGCTCCTTCACCGCGATGCCCTCGGCCAGCGTGTCGCCCTCGCACGCCATGTCGACGCCGTTGAGTTCGGCGTACATCGACGGATACAGCTCGGCCTGCACGCCGACGAGGCGCATGTCATTCTTGATCCCGCGCGCCGCGGTGCCCATGCCCGCGAGCAGCCCGCCGCCGCCGATCGGAACAATGAGCGTATCAAGCTCGGGCACATCCTCGAGCATTTCGAGCGCCACGGTGCCCTGCCCCGCCGCGACATGCGGATGGTCGAAGGGATGGACGAAGGTCAGCCCGCGCTCGATTTCCAGCTCGCGCGCATGGGCATAGGCGTCGTCGAACTTCTCGCCGTGGAGGACGATCGTCGCGCCATGGCTGGCGGTCTGCGATACCTTCACCTGCGGCGTCGTGCTCGGCATCACAATGGTGACGGGAACGCCGAGCCGCTTGCCATGATAGGCGAGCCCCTGCGCATGATTGCCCGCCGACGCGGCGATCACGCCGCGGTCGCGCGCCGCGGGGTCCATCAGCAACAGCGCGTTCAGCGCGCCGCGTTCCTTGTACGCCGCGGTGAATTGCAGATTCTCGAACTTCAGCCAGACCTCGGCGCCGACCATTTCGGACAGCGTCTGCGAATGCAGCGTCGGCGTCCGCACGACCGCGCCGTTAATTCGCCCCGCCGCCGCGCGCACATCGTCCAATGTGATCGCCGGCAAATCGGCGGCGGAGGTCAGGGTGAGTTGATCTGTCATAACGCGTCGGCCCTACCGGCAAGCACGGCGAAGGGAAAGGGCGAGAATAAATAGGGACAGTCCCTCTTTTTCTCGCCAATGCGGGCCACCTCGCGCCAATCTATGCAATAAATAGGGACTGTCCCTATTTATTGGCGACGGTGCGCGGCTGGCGCATGGCGCAAACCATGGTTATGGATCGGCCCATGAGCGAACAAAAATTGCGTATCAGCTTCATCGGCACCGGCGTCATGGGCGGACCGATGGCGGGCCACCTCGTCAAGGCGGGCCACCACCTCACCGTCTATAACCGCACGCGCGCCAAGGCCGACGCCTGGGTGACGCAATATGGCGGCACGGCGGCATCGACCCCCGCCGACGCGGCGCGCGATGCCGATGTCGTGCTCAGCTGCGTCGGCAACGACGACGATCTCGCGCAGGTGACGCTCGGCCGCGACGGCGCGTTCAAGGCGATGCGGCGGGGTTCGCTGTTTATCGACCACACCACCGTCTCCGCCCGCATCGCGCGCCAGCTGTCGGTCAAGGCCGAGGGGCTGGGCCTGCTCTGCCTCGACGCGCCCGTTTCGGGCGGCGAAGCGGGGGCGCAGAACGGCACCCTCTCGATCATGTGCGGCGGGACGAAAGCGGCGTTCGCGGCAGCCGAGCCGGTGATGCAGGCCTATGCCGCGCGCATGGTCCATATCGGCGGCCCCGGCGCGGGACAGACGACGAAGATGGTCAACCAGATCGCGATCGCCGGAGTGATCCAGGGCCTGTCCGAAGCACTTCGCTTTGCGCAGGCGTCGAAGCTCGACACCGACAAGGTGTTCGAAGCCGTATCGGGCGGCGCCGCCGCAAGCTGGCAGATGCTCAACCGCTGGGACACGATGGCGAAGGACGAGTTCGACTTCGGCTTCGCGGTCGACTGGATGCGCAAGGACCTCGGCCTCGCGATCGACGAAGCGCGCGTCAACGGCGCGACGTTGCCGGTCGCCAGCCTCGTCGACCAATTCTACGCCGATGTGCAAAAGGCCGGCGGCGGGCGCAAGGACACGAGTTCGCTCGTGACGCGGCTCGCGAAATGAAGCGCCTGATCCTGACCGCGCTGGCGCTCACCCTCGCCGCCCCCGCGTACGCCGACACGCTGGTCGACAATGTCAACGGCATCACGCTCGACAAGGACGGCAAGCTCGTCCGTTTCACCGGGCTGGTCATCGACACGCAGGGCAAGGTCAAGCAGCTGCTCGATCGCAAGGACAAGCGCCCCGAACGGCCCGATTTCAAACAGGATGGCCAGGGCAAGACACTGATCCCCGGGCTGATCGACGCGCATGGTCATGTCATGGGGCTGGGCTTCCAGCTCATGCTTCTCGACCTCAGCGGCACCAACAGTCTCGCCGAAGCGCAGGCGGCGATCCGCAAATATGCCGCCGACAATCCCGAAATGCCCTGGATCATCGGGTCGGGCTGGAATCAGGAGAAATGGGGCCTCGGCCGTTTCCCCACCAGTGCCGACCTCGACGCCGCGGTGCCGGACCGCCCCGTGTGGCTCGAACGCGTCGACGGCCATGCGGGGTGGGCGAACAGCGCGGCGATGACCGCCGCGAAGATCACCCCTGCGAGCAAGTCGCCCGAGGGCGGCCGCATCGAAATGGACGGCGGCAGGCCGAGCGGCGTTTTCGTCGACGCGGCGATGGCGCTGGTCAACAGCGCCAAGCCCAAGCCGCTCGCGCGCGACCTCGACCGTGCGCTCTATCTGGCGCAGCAGAAGCTGCTCGAACAGGGCATCACGACGATCGCCGACATGGGAACGACGATCGAGGAATGGCAATCCTATCGCCGCGCCGGCGACAAGAAACAGCTCGCGGTGCGGATCCTCAGTTACGGCGGCGACATCGACAACATGGCGATCATCGCCGGGTCCGAACCGACGCCCTGGCTCTATGACGACCGGCTCCGCATGGTCGGGGTGAAGCTCTATCTCGACGGCGCGCTGGGATCGCGCGGCGCTTGGCTGAAGGCGCCCTATAGCGACGCGACGGGGCAAAAGGGCCTGCCCCTGCTCACCCCCGCGCAGCTCCGCAACAAGATGGTGCGCGCGTCGATGGACAAGTTCCAGGTTGCGATCCACGCGATCGGCGACGCCGCCAATGCCGAGGCGCTCGACGCGATCACCGACCTTACCGCCGACCTGCCCGGCGAGCGCCGCTGGCGCATCGAACATGCGCAGATCATCGACCCCGTCGACATCCCGCGCTTCGCCACCCTCAAGGTGATCGCCTCGATGCAGCCCGTCCACCAGACGAGCGACCGCGTGATGGCCGAGGCGCGCCTAGGCCCCGACCGCCTCAAGGGCGCCTATGCGTGGCGCAGCCTCCAGAATGCCGGCGCGCGCCTCGCCTTCGGTTCGGACGTCCCCGTCGAAAGCGCCAACCCCTTCCCCGGCATCGCCGCCGCCATCTCGCGCACCGATGCCAAGGGCGAACCCTTCGGCGGCTGGCGCCCCGAGGAAGCGGTCAGCCGCGAAACCGCGCTCGACGGCTTCACGCGCACCGCCGCCTATGCCGGTTTCGCCGAAGATCGCATCGGCACCTTGATGCCCGGAATGCGCGCCGATTTCCTGATTATCGACGCCGATCCGATGCTCGCGAGCCCCGACGAAATCCGCCGCATGACCCCGCTGGAAACCTGGATCGGCGGCTATCGCTATTACAAGAAGAGTGAGGGCGCGACCGTTGGCCGCTGACACCCCCTCCAGACGCGCCTTGCTCACCGGCCTCGCAGCGCTGCCCGTTGCGGCGGCGGCTGCCGCGGCCGAGCGCAAGGAGCGCCGCTCGAAGAAGCGCAAACCCGCCAAACCCAAGATCCAGCATGTCGATGTCGCGATCATCGGCGCGGGCGTATTCGGCGCGTGGACCGCGTGGCATCTGCTCCGCGCGGGCAAAAGCGTCCGCCTCTTCGACGCCTATGGTGCCGGCCATGCGCGCGCCTCGTCGGGGGGCGAAAGCCGCGTCATCCGCATGGGGTACGGCGCCGACACCATCTATTCGGAGATGGCACGCGAATCGCTGCCTTATTGGAAGGCCTTATCCGACACCGCCAGCGCTCCGATCTTTCACAACACCGGCGTCCTCTGGTTCGCGCCGCAAGGCGACGCCTACACCGCGCAGTCGCTCGCCTGGCTGCAGGCGAACCGCGTCGCCCACGAGCATGGCGACGTCAGCTGGCTGCAGAATAAATATCGCCAGATCCAATTCTATCAGGGCGAAACCGGCATCCTCGAAACCGAGACCGGCGCGCTGATCGCGGGCCGCGGCGTGCAGGAAGTCATCGCCGACGCGCAGGTCGAGGTCGAGCGCGTCGTGATGCCCGCGCCGCTCTTTTCAAAGCGTATCAAGAAGCACGCGCTTCCCGACGGCGGCACCGCCGACCATCTCGTCTATGCCGCCGGCCCATGGCTTGCCGAACTTTTTCCGCAACAGCTGATGAACAAGATCGTCGCGACGCGGCAGGAGGTCTATCATTTCGGCGCGCCGCAGGGCGACACGCGCTTCGCCCCGCCCGAGCTGCCGGTGTGGGCCGATAACAGCAACAACGGGATTTTCTATGGCATCCCCGACCTCGAAGGCGCGGGGTTCAAGATCGCGATCGACCGACACGGCCCCACGGTCGATCCCGACACTATCGAGCGCACGCTGACCCCGGCGGGAATCGCCGAGGCGCGGGCCTATGTCGCGCGGCGCTTTCCCGGCCTCGCCAATGCGCCGCTGGTCGGCGGCCGCGTCTGCCAATATGAGAATAGCTCGAACGGGGATTATCTGATCGACCGCTTTCCGGGGCAGGAACGCGTCTGGCTCGTCGGTGGCGGTTCGGGGCACGGGTTCAAGAACGGCCCCGCGGTGGGCAAACGCGTCGCGGCGCATATTCTCGACGCGAAGCTCGCCGTCGAACCGCGCTTCAGCTTCGCGACCAAGGGGACGGTGGCGGCGCGGACGGTGTTTTAACTAGCAACTGCACATCCAACCCCAAAACCGTTCGCCCTGAGCTTGTCGAAGGGCCGTTCTTTCCTTCATAGGCACAAAGAATGACGGTCCTTCGACAAGCTCAGGACGAACGGGGGATTAGGTGCGCCTGACCGACTGCCACAATATCGACGATTTCCGCGCGCTCGCGAAGCGCCGCCTGCCCTGGCCGGTGTTCGATTATATCGACGGTGCCGCCGACGACGAAGTCACGCGCCGCCGCAACCGCGCCGCCTTCGACGACTGCGACCTCATCCCGCGCGTCCTCGCCGGGGTCGAAAGCGTCGATATGCGAACGACATTGTTCGGGCGCGAAATGGCGATGCCGCTCTTCCTCTCGCCGACCGCGCTCCAGCGCCTGTTCCACTGGCAGGGCGAGCGCGCCGTCCTTCGCGCCGCCGCAACCGCAGGCACCGTCGCGGGCATTTCGAGCCTCGCGACGATCAGCCTCGCCGAGGCCGGCGCGCTCACCGATGGCCCCAAGCTGTTCCAGCTCTACGTTCATCGCGACGAAGGTCTGAACAAGGCGATGCTCGACGCCGCCCGCGATGCGAAGTTCGACGCGGTCGCGCTCACCGTCGACACCATCGTCGGCGGCAACCGCGAACGCTGCCTTCGCTCGGGCTTCACCTCGCCGCCGCGTTTCACGGCGGGCAATATGCTCAGCTACGCCGCCAAGCCCGGCTGGGGCCTCAACTATATGCTCCGCGAAAAATTCAGCCTGCCGAACCTTGCGACGCATGTTTCCGAAGGGTCGAGCGTGCCCAAATCGGTCGCCGACTATTTCTCCACGATGCTCGACCAGAGCCTCGACTGGAAACGCGCCGAGGCGATCCGCAAAATATGGGACGGTCCCTTCTGCCTCAAGGGCATCGTAGCGGTCGAGGATGCAAGGCGCGCGGCCGACATCGGCGCGACCGCGATCATGGTGTCGAACCATGGCGGGCGGCAGCTCGACGGCAGCATCTCGCCGTTCGACGCGCTCGCCCAGATCGTCGACGCGGTCGGCGACCGGATCGAAGTCATTTGCGACGGCGGCATCACGCGCGGGACGCATGTGCTCAAGGCCCTCTCCGTCGGCGCCAAGGCCTGTTCGGGCGGGCGCCTCTATCTCTATGCACTCGCCGCGGCGGGGGAGGATGGGGTGAGCCGCGCGATCGCGCTGCTCCGCGCCGAAATGGAGAGGGGCATGAAATTGATGGGGGCCAGGACCCTCTCGGATCTCGGCCCCCATAATCTGCGCTGGCGGTAAACAGCGCTCCAAAAAAGCTGTGTGCCCCCGCGAAGGCGGGCGCCCATCACCTGACGGTGCCATTTCGAGCCAACCGGAGATGGGTCCCCGCCTTCGCGGGGACGCACGTCCTTTTTTCTACACCAACTCCGGCTCCTTCTTGCCAATCCCGCCCCAGTCGATGCCCCGCGTCATGTACATCACCCCGGCGAGGGCGAAGAACATCAGCACCGATCCGATGAGCAGCGCATAGGCTTCGAGATTGAGCAGCGTGTAGAGCAAGGCGTACAGCCCAATCAGCATCGCCGCGAGAAAGCGCGCGCGCTTCCAGCTCCCCAGCACCGCCGCGCTATAGAAGGTCAAAAGCCCGATAATCGCCGCCGATGCGACCATATAAGCGGGCATGAAGCCGATCACCTCGGCAAAGGCGAGCAACAGGACGAAGAACAGCACCAACGCGATGCCGGTCAGCAGATATTCGGCCGGTGCCACCCGCGCGCCCGCGATGATGTCGAACATCAGAAAGGCGACGAAGGTGAAACCGATGAACAGGAAGCCATATTTGATGCTGCGATCGACCTGACTGTATAGGTCGACGGGCTCGATCAGGCTGATCGCGACCGCCTTCGCGGTGCCGCCCGACGCTTCGCCCCTGTTGCCGCCGGCCGCCGCCTCCACCGCCACCGGCTCCATATAGACGTCGCGCGGGCCATAATTGGTCGTGACCGGCGGCGACAAATCGCCCGTCAGCACCTGCGCTTGTCCCAGGGCAAGGTTCGGGATCGCATAGGTGGCGGTAAAGCCGCTGTCCTTCACCTCGCGCTTCGCGGGCAGGA
Source organism: uncultured Sphingopyxis sp. (assembly GCA_964426485.1). GTDB lineage: Bacteria > Pseudomonadota > Alphaproteobacteria > Sphingomonadales > Sphingomonadaceae > Sphingopyxis. Next base: position 2,285 of record CAYRQX010000046.1, on the reverse strand, counting down.
AATCGCCGCCAAAGCTCGGGTTCGGCCAGCTCGACTTGACCGTCCAGCGCGTATCGACCCCGCGCGGGATCAGCTTGAAATCGCCCAGCCCGCGCACGCCGATCCGGTAGTCGACCTTCATCGGCCCCGCGGCGCTCCAGTCGACGAAAGCGAAGGTGCCCGAATTGCCGGTCGAGAGCAGCCCCTTGCCCGGCTGGAGCGCGAGCGGGTTGCCATCGACGGTCAAACTATTGCCATCCACCAGCCCGCGGGCGTCGCTGATGCCGAGCCGCACTTCAGCGCGGTCGAGCATCAGCGCCTCGCGGCTGACGCCATAGCGCGCGATGTCGGCGGGCAGCAAGAACTCGGCCTGTCCCGTGATCTGGCTTTCGTAAACGACCGTCTCGTAAATCGCTTTCTTGCGCTTCTCGGGCTTGATGACGACGTCGGCCCTGTTCGTCTGCGGCGAGAGATAGAGGTTGCGGATGGTGTTGACGGTGCGCGTCACATCCTTGCCATTCTCCTGCACCGTCGTCGTTTCGGTCGCGCGATAGGGGATGACGATCACCGGCCCGGCGATCGTCTGTTGCCCGCCCCACCCCTGTCCGATCGAGGCTTGCGCGGTTTCGGCCTGCTGCTGGCGGTCCCAGAGCAGGCCATAGATCATGAGGAGGGGCACCATCAGCGCGACCGCGATCAGCACCGCGATGACCAGCTTGACGCCGGGACTTCGCTCGCTGCGTGCAGGCGGGATGGGAGGGACGGAAACGCTCTGAGTCATGGGGGACACTCTCCGCTATTTTCAATTCGTCGATAAAATTGCACGGTTCACCGATACCGTCAAGCGCATTGCGCCGGAGCCCCCGCCCGCCTGTCGCGCACGAAAAAGGGGACGGCCTCCCCCGAAGCCGTCCCCTTAGCGCGTGGTCGCTTACCCGCTAGGCGATCAGAAAGATGCGCCCAGCGTAAAGACCACGGTTGGATCGTAAAGCGTATCGAGCGCCTTGATGCCCGATTTTTTGACGTCGGTGTCGATATATTGCACCGAAAAGGTCAGCGGGCCGGCGGCGAAAGACGCGCCAAGCGACCAGTCGACATATTTGCCGTCAGGCGAGACCAGGCCGAGCGACCCGTCGTTATAACCGATGCCCGCAGTCAGTGTGACGGGCGAGTTGGGAATGCCGAAGCCTGCGCCCAGGTTCAGATAGATATTGTCGGCGTCGCCGAGCGAATTCTGTTTCGGCGCGTAGGCGACCATGCCGGTGACCGAGACGGGGCCGATGTCGTGCGACAGCTTGCCGATGCCCTCGAAATAATCGGTCGGCGCGCCGCCGTCGTCGCTGCCGGGATAGGTATAATAGGTGACGCCGAGATCAACCGTCGTTCCCGACGCGACTTCGGTGTTGAAGCCTGCATAAAGGTCGAGTTCGAACTTGCCATAGGCGGGGCTGTCGGGAAGCGTCGAGCCCCAGACGCCGGCATAGAGCCCGCTTTCATGGCTGACCGTCAGCGTCGGCTGCACGGCGACTTTTTCGTTCGACAGCGAAATGCCGCGGAAGCGATAGTCGGAGGTAACCGCGATGCCGCCCGAAAGCGAGAACGGGCCGCTGGCTTCTTCTTCCTGGGCGAAGGCGGGCGTCGACATGGCCGACGCGGCGAGAAGCATGCCGAAACACGCTTTGGTAAGAAACTTCATGGGTGATCCCCCCTATATAAAAAACGGATCGTCCCGGCCTGCCGTACGCATCCGCGCCTCTTGAATGTGGGCGAGTGATTACGAACAGATTAGAAGTTGCCGATTTTGCTGCGATGCACAAACGAAAATTGCTGAAAAGTTACGAATCGGTTTCAAACTGTGTCTTTCCAGCAACAATTCGCCTTGCGCACAGCGGGCTTTGCCAAGCCGACCGCGGACCGCTAAAGACCGGCGCACATCTTCCTCCGTATCGAGCCCGCAACCATGAGCGATCACAATCCCGGCCTGCGCCCCTGGCGCGACATTGCGCGGCGCTCCAGCCGTCAGATCATGGTCGGAAACGTGCCCGTCGGGGGCGGCGCACCGATCACGGTGCAGACAATGACCAACACCCTGACCAGCGACGCGGTGGCAACGATCGACCAGATCCGCCGCTGCGAGGAGGCCGGCGCCGACCTGATACGCGTCTCGTGCCCCGACACCGAATCGACCGCCGCGCTGGGCCAGATTGTCCGCGCCGCGCGAATCCCGATCATCGCCGACATCCATTTCCACTATAAGCGCGCGCTCGAAGCCGCCGACGCCGGCGCCGCGTGCCTGCGCATCAACC
>CAYRQX010000045.1:27955-29637 GCA_964426485.1 uncultured Sphingopyxis sp. | reverse complement strand
CGTGGCCGACAGCGTACCCGAGACCGAGTACAACGGGACGCTCGACAAGGCCCGGGGTCGTCGCAGTCTCGCCTTCGATTCCGGGGGCTTCTCGGCGATGGTTCGGTACAACTGCATACCTTGGAGCGTCGACGACTATATGGCGCTCGCGGCGAGCTTTCCGTTCCGGCGCTTCGCCAGCCTCGACTATTGCACGGAAGCGGCGATCGCCGCGGACCGCGAAGAGGTCCTCGATCGTATCGCCCGCACCGTCCGCCTCAACATCGAATGCCATACCCGCGCCGTTGACCATGGAATCATCTCGGCGTTCATGCCGGTGATCCAGGGCCGCCTTCCTGAGGATTATCTTCGAACGCTCGACGGCATTGCCCATCTTCTTCGACCCGGCATGGTGATCGGCGTCGGATCGACCTGCCGCCGGCCGATCCACGGGCGCGAGGGCCTGATCGCGGTCTATGACTGCCTCGATCGAAATCTGCCGTCATGGGTCAGGCTCCATGGCTTCGGAAACAAGGGGAGGGCGCTATCCTACCTCGCTGCCTTCGGCGATCGAATAGCGAGCATCGATAGTTCAGCTTACGGGGTTTCAGCGAGACAGGAAGCGCTCCACAACGGTCGGCCGAAGACCGACCTCTTGGTCGCCGACCATATGACGCGCTGGATCGAACGGCAAAGCGCGCGCCTTTCGGAGGCTCGGCGATTTGTTCAGTCCGAGTTCGACCTGCCGAACCTTCCGCCGCGCGCTAATGTCGATCCCTGGGAAGTAGCGATCGCTACGGCTCGCGAAGAAATCAGGGCGCTGATCGGGGAGGGCGAGATCGATCATGATGCCATGACAGCTGGTTGGATCGAGCAGTGGGCCGCGGACATCTATAATTCCGCAGGCTGACGAACATTGCGAAGCGCCTGGTCCCAATCGTAGGCGTTCACAAACCGCTGGCGGATCGGACCGTCATCTCGATGAATCTGGCGCTGAGAGCCTATCAGCCGAGCCGGATAAATCCCAATATTCGTCCAGTTCCGGGACCGTGGGGCTCCTCGTCGTGCTCCAGACTTTGATCGCCAGCAGCATCAAGCGCTTCCCGCTGTCATCGTCCGATGCAACGCTTGGCTCATATACGACAGGCAGGTTCATCCCGGGCCTTCCAATCAGGGCGCTTCGATCCCTCATTCCTGAAAGCGATCAATAGACCGGCACGTCTCGCAGGTCTGAGACGCCAGATAACCCCCTACGCCCCGAACGCGCAAGCTTTCCCTGCTCCAAGCATCCTACCGTCGACAGCAACGACGCATGAGAAAACCCCTGAAATCCGGGATCCGACGACCCATCGCCGACACCTTATCGACGGAATGCTCGATTGAGGAGGGAAGGGGGTGGGGATGGCTGCGCCGGGAAGCCGAATGGCGGCCGGCGCAGTCTTTCACCCATCAAGGAGAGCCGCCATGGCGACGCTTGCAACCACGTCCGATCAATCCGTCAACGGCGCTTATCGCGTCGACATCTCCCGCGGCCACAATGTTGGGCGCGTGTCTTCCGAATGGTTCTCGCGCCCCGACGACGAGCGCTATCTCTCGCTGACCGATCTTTATGCCGCCGTTCACGCTCGCGCCAGCCGTGCGACCACGCGCGGCGTCGACAGCAAGGAACTCCGCGGCGAAGCGCGGAGCGACGGGCCCGAACG
>CAYRQX010000045.1:25552-27945 GCA_964426485.1 uncultured Sphingopyxis sp. | reverse complement strand
CTACTCGCCGCGCTTCCGATCGCGCCCCTCAAGGCGACCAATGGGCCGGCGCGTCTCGCAGGTCTGGGGCGCCAGAGAGCCGCCTCCGCCCCGAACGCCTCTCGCTGATCGTTCCGGGGGAAGAAGACTTCGTCGCACCGACCAACTGGTCGTTCGGCCAGCTTTGCAGCCTGGTCCGGACGCCTGCCGCCTATCTGCGCGAATTGCCCGCTGCCCTGGCCGGCATCAACCTCCAGCACGGGCTGATCGCGCACCGGGCCGAACAGGTCAAACTCTACCAGGCCCATGATGGCCGAACCGAGCTGCGGGCTGCGACCGGTCCCGATTATGGCCGGATTTTCGACCATGAGCTCGTTTCGGCGGTCATGAAGATCGCCGGCGACGGTGTCGGCGAGACCCGATGGAAAGTCCCGGGCGTGCTCGACTGGTCGAGCATGTATTATAATCCCTATGTCGACGTCAGCCGGGACACGACGACGCTCTATGCGTCCGACCGCGACGTCTTCCTGTTCCTCGTCGACGACACCCACCCGATCGAGGCGGGCAAGCTTCCGAACGGCGAGCCCGATCTCTATTTCCGCGGCTTCTACTGCTGGAATTCCGAGGTCGGCGCCAAGACGCTCGGCATGGCGACCTTCTATCTCCGCGCCGTCTGCATGAACCGCAACCTCTGGGGCGTCGAGAATTTCGAGGAGGTGAAGATCCGCCACTCGAAGTTCGCGGCCAATCGCTTCGCCCACGAAGCCGCGCCCGCCCTCGAGCACTTCGCGGAATCCTCGCCGCAGCATTTCATCAGCGGCATCAAGGCCGCGCGTGAGCGCGTCGTTGCCCGCAATGACGAGGATCGCGAAAGCTTCCTGCGCAAACGCGACTTCTCCAAGGCCGAGGCGGCGAAGATCGTCGCGACGGTGCTCAACGAGGAAGGCCGCCCGCCCGAGAGCATCTACGACTTCGTCCAGGGCATCACTGCCTTTGCGCGGACCAAGGCCAACCAGGACAATCGCCTCGATATCGAGGGCAAGGCTCGCAAGCTGCTCCAGTCCGTCCGCTGACATCCATCGCCGCCGGGCCGATGAATCCGGCGGCATTTTCTTAGGAGAAACCCCATGGCCGATGCGCGCTACACCCTGCTCGCGACGATGCAGGACCTTATGTCCAACTATCGTCTCGATGAATGCCCTGACAATGTGACGTGGGAAGATTTCGATCCCGACATCGACGGTCTGCGGTCCACGGTCACTGACATGGTCGAGAGCAATTCCCCGAGAACGGCTTCCCCGGGTCTTTCGACCTTTTTGGTCGATGTCGATTTCTTCAGCGGCGATGATCGCTTCGCGACCCAGATCTATACGATCGACGCGTCGACGGCTGAGGGCGCCAAGCACCGCGCGCTCGCGCTGTCGCTGGACAGCGTTTATAACGACCCACGCGTTCCCGACCTTTCGCGAAACGCGGCTGCCCGGTCCACCGACCAGCCCGGTGAGCCGACATGATCACCGATCGAAGCCAGCGGTGGCGTGAACGGCGCTGCCACTGGCTCCCGGGAACGAGCGAAATCGACCCCAAGGCCTTGTCGGTCGATGTCATCGACACGCGTGCCGCCGCCGCGCCGTTTGTGAAACAGCATCACTATGCCGCATCGATGCCGGTCACGCGGCTATCGGTCGGGCTCTTCGCGAACGGTCCCGGCGGAAGATCGGAACTGGTCGGGGTCTGCGTCTTCGCTCACCCGGTCAACAATGCGAGCGCTTCGAAGACAGCGGGACTCGACAATCCTCGGGCCGCCTGCGACCTCGGGCGCCTCGTGATCCTCGACAGCCAGGGCGCAAATGCGGAGTCCTTTCTCGTTGCGCGCGCTTTTCGGCTCTTGCGCCGGGAAAAGCCCGAAATCCTGTCGGTCATTTCCTATGCGGACCCGGTCCGGCGCGTTGATGCTGACGGCAACGTCTTCATGCCAGGCCATGTCGGCGGCCTCTATGCGATGATGGGCAGCCGCTATGTCGGGCGAGCGAGTCCGCGCACCGACCTGATTCTTCCCGACGGGCGTCCGATTTCATCACGGGCGATCTCGAAAATCCGCAACGCCGAATGCGGGCAGCGATACGCGATGGACGACCTGATCCAGGCCGGCGCGCGCGCACCGCGGTTCGGCGAGGATCGCGGTGACTGGTTGGCCGATCTCGAACGGTCGGGATTTCTGACCCGTCGGCGTCACCCGGGCTGTCATGCCTATCTTTTTCCGCTGACCAAAGCGGCCCGGATCGCGGCTCGCAAGGTGCCCGAGCGGCCCTATCCGATCCTTGATCGCAGTGCGACGGACGGCGACGTTACCGCGCTTCCGCTGCTTCAGCTCGCCGCCTAGCGACTATGCCATCCGGTGCGTTGCTCGCCGG
>CAYRQX010000045.1:23696-25542 GCA_964426485.1 uncultured Sphingopyxis sp. | reverse complement strand
TAGTAAAATAAAAAACACTGCTACCAACTCCTGATCAGGAAAGGAGTTTCTCATGCTCCCGTCCAGCGACACCGTGCGCGTTTTCCGCCACGGCCATATGGCGGGCGGGATCGGTGCCGGCGCCCGCGGCTTCAACCAGGCCAATCCCCGCATCGGCAATGTGGTCGCGCGTTTCGAATGCGCCGGCGGCATCGATGTCGACGAAGGCGCCATCCGCAATTTCGAGCGGATGACCGGCGTCAGGGGCACGGTCATGGACCTGTTCACGCGCGAACAGTACATTGCCTTCCATGGACGTGAACCTCCGCCGGGATGGACGGAGGCTTTGCCCGCCGACGTCCGCAGAGTGTTCGGACGCCTCGACATGTGCTTTGCAAGCTACCCTTGCCTCCCCGCGACCGGACCGGTCATTACCGAGCAAGGCGTTCGGCCCATTTCCGAGATCCGGCCCGGCGACAAGGTGCTTACCCACAAGGGGCGTTTCCGCAATGTCGCCAAGGTCAACGTACGCCCATATGACGGCGCGATGTTCGGCTTTCGGCTGAACGGCACTGTCGATGTCCAGGAGTATACCGCGGAACATCCGTTGTGGGTGCGCCGCGTCCGCAGGCCCGCACCATCGAAACGGCGATGCCTAGGCCAAGCGCAATGGATGCCCGCCAAAGACGTTCGCGTGGGCGATCGGATCGGTTTCCCGGTCCAAGCCTCAAGGCCCGGAGCAGCGCGAGATTTTATCGCATCGATCCCTGGGCTCGACCCGGCCTGGCAACTATATGCCGAACGTCCGGAGCTCTGGTTCCTCGTCGGCGCCTATCTCGGCGACGGATACCGCGCACGCGGCGGTGGCCGGATCTGGAAGGTGAAATATTGCGTTGGCGCTGCCGATGGCGAACTCGCTGACCGTGTACGTGCAGCCCTTGCGGCTCTCGGTATCTCGTTCAGCGAGGATCGCGCCGGCGGTGATGGCAATATCAAGATCCACACCCATTCGAAAGCGCTCGGCGATCTTTGCGGCGCGTTCGGGGAAGGGGCCGCCTGCAAACGGCTTCCCGAATCCGTCTTCGGGATCGAGGATCAATACGCCCGCGCGCTGATCGACGGTTATCGCTGCGCCGATGGCAGCGACCGTGGTCGGCGCCCAGGTGCGCGAGGGAACGTCCTTCAGGCGCAATGGAAGATCGTTTCGATCTCGCTCCAGTTGCTCCGGGATGTTCAGCGGTTAATGCTTCGCTTCGGCGTCTTCGGCGGCATTCATGTCGCTTGGCCCGGCGGACCGCAGACTATCATGGGCCGAACGGTAAATACGGCTCCGCGCTGGGAATACAGCGTCCGCATCGATCCCATCAAACGCACCACCTTCGAATTCGGGGACGGCGCGGTCTGGATCCGCGTGCGATCGGTCACGCGGCGCGAGGCCTGCGAGCCAGTCCACAACATCGAGGTCGACGAGGACGATACCTATTGTTCGCCACTGATCGCGACTCACAATTGCAAGGGCTTTAGCGGCCTCCTTTCTAACGCCGTCTCGAAGACGGCCAAATACCAGGCGCTCAACGAACTGACGCTTCGCGGCATGTGGCTCACGCTGGAGGCCTATCGCGACGACCCGATCCCGATCCTCCTTTTCGAGAATGTCCCGCGCATCATGACGCGCGGTCGCTGGCTCCTCGACCAGATCGCGGCGCTGCTGCGCGGCTATGGCTATCATGTCGCCGAGGACACGCACGATTGCGGCAAGCTCGGCTGGCTCGCCCAGTCGCGCCGCCGCTTCCTGATGATCGCGCGCCACCCGGACAAGGTGCCGCCCTTCATCTACCAGCCCCGGCTCTACCCCCTGCGCGGCGTC
>CAYRQX010000045.1:13585-23686 GCA_964426485.1 uncultured Sphingopyxis sp. | reverse complement strand
CCGGCGCCGCCCCCGCCTCGCGGCGCCGGCGAGGTGATCGGTAAGCCCCCGCTGCCCGGCGCCCCCGCCGGCGGGCCGATGCACCGCGTGCCCGCGCTGCAATGGCGCACCTGGGTCCGGCTCGCCTTCGTGAAGGCGGGGCACGACTGGCGCAGCCTCAACGACCTGGCGGTCAAGAACGGCGTCCTGCGCGACTATGGCATCGTCCCCGAAACCGAGCTTCGCCCCAATGCCTATGGCGTTGCCCGTTGGTCGGACACCGCGGGCGTCATCACGTCTGCCCGTGCGCCGGGACAGGGACGCTTTTCGGTTGCCGATCCTCGCGCCGCATCAACGCGCGAGGGCAGCGGCTTCCTCGGCGTCAACCTCTGGGGCAGTTCAACCGGCGTCATCTCGACCCGCGCCATGCCGACGAACGGCGCGTACAGTATCGCCGATCCTCGGCCCTCCTATGGCGAGGCCACTCACCGCTATGTCCTCGGCGTCAAGGACTGGAACCAGTCTGCGGGCGTGGTCTCCTGTTCGCCGAAGCCGACCACCGGCGCCCACTGCGTCGCGGACCCACGCCCTGGCTACAAGCCCGGCGCGCATCGCAATCTCCTCGCCGTCGCTTCCTTCGGCGGCACTGCCGGGACGATCGGCGGTGCCGTCCATGTCGCTGGCGGGGCGGCGAGCGTCGCCGATCCGCGCCAGCACTCCGGCAATCTCACCTATCAGCAATATGGCGTCCGCCCCTGGAAGGGCTCGGTCACGGCCGTCACTGCCCAGTCGATGCCGGGCGGCGGACCGCATTCGGTCGCGGACCCCCGGATCGAAGGAAGCCCCGGTTTGCACAATGTCTATCGGATCATTCCCTTGAACGCCGATGCACATGCGGTTGCCAACCCCGCAGATCCGACGTTTGGCCCTGGCGTCTCCGCTCGCGGAACGCCCGAGGTGGATCATGGGAACGAGGGATGCAGGCTCGCCAGCTGCCGAATATCCGTGAGCGGTGCCAACGGCGCAAACCCGGCCGATGCGCCCGCGTTCGTGGTCGCCGATCCTCGCTGCACCTGGGGACCGGACAGCCATCGCAACAAGCTTCGCGTCGTGGCGATGACAGGGCAGGCACCAACCGTAACGGGCTCGGACCGGGTCTGCAGCGGTGCGGCATCGGTGGCCGATCCGCGGCCCGCCTGTCTGTCCCGCGCCGGACGCGATACCTATCTGACACAGGGCCATTATGGCGTCGTCTCCTGGAACGGCGCTTCGGGCGCGATCCCCGCTTTCGCGAAAAATAACAATGGTCGCTGGTCGTTGGCGGACCCGCGCGTCATCCGGTCCGAGGATCTGCCCGAACCGGCCAATGACTGGAGCCTGCCGGCTCCGAATGAGCGTCTGGTGGCCCGGATCGTCGCGCTCGACGACACATGGCACCGGCCCTTCACCACGCTCGAGCTGGCAGCGTTGCAGTCACTGTTCGATCCGGAGGAGATATTCGTCCACGATCCCAAGATCGATGCTTACGTCCGTCGCTGGGAGGAAGGCTGGTCCGAGCATGGATTCGATCTCGACAGCACGTCGGATTCGACCAAGCGCGAATGGATCGGCAACGCGGTGCCGAGCGCCTCGGCGAAAGCGATGGCCGAGGTTATCGGCGAAGCACTGCTGCTCGCAAGCATAGACGAGACCTTCACCGTGTCGGCGCGGGGAGTCTGGGTCAAGCCGCTTGCGCTCGCATTGACTGTCAACCCCGATCAACCCGCCTTTGCACTCGACCGGGGGCTCGCAGCATGACGGCCCGATCGAACCGCGCCGAGGTGCGAAACCCTCTGCTCGCGCTGCCGTCTATGCGGCGTCTGCAATCGCTCGACCCCGAATCCCGTGCCGCCCTTCGCGCGCTTCTCCTCGATCTGCGCGCCGACGCCCGTAGCCGCGCCGACAAATGCTGGCGCACGCGCAAGCCGCCGCTCGCTGCCTACTGGGCAGCGGTCGCGGTTTATGCTGGCCACATTGCCCGCGCGCTGACCAAGCCTTCCAGATTCGGCTGAAGAGGAGGGGGATTTTGGGGGTGTTCCGCTTTGGGAGACACCACCATGAAAATCGAACTTCGCCGCGTCACCTATAACGCCGTGCTCTCCGAGGAAACCAGCGCATATACCGCCGACATTTATATCGATGGCGAACTGGCCTTCCACGCTCGCAACCAGGGCACCGGCGGCGCGGACCACTATCGCCAGGTCGGACGCTGGACCGAGGCCGAGGCCAACGACTGGCTGAAAGCCAACCGCCCTCCGGCCGATCTCGGGCGGATCAGCGTCGATCATGATCTCGAAATCGAGGCCGGCAACCTGCTTTTCCGGGCGCTGGAAGGCCGCCGCCTCAAGCGGCTGATGCGGACCCACCTCCTCATCGTCGAGCGAGGACAGCTCTTCCAATATCCCCTTCGCAAGCGACCGATCGAGACTGTCATCCGGGCCGTTCGCGCGACCAACCCCGATGCGATCGTCGTCAACGATGCCGGCGACGACGTGCTCGCCCAGGCTTTGGATATCCTGCGCGCCAAGTGCTGATCCCGACTTCATCAGAACGAAATGAGGAGCCCCCCATGTCCAACAATTATATCGAGACCGCCTTCATTGTTCCGGTGACCCTGGGCGAAGCGTCCTTGCTGGAGGAATGTTTTGAAGCCGCAGCCGACATATCAGGCCGCTTCCCCTTCCTCCCGCTCGAAGAGATGGACGCGGCCAAAGCCTGCTATGCAGCGTGTAGCGATGGCTTCAAGGCGACATTTCCCGAAAGGGATGACGAGGAAGATCTGTTCGCCAACTTCCTCGAGCTATGGACTGATCCCGATTTCCCATGCTTCGGCGCCGATCTCTCCATCGACTCACCCTCCGATGGCAAAGGTCCCGTCGCATTCATTCGCGGTCAGGAGGCCGACGTTTCGGCGCTAGCCTCGCTGATCCAGAAAGTCTGCAAATCGGCGCTACCGTTCGGTTTCGAATGGGCTGCTGTGTCTTCCAAGCCCCGGCCGGGAGAATTGGGCGGCGGCTATCTCGTCATCACCGACACCGAAATCATCGGCGGCTCGACCCACTGGCTCATGACGGAGGCTCTGCAGACGCTGAGGGCGAAACCCGAAGCCAGCGACAGCGAGCCGATTGCCGCCGGCGAATGCGGCGAGGAAGCCATTACCGACATGGCGAGGCAGATTGCGAGCTACACGAACGGCGCTGCCCGTATCAATGTCTACAATAGCACGAAGCTCGCGCTGGCGCAGTATGCCGAGACGCCTCGCGCGCTGCTGAAAGAACTTGCCGGGATCTGCGACCGGATCGACAACCTGCCGATCAACGATGACGGCACGCGCATACTGCGCGCCGGGATGCTCGATCGCGCTCGCGAGATCGCGACTATTGCCGACGACATCTAGCGGCTCTCCCGCCACCGACCGCAGCAGGAAAATCCGATGTCCTATCTGCCATCTGACACGTCCGATGGAGCGTCGCGGCGACGTCCGGCCAGCACGACCGTTCGCCTCCGCTTGACCGTCGGGCGCTGGATGATCGAGACCGACGTCAATCCGGAGCCGCCGCTCGGTTGGCGGTTCTGGACGCTCGCAGGTTTTCCCGGCGATCCGCTGGAACCCAGGCCTTATGGCGGCAGCCGCTGCTTGCTGATGACCATGGTCGAACTCGACGGCGTCGATCGCTGGCTGTGCGCCATGGAACGGGATGAAAGTTTCCAGCTCTTCACGACGCACGAACTTTTCCCATGTCCCGACCAGCGCGGCGTCGAGGCGTTCGCGCGGCGCATGATCGCTGCCCACGCGATCCAGCCGCAACTGCTCTAGCGCGGCGCTCCGCCCCAAAATCAAACCGGGAGCCTCCCATGCTCGCTACCCTTCCGGCAGCGGCGGCCGTCTGCCTGCCGCCGCTCGCCATCGATCGCTCCATATTGGATTCCGTGTCTGCCGGCGCCTGGGTCGCCTTCAATATTTCGGGCGGCAAGGACTCGACTTGCGCGGCGCATTGCGCGTCGCTGGAACTCGACCGGCTCGGCCATCCGCGTGAACGCCGTATCGCCATCCATGCCGACCTCGGCCGCGCCGAATGGCGTTCGACGCCGGCCACCGTTCGGGCGGTCGCCGACCGGCTCGGCGTGCCGCTGATCGTCGTTCGGCGAACCGCGGGGGACATGGTCGCCCGCTGGGAACAGCGCTTCGCGAGCGGCAAGCGCCGCTACGAGGCGCTCGAAACCTATAACCTCATCGGCCCCTGGTCTTCGTCCGCACTCCGTTTCTGCACCTCCGAGCAGAAGGTCCAGGTCATCGGCTCCGAGCTGGTCCGCCGCTGGCGCGGCGAAACCATCATCTCGGTGATCGGCCTGCGCCGCGAGGAAAGCACGGCGCGGCGGAACACGCCCGTGTCGCGGCCCGATACCCGTTTCGCCAAGCCCGGCAATCGCGCCGGCACCCGCATCACGACATGGCATCCGCTGGTCGATTGGACAGAGGATGCGGTGTTCGCCGCTCATGCACAATATGAGTTGCCGCTGCACGAAGCTTATTGCCGCTATCATTCGACGCGGCTCTCCTGCGCCTTCTGCGTTCTCGCCTCGGGTCACGATCTCCAGGCCGCGACCCGCGCGGCGGGCAATCTCGATCTCTACCGCCATCTTGTCGGCATCGAGGCCACGTCGACCTTCTCGTTCCAGCCGCAGCGCTGGCTCGCCGACGTCGCGCCGCACCTGCTGCCTGCAGGCCTGCTGGCCGATATTGCGCGCGCCAAGCTGGGCGCCGCCGAACGCCGCAGCATCGAAGCCGCGATGCCCGCGGGCCTGCGCTTCGTCAAAGGCTGGCCGCCCCGCATGCCCACGGTCGAGGAAGCCGATCAGATCGCACTCGCGCGAGCGCCGATCCTCTTCCGGCACGGGCTCGGCAACCACTTTCCCGATGGCCCCGGCATCCGCGCTCGCTTCGCCGAACTGATCGCGGTCCGCGACGCGCGATAAGCCATTCGCATCGGGAGGAGAGGGGGAGGGAAGGCGGCGGGCGCGATGGGGCGTCCGGACGCAGGAGCCTTCCCATGTCCTACGATATTGCCTTCCGATTCCAGCAGGCGCTCGATCCCTCGGGCATCGAGACGCTGCCTGCCTGTCTTCACGCGCTGATCACCGCGATCAAGGATTGCCGGAACGCCGGCAAACCCGACGAGGCCGATCCCGCGGTCATTCTGCTTGCCCGGCATCTCGGCGCCGTCGCGGCCGGCTTGGGCGAGAGCGACACCGTTCTTCGCCGTGCCTGCATGGACCGCATCGCAGATATGCGCGGCAAATCCGCACTGGCAGTGCTGGCGCATAAGGGCGTCAGCTATGACGAACAGGCGAAGAAGCTTTTCCATAGCGATGGCCGCAAGGCCCTGAAGCGGCTCGCCGAGGCGCTCTGCCTTGCCGACGGCAGCTACGATCTGCGCTCGAACAAGGGCGGCATCGCGGTCAGCGGCGAGATCATCCTCCATGGCGAGGAACTCTACGTCCAGCTCGGGCTCGGCATGGGCACCGGCCGCGAGGTGATGTTCCGCCGCGTTGCCGGACGAAAGGACTATTGCGGCGACCGCAATCACTGGGCCGCGATCGGCGAACTGCTCGAGCCCGACCGTTTCGCCGCGCGCATTCGCCGCGACCTGCATCTCACCGAACCCGGAACGCCGCCGCTGCGGCTCGTTGCCTGAGGAGAATTATCATGGAAATCATCGTCTCCCGTTCCCGCATTGCGGGGACGCTTCCTCACTATGTTTATCGCGCGCTGGTCCCCGCCGAAGGCGTCGCCGCCGAGCGCCGCGCCATCGGCGGCACCGTCGCCGCACCGAAGATCGCCGGCCGCGCCCCTTGCGTCCGCATCGCGCCGCTCGCGGCACCCGAGCGCTATTTGACGATGAACCCTGTCGAGCGGTCGGCGCTCGCGCCGCGCATCGGAGCTTTAGGTCGCAGGATCGAGTGGCTGATCATCCGCACCATCTTCCCCGAGATGACCGCGGACTCGGTGCCGATCGTCTTCGCGCTCGACCATGCCCCCGGCGACGCGTGCGTCTGGGCCGATATCGAGGATATCACGGCCAGCTTCGATCGGCTCGAGCCCGACCTGGCCATTCTCACCGCCTTCGATCTCGGCCTGCGCCAAGGCGACGGTCTGCGCGCCGCCTGAGGTCCTCAGGCGCCTCTTCCCTTTTTCACGGAGGATTAGACATGAACATTTTCGTCGTCACCGGAACGCACTTCTCAGTGCCAACGACAATCACCAGCTATCATGCCGCCGCGTATGAAGCAGACGTCGCCGCGGCCGAGTTGGTGAACCTGCTGCGGGTCGATATCGATCCCGAGACCCTGCCGCCGGTCGATGTCAGCGGCTGGCAGCTCGGTCTCGTAGAGGCGCAGCGTCGCCGGCTCGAGGCCCACGGCATCGAGCTTGCCGACCTCGAACCCGAAACGCTGGCCGTCCAGGCCGGGTTCGACGTGCGGGTCGACCGAGCAGAAGTCCAGGGATTGTCGCCGCTGATGGTCGACGATCGGGAGCTCTCCACCGTCCGTGCGGCACTCCGAAACTATCAACGGGCGACCCCGGACGCCTATATTCTCTCCATCGCCACCAATGACGATCGCCATGAGCCCATGACGATGGTCGAGATCGACTATCTGTGCGAGCGCCTCAACAGCGACCCGTCGGTCGCGCAGGAAACCAACGTCATCGTCGAGGTCCAGGGAGGCATGGTCCAGGACATCGTTGCCGACCGGCCGATCAAATTGTGGGTCGTCGATTATGATGTTGAAAGTGCCGACCCCGATGACCTCGTGATGTTCGCTGGTGCAGACGGCGATCCCGTGCCCGCGACCGTGAACGGCTGGACCGTCGATAGCATCCGCATCGACCCGGACCGGATCGCCCGCTTCGACGAAGCGCTCGGAGCGGGAGATTGATCATGCCCAGATTTCTTGTCGATGCCTCCTATTGCACCCGGGGCGGCAATATGGCGCGCTGGTCAACGACCGTCGATGCAGACCATACGGCGGAAGCTCTCGGGAAGGCGCACCGCGCCGTCCTTGCGCGGCACTCCGGAGCGTCCAAGATCGATATCTCCGTCGCTGCGGATACCGGCATTCCCGGCGCCGGCAAAATCGCCGACCCCGGGAATGCGGGAGGAGAGGCTATCGAATTGCGGATAGCGCTCCGGATTCTGGACGAAGGCAAACTCCGCGAGATCGCCACGACCCGCATGGCTGCAAGCGGCTTCGACACCGACCCCGCGACGCACTTCGAGGAACCGCTCGGCGATCTGCTCTTCGAAGCGCTGATCGGTTCGAATCCCGATCCGATGTCTCCGCTCGACATGGGAATCGAGATCATCGGCTGGACCGGGCACCCCAGCAACTGATCGGCGACTTGCCGAGCGATCGACGGGTCCGGCGCCACGCAGGCAGCGGGCTCCGGGGCGATCGGCTTGAGCATGATAATTCCACCACGAAGCAGAAAGGGCCCGCAATGGTTATTGGACACAATCACATTCGGAAAGTCGATACCTTCGACGGATATGAAATCCTCGCCCATCCGCTACCTGCACGCGACGATCGTGTCTTCTATCCGACAGAACCCGACGGCAGCAGAGCCGGCGTCACCTACGCTTCGCATGCCGTGACGATCGCTCGGCCGACCGGGATCGGAAGGCGAGGCCGCCTCGCTATCCTGATGCACCACGGCGGTGGTCGTCACGTCCTCGAATTCTATGAGAGCCTTCTACCGATCGCTTCGGCTCTGCTTTCGCTCCCGGAACGCGAACAATATGCACTGGCCTATACGATCTTCGAGCAAGCGGACGAATGTTCCGCCGGGACGTCGGCAGCGGAGGCACAGCGATGGGCCCAAGCCTATGTCGACGGCCGCATTCGAAAACGTCGGCGTGGGCGCGCCCGGCAGGTTTACGTCGAAACCGAAGCCGAGAAGGCAATTCGGCGGGGCTGAGACTGCGCTCGCCCGCCTCAGTGTTCGCGTCGAAGCGCCCGAGACCAGAAGGGGAGGGAGGGGCGGTTGATGCGGTGGCAGTGTGGTTGCCGCGTAACCGGAGATCTTCTCATGACGCTTCCAACCGAAATCCGCCCGCGCGTGGGCGAGCAGCTGATCACCAAGGTATCGCGGCTGTTCAACGGCACCATCGCCGACATTCTCAACGAACTGTTCCAGAATGCCCGGCGCGCCGGCGCCACGAGCGTCGACGTCGATCTTGGCGACGTCGATGGCCAGCCGACCCTCTATATCACCGACGACGGCCGCGGCATCGACCACCCGACATCCTTCGTGACCCTGGGCCGTTCTGGCTGGAGCGAAGACATCGCGCGGCGCGAAGATCCCGCGGGAATGGGCGTGTTCAGCCTTGCCGGGAGACGCGTGACAGTGCGGTCCTTCTCCCAGGCCGCGAACGCGGGCTGGTCGGTGACGATCCCGGAAGACGGCTGGCAGGGCGAGGTGCCGCTGGTGGTCGAGTCGAGCTCGATGCGCAAGGGCACGCAGATCGCCATCGCCATCCCCGGCGAATGGCTCCCCACCCTCCAATCCCAGGTCGAGGCCGCCGCGAAGCATTTTCCCCTCGCAGTCGGCTTTCGGGGTGAAAACGTGCCGCGCGAGGATTTTCTCGCAGGCGCTCATCGTATCGAGAAATGGAACGGCTGCAGGATCGGCATCTACCGCAACGTCTATGATATACCCAGTGCCTCGCGCATCAACTTCCACGGTGTCAAGGTGCCCTGCCGCATGCCGTGCATCGCAGAGATCGATGCGGGAGATAAATGGTCGGCGCGCATCGATATCGTCGACGCGCCGTCACTCCAGCTCGTGCTGCCTGCGCGAAAGGAGATCGTGCAGAACGCCGCGCTCGATACTTTGCGGCTCGCTGTCCAGACGGCGATCTACCGAACCATCGCGATCAAGGGCGAGCACCGGCTGTCGTTCCGGGACTGGCAGCGCGCCGCCGAGCTTGGAATCGATCTCCCGGAGGCCAGTGCGTGGCTTTGTGAATGGCGCCCGCGCACCGCGGACAACGCTGGTCGCAACGACGGGCCGCGCGTCGAGGCCGTCCCCATGATCCTGATTCCAGATCATGAGGCGGATATCGAGCAATGCGCTGCGAAAGTGCTGACCGAGGAGGCGATCGGCTACCGTCCGGTCTTCGTCCAAGACGATTTTTCGGGCTATGAATGGTATGACAGCCTGCCGCGCATTCCGGGCTTGTCCTTCAGAATCGAAAAAGATGGGCGGCATTTCGACTATGCCGACGGTGAGGCGATCTTCGATCATATCAAGTCCGGGCACGTGACCGCAATTACGCTTTATCTACCGATCGTCCGCTGCGCCGAGTTCGATGAGCCGATCGCATTGCTGGGTCTGCCGGTCGATATGCTCGTTTGCGCGAACGGGAGCAGCCGCCTCGAAGAGTCTCACGTCTTCGTTCGCGAAGGTGCCGCCGTCGAGCCGCCGGCGCTCGCCCAGCTGATGGAAGATTGCTGCTGGGTTTACGACGAAGATGGCGACAACGACAGTTGGGACACGCAGCATCGCGATTTCGAGCGCGATGCGCGCCACTTCGCGAACAGGCTTCTGCTCGGCAGCGAGGAAGCCCTTCTCGAACAAATCCGGTCGGCGTTCAGCGAAGACGTCCAATGGCTGATCCCCAAGGGGCGGGCGCTCACCCTGCAGGCCGATAGCGGCAAGGTGGAACTCCTGCTGGCAGCCAATGATCCAGGCGCCGGCACCGCCGCCGCATAACACCACCCCGCAGCGCACGAGCCGGTCGGTCCGATGATCGCCCGTCGCGTGCGCGTGCCGATAAGGAGTTGCACCCATGACCGAAGACGATTTCGACAATCTGGTCGATGATGCTTCCACCGCGGTTTTCAATCGCGTGCCTGCATTCATCCTTGGTGGGGTGGCCGCCGAAGACCGGTCGGACTTGCTGATCCGGATCAACGACGCGCTGGCGCCGATCCTCCGCGATCTGTCCCCGTCCGACGATGACAGCGACGAGGCCTCGAAAATGCGTCCTTCGACGATCGGCGCAGTTATTTCCGAGCTGA
>CAYRQX010000045.1:0-13575 GCA_964426485.1 uncultured Sphingopyxis sp. | reverse complement strand
AGCTGATCGAAACGCATATGGAAAAATGCGAAAGTGCCGGCGAAGGCCCCGACGAGCGACCGGCGCATATCATCTGCGAAACCTTTGGAACCGAGGCCAATATCGCCAGCGTCGCGACCAGCTCCACGGATGACGAGGCCCGGGTCTATATCGTGTTCGAAGACGGCGACGCATTCCGTCTCGCGATCGAGCGAGTCGACGGAGTGCAATAAGCCACTTCCCACTGTGTTCCAGTCGGTTTCGCATCGCTGGTCATTGCCCCGGCCGCGACGCGCGACTGTCGCTCATCATCTTCGATTGGATCTTGTCATGGGAAACTCAGCATCCTCGACCCGCTTATCGCCGCTGCGCGCGGAACTGACGTCGTTCGAGCGCTGCTACGCCGTCGCGATCCAGCAGCGCGCCGCGAGCGGTCGCATTCAATTCATCGTCCGCACCGGCGACGCATTCCGGCCGTTTCGCGTGTCCGCGAGGCCCCCCGGTCGCGGCGAGCAAATCACGACCCTGGTCGCCTGATCCGGCTGCTTTGGCCCTGGAGGGAAGGGGGCGGGGATTGGCGCAATCCTGACAGGAGATCCGCCGATGACCGATGAACCCACCGAAATGCCGTGCGTCTTCCGGCCGCCGCCGCTGCACCAGATTGCCCGTGCCGCATGGGCCGATCCTGGCGTTCGCGCGCAGGCAATTGAGGCGCTCGAACGCTTCCGAGGCTATTGCTCGCGTCCCTTACCCCGCGTTCCGGGCTGCGACACGGTCATCCGCATGGCTGTTCGTATCCAAGGCGGGTCCAGCGTCGACGTCGCCGCCGCCTGGGAATATAGCTACCGCTGGCGCCTCTTTCTCGACGCGTGGATCAACCACACGGAGACGCGGTCGCGCAGCCGCTTCGACCACGGGCCGGTGATCCATCCGGCTCCGCACCCGCTGGGCCTCTGACATGGCCGCCCCAACCGGGTTCATCACCGGTTTCCCGCCGGTCGATTTGCCGTGCCCCTATCTTCCCGACGATCCCGCGCTGCCATTGCCCCCGGTCATCGCGGCGTGGGGCATGGGTCTCGACAGCACGGCGATGATCATCGAATGGGTGTCGCGCGGATGGCCGCTCGATCTCGTGCTGACCGCCGATACCGGCAGCGAACGCCCCGAGACCTATGATTATCTCCCGATCTTCCAGCGGTGGATGGACGCGCATGGTATCGAGCACGAGATCGTCAGCTACGCGCCGAAGCGCTTCAAGCATTGGCCGCCCTATTTCACGCTGCTCGAAAATTGCCTGACCAACGCAACCTTGCCGTCGATCAGCTTCGGGCGCCACAGCTGTTCGTTAGGTCCAGCCTGAGCGAGTGTCTTGTTACCTCGCCGTGAAGAAGGGTCAGGCCGGACGACGCGCTAACCCAAAAAGCTGGCGGCGGCCGGCCTGATCCTTCTTCACTCCAGCGTCGCGATTTTCGTGAAGCCGCCCCGGTCGATAGCTATTTACAGAGGCCAATATGACCAAGACATTCGCCGAAACATACACGATGCGGAGCAAATTCTTCCGCGACCTGGGAGAGTCTGCGAAGAAGCTGGCCGACACCTACGCTTATGACACCGATCTCGAAAACCGCGCTGCTTTCAAAGAACTGGTGTGGGACGCGGTGTGTCATTCGCTGGTCGAGCACCACGGCTTCAGCCGCGACGAGCTTTGAAATCTGAACCAGGCTCCCAAAGCGGCAATACCATGATAGTATACCGGCTTCAGCTTATCGATCAGCGAGAACGCCGGTGGTATCGATCATTCGAGCCGGCGCGGGAGAACGCAATGTCCCCGCCGGCTTCCCGATCCTGTTTGACGCCGACATGGCAATCATCGAGCCGGCCTTCATCTGGCTCATGGAGCATGCTGAGCTGAGCGGCCGCGCGCAGGCGTCGGAGACGGTGCGGACCTACGGCGAGCATCTTCACGACTGGTTCGATGCGCTCGAGCAATCAGGAATCCGTTGGCACGAGGCCGACGAGCGCGTCATCGCGGCCTATCGCAACCGGATGTTGGAAAACCCCAGCGCACACACTGGGCGGCCCTATGCGCGCACCACGATCAATGCCCGCGTCTCGACCGTCTGTCGCTTCTATGGCTGGGCGCTCGACCGTGGGCTGATCGACCATTGCCCGTTCCGCCTGACCGAGAAGATGACGCTGATGCTCGACGGCGCCTATCGGCCCGGCTTGCAGCGCCGCCAGGTCAACGAGTTGATCGTGTCGCGCCCGGAGAAACTGCCGCGGCCGCTCCGCGCCGACGAACTTGCCCGACTGTTCGCGCATCTGAGGCCAGCGGCCACGCTCGCCGCGCAATGGGCGCTCGGTGCCGGTCTGCGTCGCAAGGAGCTTTGCGCGCTCGCCGTGGACCAAATCCCCGATAGCTGGCCTCTCGATCTCGACAGCGATCCGCTGATCGGCGTCCCGCTCCACATCACCAAGGGCGATCGACCGAGGACGGTCTACCCGCCGCTTCGGCTGCTTGATCGCACCCACTGGTATATCGGAGAGGAACGCGCGCGCATCGTGCGCCGGTTCCGGCGCTCCGATCGGCGCTATCGCGCGCCGCCCAATCTCCTCTTGAACGAGCATGGCCGCGCCATGACGCGCAAGCTCCTGACTGCGCAACTCGCAGAAGCCTTCGCGGCCGCCGGGCTTCAAGGCACGTTGCACTGGCTTCGCCATACCTTCGCGATGGCGATGCTGGCCCTCCTGCAGATCCAGGCCCGGACCAATCCCGACCTCAATCCCCTCAAGGTGGTGCAGGTGTTGCTCGGCCACGCCTCGATCACGACCACCGCAATCTATCTTCGCTGCGTCGAGCTGCACGAACGCGATCTCAGCGAAAGCCTCGCCTATCTCTACGGCGAGCTGATCCCTGCCGATGTCTAGGCGGCTCCTCGACCGGACGTTGGTGCTCGATCCCGCGCCGCTCGATCATCCAGCGGAGATCGCCGAAATACAGTTCCGCGACGCCTGGGGAAATATCGCCCAACGCTTCGATCCTGCGCTGTTCGGCATGCCGCAGGACATCACCGTCGCCATCGCCCGCGCCTTCCGCGATCACGATATAGCGTCCAGCGCCTCGACCCGCACTTCGCGCTGGTTCGCGTTGCGCGTGTTCGGCAGGTTCCTGCGCGAAGACGGGCAGGTCAGGCGCGCGGCCGACCTCGATATGGCAACGATCCGCCGGTTCATCACCTGGCTGGCGAAGCCTACGAACGGACGCAGGCGCGGCGTTCAGTCGCAATCCGGTCAGCTCGGTATGATCCGACCGGTTATCAATCGTGCGATCGAGGACAATCCCGGCCTGTTCGCATCCGACTTCGCCGTTCCGAACAATGCGATCCCGCTCGCCGGCGTCCAGCGGCAGCCACGGGACCGGCTACCACCGATCGCCATGCGCGCTGTGCTGGCAGCCTGCTATGCCGAGATCGACAGAGCCTGGGACAAGTTCGAGCATGGGCAGGCGGTCGTCGCTCTTCCCCAGATCCCGCCGCGTGGCAATCTTGCCGCAGAACGGGATCGCTGGATATGGACGCTACACCGGCTCGGCAACGGCGTCATGCCGTCCGACCGGGGCTTGCAGCTCAGCAAGCCGGATCGGCTCCTGATCGCCGATGTGGGCGGGTTCCGCGAACTGGAGGACTATCTCCACCTCACCACGGATACGCTGGTCGCGTTCTACATCGCGTTGTTGATCCAGACGGCCGCCAATGCGGGACCGCTGCGCCAGATCAAGCGTGACTGCCTCGTGCTGCATCCGCTTGAGCAGCATCGCGTAATGGTCGAATGGCTGAAACCCCGCGCCGGCGGCAAGGTGAAGCGGATGCAGCGGCGATCCTTCGACAATCGCCGACCCTATGCGGCGCCGCGACTGGTCGAGAAGATGCTGGCGATGACGGCGCCGCTGCTCCCGCATGTGGAGCCTTCCCAGCGCGATCGCCTGTTCCTCCACCGCTTCCTGATGACGACGGGCCGCCTCGAGCGTGAGCATCGTGCGGGACCTATCGTTCAGGCCACGCTCCGGTCGGCGATGCTCCGCTTCTACGAGCGCCAGAATGCCGCGATCGCCGCTTGGAACGAGGCGCATCCTGAGAAACCGCGGCCATTGCTCCCGGACTTCTCGCCCAAACTGTTCCGCAGCAGCATGGCGAGCGCGCATTACACCGCCTCCCAGGGCGATATCATGGCGGCCAAAGCCGTGCTCAACCATGCCAGCGTCGTCACGACCGACATCTACGTCGATGGCGAGGCTGTCCGCCGCTTGGAGCGCGATACGATCAAACGCCTTCAGTCGCTGATGATCGCGTGGGTCGGCGGTGCCGAATCCCCAGGTCGCAGGCGACGCCGAAAGCCTGGCGGCGAAGCGCCCGTCACGGTCCTGTTCGGGCACGACTGCCTTCATCCAACCGATGGCCAGCGCGCGCAGCCTGGCCGCGCGTGCCCGAAGCTCGGCGGTTGCCTCGCCTGTCCCGGTCTTGTCGTTCCCGTCGAACCGGAGCCTATGGCACGCATCATCCAGGCCATTCGGCACCTCGAAGCGGCACGAGAGCGGATCGACCCACACCGGTTCGGCCTGTTCTATGCACCCAGCCTTCGCGTGCTGACGCAGGATCTGTTGCCGGCCTTCCCCGACCATATGCTCGCGGCCGCCGAGCAGATCGTCGAAAACCTGCCGCCCTTGCCGGAGCTGGAATAGCGTTATGACCGCGTCTCCCTTGATGCTCGCGCGTTCCGACACGCCGCCGCCGCCCACCGATACGGGTGTCACGTTCAGCTGGCGCTTCAGGATGCCGGATGGAGGCCGGTTCAGCGATCCGCAATGGTCGCGGCTGCGACAGGCCGCGGAGGCGTTCCTGTTGTCGCTACTGACGGACCCGCCCGAAGGTCGAATGCCGCTCCGGCGGGGTACTTTGCACACGCGCTATGGCCACATCCGCTTCCTTGTTCGCTGGATGGGCGCAGTGGGCATCAGACGCTTCAGAGACCTCGACGGGGATGCCGTCGATCGGTTCGTCACCATGTTGCGGACCCGGCCAGGCCGGAAGGGCGAACTACTCTCGCTGAGCACGGCGGAAGGGTATCTGGGTGCAATCCGGACCTTCCATATGCAGCGCGACAAGCTCGACGATGCGCCCCCGGAGGCGCCGCCTCGCGTCTCCGCAATCGGAAAGCGCCACTGGCTGCCCTATGGCCGCCATCCCTATACGCCCGACGAGATCGCCATGCCGCTCGTAAGCGGCGCGATCGACATGCTGGGCGAGCCCGCGGACGAGATCCTTGCGCTGCGCGATCGCCTTGAAACCCTCTATGAGAACCTTGGTCAGCGCCACAGCGGCCGAATGCTCGACTGGCACGTCAAGCGCGCAATGCTTCGCGAACCTTGTCCCTTCGCCGATCGCTATCGCGATCCCGAATGGCCGCGGCGCCGCCTCGCGTTCATGCTCGATCGACTGCTCGACGCATGCTTCGTCGTCATCGCGTATCTGGTGGGCGCGCGAGCCTCCGAAATCCTCGGGCTAGAAGAGGGGTGCCTTGAAAACCATGCTGTCGACGCGGAAGGGGATGAGCACGTCTATCTGATCGGCACGATTACGAAGACGTCGCTGACCGAGCATGGACACATGCATCGATGGCTCGCCCCCGAGCCGGTTCAGCGAGCAATCCATGTCCTTGAACGCCTCTCCGCTCCGCTGCGGCACTTGAGCGGCGATAGGAATCTCTGGCTGCATCAACTTGGACAGGGACGCTCGCCTCTTCCCACGACCAGGCCCGTCGGTCGCATGCAATCACCGCTGATCAACAATCGCCTGAACCAGCGGCTCGCACCGTTCCTGAACCTGCCGGATCATCAAGGCAGCCCATGGCGGTTGACCACCTATCAGGGGCGCAAGACCTTCTCGCGGTTCATCGGCCGCCGCGACCGCACCGGTCTGACGGCGTTGCAACGCCATCTAGGCCATATCCATCGCGCGATGACTGATCGCGCCTACGTCGGCACCGACTTCGAGCTCTCCGAGTTGATCGACGAGCAAGCCGCCGACGAAACGCGGAAGGCGCTGGAAGATCTGTTGCTCGCCCCGCAGGTGGCAGGAAAGGCTGGCATCATGCTCTCCGAGCGATCGCCGTTCCGTGGTCGTATCCGCTCGGGCGACGTCGATACCTATATCACGCAGATCCTCGCCGAAACGGATATGCGCCTCGGCGTCTGCGACTGGGGCTACTGCCTATACCGCCGGGAAACCTCGGCATGCCTCGGCGGCGAGCGCGAGCCGAACCCGGTGCTCCGCACGCAAAGCACCTGCTCGACTTGCGCCAACTTCGCCGTGACCGACAAGCATAAGCCGGTCTGGGAAGCGCGCCTTGAGCGCAACACCGCTTTGCTCCAGCGCGATCACCTCGACCCCGAGAGCCGCGCGCTTGCCGAAGCCCGCATCCAGGAATCTCGCCGTATCCTGGACCAGCTAGCCGAAGGAAATGCCGATGGCGTCCGCAACTGACCTGTCCAGCCCGCAAGCTCGACGCCGGGCGAAGACCGATGCGCGCCTGCGCGAAGCCCTTGCAGGCCTCGCCGGCAATCCATCCACGGAACCCACGGTTGCGGCACTCGCACGGGCAGCTGGGGTCGGCCGCAACATCATATATACGCATCATGCTGGCGTTCTCGACGCCCTTCGCGCGCTTCAGTCGCAGCGTGCCGGTGCGAGCGAGACGGCCGCCGGAAAGGCCGATCGCACACGTTCGGCTCTTCGGGATGCCGAAGCTCGAAACACCGCCCTCGCGACACATAATGCCAGCCTGTTGAAACGCGCCGTCGATGCCGAGCAACGTGCCGAGAGGCTAGAGCGGCGCAACGTCCAACTCGTGCAGGAACTCGATCGGATACGCAGGCCGGTCCCGATCCGCCCCAGCACTGAAGCGCACGATCCTTCCGCTGTCTGACGTCGGTCACGCCCTAATAGGGCGTCTCGAAAGGGGAGGAGGAGGAGGAATGGTGGAAATGCGGATTTTGTAGGGCAAAGGAGACAGCCTCATCCAGACCTAATGCTCCCAAAAATGGAAGATCCAGCCGCAAGACAAATGGGTCGAGACCTGGGAGCCCGCCCAGCGCACCTGGGCGCGCGGCGGAAAAGTCATCAAGCTGATCGGCTATGATGCATCGCCTGCCGACAGCCGCCGCTACGCACACCGCGAGGGGCATGTCGATCCGCGCTATGACTATTGCTACCCGCTGCGCGACTGGAACTGGGATCGCTTCCGCTGCGCCGCGCGCATCAAGGCCGAAGGCCTACCGGTGCCCGTCAAGTCGAGCTGCTTCTTCTGCGCCGCGATGAAACCCCACGAGGTCGAGACGCTGCCGCCCTGGTGCCTTCGCCTGATCGTGCTGATGGAAACGCGTGCCGCGCCCCGCCTGGTCACCGTCGAAGGCCTGTGGCGCCGTGGCACCAGCGCGCGGCCCGGCACGATGACGGAATTCATCCGGGAGCGCGGCCTGCTGCCGCCGCTCGAAATTGCCGCGATCGTGAACGGTGCACCCGTCGCGCTGGTCGAATTCCAGGAAGTCGCCGCGCAGTTCCCGGTCGAGGAGCGACCGCCGCTTCGCGAATGGATCGACCGGTTCAACGCGGGCGTAACGCGGCTCGCTGCTTGACGATGCCATGCCGCGATATCGTCGCAAGCCGTTTCTTTTTGAGGAGCAAATTCCATGACACATGTGATCAAGGTCGTTCAGGTCTACCGGCTCGAGCGCGAGACGGTGATCGAGGTCGAAGCCTCGTCGGCATATGACGCCGCCGAGCTGGTCGGTATCGGCGAGGTCGCTCTGCCCTCCTATGACGACCCGGCCTGGAGTGAAGCCCGAACGCTCGAAAGCGAAAACTGCTTTCCGTCGTAAGCAGCGGCCGCCCAGGCGCCGACGGACCAAGGGCAGGATCGCGTCCATGATCGGCGCCGCAGCCCGAGTTTGCTATCGCCCTGCCGGGCGATCCGCGCTGGCCTGGTTATCTCCCATGGCTATCAGCGCGTCTCCCTGCGATTTAATTGTCCCCCGGACGTGCTGCTTGATCGAGAAGCGATCGGCAGAGCCTGCCATTGCCATGCAACAGGACGCTCTTGCGACGCCGGCCTCCAACGCGCCGAGGAGGGAAGGGGGATTCGCGGGGTGGGCAGCGGGAGTGAACCCGGGCTTCACCTTTCTTTTTGCGAATGGAGATTGTCATGGCCAGGTTTTCAACACGCATTCCGGCGTCGCGGCGCTGTTCCGGCGTTGTCCTCAATCATCGCTCACAGTGGTGGCTCGTGGAATTTCCCAAGGATGGAGCCAATCCCACGGCTATCCACCGGCTGACCGGCAATCTTACGGCTGGCATGATCGAGAAGCTGACGGCCGCCGGGTTCGGCTCGGACGATCGTTGCGCGATCGGATCGCCCTATCCGTCCGATCTCTACTCGCTCGGCGATTTTCGTCTCGTTCCGTCCGATCGGTCGCCGGACCTGTTCGACATCGACGCCTGTCACCGGCTGACCGAAGCCGACACACCGGCGGTGCGCCTTGCCCGGATGATGATCGAAACCACGCTCTTCCTGCTCCCGTCGGACTTCGTTTCGGTGCTCACTGCCGTCCCGAAGAACGATCGGCCCGTCCTCGCTATCCGTCTCAGCGGATATGTCTGCTCGACGTTCGAGCTCCTGACCGCGCGCTATATGCCGGCCTATCGGCCCCTGTCTCCATGGCGCGATATTTCGAACGAGGCCGTCGGCGACAGCGGCGGCGATATCCTCGGCTGGCGCCATGCCGCGGACTGGCTCGAGTTAACGTAAGCGCGGTCTGTCGGTGAACTATCCAGTCGGCTGTGCGCAGGCTGGTGCTCAGCGGAACAGGCCCCTGACAAGATTCGCGATCATGCTCGCGCCGATGACCGCCGCCACAACATAGACGATCTTCTCGTTGAACGCCGACGGCGGTTCATTGTCTCGCGGATCGGGCCAAAGCCGGGGCATTATAAGAACAGCGCCAGTTGATCGGGATCGGGTTCAGGCGGCCTTTCCCCGATCCGCTCGGCAATCGTCTGCGCCAGTTCGCGCGCCGACTGTCGGCGCACATGGTCCGACGGCAGGGTTATTCCCACGCGCGCCCAGCCAGGCGCTTCCAAGATCGCTTCCGCGATCGCTGACACGTCGATTCGTTCCATCTCGCTATGAGAACATTATGGCAACATTTATGCAAGCCTCCTCGCGCTCATGCGAATCGAAAGGCGGCATGCAAATGGGAAGCAGGCGAAAGGGCGAGCGCCCGATCCCCAAGATCGAGAGGGCTTATACAGCGGATCATCCGGTTGCCCGCCGCATCGCTGAAGGCGACCCTTGGCTCGCCGCATGGGTCGGCCAGATGGTGACGCCATGGGCACGATTGACGAAAAAGACCCGCATATCGTCCGAGCGGCTGTTTCAGCTGGACCGCGGCGCCGACCCGACCGACGCGGAAATCGATGCTCTTGCCGCCGTATGGCTGGTGCCCGCCGAAGGGCTGCGCACGTCGATCGGGGAAAGCCGCGCCGTGACCCGGCGGGTGCATGCGCGCCCGGGTGCCGATGATCGAAGCACCTCCTGACGGAACGCCCGTTTCCTGCTTGCCGCGGCACCGTCCGGAAGAGTAATCCGCCCCCGTGGCCCCTCTACCCCGGCGCAAGAGCGCCCTGACACTAAACGATGATCTGGCTGCCTGCCGGCAGCTCTACCGCCGGTCGCTCCCGACCCTGCCCGATATCCTCGTCATCGACATCCCGTCCCGCTATGCGCGCCCGAACTTGCCGCTCGGCCGCTACTATCCGGTCATTCTCGAAACCGCCGCCGAGCACGCCGAGATGGAATCCTTCCTCGCCGCGGGCCGCCCGGAGCCGGTCGTCCCCGACCTGTTCGACCGACGCCCCTCGGCCCTTCATTCGGGCGACATCCTGTTCGCCCGCTACGCGCCTCCCGCGGTGGGCTGGCCATGGGTGCTCCTCTGCCGCTGGCCGCCTGTCTATACGGCGATGGTGCCCGCCGACGGCGACATGTTCGCCCGTGGTGCCTACACCGTCGAGCTGTTCGGCGTGCCCGCCGACCTCGAGCGCAGCGAAGCCCGGCTCCTCGCCACGCTCGGTCCGCACACTGCGATCCGCGTCGACCCTTTCCCGGGGCTTGTCGGACACGCCTGACCGCTGTTCGTTGGAGCGATGCTCTATAATGGCGGGAATGGCGCGGGGCGAGGCAGGCAGGCGGGGAGGCGAAGTCGAAAAGGATAGGGCGGATGCCCGCTGCGCGGTCACCGGGCTCTATCTCCGCTTCGCTCCGACCGAGCCCCTGCGGGTCTCGGCGGCTTCGCCGTAACGATCCCTTCCGCGGGCAGGCATGGCCTGCCCGAAGGCAGCGGTCCTTGCGGACCGCGCGGCATTCGTCAGGCGGGCCGCGTCGCGGACGCCGCGGCCCGCATCGCCTCCCGACGAGGGTCGATCATCGCACCCGGAGCCACCTTCGCCAGTATCGCTGGCATGCCGGAGCTGGAGCGGGGGCACGAAGGCTGCCTCCGCAAGCTTCGCTAGACGGAAATGGGCCCGCCGACCGGTTCCCAATGCCCAGAAGGATCGACGGGCCCATTTCCATCAAGCTCCGCATAGCGCAGCGAAACGTCCTTCGTGCCCCCGCTCCACCCCCGACATTGGCGCTACAGGCGAAGGTGGCTCCGGGCGCGATGATCGACGAGCCCGGCCGCGTCGTCCGGCGATCGATGAGGAATTGCCCTTCGGGCAATGATCTTTTCGTGGGCCGCTTCGCGGCCGGTTCAGGCTCAGGTCCACCATGCACGATGAAATTCTGTCAAGAAATCAATGATCTATGTCCATTGGAGGGAAGGGGGTAAAAGGAATGTGCGGCCGGTTTTGAGTTCGGGCCGCGAGGAAAAGGAGTCAAGAAAATGCAAGTCGGAAACTTCGAGCACAACCCCGATTCGGGCCTTTACACCGGGGAAATCAAGATGCGGACCATCAAGATGCCCTATCTCGAAATGCATCTCATTCCCCCCGAGAAGCGCAGGACGGACGGACCCGTCTATAAACTCATGGAACCCGACTTCGAGGGCGAAATGATCCCCGTCGCGGAACTGTGGGAAAACGAAATGCGCGACGGCCGCAAATTCTATGCGGGCGCCATCGACGATCATGTCGCCAAGGAAGAAAAGAATTTCCGGTTCTGGCCCAAGGATGACGCGGACGGCTTTGACGTCACGTTCAAACGGCCGTCCCAATACGGCGGCGGCAACACCAACGGAAACGGCAACGGCAACGGCGGCCAGCGCGGCGGTTATCGCGGCGGCGGCCAGCGCTCCGGCGGCGGCTTTTCCGGCGGCAGCACCGCCGGACCGGGCGGCGAATATGTCGGCGCAAACGGATCGGGCGGGTTCGGCGGCGGGCGCGACCCGCTGGACGATGATGTCCCGTTCTAAGCCCTGAAAACCGACAGGCCGGGAGGGCGCAGCAACGCTCTCCCGACCCTAAGCCGTAACCCATCACGGAGTAGCACCCATGAGCAAGAAAACAGCCTCCCGGCTCGTTAGCAGCTTTGCCGAATTGCCGAAACTTCTTTCGGCGCTTGTCGCCAGCCGTCCCGATGACGACGATGCGCGTTTCAGCCCCGAAATCGAGCATATGCGGGACGAGGGCAGCGCGTCCGAAATCACGCAAGGCGACGTGCAGGACGTCTACGGCGAATTGACCGTTACCGACGCTTTCGCAGCATCGTTCGGCGACCCCTTGCCCCTTACGATCATCGAGGCAGGCGAGGAGGCAGGCGAACATTACATGCCCGAACCGCTCGCAGCGCAGGCCGAATGCGGCGGCATCATCGCGAGCATCTTCGACCTGTTCGCCGACACGCGGCTGGACCCGCTCGCCCCCGATATCGCATGGGGTTTCGTCAACAGCTTCCACTTTGTCACCGGCAAACTGGCGCGCCGCGAGGGCGATCTGGAGCGGATCATTCTCGACATGTCGCGGCGCATGGACGCAAGCGAGGTGTTCACGTCCGAACTCGAACAAAAGCAGCTTGAATGCCAGTCGATCGCCGAACAGCGCAAGTGTATCGGGGAAATGTGCGACTATGCGACGGCGATGTATAACAGCTATACAAACAGCGCATGGATTCCCGCCAAGGGGTCGAAACCCGCTTACGTCTCCACCGCCAGCCAGATTGCGGCCATGGACTTCCTGCGCGCCCGCGCCGAAAAGCGGCGCGACGCCCACAACCCGCAAGGCCCCTGCGTTGTCGTCTCTGGTCCTGCCGTCTGGCATGACTGGAAAATCATCTGGGACCGGCTGACCCTCATTCACCAGCGCATCCCGAACATGGTGCTTATTACGACCGGGCAGCGCAAGGGCGTCGACGCCATCGCGGCCGCATGGGCCGCAGCGAATGGCGTTCCCCACGTCGCTTACAGCCTCGAAGGGTTCGGCCGTGGCAATGGCAGGGGTTTTCGCCGCAACGAGAAAATCAACGAGCTCGAAGAAATCGTTGAAGCGATCTTGTGCGAAGGCACGGGGATACAGGACGACCTTTACGACAAGTTCAATCCCCCGGTCGGGCGGCGTATCCCGACCCATGTCATCCTGAAACGCGACCAGTGCCCCGATGTTCCGATCAAGAAGGCGCGGCGCTTGGCGACACCACGGCGCAGGGCCGCCTGACATAGCGGCCCGCCTGCGTGCGGGCCGTCTCTCCCAAGACGGTCCGACGCGGCAACCCCGCGCGCGGCCCTTTCCGTGCGCTTCGCGCACGGCGGGGGAAACCCGAACGGTTTCCCCCGCGCCGCTCCTTTTGCCGGGCCTGGCGGCCCGTCAACGTCGCTCCCCTTTCCGCTAAGGATGGAAGCGGCGACATGGAGGCGGCCCGCCGGTCAGCGCGCGGGCGGGACGGCTTTCAGCGCGCCCAGCGCGGCATCTGCGCCAACCCGCAGCGCGTGCCCGATGAGGTCGCGAAATTCGCGTTCGCCTATTGCCTCGACCGGCAGGTCGGCGACGATACGCGCATAGCGTTCGCGCACCCGACCACGCGCCACCTCGATTTCGTCGCTGACCCGCTTCTGACGCTCGACCAGTTCGGCGAGCTTCTCGCGTTCGGACTTTTTCGGCATGACCTTTCACTCCTGATAGGTCTGCCCGCCAGCGCTCATTCTTCGCGCGTCTTAGGGCGCGATGCAATCCCCCCACATCACCGGCAGAAAGGGCCGCGCCCGCGCGAGACGCGGCGAGGCAGCGACGGGTGTCGCTGCGCTTGGGCGGACGCACGCCCCTTCGGGCGGTCAATGCACCGTACGCACGGGTGCTGCGGAGGGAATATCCCTTATACTCAGTGATATATGGCGATAATCGCACGAGACCGCAGTGCCATAAAATGTCCGACGCGTCCGACAAATCCGGCGGACATTGTCCGACCGCACGCATAAGCCGCTGAATTATCTGGTCATCTTTTGTCGGACGTGTCGGACACATTAGGCCATTGTAAAATAATAGATTCCTGGCTATAAAG
>CAYRQX010000044.1:0-29735 GCA_964426485.1 uncultured Sphingopyxis sp. | reverse complement strand
CGTCAGGCTCATAACCTGAAGGTCGTAGGTTCAAATCCTACTCCCGCAACCAACAAAAAGCCCGCTTTCCCTAGGGATTAGCGGGCTTTTTGTTGTCTTGAAATTTGGCTGACCCAATCGTCGTCGGACCATGTGAAAGAGCCCCCTTTTTCTATGGAATTACGGGCTTTTTGCTCTTTCCGAGTGTATTCAACGCAATATCGCATCGTCAAGCGCTCGCGTCCGCGCTTCGCAGAACAAGTGTTGACATCGCCCCAGCCCCTGCAAAATTCCGCTATCGACCGGTTAGCCGGCCAAATAAAGCAGGGGCATCCGCATGAAGGCATTTCCTTTTCTCGGCGCAGCCATGTTCGCGCTCGCCTCCGCGACCGCCGCAAACGCCCAGACGCTCGCAAAGCCGACCGCCGCGACGCACGTCCCGCCGATCGCCTATAAGGAACGCATCCTGAAAAACGGCCTGCGCGTGCTGTCGCTGCCGGACAATTCGACCCCCAATGTGATGGTGTCGGTGTGGTACGATGTCGGGTCAAAACACGACCCCGACAAACGCTCGGGCTTCGCGCATCTGTTCGAACATATTCTCAGCCGCAAGACGGTGAACATGCCGTATAATATGATCAACCGGCTGACCGAGGATGTCGGCGGGGTGCGCAACGCGTCGACCAGCTTCGACCGCACCAACTATTATGAAACCGTCCCCGCGCAATATCTCGAAACGATGCTGTGGACACACGCCGAGCGCATGGCGCGCCCCGTGGTCGACAAGGAGGTATTCGAGACCGAGCGCAATGTCGTGAAGGAGGAACTGCGCCTGCGCGTGCTCGCGCCGCCTTACGGCCGCCTCTTCTTCTTCGCGCTTAGCGAAAATACGTTCGACGTCCTGCCGCACCGCCGCCCGGTCATCGGCACGATTGCCGACCTCGACGCTGCGACGCTAGAAGACGCGCGCGCCTTTCACGAGGCTTTTTACGGCCCGGACACCGCGACGCTGATCGTCGCGGGAAATTTCGACGAAGCGCGGCTCCAGTCGCTCGTCGACAGCTATTTCGGCGCGATCCCCAAACGCGCGAAGGCGATACCGCTCGCGATTTCGGGCACCGAACCGCCGATGGCGCCCCGCCGCGTCAATGCGACCGGCCCCAACGTCCCGCTTCCCGCCGTCGGCGCGATCTACAAGCTGCCCGGCGCCGGCCATACCGATACCGCCGCGCTCGAGGTGATGAACGCGATCCTGTCGAGCGGCGAAAATTCGCGGCTGCATAAGGCGCTGATCCGCACCGGGCTCGCCAGCCAGATCGACGCCAGCGTCGACTTCACCGAGGAAGCCGGCGGCATAACCCCTTTCGCAATCCTCAGCGACGGGCAGGACCCCGAACAGGTCGCCGCCGCGCTCGATAATGTCCTCGCAGGCATCGCAGCGGCCGAAGTCTCTGACGCTGAACTGACCGAAGCGAAGACCGAAATTCTCGCATCGACGCTTGCCGAGCGCGAGACCTTTGCGGGCCGCGCCTTCGAACTTGGCGAGGCGCTCGTCCTCACCGGGGATCCTGCCGCCGCGAACAAGCGCCTCGATGCCATCGCACGCGTCACCAAGGCGGATGTCCTGCGCGTCGCAAAAACCTATCTCGACCCCCAGGCACGCGTCGCGCTGCGCTACACTGCGGGCGATGGCGATCCCAAAAGCTGGGCGAACCCCAAACCGATGCCCGTCTTCGCCAGCGTTCCCGCCGCGACCGGCACCCCGAACGCGCTTGCCGCAGAAGCCGCACGGCAGGCACCGCCCGTCCCGACCGCCGCGCCGGCGGTGACCTCGCCGAAGATCGCCGAAAGCCGCCTTGCCAACGGCATCCGCGTCGTCGCGGTCAAGACCGGCACCGTCCCGCTCGCAACCTTGAGCGTCGTGATCGGCGGCGGTGCGTCGACCGATCCCAAGGGCCGCGCGGGCGTCGCGACGATGGCCGCCGACCTTGCCGCCAAGGGCACCGCGACGCGCTCCGCCGAGGATATCGCCGCCGCGCTCGAAAGCCTCGGCGCGACGATCAACGCGGGCGCCAGCCCCGACGGCAGTATCTTCTCGGTCACCGCGCCCGCGGCGAACTTGGGCGAGGTTGGGACGATTCTCGCCGACGTGATCCGGAACGCCAGCTATCCGGCGGCCGAGTTCGAGCTCGAACGCAAGCGCATGACCGATGGCCTTCGCGTCGCGCTGAACAACCCCGGTGCGATCGCCGCGATGGTCGCACAGCCCCTCCTGTACGGTAGCGCGCCCTATGGCGGACAGAGCGGCGGCACGGTGCAGAGCCTCGCCGCGATCACCCGCGACGACCTTGTCGCCTATCGCCGCGCTTGGTGGCACCCCGCGAACATCTCGGTCGTCGTCACCGGCGGAATCGAGCCCACGTCGGCGGGCGCGCTTGCCGAGCGCCTGTTCGGCGACTGGAAAGCCGAAGGCCTCGCCCCCAAGCTTCCCAAATCGCGCGCCGGCGCCGCGCAGCCGCCGCGTACGATCGTCGTCGACCTGCCCGGCGCGGGGCAGGCGGCAGTGCTCGCCGCAGTGCGTGGGGTCAGCCGGTCGGACGCCGACTATCTTTCGCTCCTCCTCGCCAATTCGGTGCTCGGCGTCGGCTCGAACGGCCGCCTCTTCACCGAAGTGCGCAGCAAGCGCGCACTCAGCTATGGAGCGTACAGCAGCATGCCCGCGCGCGCCGACACCGCACTGCTCAGCGCGAGCGCGCAGACGAAGAATGAAAGCGCGACCGAAGTCGCCGAAATCTTCCTGAACGAGTTCAAGCGCCTCGGCGCCGAGGCGATCACCCCCGACGCGCTCGCCAAGCGCCGCGCCTTTCTTGAAGGCGCCTATGGCCGCCAGCAGGAAACCGGCGGCGGCTATGGCGCGATTGTCGCGGGCCTGATCCTGCAGGGGCTCCAACCCGCCGCCGCGCTCGATTACGCCGCGCGCCTCGGCGCGGTGACCCCCGAGGCCGCGAACGCGATCGCGGCGAAGACAGTGGTCCCGGACAACGCCTCGCTGATCGTCGTCGGCGATGCAGCCAAATTCATCGACAAGCTCCGCACTCTCCGCCCCGACCTGATCGTGATCCCGGCGAGCAAGCTCGATCTGGACTCGCCAACATTAGGCGCCGAGGCGCGGTAGTCCGTCCATGATCGTTGTGAGCGCCAGCGCATTCTCGCGTTCCATCGCGCTATGTCCGGCATTGGTGACGACATAGGTCGCGGGCTCGTGCCCCGTCGCGCGCAGCGCCGCGACCAGCCGCGACGCCTGCGTCAGCGGGCACACCTCGTCGAAGCGTCCGTGGACGATATGCACCGGGATCGACGCGAGCGTCGCAATGTTATCGAAAAAATGCCCCGCCGGAATGAACAACGCGTTCGCAAAATAATGCGCCTCGATCTGCGCGAAGCACAAAGCGAAATCGGCCTCGCCGAACTTGCCCGTGTCGGCCGTCTCGGGGATCATGTTAGAGATAACGCCTTCCCATAGCGACCAGGTCAGCGCCGCCTGCAGCTGCCGTTCCTTCTCCGCCTCGGTCGCGGGCACCATATCGAAAATCGTCTTGTACGACTTCATCACATCATCGCGCTCTGCGGGCGTCAGCACCGACAGCAGCGCCGCCCACTCGGCGGGATATTTCATATAGGCGCCGGGTTCGGTCAGCCCATAGGGGTCCTGTTCCCACGTCGCGGCATTGCCCTGATAAAGGTAGAGCAGATCTTCGGGCGCGCCGAGGAAGATGCCGCGCAGGATCAGGCTCGCGGTATGCGCCGGATGCTGGATCGCATAGGCCATCGCCAGCGTACTGCCCCAGCTGCCGCCGAACACATGCATCGGCCCGCCGATCTCCAGCCTCTCGCGCAATTTTTCGATATCGCCGATGAGGTCGGCGGTGGTGTTCTTGGCGAGCGCGACCGCAGGGCCCGCCGAGGCGACATTTGGCTCGCTTTTGCCGCACCCGCGCTGGTCGAACAGGATAACGCGATACCGTTTCGGATCGAAGAAACGCGCCATGACCGGCGCGCAGGCGCCGCCGGGGCCGCCATGCAGGAACATCACCGGCTCGCCCGCCGGATTGCCATATTCTTCCCAGTAAATGCGGTGCGCCGGATCGCGGTCGACCTCGAGCCAGCCGAAATTCAGACACGGCGGCTGCGGATAGACCCAGTCCTCGCCAATCTTGCTCGACGCCTGCAACCGCGAAAAATCCATATCCTCAGCCTTACCACATGATTCCGCCGCCCGCCGGTCCGCGGCGCCGGGACCCTAGCCTTCTGTGCCGACATGTCCACCACTCGCACGAGCGAAGCGGGACGAACAGACCGGCGTAGCTCCCACATTTTGGGTTGAAGAAAGCGCGATAGTTTGCGACCCCTTGCGCGCGGCTGGCCGATAGTGGGTACGGAGCAGACCGGGACGATCCAACAAGGGGCTGCTTTTCATGCACAAATTCGCATTTCTCGGCGCGAGCCTTCTCGCGCTCACTTCGCAGACGAGCTTCGCCCAGCAAGAACCGCCGCCCTCCGCGCCTGCCGCCGAAACCGCGCGCCCCGCCGCCATGTCCGCCTCCGCCGCCGGCAGCGCCAGGCTCAGCCCCGATCGCCGCCTCACCGGCGCCGATCTCTTCGACCTGTCGATCGCTTCCGATCCGCAGATCAGCCCCGACGGCCGCCACATCGCCTATGTCCGCCGGTCGAACGACATCATGGCCGACCGCGCGGTCAGCTCGATCTGGCTGATCGACACCGCGACGGGCGAGGAAACCCCGGTCGCGGGCCGCAACGGCGGTGCCTTTTCGCCGCGCTGGTCGCCCGACGGCAAGCGCCTCGCCTTCGCCTCGACCGAGGGCGGCAGCGCGCAGCTTTGGGTGCGCTGGATGAACGGCGGCGAGGCTGTGCGCCTCACCGGCCTGCCCACCAGCCCGTCGAGCCTCGCCTGGTCGCCCGACGGCCGCTCGATCGCCTACACGATGCTCGTGAAGGACGAAGGCCCATCGTTCGGCGCGGCGCCAAAGAACAAGCCCGAGGGCGCGAAATGGGCCGAACCGCTCGAGGTTCACGACCTTCTCGCCTATCGCGCCGACGGCGAAGGCTATCTCGAGGCCGGCTTCGAAAAGATTTTCGTCGTCCCCGCGACCGGCGGCTCGCCGCGCCAGCTCACCTTCGGCCCCTATCATGACGGCGGCCCCTTGAGCTGGTCGCGCGATGGCCGCACCCTCTATTTCAGCGCAAACCGCAAACCCGATTGGGAAACCGACCCGGTCGAGAGCGAAATCCACGCGCTCGACGTCACGAGCGGCGCGGTCACCGCGCTCACCGACCGCAACGGCCCCGACACCAATCCGCTCGTGTCGCCCGACGGCGGCAAGATCGCCTATCTCGGCTTCGACGACAAATTGCGCGCCTATGAAAATACCCAGCTCTACGTGATGAACCGCGACGGATCGGGCAAGCGCAGCCTGACGGGCAATTGGGACTATGGCGTCGACGCGATCCAGTGGGGCGCGGACGGCAAGTCCGTCTACGCCCAATATGACGATCATGGCGAAACCAAGGTTGCGCGGATCGGCCTCGATGGCGCGGTGCGTACCGCGGCGACGGGCCTGTCGGGCGGCGGGCTCGACCGTCCCTATACGGGCGGCAGCTTCAGCGTGTCGGACGGCGGCGCGATCGCCTTCACCGGCGGCACCGCGACCCGCCCGGCGGAGGTCCAGCTGGCGCGCGGGGGCAGTGCCCGGATGCTGACCGACCTCAATCGCTCGTTGCGCGAAGTCAAATCGCTCGGCGAGGTGCGCAAGATCACGGTGGCGTCGAGCCACGACGGCAAGACGATCGAGGGCTGGCTGACGCTGCCGCCCGGCTATCGCGAGGGGCAGCGGGTGCCGCTGATCCTCGAAATCCATGGTGGGCCCTTCGCGGCCTATGGCGGCCATTTCGCGACCGACAACCAGCTTTACGCCGCTGCGGGCTATGCCGTCCTCTCGGCCAACCCGCGCGGTTCGACCAGCTATGGCGCAGCCTTCGCGAACGAGATCGACAAGGCCTATCCGGGCAATGATTACTTCGACCTGATCAGCATCGTCGACCGCGCGATCGAACTTGGCGTCGCCGATCCCGACGCGCTCTTCGTCACCGGCGGCTCGGGCGGCGGCGTGCTCACCAGCTGGATCGTCGGCAAAACCAACCGTTTCAAGGCCGCGGTCACGCAAAAGCCCGTGATCAACTGGACGACGCAAGCGCTCACCGCCGATGGCCCCGGTTTTTTCGGGCCCTATTGGCTCGGCGCCGAACCGTGGGAAAAGCCCGAACTTTTCTGGGCGCGCTCGCCGCTCTCGCTCGTCGGCAATGTCGAAACCCCGACGCTCGTGATCGTCGGCGCCGAGGATTACCGCACCCCGGTCAGCGAGTCCGAGCAATATTATACCGCGCTCCGCCTCCGTGGCGTGCCCAGCGCGCTGATCAAGGTGCCCGGCGCCAGCCATGGCGGCATCGCCGCGCGGCCGTCGCAGTCCGCCGCCAAAGCCTCGGCGATCCTCGCCTGGTTCGAGAAATATAAGCAGGGCTGGACGCGGCCGG
This sequence comes from uncultured Sphingopyxis sp., assembly GCA_964426485.1. GTDB lineage: Bacteria > Pseudomonadota > Alphaproteobacteria > Sphingomonadales > Sphingomonadaceae > Sphingopyxis. The sequence goes on along the minus strand of CAYRQX010000044.1, from coordinate 23,147 downwards.
CGGGGGATGCGGCGGGCAAATAGGCCGCCCCTCCCTTCGAGACAGGCTCTAAGCCGCGTCGTGGAAAATGATGCCCAGCGTGTGCCGCCGTCCCGACCGGATTTCGCTGACCCCGTGGCGCATCGCGGCGCGATAGTCGCCGCGCGCGCCCTTCACCGGCCGGACGTTTACCGCGAACACCACCGCATCGCCCTTCGCGAGCGGAACCACCGCGGCGCGTGACTGCATCCGTGGCCGTTGCTCGGTCAGCACAAACTCGCCGCCCGTAAAATCCGCATCCGGCGCCGACAGCAGCACCGCGACCTGCAACGGAAAAACATGCTCGCCATATAAATCCTGGTGCAGGCAATTATAGTCGCCCGCACCATATTGCAGCAGCAAGGGAGTCGGCCGCCGCTGCCCCGCGTCATGGCACCGGGCCAGAAATTCCGCATGCGCGGCGGGAAAGCGCACATCCATCCCCATCCGCTCGTGCCAGCGGTTCGCGATCGGCGCGAGGTGCGGGTATAGTCTGCCGCGCAAATCCGCGACCAGCGGCGGCAAGGGATAAGCGAAGTAACGATATTCGCCGCGCCCGAAGCCATGCCGCGCCATATGGACATGACTGCGAAATCCCGCCTCCCGCGCATAAAGCGCCGCGACATCGTCGCACGCCGCGCCGCCCAGCAGCCCCGGCAGCATCGCCCATCCCGCGCGGTCGAGCGAAGCGGAAACTCTTCCCCAGTCGATCCCGTCGATCTTCATTGCCATATTGTTTGTCATCCTTCGATCATGCCAGCGCGTGCTTCGGCGAGCGCCCCGTTTCTTGCTGTCAAATCGATGGCAACCCGGCGCGGGGCCATGCTAGGCAATCGGGGAACCAACATGGGAACCCCTGCTTCATGTCCTTGCGCCTTGCGTCCGCCCTTCTGTTCGCCGCCATCGCGGCCCCGGCTGTTGCCCAACCCGCGATCGATGCCGCGAACCTCACCGAAACCGTCCGCACCCTCGCCTCCGATCAGTTTCAGGGCCGCGCGCCCGGCACGGTGGGCGAAGACCGCACGATCGGCTATCTGATCGGCCGGCTGCACGCGCTCGGACTGGAACCCGCGGGCGTGGACGGCGGGTGGACGCAGCCCGTGCCCTTGCTCCACACCCGCCTCGGCACCCCGACGACGCTCGGCTTCGATCGGGGGGGCACCGCAACCCCGCTGAGCTTCGGCACCGACATCTATGTCTCGACGCTCCAGCCCAAGGATCAGGCCGTGGTCCGGAACGCTCCGCTCGTCTTCGTCGGCTATGGCGTCAGCGCGCCCGAACGCGGCTGGGACGATTTCAAGGACGTCGATCTCAAGGGCAAGGTCGCGGTCTTCCTGATCAACGACCCCGATTTCGTCGCGGCGAAAGGCGAGGACAGCTTCGGCAAGTGGACGATGACCTATTATGGCCGCTGGACCTACAAGTTCGAGGAAGCGGCACGCCGCGGCGCGATCGGCGCGCTGATCGTCCACGACACCGACGGTGTCGGCTATGGCTGGAATGTCGTCAAAAGCCCCGGCGGCGAAAATTACGGCCTCGTCGTCCCGCCCGAAAATGTGACGAGCCTGGCGCTGCAGGGCTGGATCTCGGGCGAGACCGCGACCAGCCTGTTCACAAATGCCGGACAGGATCTGGCAAAACTGCGCACCGCCGCGCGCCGCAAGGATTTCAAGCCCGTCGACCTCGGAACCAGCTTCAACGCCGCGATCCCGGTGACGCAGGAAGTCGTGCAAAGCCAGAATGTGCTCGCGAAAATCCCCGGCGCCAAGCGACCCGACGAGGTCGTCATCTATGGTGCCCACTGGGACGCCTATGGCGAAGGCGCGCCCGACGAACAGGGCCGCATCTATCGCGCCGGTGCCAACGACGACGCGCTGGGCGTCGCGGGACTGTTCGAAATCGCGCGGCTGTTCAAGGCGGCGCCGGCCCCTGACCGCACGATCGCCTTTGCCTTCTGGACCGCCGAGGAACGCGGCCTGCTCGGCTCCGAGGCCTATGCCGAAAACCCGATCTTCCCGGTAGAAAAAACCGTCGCCAACTTTGGCCTCGACATCCTCCAGACGGCCGGAAAGGCAAAGGACGTCGTCCTCGTCGGCAAGGGACAGGGCAGTCTCGAGGAGGATCTCGCGCGCGTCGCGGCGACGCAGGGCCGCACCGTCAGCGTCGAAAGCCTCCCCGAACGCGGCCTGTTCTACCGCGCCGACCATTTCAGCCTCGCCAAGCGCGGCGTCCCCGTCCTGTTGATGATGGGCATCGCCGGTGCCTCCGATCTAGTCGAGGGCGGCAAGCCCGCCGGACAGGCGTGGGTCGATGCCTATACCGGCAAATGCTATCATCAGGCGTGCGACGCGTGGGACGAAAGCTGGAACCTCGACGGCGCGGTGCAGGACATTGCGGTCTTCTACACCATCGGCGACGAACTCGCCCGTTCGGCCAAATGGCCCGGCTGGAAGGACGGCAGCGAATTCAAGGCGATCCGTGACCGGAGCGCCGCGACGCGGAAATAGTGTGAAGAGGCGGCTGGCTTCGACCGGCCACCCCCAATCCCAAACAAAGGGGGCGAAAACGCCCCCTTTGCCTTTCGGTTTTGTCCGGATTATTCGGTCGGAAAACCGCGCTTTTCCAGCAGCGCCTTTACGTCGGGATCGCGGCCACGAAACGCGCGATACGCCTCCGCGCGGTCGGTCTCGTTGCCGGTCATCAGCAATATGGTGCGGAACTTGTCGGCGACCGTGCGGTCCCACGCGCCGCCGGCTTCGGTGAAGGCCGCCCAGGTGTCGGCGTCCATCGTTTCGGACCACAGATAGCTGTAATAGCCCGCCGAATAGGCGTCGCTGCTGAACAGATGGCCGAATTGCGGCAGGCGGTGGCGCATGACGATTTCCTTCGGCATGCCCATTTCGGCCAGCGTTTCGCGCTCGAACTTGTCAACATCGGTCACCGGAACCTTGCGGTCGTGGATCTTCATATCGACGATCGCGCTCGAGAGGTACTCGACCGTCTCGAACCCCTGGTTGAACTTGTTCGACGCGAGGATCTTGTCGACCAGCGCCTGCGGCATCGGCTCGCCCGTCTTGTAGTGCGTCGCATATTTCGACAGCACTTCGGGGGTCATCAGCCAATTCTCGTTCACCTGGCTCGGGAATTCGACGAAGTCGCGCGGCACCCCGGCGAGCGCCGGATAGTTGATGTGCTGCAGCAGATAATGGATGCCGTGGCCGAATTCGTGGAACAAGGTCGTCGCATCGTCGAGGCTGATCAGCGTCGGCTCGCCTTTGGCGCCTTCGGTGAAATTATTATTGTTCGACGCAAGCACATTGCGTTCGCCGCCCAGCGTCTGCTGGCTGCGATAGGTTGTCATCCACGCGCCCGAACGTTTGCCGTCGCGCGCGAAATTGTCGAGATAGATCAGCCCGCCATTCTCGTTCGTCTTGAGATTATAGACTTCGAAGGTCTTCACCTTGGGATCGAAAACCGGGACGGTGCCGGTGTTTTCGCGGAAACCGAGGTCATAGAGCTGCCCCGCCGACCAGAACATCGCCTGCGTCAGCTTGTCGAGCTGAAGATAGGGCTTCACTTCGCTTTCATCGAGGTCGTATTTCGCCTTGCGGACCTTCTCCGAATAATAGCGGTAATCCCACGGCTCGATCGTCAGTTTCGGACCCTTGCCGGCCTTGGCTTCGGCGTCGGCAATCGCCTGCATGTCGGCGACCTCTTCCTTCGCGCGCGCGACCGCGGCGGGCCAGACCTTCATCATCAGGCCCATCGCATTTTCCGGCGTCTTCGCCATCGTGTCGGCCATGCGATAATTGGCATGCGTCGCGAAACCGAGCAATTCGGCGCGCTGCTGGCGCAGCTTCAGGATTTCGGCGATCGTCGCGTTCGTGTCGTTGGCATCGCCATTGTCGCCGCGGCTGACGAAGGCCTTCCAGACTTTTTCGCGCAAGCTCCGGTTGGTGGCGTTTTGCAGCACCGGCTGCGCCGACGAGCGGGTGTTCTTGATCGCCCATTGGCCGGGCTTTCCATTGGCTTCGGCGGCCGAGGCGAGCGAGGCGACGAAGCCGGGCTCAAGCCCCGCGAGTTCGGCCTTGTCGGTGACGAAGGTGTAAAGCTTTTCATCGCCGAGCAGCTTCGACGAAAAGGCCGAGAACAGGCCTTCGAGCTTCGCGTTCATCGCGACCAGCTTCGCCTTATTCTCGGGCGACAGGTTGGCGCCGTCGCGCACCATCTCGTCATAGCTGCGCTCGACGATGCGGATCTGCTGCGCGCCCAGCCCGCTCGAATTGCGCTTGTCGTACACCGCCTTGTAGCGCGCGAAGAGCTTCGGATCGAGGAACAGCTCGGTGTAGAAGGTGGAGATTTTGGGGCTCCACTCGGCGTCGATATCCTCGACGCGGTCGTTCGACTTGTTCGACGACTGCACGCCCCACAAAGCGAACAGGCGGTCGGCGGTGTCGCCCGCGAGCATCATCGGGACATGGGTGTTCTCGAAAGTCGGCGCTTCGGGATTGTCGATCACCGCCTGAACCTGCGCCTTGGTTTCGGCCATCGCCTTGGCAAAGGCGTCGGGGAACAGCTCGGGGTCCATCTTGTCCCACGGCGGCACCCCCTCGAACGGCCCGGTCCAGGGCGCGAGCATGGGATTTTCGCCTGTGGGGGCGGAGGCGGGGGCGGCCGGCCTGGCAGTGGTTGGGGCGGCGGCGGTCGGTTCGGCGGCGGTTGCGGTCATCTGGCTATAACCCACAATCATCGCGGTAGATGCAAGCAGGATCGACAAATGACGGGCAAAAGGGTGCGCTTGGCGCGGCATCGATAAATCTCCCCGGAGGATAAGGTTTCGGACGAAACCATGTCGGGGGCCGTATTAACCTTATGTGACAGCGGGGCGCAAGCCGCCTAGGCGCCAAAATCCTGCTGGATCAGGCCAGGAACGTCGACGCGGAAGGTGAAGATGCCGCCCGCGTGCGGTTGCCCTGCACGCGCCTCGTCGGTCAGATTTTTGCCCGCGCTGGTGACGAAGGCGGTCTTCAGGTCCGGCCCGCCGAAAGCGATCATCGTCGGGCGCTGGACGGGAAGGTCGACGGTCTGAAGCAATTCGCCCGCGGGCGACAGGCGCACGACGCGCCAGCCGTCCCACAGCGCCGACCAGTAACAACCCTCGGCATCGACCGCCGCGCCGTCGGGGCGGCCATGGCCTTCGGCAAATTCGTGGAACAGCCGCTTGCCGCCAAGCTCGCCGGTAGCCGGATCGACGTCATAGGCGTGGATCCGGTGCGTCGGGGTGTCGGCGTGATAGAAGATCCGCCCGTCGGGGCTGAACGCCGCGCCGTTGCTCGTCATCAGACCGCCGAAGATCGAGGTAAGCGACCCGTCGGGGTCGAGGCGATAGAGGGTGGCGTCGCGCCTCGGCTTGTCGCTCGTCAGGCTGCCGACCCACAGCCGACCGGCGGCATCGACGCGGCCGTCGTTGAGCCGCTGCTCGGGCTTGTCGGCGAGCACTGCGGGACCAAAGGGACGCGGCGCGGTGCCCCAGCTGTCGATCAGCGCGCAACCATTTTCGAGCGCGGCGACCAGCCCCCCGCCCGCGCGGGGCGCGATGCAACCGACCTGCTCGGCGAGGTCCATCACCTCATCGGTGCCGCTCGCGGGATCGGTGCGATGAATCTTTCGGCCCTCGATATCGACCCAATAGAGACGGTTTTCGGCTGCGTGCCAGAAGGGCGATTCGCCGAGCAAAGCACCGGCGTCGAGGAGCAATTGGACCATGGGACGGGTCTTAGCGCGCGCTGCCGATACTGCCCAGCGGCTGCAAACCTATTCGTTGCGGGGGGTTCGGCGCAGGTTTCACCCATCTTCGCTGCCGTAGCGGCATTTCTACTTGACGTGGACGTAAACGTAAGGTCAGGTGCGCGCGAAGCCGACGCGAACGCGCGCGGCATTTTGGCGCGGCTGGCTCCCCGTTTGCGTTCGGCCGCGCACCGGGAAAAGGAATGTCCATGTCGCTCGATAATCTGTCGCGCTCCGCCTACTCCGACGATCATGAGGCGTTCCGCGCCACGGTCCGCCAGTTCCTCGAGAAGGAAATCGCGCCGAACGCGGCACAATGGGCCGAGGACGGCATCGTGCCCAAGGACATCTGGCCCAAGGCGGGCGAACTCGGCATGCTGTGCCCGACGGTGCCCGAGGAATATGGCGGGCTCGGGCTCGATTTCGGCTACAACGCGATCGTCGATGAAGAGAGCGCCTATTACGGCCGCGCCACGACGGGCTTCTCGCTCCAGTCGGATATCGTCACCAGCTACATCGTCAAATATGGCAGCGAAGAGCAGAAGAAGCACTGGCTGCCCAAAATGGTCGCGGGCGAGGTGATCACCGCGATCGCGATGACCGAACCGGGCACCGGCTCCGACCTTCAGGGCATGCGCACGACCGCGAAGAAGGATGGCAATCATTATGTCATCAACGGGTCGAAAACCTATATCACCAACGGCCAGAATGCCGACCTGATCCTCGTCTGCGTCAAGACCGACACCGAGGTGCAACCGGCGTGGAAGGGCGTCTCGATCGTCCTCGTCGAGGCCGACCGCGAAGGCTATGAGCGTGGCCGCAACCTCGACAAGATCGGGCAGGACGAGGCCGACACGTCGGAAATGTTCTTCAACGACGTCCGGGTGCCGATCACCAACTGCCTCGGCGAAGAGGGCAAGGGCTTCATCTATCTGATGAGCGAGCTGCCGCAGGAACGACTGTCGATCGCGGTGTCGGCGCAGGCGTCGGCGCAGCGCGCGTTCGACGACACGGTCGAGTTCACCCGCGACCGCAAGGCGTTCGGCAAGCCGATCCTCGATTTCCAGAACACGCGCTTCGTGCTCGCCGACCTCAAGACCAAATTGCAGGTCGGCTGGGCGCATCTCGACTGGGCGCTGTCGCGGCATTTGAAGAAGGAACTGACGCCCGAGGAAGGCGCGGCGGCCAAGCTGTGGCACACCGAACTCCAGTGGGAAGTGATGGACAAATGCCTCCAGCTTCACGGCGGGGCAGGCTATATGAACGAATATCCGATCGCCCGCGCCTGGCGCGCGGCGCGCGTGACGCGCATCTTTGGCGGCACGAACGAGATTATGAAGGAATTGATCGGGCGCAAGCTCTGAAGCGAAAACTCTCTCCCCTTGCGGGAGAGAAGACTTGGCTTGGCGGCTTGCCGCCTAGCAAGTCTTGTGAGGGGTTCTTACCTTCGCGCTGAAGTGCGACCCCTCTCCCAGCTCCGACTAGGCAGCAAGCTGCCAAGTCTCCACATCCCTCTCCCGCAAGGGGAGAGGGAAGAAGGTGAAAGGACTACCCCCATGGCCCATGCCTATATCGTTGACGCCGTCCGCACCGCCGGCGGCAAGCGCGGCGGCAAACTCGCCGGTATCCACCCCGTCGATCTTGGCGCCGCAGTGTTCGACGCGATCGCCGACCGCAATGATTTCGACACGTCAAAGATCGACGATGTCATCACCGGCTGCGTGTCGCAGGGCGGCCAGCAGACGATGGACTTGGGCCGCAACGCCGTCCTCGCGTCGAACCTCCCCGACTCGATCCCCGCGGTGACGATCGACCGCCAGTGCGGCTCGTCGCAGCAGGCGATGATGTTCGCGGCGCAGGCGGTGATGTCGGGCACGCAGGACATTGTCCTCGCGAGCGGCATCGAAAGCATGACGCGCGTACCGATGGGCAGCGTCGCGACCCTGTTCATCAAGGAGGGGCTCGGTCACTACAAGTCCGAGCGGCTCGAGGAAAAATATCCCGGCATCATGTTCAGCCAGTTCATGGGCGCCGAGATGATCGTCAAGAAGCATGGCTTCACCAAGGACGACCTCGACGCTTATGCCTTTGAAAGCCACCGCCGCGCCAAGGCGGCGACCGAGGCGGGGCATTTCCAGCGCGAAATCGTCGGGCTCGATATCGACACCCCCGACGGCCGCCAGACGCACCTGGTCGACGAAGGCATCCGCTTCGACGCGACGCTGGAGGGTATCGCGGGCGTGAAATTGCTGCAGGAAGGCGGCACGATCACCGCCGCCTCGTCGAGCCAGATCTGCGACGGCGCCAGCGCGGCGCTGATCGTGTCCGAACAGGCGCTGAAAGACCATGGCCTGACCCCGCGCGCGCGCATCCACCATGTCTCGGTGACCGCGGGCGACCCGGTGATCATGCTCGAAGAACCGTTGTTCGCGACCGAAAAGGCGCTGAAGCGTGCGGGCATGAAGATCGAGGACATCGACGCCTATGAGGTCAACGAAGCCTTCGCGCCGGTGCCGCTCGCATGGCTCAAATATCTCGGCGCCGATCACGCGCGGCTCAACCAGCATGGCGGCGCCATCGCACTCGGCCACCCGCTCGGCGCCAGCGGCACCAAGCTGATGGCGACCCTGCTCGGCGTGCTCGACGCGACCGGCGGGAAGTATGGTTTGCAGACGATGTGCGAAGGCGGCGGTCAGGCCAACGTCACGATCATCGAACGACTGTAATTTTTCTCCCCTCCCGCTTGCGGGAGGGGTCGGGGAGGCCTGTTGCTTGCTCGGCCCCCTTTGACATGCCCCACCCAAACCCTCCCCTGAAGGGGAGGGCTTAAACGGAGAAACCTCAATGAAACTCGATTCCACCGTATCCGCCGTCGTCACCGGCGGCGCCTCGGGCCTCGGCGCCGCCACCGCGCGCGCGCTCGCGGCGAAGGGCGTGAAGGTCGCGATCTTCGACCTGCAGGAAGAAAAAGGCCTTGCGATCGCGGCCGAACTCGGCGGCATCTTCTGCGAATGCAACGTCACAGACGACGCGTCGGTCGACGCCGCCTTTGCCAAGGCGCGCGAAGCGCACGGGCAGGAACGCATCCTCGTCAACTGCGCCGGCACCGGCAACGCGATCAAGACCGCCAGCCGCTCGAAGGAAGACGGCAGCATCAAACATTTCCCGCTCGATGCGTTCAACTGGATTATCCAGATCAACCTCGTCGGCACCTTCCGCTGCATCGCCAAGTCGGCGGCGGGCATGCTGACGCTCGATACGATGGAAGACGGCGAGCGCGGCGCGATCGTCAACACCGCGTCGGTCGCGGCCGAGGACGGCCAGATCGGCCAGGCGGCTTATTCGGCGTCGAAGGGCGGCGTCGTCGGCATGACGCTCCCCATCGCGCGCGACCTCGGCAACGAGAATATCCGCGTCAACACGATCCTGCCCGGCATCTTCGACACCCCGCTGCTCGCGGGCGCGCCGCAGCCGGTGCGCGACGCGCTCGGTGCCTCGGTGCTCAACCCCAAGCGCCTCGGTATCCCCGCCGAATATGCCAATCTCGCGATGTGCATGATCGAGAATGGCTATTTCAACGGCGAGGATGTCCGCCTCGACGGCGGCATCCGCATGGCGCCGCGCTGATATGCCCAAACCGGAAAGCTGGCGGCTCGACGCCGCCAGCTACCCCGTCGTGGCCGAGTTCCAGACACGTTTTCAGGACATGGACATCAACGGCCACCTCAACAATGTGGCCTTTGCCGCGCTGTTCGAGAGCGGCCGGGTGCTGCTGAACCGGCAGGTGCGTCCGCTCGACGAACGCCCTTCGAACGAACGCACGATGGTCGCGGCGGTCGAGATCAACTATCTCGCCGAGGGGAATTTTCCCGATCCGGTCGAGATCGCGACGGGGATCGGCCGGCTCGGCACGTCGAGCTGGACGATCGTGCAGGCGATGTTCCAGAACGGCCGCTGCATCGCGACCTGCGACACGGTCGTCGTGTGTCGCACCGATGGTCAGGCGAAACCGCTGCGCGCCGAAATGGTCGCGGAGCTTGAAGGCAATTTGGTGAGGCCACCGGTTTAGAAAAGCTGTGTGCACCTGCGAAGGCGGGTGCCCATTACCTGCCGGCGCAAGTTCGAGCCGACCGGAGATGGGTCCCCGCCTTCGCGGGGACACGCGGTTCATTTATGTTGGCGCTAAAGATTCTTGTCCGCGTCGGGGACCGAACGGATCAGGTCGCGCGCGAAGCCGATCAGCCCGATCTGGCGGCGGCGCTTCAACCGTTCGGCGCGCAGGATGGCGCAGACTTCATCGAAACAGCCTTCGATATTGTCGTTGATCAGCACATAGTCATAACCGTCCCAGTGGCTGATCTCGTTCGCGGCGCGTTCCATGCGCGCGGCGATCACCTCGTCGCTGTCGGTCTTGCGCGAGCGCAGCCGGCGTTCGAGTTCTTCCATCGTCGGCGGCAGGACAAAGACGCGCACGACGTCGGGGCCCGCCTCCTGATACAGCTGCTGCGCGCCCTGCCAATCGATGTCGAAGAGCACGTCCTTGCCGGCATCGAGCAATTCGTCGACGCGTGCGCGCGGGGTGCCGTAACGATGGCCGAAGACATGCGCCCATTCGAGGAATTCGCCGTCGGCGGCCATCTTCTTGAAGCGGTCGGTGTCGACGAAATGATAATGGACGCCGTCGATTTCGCCGGGGCGCGGCGGGCGCGTCGTCGCCGAGATCGAAAGCGCGATATCCTTGTCAGCCTCGAGCATCATGCGCGAGATGGTGGTCTTGCCCGCGCCCGAGGGCGAGGAGAGAACGAACAACACGCCGCGGCGGTTCAGGTGGACGCTTTCAGCCATGGGCGCTATTCGCCAAAGCTGCGCCAGTGGTCAAGCGTCGTATGCAGGTTCCACGTCCGTGGAACAGGGGGGAGCGGAGCATGGCAGGAATTTCACGAACGGGCTGGCTGGTCGCCGCGGCGCTGATTGCGGTTTTCGCGGCGATCCTCTTCGCGATGGGGCGCCCGCCGATCTGCCCGTGCGGCACCGTCAGCCTGTGGCACGGCGTCGTGCAGTCGAATCAGAACAGCCAGCAGATTTCGGACTGGTACAGTTTCAGCCATGTCATCCATGGCTTTATCTTTTACGGCCTCGCGCGCTGGCTGTTGCCGAACCAGCCGCTCTGGGTTGCGCTGGCACTTGCGATCGGGATCGAGGCAGCGTGGGAAATCCTCGAAAATTCGTCGGTCATCATCGACCGCTATCGCGAAGTCACGATGGCCTATGGCTATTCGGGCGACTCGATCCTCAATTCGGTGAGCGATGCACTCTTCATGATCATCGGTTTTCTGGCCGCCAGCCGGATGCGCTGGTGGGTTACGGTGGCGATCGCGATCATATTTGAGCTGTTCACCCTATGGGCGATCCGCGACAATCTGACGCTCAACGTCCTGATGCTGGTCTCGCCCGTCGAGGCGGTGAAGGAGTGGCAGTCCGGCGGCTAGTGGATCGCGCTGCTGCGCCCGTTTTCTTCCAGCGGAATCGCTGGCGGCAACGCGTCGCCGATCGTCTGGCCATCGGTTGGCAGCTCCGCCGTTCCGGCATAGGTGTCGACCACGCCCGCATTCGCGAGTTGGGGGTCGATTGCGTGCGCCTCTTCCGCCGCTTTGCGCGCCTCGGCGCGCTCGGCCCATTTTTTGGTGAGATAGCCAGCCGCCGCCCACGCCGCGAGCGCCGCATAGCGCTGCGGGAACAGCCGCCGCGCCGCGAAGAGCGCGCCCGCGCCGATCACGGCCCCGGCGATCGGGTGATTTCCCTTTTGCTTACCGATGGCGCTGCCGAGCGCCCCGCCGACGATCCTGCCTATCATGCCCATGTCTCCTTCCTCCCTATCAATCCGCGGCGTCCCTTCAGGGTTCCCGTTCAGTTGTCAGGCCCCAGCATCATGCGCGGATCGACCACGCGGTCGAAGGTCGCGGCATCGACATAGCCGAGATCGAGCGCGGCTTCCTTCAGCGTGCTGCCCGTCTCATGCGCGTGCTTGGCGATCTTGGCGGCCTTGTCATAGCCGATTTCGGGCGCGAGCGCGGTGACGAGCATCAGCGAACGGTTCATCAACTCGTCGATGCGGGCGCGATTAGGCTCGATGCCGATCACGCAATGTTCGGTGAAGCCCGCCATACCGGTGCTTAGCAGATCGATCGAGCGCAGCACATTCGACCCGATCAGTGGCTTGAAGACATTGAGTTCGAGATGTCCCTGAAGGCCGCCGACGGTGACCGCCTGATGATTGCCGATGACCTGCGCCGCGACCATCGTCAGCATCTCGCACTGCGTCGGATTGACCTTGCCCGGCATGATCGAGCTGCCGGGTTCGTTCGCGGGCAGGTCGAGTTCACCGAGCCCCGCGCGGGGACCCGATCCGAGCAGGCGGATGTCGTTCGCGATCTTGGCCAGCGCGACCGCAAGCGTGTTGAGCGCACCCGAGAAGAAGACGAGCCCGTCGTTCGACGCCAGCGCCTCGAATTTGTTGGGCGCGGACTCGAATGCGATGCCGGTGCTATTCGACAGCTCGGCGGCGATCGCGACGTCGAATCCGGCGGGCGCATTGAGTCCGGTGCCGACCGCCGTACCGCCCTGCGCGAGCTTGCAGATGTTATGGGCGAGAGCGCCCTCGATCCGCGCGCGGCACGCGATCAATTGCGCGACATAGCCTGAAAATTCCTGGCCGAGCGTCAGCGGAGTCGCGTCCTGCAAATGGGTGCGGCCGATCTTGACGATATCGTTCCATGCCCGCGCCTTGGCTTCGAGCGCGTCGGTCAGCAGGGTCAGCGACGGCAGCAGCCGTTCCGTCGTCTCGACCGCGACCGCGACGTGCAGCGCGGTCGGAAAGCTGTCGTTGGATGACTGGCCCATGTTGACATGGTCGTTGGGATGGACGGGCGATTTGCCGCCGCGCGTGCCCGCCAACGCCTCGTTTGCGATACCCGCGATCACTTCATTCGCGTTCATGTTCGACTGGGTGCCGCTGCCCGTCTGCCAGATCGCCAGCGGGAACTGGTCGTCGTAGCGGCCGGCGATCACCGCGTCGGCGGCGGCGGCAATCGCGTCGGCCAGACCGGCATCGAGCCCGTGCGCGCGATTGACCCGCGCCGCCGCGCCCTTGATCCGCGCCAGCGCGTGGACGATCGGCATCGGCATGCGTTCGTGCGCTGGAAAAGCGAAATTGTGTCGGCTGCGCTCGGTCTGCGCGCCCCAATAGGCGTCGTCCGCAACCTCGATCTCGCCGATGCTGTCGCTTTCAATTCGCGTGCTCATGTCACCAGCATCCTCGTCACCAGCACCGACCCGGCCCAGATCATCGCCACCAGGCCGAGCAACTGCCAATAGCCGCCTTCGCCGACGCGCCGACGCAGCCATGCGGCGGCGAGCCACACGACGACGAGCGCGGGGGTCAGGATCAGCACCGTAAAGCGAAGCAGCCCGTCGGCAATCTGTCCGCGCGGATCATTGCCCTGTGCCAGGGCATAGCCCTCGACCCCCCACCAGAAGGCGGCGGTGAGCACGACCATGCCCGCGAGCGACCAAAATTGCCAGAAACGGCTCGGGGGCCAGAGCGGGCCCGCCACCCTATCGTTTCTTGCCGAAATCCACCGTCACGACGTTCGACCCGTCCTCGGTCATAACCTCGGGACGGTCGTTATCGGCCTCGTCATGCGGCTCGGGCTGGGTTTCCTCGTCGTCGCTGACCTGGAACTGGAGGCCGAAATCGACCGAAGGATCCACGAACGCGGTGATCGACGCATAGGGTATGGTCAGGATCGACGGCGTCTGGTTGAACGACAGGCCGACGCTGAAATGATCTTCCTCGACCTTCAGATCCCAGAAGCGGTTCTGCAGCACGATCGTCATTTCATCGGGAAATTTGGCGATCAGATGCGCCGGAATATCGACGCCGACGGCCTGCGTCTTGAAGGTGATATAGAAATGATGCTCGCCCGGCAGGCTGTCATAACCGACGATCTGGCTGAGCACGCGGCCGACCACGGCGCGCAGCGCATCCTGCACGATTTCATCATAGGGAATCAGGCTGTCGCGTACATCGTCACTCATGGGGCGAGGGGATGAACGCGCGCCGCACGCCGGTCAAGGGGGGAGAGTTACCTTGCAACGCGAAAAGTCGCTGCTATGGGGCATCCCATGCGTACCGCCACCGTCCAGCGCACGACCAAGGAAACGGATATCGCGATCGCCGTCAATCTTGACGGAACGGGCGATTATTCGGTGTCCACCGGCATCGGTTTTCTCGACCATATGGTCGAGCAATTGTCGCGCCATTCGCTGATCGACATATCGATGCAGGTGAAGGGCGATCTGCATATCGACCAGCATCACACGGTCGAGGACAGTGCGCTCGCACTCGGCGAGGCGGTGGCGAAGGCGCTCGGCGACAAGCGCGGCATCGCCCGCTATGGCGAGGCGCACGCGCCGATGGACGAGACGTTGACGCGCTGCGTGCTCGACATTTCAGGGCGCCCGCACTGCGTTTACAAATCCAGCTTTTCGCAGCCGCGGCTGGGCGAGATGGACACCGAGATGTTTCCGCACTGGTTCCACAGCTTTGCGCAGGCGGCGGGGATCACGCTGCACATCGAGATGCTGTATGGCGAGAACAACCATCACATCGCCGAAAGCATGTACAAGGCGCTTGCGCGCGCGCTGCGGCAGGCGGTCGAAATCGACCCGCGCAAGGGGGATGCGATTCCCTCGACCAAGGGGGTTTTGTGATCGACGCATTAAATAGGGACTGTCCCTATTTATTCGGGGGCGGCGATCATGGGATCAGAGGTCGGCGGGAAATAAATAGGGACAGTCCCTATTTAATGCTGCGTTGCAGGTGACGATTGCCCTGATCGACTATGGCGCGGGCAATCTTCGCTCGGTGCATAATGCGCTCGTCGCGGCGGGCGCGGGCAATGTTGCCGTCACCGCCGATCCCGATGTTGTTGCCAAAGCCGACCGCATCGTGCTGCCCGGCGTCGGGGCGTTTGCCGCCTGCATGAACGGCCTTTCAGCGATCGACGGGCTGATCGACGCGATGGAACAGCGCGTGCGCGGCGAAGGCGCGCCCTTTCTCGGCATTTGCGTCGGCATGCAATTGCTCTCCGACGCGGGTGAAGAGCATGGGCGTCACGCCGGGCTCGGCTGGATCGGCGGCACGGTCCGCGCATTCGATCCGGCACCGGGCCTCCGCATCCCGCATATGGGCTGGAACGATGTCATCCCCGCCGCGCCGCATCCGGTGATCGCGGCGGGCGAGGCCTATTATCTGCACGGCTATCATTTCGCCGACGCGGTCGATGTTGCCGCCACCAGCAGCCATGGCGCGACGTTTACGGCGGCGGTAGCGAAGGACAATATCGTCGGCGTTCAATATCACCCCGAAAAAAGCCAGGCCTATGGTCTCGCAACGCTCGAAAGGTTCCTCCAGTGGCGCCCGTAAATTCTGCCCTGACCATCTTCCCTGCGATCGACCTCAAGGGCGGGCAGGTGGTGCGGCTCGCCGAGGGCGATATGGCGCGCGCGACCGTTTATGGCGACGATCCGGCGGCGCAGGCGCGGCTGTTCGCCGATGCTGGTGCAACCCACCTGCATGTCGTCGATCTCGACGGCGCCTTTGCGGGCGCGAGCGTCAATGGCGCGGCGGTCGAGAGCATCATCACGGCGTTTCCGGGCAAGGTGCAGGTTGGTGGCGGCATCCGTGACCGCGCCGGTGTCGACCGCTGGCTCGCCCTCGGCGTCGACCGCGTGATCATCGGCACCGCCGCTTTGAAAGACCCCGAATTCGTCAAATCGGCCGCGCGCGACCTGCCCGGCCGCATCGTCGTCGGGGTCGACGCGCGAGACGGCATGGTCGCGACCGAGGGCTGGGCCGACGTCTCCGACGTCCGCGTCGAAGACCTCGCGCGGCGTTTCGAGGATGCCGGGGTTGCGGCGCTGCTGTTCACCGACGTAGGGCGCGACGGGCTGCTCAAGGGTTGCAACGTCCAGGCGACGGTGGCGCTGGCGCAGGCGGTTGCCATCCCGGTGATCGCGTCGGGCGGCGTTGCGGATATCGGCGATATCCACGCGCTGCGACCGCATGTCGCGAGCGGGATCGAAGGCGTGATTACGGGCCGGGCGCTCTACGACGGCCGGCTCGATCTGGCCGAAGCGATTGCGGTTGCCAGTTCCCCTCCCGCTGGCGGGAGGGGCTAGGGAAGGGCATGTCGGAAACACTTGCCCCCCGAAACACACCCCGCCCCAACCCCTCCCGCAAGCTGGAGGGGGGAAGATGACCGTCCGCGTTCGCGTCATTCCCTGCCTCGACGTCGCCGATGGCCGCGTCGTCAAGGGCGTCAATTTCGTCGACCTGCGCGATGCCGGCGACCCGGTCGAGGCGGCGCGCGCCTATGACGCGGCGGGCGCCGACGAACTCTGCTTCCTCGATATCAGCGCCAGCCATCAGGGGCGCGGCACGCTGCTCGACATGGTCAGCCGCACCGCCGAAGTCTGCTTCATGCCGCTCACCGTCGGCGGCGGAGTACGCAGCGCCGACGATGCACGCGCGCTGCTGCTAGCCGGCGCCGACAAGGTCGCAGTGAACAGCGCCGCGGTCGCGCGCCCCGAACTCGTCGCCGACATCGCCGACCGTTTCGGCAGCCAGTGCGCAGTCGGCAGCATCGACGCACGGCGTGTCGAGGACGGCCGCTGGGAAATCTTCACCCACGGCGGACGCAAGCCCAGCGGGATCGATGCGCTCGAACACGCCGTTCGTCTCGCCACCCTCGGCGCGGGCGAATTGCTCGTCACCAGCATGGACCGGGATGGCACAAAGGACGGCTATGACCTCGCGCTCACCCGCGCGATCGCCGACGCGGTTAGTGTGCCGGTCATCGCGTCGGGGGGCGTCGGCAATCTCGATCATCTCGTCGCCGGGGTGATCGAGGGCGGCGCAAGCGCCGTGCTGGCAGCGAGTATCTTCCATTTCGGCGAAGCGACGGTCGCAGAGGCGCATGCGCGGCTCGCTGCCGCAGGCCTGCCCGTCCGCGCGCATTAAAAATTTCCTGCGGGGTGGCCACGCGAGAAGGCGGCTGCAATAAACGTCGCATGACTTCCAAACTGCGCCTCGCCGACCGCACCAACGACATCTTCCCGATCCTCGGCTTCGTTGCCGCAATGGCGAGCTTCGCCATGCCGCTGAATTCCTGGCTGGTGGCTTTCATCCTGATGGGAGCGGTGGTCGCGGCGGTTCACCATGCCGAGGTGATCGCCCACCGCGTCGGCGAACCGTTTGGCACGTTGATTCTCGCGCTCGCGGTCACGGTGATCGAGGTCGGGCTGATCCTGACCTTGATGCAGGCCGAACCCGAAAAGGCACAGACGCTGGCACGCGACACGGTGTTCGCGGCGGTGATGGTAATCCTCAACTTGCTGATGGGTCTGTGTCTGCTCAGCGGCGCGATCCGCCATCACGAACAGCGGTTCCAGCGCACCGGGATCGGCGCCGCGCTCGCGACGCTGACCGTGTTGACGGTGGTGACGCTGGTGCTGCCGAATTACACCTCCAGCGCGCCGGGATCCTTCTATTCGGCCACGCAACTGGCTTTCGTCGCGCTCGTATCGCTGATCCTCTACGCCACCTTTGCGCTGGTGCAGACAGTGCGCCACCGCGACTATTTCCTGCCCGAAGAGGATGTCGATGCCGATGGCGACGGCGAGCCCGACAACCACGCCGCGCCCCCGACCGTCCAGCGCACCGCCATTTCGGGCACGCTGCTGCTCGCCAGCCTGTTTGCGGTCGTCCTGCTCGCCAAGAATCTGTCGCCGGTCATGGGGGCGCTGCTTTCAGACTGGGGCGCGCCGCCCGCGGTGCTCGGCGTGCTGATCGCGGCGCTGATCCTCGCGCCAGAGGGTCTCGCCGCGGTCCGCGCCGCAAAAGCCGACCGCCTCCAGACCAGCCTCAACCTCGCGCTCGGATCGGCGCTCGCGACGATCGGCCTCACCATTCCGGCGGTCGCGATCCTGTCGATCATGACCGACATGCCGATCAGCCTCGGGCTCGATGCCAAGTCGACCGTGCTGCTCTTCCTGTCGCTGATCGTGTCGGTGCAGACGCTGGCGAACGGGCGCACCACTGTGCTGCAGGGGGTGATCCACCTGATGCTGTTCGCGATCTACCTGTTCACGACGTTCGTGCCGTGACCTCGCCAACGCCGGGGCGCAATAAATAGGGACAGTCCCTATTTAACGCCGCCGATTAAATAGGGACTGTCCCTATTTATTGCTCGCGCGGCCAGGTTGGGGTCACGTCTTCCGCACGAACACCGTCCCCGCGCTATACCCCGCGCCGAACGAACAGATCAGCCCGGTATCGCCCGCGACCATATCTTGATGGTTCAGGTGAAAGGCGATGATCGACCCCGCGCTCGACGTATTGCCATAGGTGTCGAGCACCGTCGGGCTTTCATCCTCGCTGGCCTCATGCCCCAGCACCCGCTGAGCGATCAGCCGGTTCATGTTGGTGTTTGCCTGATGCAGCCACAGACGGCGCATGTCGCTGCCTTTAAGGTTCAGCACCTCCATCTGTTCGACGATCAGATTGGCGACCCACGGCACGACTTCCTTGAACACCTTGCGCCCTTCCTGGACGAACAGCTTGTCGCTCTTCGGTCCCGACTGGTCGATCCCGCCATGGCCGCGGTTGAGGAAGCCGAAATTGTTGCGGATGTTATTGCTGAACTGCGTCTTCAGCTTGGTGCCGAGGATGTCCCAATGACCGGCGGGCGCGATATGCTTGTCCTCGACGAGGATCGCGGTCGCGACGTCGCCGAAGATGAAATGGCTGTCGCGGTCGCGCCAGTTGAGGTGCCCCGAACAGATTTCGGGGTTCACCACCAGCACGCTCTTCGCATGACCGGCGCGGATATAGTCGGCGGCGGTCTGGATGCCGAAGGTCGCCGAGGAGCAGGCGACATTCATGTCGAAACCGAAGCCGTCGATGCCGAGCGCGTCCTGAATTTCGACCGCCATCGCGGGATAGGGGCGCTGCATATTCGACGCGGCGCACAGCACGGCGTCGACCTCGCCCGCATCGCGCCCCGCGCGCGCCAGCGCGTCCTTCGCCGCCAAAATGCCGATTTCGGCGAGGATCGAGATTTGGTCGTTGCTGCGTTCGGCGATCCGCGGCGCCATATGTTCGGGGTCGAGAATGCCTGCCTTGTCGACGACGAAACGCGATCCGATGCCGCTCGCCTTCTCGATGAATTCGACGCTCGATTCAGTGAGTTCGGCGATTTCACCCGCCGCAATCGCCGCTGCATTTTCCCTATTGTGCAGCGCAACATACTGGTTAAAACTAGCGACAAGTTCTTCGTTGGAGATGCGTTCGGCGGGGGTGAAGAGGCCGGTCGAGGAAATGACCGGCTGCGGTGAATGCGACATGGTGGCTCTCGTGTGTCTTACAGTTTCAAGACACGCTGATTAGGCTCCGTCGCGGCGCCGCGCAACGCCCCACAGCTTGCTGAACAATGTCCGACCTCATGGTTAACCTGCCACTAACCTTTTTGGTGGCAGACTGTTTGATGCAGGCCTCCGGGGGGATGGCTCTTCGGGCGCCGTGCGGGAGCACGACCATGGCGACGCGTTCGGGACCGGCAGCAGGCGATCTGTCGATATCGGAAATCAAGGAATTCGCGGGCTTTCCTGCCTCGACGCAGCGGTACATCCGCCGCTCGCTGGACATCGGGCTCGACCGCGATGATGCGATTTCGCGCTGGTCGCGCGACATGGTCGAGGAAACCGCGATCCGCGTGCAGGCAAAAGTCTATCAGCGCATTCCCGATATTCGCGCGCATATTCCCGATGACAGCGGGCTCGACTCGCTCGAAGGCTTCATGGCGCCGCTGGTCGCGGTGTCGGCGTTCGACCTCGGGCAGGACCGGCTGCACGCCTTTGCCCCCTATCGCTTCCTCTATGAACGGCTGCTCGGCGCGCATGCGCGGCCGTGGCTGCCCGGTGCCTTTTGCGCCGCGGCGTCGCTGCCGCATCTCCACCCCGACAAGCGGAAACTCTTGCTGCAATCGATCAGCGAAGCCGCCGCGACCGCGCCGGGCTGGTCGGCGCGCGAGCCGAGCTTCTATCCCGAATGGGTCGACAAGATCGACGAGACCAAGCCGGCGAATTGAATCGTCGGCTTTGGGGTGGGGAGCGGACCTTCCCTTATCCGTCATCCCGGCGAAGGCCGGGATCTCGCCGGTGCGTCAGGGCGGGAGGGTGAGATCCCGGCCTTCGCCGGGATGACGATGATAGAGATGGCTGCTTCTGGTCGAAAATCGTCCTCAGGCCGATATCACATCAACGCCCGATACAATCCGAACGCGCTCGTCGCAGTCAGCACCACCCCGACCATCACCAACATGACCTTGGGCGAGAATCGCTTTGCCATATAGGCGCCAAGCGGGGCGGCCGCGACGCCGCCGATGATCAGCCCCAGCGTCGGGCCCAAAATTTCCTCGAACCCCAAATTGGCGATAAAGGCGATCGACACTGCGACCGCGAGGAAAAATTCGACGCTGTTCACCGTGCCGACGATCTTGCGCGGTTCGCCGCCCTGAACAAGCAGGTTGGACGTCACGACCGGCCCCCAGCCGCCGCCGCCTGCGGCGTCGAGGAAGCCGCCGACGACCGCCAGCGGGGCGACGATTTTCGGCTTCGAAATTTTCGGGGGATACAGCAGTCCGCGCACGAGCAGCCAGATGCCGATCAGCACCAGATAGCCTAGCACGAACGGCTTTACGATATCGGCGTGGAGCGATGTAAGCACATAGGCGCCCAGCACCCCGCCGATCACGCCGGGTATTAGCAGCTTCCAGAACAGCGGCCAGTCGATGTTGCGATGAAAAAGATGGCTGAGTCCCGACGCCCCGGTCGTAAAAATCTCGACGACATGGATGCGCGCCGACGCCGTGGCTGGCGGCACGCCGAGCACGGCAACGAGCAAGGTGTTGCAGATCACTCCGAACGCCATGCCCAGCGCGCCGTCGACCAGTTGCGCAGCGAAGCCGATGACGATGAACGGCAACAGGGCGGTAAAGTCGATGGCCGCGAAATCGATCATGTTTCATCCCAACCCATTTAGTTGAGAACTTGCTGCCGGGATTCGCTTTCCCGCGCCAGCCCAATTTTTCTGCTGCCGATGAAGGGATTTGTTTCCGCGGCGAAGCGAACGCGCCGCCGCACCAAATCAGATCAGATTGTCGGGCAGATATTCGCGCGCATAATCGATAAAGGCGCGCAGCTTGGGCATCACCTGCTTACGGCTCGGATAATAGAGGAACAGCCCCGCGCTGCTCGGCGCAAACTCGCCGAGCACCAGCTTGAGGTCGCCGCGCTCGATATGCTCATGCACCACCGGTTCGGCGACCATCCCCAGCGCGATGCCGCTGCGCACCGCGACCATGATCCCGGCGAAATCATTGACGATGACCGGCCCGGTCACGGGGACGTCGAACTCGCGATTGCCGTCGATGAAGGTCCATGGCAGCATCGCACCGCTGGACAGTCGCATCCGCACACAGCGATGCGTCCGCAATTCCTCGGGGCGCTGCGGCATGCCATAACGCTCGATATAGGCGGGCGCCGCCACGGCGACGAAGCGGAACGCGCCCGAAAGCCGCACCGCAATCATGTCCGCCTCAAGCGATTCGCCCATCCTGACCCCGGCGTCAAATCCCCCGGCATTGAGGTCGGACAGCGCATCGTCGGCGTAAATTTCCAGCTCGATTTCGGGATAGGTATCGCAAAAGCCCGCGATGATCGGCTCGAACAGCGGCTGGATCGCGCCGCGCATCAAATTGATCCGCAGCCGTCCCGCGGGCCGGTTGCCCAGATTGCGCGCCGCTTCATAGGCTTCGGCAAGTCCCGAATAGGCCGGCGCGGCGCGTTCGAAAAACATCTCGCCCGCCTGCGTCAGCCCGACACTGCGCGTCGTGCGCATGAACAAAGGCGCGCCGACGCGCGCCTCCAGCCCCTTGATCGTCTGACTGATCGCTGATGGCGAGACGCCAAGGTCGGATGCAGCGGCGGAAAAGCTCCGCCGTTCCGCGACACGCAGGAAGGCTTCGATCCCGTCGAGCGCCCCATGGGGGATTGTTAAATCCTGCTTCAAAGCACTTGCAGATTATAGAGGATTATCTATGTGCGCAACCGCGACTAAAAAGGTTGCACAACGAAACGAAAGGAACCTCTCCCATGGCCTATCAGCTCTCCTCTTATCGCCGCTTTCCGGCCGCTTTCGCAATTGTCGCCGCTTCGGTGCTTGCGTTCACCGGCCTGATGGCAACCGCAACCCCCGCTTACGCCCAGTCGGCCAGCGATTATCGCTGCTCGGGTCTCGCCGAACAGGCGCATGTCGCCGCCGGCGGTGTCGAAGGCGGCAAGCAGGCCAGCGCCAAGCGCTTTGTTTCGACCGGCAAGAAGCTGTGTGAAGCGGGCAACGAACGCGCCGCCGCCAAGCAGTTTCGCGCCGCGCTGAAGATCGCCGGCGTCGCCGAAGTCGAAACCGACAGCCAGATGGCCTCGCGCTAATCTGGGTCGCTAAGACAGATTGACACCAATCTCCGGACCGTCCTCTCCCTCTCCCGACGGATCCACATAACTGGGGCGGCACTCATAACGAGGCTGCCCCATTTGTTTATGCGCTATCGGTGGCGGGTCACCGGCGCCGGTAGCGGAAATACCAGACTTCATGTGACAAGTCAATCATGCTATTGAAATAGAATGACTTTTAACAGAATTTTGACCTCCAAAAATTGGCCAGCAATCACCCAGCAATCACCGTTTTCAGGAGCGAAAAAACCTCGTGGCCACGCGCAAATCTGCTCTTCGATCGGACCTTTCCAAGACCAATCTTGACGACTCTCTGATGGCGAAGGTCACCGGTTCAAATCCTGTAGGTTGCCTCTCATATCCTCCCTCAGTTAACCTCTCCAAGGTCGCGACAAGTACCGTGCCGTGGGTAAGAATCTGGTGCCTCTCATCAGAAAATTGGATCAGTTCAGGCTAGCACCGCCGGACAGGATCAGACGATCTAGCGATCGCCGGTATCGCAGCGCGCAACCCCGCTGGCGCAGCTGTGGACGGCATACTCCAATTAGATCCATTTTCGGTCGCAGTGTTGGTTGCTGATTGCGGTCGTTCTGTTGGAAATAGGCGCGCGCCCGTACAGTCAACTGGGCGAGTGACCGGGTTCCGCCACGTATGTCCAGGCAATTGCTAAAGGTGGTGGTACGTGCTCCAGACGCGCGTTTCCTTTGCTC
>CAYRQX010000043.1:0-29880 GCA_964426485.1 uncultured Sphingopyxis sp. | reverse complement strand
TCGCGGGCGACAATTTCGGTTGCGGGTCGAGCCGCGAACATGCCGCCTGGGCGCTCGGCGACCTCGGTATCCGCGTCGTGATCGCGCCGAGCTATTCGGACATTTTTTCGGGCAATGCGGTGAAGAACGGCATCCTGCCCGTCGTGCTGCCGCAAGCGGCGATCGACCGCCTGATGGAGGTTGCGACGACCGATCCGGTCTTTGTCGACCTTGAGCATCAGACGGTGACGACGCAGTTTCAGGACCGCTTCAGCTTCGACATCGATCCGTTCCGCAAGATGTGCCTGCTCGAAGGGCTCGACGAGATTTCGCTGACCGAAAAGAGCGATGCCGCGATCGGCGCCTATGAACGACAGCTCGACGCGGATCGTCCATGGATGCGGCCCGCAGCGTAGGACCGAAAAATATCATAAAGAGGAGAAGATGATGAAGGCTCTTTTGTCGACCGCAACCGGCGGCCCCGAATCGCTCACTCTGGGCGAACTGCCGCGCCCCGTCGCAGGCAAGGGCCAGATCGTGATCGATGTGAAGGCCTGCGCGGTCAACTTCCCCGACGTGCTGATCATCGAGGACAAATATCAGTTCCGCCCCGAACGCCCCTTCGCCCCCGGCGGCGAAGTCGCCGGGCTCGTCGCCGAAGTCGGCGAGGGCGTCACTGATTTCAGGGTCGGCGACCGGGTGATCGCGGGCTGCGGCAATGGCGGGATGTCCGAAGCCGTCGCGGTGTCGGTGCACAATGTCTATCATTTGCCCGACGCGCACGACTTCGCCGAGGGCGCATCCTTGCTGATGACCTATGGCACCAGCATCCACGCACTCGTCGATCGCGGCCATATCGGTGAGGGCGATACGCTGCTCGTGCTCGGCGCGTCGGGCGGGGTCGGCATCGCGGCGGTCGAACTCGGCAAGGCGTTCGGCGCCCGCGTCGTCGCGGGCGTGTCGAGCGAAGCGAAGGCCGAGATCGCGCGCCAGGCCGGCGCCGACGATGTCGTCATTTATGGCTATCAGCCGTTCGACAAGGATGCGTCGAAGGCGCTCGCCGAAAAATTCAAGGCGGCGGTCGGACCGAACGGCGCGAACGTCATTTATGACGCCGTGGGCGGCGATTATGCCGAACCCGCGCTGCGCTCGATCGCGTGGGAGGGGCGCTATCTTGTCGTCGGCTTCCCCGCCGGCATCCCGCGCCTGCCGCTCAACCTCACCCTGCTCAAGAGCTGCGACGTCGCCGGGGTGTTCTGGGGCGCATTTGTGGCCCGCGAGCCCGTGCGCAACCGCGCCAATATCGCGCGGCTGTTCCAATTGTGGGAGCAGGGCAAGATCAAGCCGCGCGTGACCGAAAGCTTTGCGCTGGCCGATGGCGGCAAGGCGATCGCCAAGCTCGGCGACCGCAGCGCGGTCGGCAAGCTGGTCGTCACCATCTGAAATATCGCCCCGACCCCGCGCTGACCGATGCGCTGCGCGAGCTTGCGGCATCAGGGCGAATCGAGGTGCGGGTGACGCCCGGCGCCAGCCGTGATTCGGTCAAGATCGAAAGCGGAGCCGTGCTCATGCGTGTCACCGCCCCGCCCGCCGGCGGCGCTGCGAACGAGGCGGTTTTGCGCTTGCTCGCCGCAGCATTGGGCCGCCCGCCGCGCGACCTGACGCTGCTTCGCGGGGCGAGCGCGCGCATCAAGCTGATTGGAATTGCGACGAGCCGATAGCGCGGGGTTAACCAATTGGCAGGGGCTGGGCCCTATAGCTATGATCAGGACTAGCTGGGCCAAGGGTGGATCATGGCAAAACGCCGATCGACAAGCGAAGAGGGAGACGCGAGCATCGCGAACATTTCGCGTACCCGCCGCGCGCAGCTTGTCGCCGAATTCGAAGGCGAGCTGGGCATCGACTATAAAGCGCGTGCGAGGGCCGAAGAGGCCGAGCGCCGCTGGATCGCCCGCAAGACCTTCATCGTCTGGACGATCGCGGTGATGTTCTTTGCCATCGCGTGCCAGAAACTGTGGATCATGGGCAACGACGTCGATGTGCCCTTTTCCGACATCAACCCGGTGCGCAGCCTGTTCGGCGAATGACGCCCACCAAGCGAGCGGGGCGGCGATCACTCACCACCCCGCTATCCCGTAAAGCCGATCAGTAAACGCGCGCCTTCGGTTTGATATATTCGACGTCGTCGGACAGCGTATATTCGTGGACCGGACGGTAATCGAGGCGAACGCCGCCGCCCTTGCCGCCCCAGCCGTCGAACCACGCCACGGTGTGCTTCATCCAGGTCGCGTCGTCGCGGTTCGGGAAGTCCTCATGCGCGTGGGCGCCGCGGCTTTCCTTGCGGTTGAAGGCCGAATGCATCGTCACCGTCGCCTGCGCGATCAGATTGTCGAGTTCGAGCGTTTCGATGAGATCGGTGTTCCAGATCAGGCTGCGGTCGGTGACATGGACGTCGTTCATCCGCTGATAGGTTTTGGTCAGCTTTTCCTTGCCCTCCGCCATCAGTTCGTCGGTGCGGAACACCGCGGCATGGGCGGACATCGCGCGCTGCATCTCGGTGCGAATCTCGGCGGTGGGTGAGCCGCCATTGGCGTTGCGGAAATGATCAAGACGACCGAGCGCCAGGTCGGCGCTGTCCTTGGGCAGCGGCTGCTGCGCCGCACCGGGGGTGATGATTTCCTTGAGCCGGTGACCGGTCGCACGGCCGAAGACGACAAGGTCGATCAGGCTGTTCGAGCCGAGGCGGTTCGCGCCATGGACCGACACGCACGCCGCTTCGCCGACCGCAAACAGGCCGGGGACGACGGTATCGGGGCCGTCCTTGCCGAGCGTCACGACTTCGCCATGATAGTTACAGGGGATGCCACCCATATTGTAATGGACCGTCGGCACGACGGGCAGCGGCTGTCGCGTCAGGTCGACGCCGGCGAAAATCTTGCCGCTTTCGGTGATGCCGGGCAGGCGTTCCGCCAGCACTGCGGGATCGATATGATCGAGGTGCAGATAGATATGGTCGCCCTCCGGACCGACGCCGCGGCCCTCGCGGATTTCGAGCGCCATCGAACGCGAGACGACGTCGCGCGATGCCAGATCCTTCGCCGACGGCGCATAGCGTTCCATGAACCGCTCGCCTTCGGAGTTGGTCAGATACCCGCCCTCGCCGCGTGCACCCTCGGTGATAAGGACGCCCGCGCCGTAAATGCCGGTCGGATGGAACTGGACGAATTCCATGTCCTGCAGCGGCAGGCCGGCGCGCAGCACCATCCCGCCACCGTCGCCGGTGCAAGTGTGCGCCGAGGTCGCGGTGAAATAGCAGCGGCCGTAACCGCCGGTCGCGAGCACGACGGCCTGCGAACGGAAGCGGTGGATGCTGCCATCGTCCATGCACAGCGCGATCACACCGCGGCACTCGCCATTTTCCATGATCAGATCGAGCGCGAAATACTCGACGAAAAAGTCGGCGTCATATTTCAGCGACTGCTGATACAGCGCGTGGAGCATCGCGTGGCCGGTGCGGTCGGCCGCAGCAGCGGTACGCTGCACCGGGGGGCCTTCGCCCATATTCTGCATATGGCCGCCGAACGGGCGCTGATAGATGGTGCCGTCGGCGTTACGCGAAAACGGCACGCCGGCATGTTCGAGTTCGTAGACCGCGTTCGGCGCCTCGCGCACCATATATTCGATCGCGTCCTGGTCGCCGAGCCAGTCGGAGCCCTTGACGGTATCGTACATATGCCACTGCCAATGGTCGGGCGAGTTGTTGCCCAGGCTGGCGGCGATGCCGCCCTGCGCCGCGACGGTGTGGCTGCGCGTCGGGAAAACCTTGGTGATGCACGCGGTCTTCAGCCCCGCTTCGGCGCTGCCCATCGTGGCGCGCAGGCCCGAACCGCCGGCACCGACGACGACGGTGTCGTAGATATGGTCGATGATCTTATAGGCTTCGGTCATCTTACATGCCCCCCGGAGCGAGCCCGGCGGCGGGCGCAAGCGCGATACGGACAATGGCGAAAATGCCATAGGCAGCGCCACCGATCGCGTAGAAGTTGAGAAGGACGAGCGACAGCAGACGCGTCGCCTCGCCGTGGACATAGTCCTCGATCAGCACCGTCAGGCCAAGCCGCAGGTGCCAGAAGACACTGACCACCATCAGGATCAGCGCCAGCGCAACGCCGGGGTTCGACGCCCAGCGCAGCACCGCAGCATGATCGCCGAGCGGCAGGCGGATCAGCGAAACGAAAAGGAAGCCGACGAGCAGGATGTTGGCGAGCGCGGTCAGCCGCTGTTGCAGCCAATGCTGCGAGCCATGCCCCGACGAGCCGAGGCCGCGGACTTTGCCCAGATGCGTGCCATTGCCCATCAGAGTGCCCCCGCCATAATATAGAGCCAGGTCGCAGCGGTCGCGAGCACGCCCGCGGCGATCACCGCAATCGACCAGAGCTTGTTGGTCTTCAGTTCGTAACCGGCACCCGTATCGAGCACGAAATGGCGAAGGCCCGAAAAGAGATGCTGGAAGAAGGCCCAGGTCAGACCGACAAGGACGATCTTGCCGAGGATATTGGTGATCTGGTGCAAAACGCCGACTTCGGGGCTTGGATCGTGCCAGACGCAGGCGAGGAATGCGGCATAAGCGTCGGGGCCGGCCGCAAGCGCGCCAAGCCACCAGAGGAACATGCACGCGCCAACGATCGCGAGTCCGTCACCGCTCGCGCGATGAAGGATCGAGACCGCCATCGCGGGGCTCCATTTATATACCTGCAGATGCGGGGAGCGCGGACGCGCGCTCGGTTGATTGCCAGCCATATCAGCCCTGTCCTGACTCTAAACGGTCGATGCGGTGCCGGTTAAGCCTTCCCGCCGCGATATGCAATTGCTTAGGAGCATAGGGGGCTTAAATTGGGTGGTCAGAAAGCGAATGGCTGCATTCGACCATTTGCGGACATAAAGCCCCTCCCCTTCAGGGGAGGGGTTGGGGTGGGGTCCATCGGTCTTGCGCTAGGCCGATGGACCCCACCCCACAGCCGACATTACCGCGCCCAGAAAAAAGCGCGGCACGGGGTACACCTCTGGATCCCGGCCTTCGCGAGGATGACGCATTTCCAAGGCTACGCGCTTTCAGCGCGCGGGGATATGCATCACTTGATCTTGTCGCGGTTCACATAGAGCAACGCAGCGAGCACCGCGGCCGAACCGATACCGATGCCTGCAGCCGCCGCGGTTTTCCAGCCGCGTTTGCCATTGCCTTTGGCCGCTTCCTTGTCGGAGGCTTCGGCGGCGTCGGCGGCTTCCTTCTGCTGCTGCCGCTCGCGCGCGGCGCGCAGCACTTCATTTTCTTCCTGTTCGTCGTCGCCTGAAGAGGTGGGGGGCGGCGGCGGAGGGGGCGCTTGGTCGGTCATCGTCTCTCTTATGTCCTTTTGTCAGGCCAGTGCCTGCTCCACAGACACATAATCGGTTCCGATCGCTTCGGCTACGGCTTCGAACGTCACCTTACCATTCCAAACGTTCAAACCCTGCGCAAGATGCACGTCGCGTTTCAAAGCTTCTTTCCAACCCAGGTCGGCGATGCGCAGCGCGTGCGGCAAAGTTACGTTATTGAGCGCATAGGTGCTGGTGCGCGCGACCGCGCCGGGCATATTGGCGACGGCATAATGGACGATGCCATCGACGACATAGGTCGGGTCGGCGTGGGTCGTCGCATGGCTCGTCTCGAAACAGCCGCCCTGATCGATCGCGACGTCGACGAGCACCGAGCCGGGGCGCATCGTGCCGAGCATCTCGCGCGTCACCAGCTTCGGCGCCTCGGCGCCGGGGATCAACACCGCACCGATCACAAGGTCGGCCTCGGCGACGCATTCGGCAAGGTTCGCGCGGTTCGAGAAGCGCGTCTTGGCGCGCGCCTCGAAGAAGGTGCCGACGCGTTCGAGGACTTCGGGATCGCGGTCGAGGATCGTAACGTCGGCGCCGAGCCCCGCCGCCATCTGCGCCGCGTTGAAGCCGACGACGCCGCCGCCGATCACGCAGATCTTGCCCGGCGCGACGCCGGGGACGCCGCCGAGCAGCACGCCGCGGCCGCCATGCGCCTTTTCGAGCGCGGTCGCGCCGGCCTGGATCGACATACGCCCCGCGACCTGGCTCATCGGTTTGAGCAGCGGCAGGCCGCCGTGCGGGCTGGTGACGGTTTCATAAGCAATGCACACCGCGCCCGATGCCATCAGGTCGCGCGTCTGGTCGGGATCGGGCGCGAGGTGGAGATAGGTGTAGAGGATCTGGTCGGGGCGCAGCTTGGCACGCTCCACCGGCTGAGGTTCCTTGACCTTCACGACCATTTCGCACTGCGCGAAAATTTCTTCGGCACTCTGGACGATCTCGGCGCCCGCCTCGATATAATGACGGTCGTGCGCGCCGATCCCCTCGCCCGCGCCGGTCTGCACCAGCACGCGGTGGCCGTGGACGACAAGTTCGCGCGCGCTCTCGGGAGTCAGGCCGACGCGATATTCGTGGTTCTTGATTTCCTTGGGGGTGCCGATGATCATGGTCGCTCTCCGAATAGGGATGTCATCGGCGATCGACATTGGCCGCCGAAAACTTGTCGGCGCTTTTAGCAGAAATCGCGCGCGAGGTGCTTGCATATCCTTCCCGGTTTCGCGACAATTGCGCATGATTTTGGCGTGAAATGGACTAGGGGCGCACAATGATTGACCGGATCGACGCCAAGCTGCTCGACATGCTGCAACGCGGCGGTCCGCGCCCCGCCGCCGAACTGGGCGAAAAGGTCGGCCTTTCCGCCTCGGCGTGCCACCGACGGATCCGCGCGTTGGAGGCCGCCGGCATCATCACCGGCTATACCGCGCGATTAAACCCCGACAGCATCGGCCTCGGGCTCGACGTGTTCGTCGACATCAGCCTGACGTCGCAGAGCGAGGAAGCGCTGACCGCCTTCGAGAGCGCAGTCAAAAGTTTCGACGAAATACTCGAATGTCAGCTGCTGTCAGGGGCGTCGGATTACCGACTGCGCGTTGCGGCGCGCAATGTCGCCGATTTCGACCGGCTGCACCGCCACTGCCTGTCACGGCTGCCCGGGGTCGCCGCGATGCACAGCGCCTTTGCGCTGCGAACGATCAAGGCGTTCGAAGGTTATCCGCTTCCTGCTGCGGGTTAACGACGAATTTACCACTTCCATCGCATATCCCGTTCACCAGTTTAGCGGACGACTGCGGACAACAGATCCGCGCGTCTTTCGGGATCGATCAGGGAAGCAGGATCATGGCGAAGGAAAATCCGATTCATAAGCAACAGATCGATCCGGTGCCGATGGCCGATCGCTTTCCCTATTATGATCTCGACGGGCGTCTTGCCGCCAATGCCGCGGAGATTCACAGCATCATCGCCGGGCGCGAAGAGGCGGTCGCGCGCGCCTATTGGGACGCCTTCAACGCGCTGCCCAGCGTAGACCGCCGCGTCGAGGGCGACCTGCTCGAATCCTATATCCGCGGCAGCGCGCGCCACACTGTCACCAAATATGCCGATGCCGCGGGACAGGAAGTTGCGACAATCGCGTGCCAGAATGCCCATATGGCCCGCCGCGTGAAGCTGCCGCTCGCGTCGGTGATGTCGTGCATCGCCGAAAGCCAGCGGCTCACGATCGAATATGTCGTCGAAGCCTGTTTCGGCGACGCCGAGCGGCTGGCGCGGCTGACGAGCGCGGTAAATCGTCTTGCGCTGCTAGAATTCGATATCATGCAGCGCTATGCCGAAAAGCTCGACGGCGCCTTGATTTCGAGCGAGCGACAAACGCTGGCGGGCGATTTCGACCGCTCGATCGCCTCGCTGGTGCAGGACACCGACGGAGTGCGCGAACAGCTCGCCAAGCAGGCGGCCTCGGCCGACATGGCAGCGAAGGGCATGATCGCAAAGACGAGCGAAGTCGCCGCGGCCTCGGAACAATCGGCGATGGCGATGCGCGAAGCCGCCTCGACCGCCGCGGGCCTGATCCGCGCGATAGAGGATGCGCGCAGCGAAGTCGAAGCGTCGGCCAGCGTCGCAACGCGGGCGTCGGAACAGGCGGGCGAAGCCGTCGCGATGTCGGCGACGCTCTCACGCCACGCCGAATCGATCGAATCTATTTTGGGCCTGATCCGCGAGATCGCGGGCCAGACCAACCTCCTCGCATTGAACGCCACGATCGAAGCGGCACGGGCAGGCGAATCGGGGCGCGGTTTTGCCGTCGTCGCGCAGGAGGTCAAAAGCCTCGCCAACCAGACCGCGCGCGCGACCGACGATATCGCGGGCAAGATCACCGCGATCCAGCAGGCGACGCGCGGGTCGGTCAGCGCCAACCAGTCGATCCAGGCGACGATCGTCGAGGTGCAGACCTCGGCGCAGCGCATCCGCGACGCGATGGACGCGCAGGCACAAACGGTTACCTCGATCACCGCTGCGGTCGACGAGACCGCGCTCGCCGCCGATTCGATGTCGTCGACGATTGCAAGCATCCGCAACGATTCGGGTATGGTAGCGAGCGAGATCAGCGTGCTGAGCCAGGAATTTGCCAAGATGGGCGGTCGGTTGCAGCAGCTGGAACAGGCCGCAAGCGAATTCAGCCGCCGGGTCGCGTAAGACACCCACGATAAATAGGGACAGTCCCTATTTAATTTCGCCGGGATGACGAGTGGTGGGGAAGGCGCTTCACCGCTCGCGCTTGGCAAGCCCTGCCCCGCTGCCTAAGGCGGGGCATGAGCACGCATATCCTGATCACCGGCGCGAGCCGCGGCATTGGCGCCGCGATCGCCGAAGCCCTCACCACCGATGCGACGAAGGTCGTTGCGCTGTCGAGCGCCGATGGCGACCTTGCCGATCCCGGCGCGCCCGACCGGATGTGGCAGACGAGCCTAAACCGACTTGGTGGCCGCATCGACGTGCTCATCAACAACGCCGGGGTGTTCGAAGCCAATCCGCTGAGCGACGCCAACGCCGACTGGCTCGCGAACTGGAACCGCACGATGCAGGTCAATCTGACCGCGAGCGCGCAACTCTGCCGCCATGCGGTGCTGCACTGGCACGAGCGCGGCGCGCCCGGCCGCATCGTCAATATCGCGAGCCGCGCTGCCTATCGCGGCGACAGCCCCGCGCACTGGCATTATGCGGCGTCGAAATCGGGCATGGTCGCGATGACCAAGACGATCGCGCGCGCCTACGCAAAGGACGGCATCCTCGCCTTCGCGATCTGCCCCGGCTTCACGATGACGGGTATGGCCGAGGATTATCTGGCGAGCCGCGGCGGCGACAAATTGCTTGCCGACATCCCGCTCGGCCGTGTCGCCATGCCCGACGAAGTGGGCGAAATGGCGCGCTGGTGCGCGCTCAAAGCGCCGGCTTCGATGACGGGCGCAGTGCTCGATGTCAACGGCGCGAGCTACGTTCGCTAAGACGATGAGCTGGATCGTCTCGCTCCCCTGCACCCGCACCGAGGCCGAGGCGCTGTCGGGCGAAATTCCCGAACTCGATGCGATGCCCGAGGCGCCCGTTGTCGTGACGCGCGAGATCGATGAGGATGCGGGCGAGTGGCAGCTCGACGCTTATATGGATGACAAGCCGGGCGCGGCGCTGCTGAGACTGCTCCAATCGTTCGTGCCCAGCGCGAAGGGCAAGAAGCCCGTCGTCGAGGAAATGCCTGAGGAAGATTGGGTCACGCTGAGCCAGCAAGGGCTCGAACCCGTTCAGGCAGGGCGCTTTTTCGTCCACACAAGTAGCTATGCCGATCGCGTGCCCACGGGCAGCACCCCGTTCCTGATCGACGCGAGCCAGGCGTTCGGCACCGGCGGGCACGATACGACCGCGGGCTGCCTGTCGATGCTCGACCGGCTCGCGCGGCACGGCGCGAGCCCGCGCAACATTGCCGACATCGGCACCGGCACCGGCCTGCTCGCCTTTGCCGCGATGGCGCTGTGGCCGGGCGCGAAGACGATCGCATCGGACATCGACCCCGCAAGCATTTTCGTGACGCGCGATAATGCCGCGATCAATAATGTGCGGCTCGGACGCGGCGGCGGGCGGCTTGCGCTCGCGGTAGCGCCGGGGACCGATCACCCGTCGATCAAACATCGTGCCCCCTATGATCTGGTCATCGCAAACATCCTTGCGGGGCCGCTGATCACCCTCGCGCCCGATATCGCTGCCGCGACTGCGCCGCGCGGCCATGCGATCCTCGCCGGCCTGATCGCGCGGCAAATGGAACCCGTGCTCGCTGCTTATCGCGCGCAGGGCTTTCGCCTCGCCGCGCGTGGGGGCAGCCCCGAATGGCCGTGCCTGTTGCTCGTCAAACGCCGCCGTTACGGCTGGCGCCGCAAGGAACGCGCTTTCCACCGGGCGAGCCCGTCGGATGCGAGCTTTGGCAGCTGGTAAGCTAAACGCTCGAAATATCCCGACGATTTGCTAATCTGGTGCAAATCATCGGGAGAAATCGGCCATGAGCCTGTTTGCCATCCTAGCCCTGCTCGTCGCTGCGCCCGTCGCCGGCGACGATCCCGACGCGATCATCGTCACCGGAACCCCCGTCACGCCCGAAGAAGCGAAGAAGCGCGCCGCAGAATATGTGCGGCGCGCCGGGATCGCGCAGCTCAAGCCCCTGGCGCGGTGGGTCGATCCCGTGTGCCCGCGCACGGTCGGCGTCAACGATATGGTTGCGGGCATCGTCAACGCGCGCGTTCGCACGGTCGCCACGGCTGCCGGCGCACCTGTCGCCCCTGCGGATTGTCAGGCCAATATCGTCATCGCCTTCAGCGCGGACGGACGAAGCCTCGCACGCGCGGTGCGCCGCAAAGCGCCCGACCAATTCGCCGAGCTGGCGCCGGTGGCGCGCGACCGCGTGCTCGACGGGACGAGCGCGATCCGCTGGTGGTACACGACGCGCGACGAAAGCCGCGACGGCATGCCGATCAGCGACTTTTACGTGAAGCTCTACAACAGCAGCATCGTCAGCACGCAGGTCGTGCGTGCGCTGCAAACGGCGACCGTGGTGATCGATGTCGAACAGGCCGACGGCATGCCGCTTGATTCGGTCGCCGCCTATGCCGCGATGGTCGCGCTCGCCGAGTTCCGAAGCAATCCGCCGCCGCCGAAGGAGTCGATCCTGGCGCTGTTCGACGGCGAGACCGAGCGCCGCGAACTGTCGAGCCATGATGCGGCGCTGCTGCGCGGAATCTATACGGTGCCGCCCGATCGCGAAGCCTATCAGCAGCGGCGCCAGCTGGTGACGACGGTGCGCAAAAGCGGCGAGTGAGCGTCAGCCGCTCTTGGCGAGCGCATAATCCTGTGTCCCACGCGTGATCACCGCATCATCCGGCAGGAAATCGGCGATCGGGATCGGGGGCAGCGCAGCGTTTTTCGCATAGAGCGGCGCGAAATCGGTGTTCACCGTCGTGTCGAGCAGCTGATCTAGGCTGTCGATGACGAAATAATTCTGCTGAAAATCGTCGATCCGGTAATCGGTACGCATCACGCGCGCGAGGTCGAAACCGATCCGGTTCGGGCTGTCCGAATCGAGTGCGAAGACGCTTTCGGCAAAGGACGAAACGATGCCCGCGCCGTAAATTCGCAAGCCCCCGGCTTCGCGGATCAGCCCGAATTCGACCGTGTACCAATAAAGCCGCGCGAGCTGTTTCAGCGCATCGAATTTCAGGCTGCGAAGCCCGCCCTCGCCGTATGCAACCATATAATCGGCAAACACCGGATCGGCGAGCATCGGAACATGGCCGAATACGTCGTGAAAGACGTCGGGTTCCTGCAAATAGTCGAGCTGCGGCGGCGTGCGAATAAAATTTCCCGCGGGAAAGCGCCGGTTCGCAAGATGGTCGAAAAAGACTTCGTCGGGGACGAGGCCCGGCACCGCGATCACCTGCCACCCTGTCGCGGCCATCAGCCGCGCGTTGAGCTCGCGATAATCGGGAATGCCCGGCTTTTCGAGGCGCAGCACATCGATACCGCGCAGAAACGCGTCGGCGGCGCGGCCCGGAAGCATGTCCGACTGGCGCGCGAACAGACGATCCCACATCGCATGCTCGTCGGCGGTAAAGGCATCCCAATTTTGCGAAATCGTCCAGTCGGCCGCGGCGCCCGGCGGCGGCGTGTCATGGACATGAGTGAACTGGCTTTCCATACGACCGCTTCTATCATCAAAATGGTTTCAGGTGAAACTTTATTCGCCGATCTCGACCACTGACGTTGCGAGCCGATCGACCTCGGCGCGGTCGTGGCTGACGTAGAGGATCGGCACCTTGAGCTCATCGCGAATCCGTTCGATCACCGCCATGATATCGCTGCGCCGCGCCGCGTCGAGCGACGACAAGGGTTCGTCCATCAGCAGAATTTCAGGACCCGCGAGCAAGGCGCGGCCGATCGCGACACGCTGAGCCTCTCCCCCCGACAGGCCGTGCGGCCAGCGATCGAGCAGATGGCCGATGCCGAGAAAGGCGACGGCTTCGTCGAGGCCCATCCAGCGGTTCGCGTGGGGCACCAGATTGTGACCGTAGACAAGGTTCGCTCGCACGCGGCGATGCGGGAACAGCCGGCTGTCCTGAAAGACATAGCCGACGCGGCGCGCCTCGGGCGGCAGGTCGACGCCGTCGCCGAACAAGGTGCGCTCGCCGATGCGGATATGGCCGCGGTCCGGTTTCAGCAGGCCGGCGACCATGTTGAGAATGCTCGTCTTGCCCGCGCCCGACGGGCCGAACAATGCGGTGAGGCCAGGCCCCGCGGTAAAGCGCGCGGCGACCGTCCGGTCACCGAGGCGGCGCGCGAGGTCGATATCAATCGCCATGCCGCTGCCTTTCGCCATGCGTCCGGCGCACCAGATATTCGGAAAGAACCAGCGCCCCCAGCGACAGCGCAACCGATAGCAAGGCAAGGCGCGTCACCATCGCCTCGCCACCCGGCACCTGCAGCGCCGAATAGATGGCGAGCGGCAGTGTGCGCGTTTCGCCGGGGATGTTCGAAACGAACGTGATCGTCGCGCCGAACTCACCGATCGAGCGCGCGAAACCGAGCACGAGCGCCGCGAGCACGCCGGGCAGCGCGAGCGGCAGGCTGATCGTCCAGAAGCTGTGCCACGGGGTCGCGCCCA
The DNA here is from genome assembly GCA_964426485.1 of uncultured Sphingopyxis sp. Taxonomy (GTDB): domain Bacteria; phylum Pseudomonadota; class Alphaproteobacteria; order Sphingomonadales; family Sphingomonadaceae; genus Sphingopyxis. The sequence continues at coordinate 16,787 of CAYRQX010000043.1, read as the reverse complement.
GGGTGCGCGCCGCGCCCTCCAGCCGCCGGTCGATCCCCTCGATCGACAGCCGCATCGCGCGCACCATGAGCGGCAGCGCCATGATCGCGGCAGCGAGCGCGGCGCCGGTCCATCGGAACATCAGCGTCGCGCCGAACCAGCTTTCGAGCCAGCGCCCGACGGGGCCGAGCGGACCGAAGGCGATAAGGAGCAGCCAGCCAGTGACCACGGGGGGCAGCACGAGCGGCAAATGAACGAGCGCATCAAGGATCACGCGGCCCGGAAAACGATAGCGCGCGAGCAGCCACGCGACCGCAAAGGCGACGGGAAGTGTGGCGAGCACCGCGACACCGCCGACCTTCAGCGACAACGCGACGATCCCCCATTCTTCGGGTGACAACATCAGCGGTTCGGGATCGCGGGCGGCACCGCCCCAGCCAATAAATAGGGACAGTCCCTATTTAATCGGTCGCGCCGCTCACGGATTGCAGCGACAGGTGTCATTAAATAGGGACTGTCCCTATCTATTGGCGGCATGAGCGGCTCCCGACCTCACGGATTGACAAAGCCGTGGCGCGCGAAGATCGCGCGACCCTGTTTCGATAGCAGGAAGGCGCGAAAACCGGCGGCGTCGCGGTGCCGCGATGCTTTCAGCAGCGCGACGGGATAGCGGATCGGCGGGTGGCTCGCTGCAGGGAAGATGCCGACGATTCGCACCGCTTTCGACGCGCGCGCATCGGTCGCATAGACGATGCCGAGCGGCGCGGCGCCGCGTTCGACGAGCGCCAGCGCGGCGCGGACATTTTCCGCCGGTGCGACCTTCGTCGCGACGCTGTGCCACACCCCGAGACGGATGAGCGCAGTCTTCGCATATTTGCCTGCAGGCACTGCGGCGGGATCGGCAAGCGCAAGGCGGCCGGCCCCGAGCGCTTTTGCCAGCGGAAAACCGCGCGCCGGAGCGAGGCGTAGCCTGCTCGACACAGGTGCGATCAACACGAGGCGGTTGCCGAGCAAGATCGTGCGCGTGCCCGCGCGAAGCTGGCCAGCTTTTGCCAACGCATCCATCCACGCCTCGTCGGCCGAGACGAAGAGGTCGGCCGGGGCGCCCGCAATCACCTGCCGCGCCAGCGCCGACGAGGCGGCGAAGGAGAGCAAAGGTTTGGGATGACCCTGTGCCGCCCAAGCGTTCGCCGCGTCCGTCAGCGCTTCCTGCAGGCTCGCCGCCGCAAGCACCACCGGGCCGCGGCCTTGCGCAAACGCCGGGAGCGAAACGAGTAGCGCGACGAGCAGCGCAAACAGGTGAAGGGCGCGGACCATGGGCAACCTATAGGCGCGCCGGGGCCTTCGCCGCAACGCCGAGCCAACGCGCGGCGCGCGGCAGGCGCGGCAATAGGAGCCGCTCGACGATCCAGAGCAAGATCAGCGAGGCGGCGAGCAAGGGCAGCAGCGCCGCTAGGATCAGGATCAAGCCCGCGACGCCCTTGACCTTCGCGGGATCGCGCGCAGCGGGCGGCGCGCCGAGCGTGCTATCAGGCCTGCGCCGACGCCACATCAGAAATCCCGAGATCGCGAGCGTGAACAGCGCGAGCGCGGTCGCGACCCCGATCAGCTGGTTGGCGCGCCCGAAAAGCTGCCCCTCGTGCCACGCAATGCCGTAGCCGACGGCGCGGTCGATGGCGTGTTTTTCGGCAAAGCCGCTGCGCGCCACTTCGAGGCTGGTTTCGGGATCGTAGCTGACCTTCCGCACCAGCGGCCGGTTCTGGGTCAGCGTGGTCAACGTCCAGACATTGCCATTGGGCGGGCCGAAGGCGTTGGGCGCGCCCGGCGGCTGGATGATCGCGGGGGCGGGCATATGTTCGGTGCGCGCGCGCAGCACGATATAGTCGAGGCGCGCGCGGGGCGGTGGCCCGGCGGGCGCGGCCTTCGCCATCGCCCGATGATCGTGCACGGCGTGGGGATCGGCGCCGCCCTTCCAGTCCTGAACGCCCGCTACCCAGCCCATTTCGGCGCGGACGGCGCGAAAACCGCTCGCCCAGACGTCGGTCCATGGCAGCGCGGTGAACAGGAGAACGAGCGCGAGGCCCGATACCCAGAAGCCGGTTACAGCGTGAAGATCGCGGAGCGCCGTGCGCCCGCCGAGCGACAGCCGCGGCCAGACGACCCCCGCTGCGCCGCGGCCGCGCGGCCACCAGAGGTAGAGGCCGCTCAGGATCATCACGATCGCCCAGCTTGCGGCGAGTTCGACGAGCAGACCGCCGGCGCGGCCGATCAAAAGCGTGCCGTGAATGCGCGAGAGCCAGGCCGATATACGCTGCTCGGGGTCGGCGGCGCCGATCACCTTGCCTTGCGGTGAGACGGCGACATCGCGCATTCCTCCACCCGGCAGGCCGATATGGACGACCGCCGCATCGCGGGTCGCTTCGGGGATGCGGTAATAATGAAAGCTCGCGCCCGGAAAGGCCGCAAGCGCCGCCGCGACCTGCGCATCGGCATCGACCGCGCCCGCCTCGGGCAGGCCGCGCCAGCCACGCTCCTGCCACCGGTCGAGCTCCGGCTTGAACAGATAGGCCGCCCCCGTCACCGACAGCATCAGGATGAAGGGGATAACGAACAGCCCAGCGTAAAAATGCCAACGCCAAATCGTGCGGTAGAGCGGAACCCGGTTGATGTCGGTCATCCCCTGTCCTCCCCTTTAGAAGCGCGCGCGAATGCCGGCGGACACCGCGCGGCGCTCGACCGGATAATAGACCGCCGACGCCGGGGTCACGGTGATCGCCGCGCTGATATCGCCGATCGCCTTCTTGCCCGTAATGTTGCGCACATCGACAAAGGCGTCGATCCCCTCGGCGACCCTTGCCCCGCCGGTCACCCCGACCAACGCATAGCCGGGGGTCTGCACCTGGTTGCGATAGTCGGCGAAGGGACCATCGGGCACCCATTCGACGTTCGGCGCGACATGCAGCGCATCGCTGCCGATCCGCGCCTCGGCGCGATAGACATGCTTGGGCACCACCGGCAGGCGGTTGTTGCCGAACTCGCTGTCACCCCGGAAGCGGAAGTCGCTGTAGGTATAAACCTGCCGCAGCCGCAGCCAGTCGAACGCATTCCACGCCAGCGCCGCCTCGATTCCCTGATGGCGCGTCAGGCCGGCGTTAAAGGTGGACGCCGGAATGTTCGGACCAACGGTATATTGCAGCATCTCGCCTTTGATATCGCTGCGATACAGGGTCAGATCCCAACTGACCGGTCCGGCCTTGCCGCGCGTGCCGACTTCCGCAGTCCAGGCGCGTTGCGGATCGAGCGGGACAAAGCTCGCGATCTGGGCGAGCTCGCTGAAGCCCGGGAATTCAACCGAGCGATTGTAATTGGCATAGATCTGGATGCCGTCAGCGGGTTCGAGCAGCAGGCCGATCTTGGGAGAGAAAGCGTCGAAATCGGCGCGGCCGATCGTGCCATTCTGCACCGGGGCAGCGGCGTTGACATTCATCACCTGTCGCCGCATCCCGTCGGCATATATGCCGCCCGCGATCAGCGAAAGCGCCGCAAGCGGTCGTACGCGCACTTCGCCATAAAGCGTTGCGGTACGCGCATCCTGATCGGCATTCACCTGCACCGCGCCGCGCCGTCCGGCCACATTGGTAAAGCGCTTTGCGCGAATATCGCCCACGCGCAGTTCGCCGCCCAGCGTCACCTCGACGGCTTCGGCGCCATAATCGAACCGGAAATACCCCCCGCGATCGAGCGACTCGCTGTCGACCACCTGAAAGATCGGGTGATAGAGCGACTTGGCGTTCACAAATGCCCCGACATCCAGCCGCGCCGCGCCCCAGTCGAAACGCGTCCGGTTCTGGACACGGATCGAATCGATGTCGCGGCCATAATCGCCCGCGACCACGCCCGGCCCGGCCTTGCGCGGCGTCGTCAGCACCTCGTCAAAGGTCAGCGCGCCCGGAATTTCCTGCTTGATATGGTTGACACTGACATACAGCCGGTTCGAAACGATGTCGGTAAATTGCATGCCGACATTGCCGTGGAAACGCAGGCTGCTGCGCTTCACATGGTCTCGGTCGCCCTTCGACGTGTCGGCGCTGACCGCGCCCCACGCATCGACGCGCTCGCTTGCGACGCCCGCCGACACCAGCCCGCGGTAGCTGTCGAAACTGCCGACATCGCCGCGCAGGTAGAGCCCCTCGGCGGTGCGCCCGGTCGGCGTTACGCCATTGACCGCGCCGCCGAGCGTGCCCGAACCGAAGCGAAGCGCGTTGGCGCCGCGATAGACCTCGAGATGGTCGAAGAAGATCGGTTCGAGCTCCTGGAAGTCGCCATTGTCGTCGGCGAGATTGATCGGTACCCCATCCTGGAGCAGCGTCAGCCCGCGCATATGGAAGCCGCGCGAGAGGCCCGAGCCGCGGATCGAGATCCGCACCTCCTGCCCGTAGCGCGGCTGGAGATAGACGCCGGGCGAGAAGGCGAGCGTGTCGCGCAAGCTGACCACCGATTTGTCGGCATAATCATTGTACGAAACGACGTCGGTGCCGCCGGGCGTGCGGTTTGCATGCGCTTCGGCGGAGTCGGTGGCGGTCGGTGCGGTGACGATGATGGTCGAATCGGCCTCTTCGGCGTGGGCCGACGTGGCGGCGAGACAGATGGCGAGCGCCAGCAACGGCGCCGCGCGAAATGCGTGGGTTTTCATAAGTCATTCTTTCGCGTGGAATGCAGAGGTTCGCCGCACCGCTCGACAACGGACGGCCATTGCAATTCACGTCATCCCGGCGAAGGCCGGGATCTCCACGATGCGTCAGGACGCGAGGGAGAGATCCCGGCCTTCGCCGGGATGACGAACTTTATGCGAAGGAAGGCGGTCCCGTGCTCGGTGGCAGCGGCGAAGCGATCCCCGGCGCAAAGCCGAGCGAGCGGACCGCTACGGGCGAGGGCTCGACGGCCATAGGCACGGCGGCGAGGACTGGCAGATCGGGGACGATCGGCGCATTGGCGAGCGCGCCCCAAGGGCAATGTTGCTGCACTTCGCCCGCATCGTGGCTGCCCGCTTTTTCGAGCGGGATCGTCATCGTCCCGCCGGGGTTGGCGGGGTCCGAACAGATGCGCACGGTGATCGAGCCGCCGGGGTGGCTTTCGATCATCCAGCCCGGCGCGACGAGCACGCGCGCGGCAAGCGCAAGCAGCAACGGCAAAAGCAGCAGGATGCCGGGACGGCGAAAGGCGGCGAGCAGGCTCACGCTGCGGCTCTTATGCGGGTCCCCCGTGCGAGGCAAGGCGCTCACGATCAATAAATAGGGACAGTCCCTATTTATTGATCTCACCCTCGTCGGTCTTCTTGCCGGTGCGTGTCCAAGGATAGAGGAACTGGCCCCAATAGCTGCGTGGAACATCCTCGGGGATGCCGTAATTTTCGGGCCAGCGGTCCTTCGGCAGATGAAAGGTGCCGAACATCTTGTCGATCCAAGGGAAATGGATCGCGAAATTGACGTCGAACGCCTCGCGCTCGAGCCCATGATGCCAGTGGTGGAACCGCGGGGTCGCGATCCAGTGGCCGAGCCGGTTGAAATTGCCGCCGACATTGGCGTGAAGCAGCGACGACCAGACATAGACGAAGCCGATATAGGCCTGCATCACCGACGGCGCGAAACCGAGGGTAAAAAGCGGCAGCGAAGTGATCGAGCGGAGCAGGATGATCTCGACGAAATGCATCCGCGACCCCGCGAGCCAGTCCATCGATTTCGCGCTGTGGTGGACCGCATGGAAACCCCAGAGGAAGGGGTAGCGGTGGAAGCTGCGGTGGAAGAGATATTGCGCCATGTCCGACGCGACGAGCACGATCAGAAATTGCACGATCCACGGCAGCGACGCGATCCCCGCGCGGAACGCCTCCCAATTCGACGTATTTTCGTTGATGATCGTCGAGGGCGCGAGCGCAAGGAAGCCGAGCACCTGCACGAACATCGTGCTGACCAGATAATAGAAAAGATCCTCGCGCCATTCGATGCGGAACAGCCGCTGTGTGCGGCGATGCGGAAAGGCGCGTTCGAGCGGGGCGAACATAAAGCCGGTGACGAGCAGGTTCACGACGAAGAAGTCGAGCCCGAAGAAAATGCCCCAGTCCCGCGTTTCCTGCGGCTGGACGTTCGACCCGCCGACGAGGATCGCGGCGAGCCCGATCATCAGCGCGGTGAGACCGAGCGCCTTGCGCGGGCGGAGCAGCAGGCTGAGCAGCGACAGACCGTAACTCACGAGCAGGATTGCGTGAACGAGGCCGCGAAAGCCGCCCCAATTTTTGATGATTTCGAGTTCGGGGGTTGCGAACCAGTCGGGGAAACGCAGCGCGATCACCATGAAGAAGCCCGCGATCGCGAAGAGCAGGCCGAAAAAGCCCGACAGCCAGCCGCTGCCGAACCGCCGCACCTCGGTATGCGATTCGAGATCGCGCATCAGATTGTTCAGATAATCACGCTTTGCCATGTCGCCCCCTCACGGCATTTTCGCTGCATCGTCTGTGATGACGCGCACGGCCTTATAGCTCCTCCCTTTGGCGAAGCCATGGGGAGGTGGCAGTCGCATAGCGGCTGACGGACGGGCTGTTTACGCATCACCCCTCCACCACTCGCTTCGCGGGCGGTCCCCCTACCCATCGCTGCGCGACAGGGCGGATCGACTAACCGGCCGCTGCAACAATCTCCGCCCACTCTGCTTCGTCGATCACCCGGACCCCAAGCGCGCTCGCCTGCTTGAGCTTCGATCCCGCGCCCGGCCCCGCGACGACAAGGTCGGTCTTCGCGCTGACGCTGCCCGCGGCTTTGGCACCGAGCGCCTCGGCCTGCGCCTTCGCTTCGTCGCGGCTCATTGTTTCGAGCTTGCCGGTGAACACGACGGTCATCCCCGACACCTCGCTCGCCCGCGTTTCGACGACATAGGGTGGCGGGGAGACTTCGGAGAAGAGGTCGTCCCAAAGGTCGCGGTTGTGCGGTTCATGGAAGAAATCGGCGAGCGCCTCGGCAACGGCGGGGCCGATGCCGTCGGCCCGGACTTCGAGGATCGCCTTGAACGCCTCGACCTTGCGCGCCGTATATTTGCCGTCCGATTCGCCCTCGCCCTGAGCGTTGGCTTCGAGATAAGCATGAATCTCGGCGGCCTTTTCGGGGAGGCGCGCGATGTCGCCGAGCCCCTTGAGCAGGTCGCGTGCGGTCACCGCGCCCACATGCCGGATGCCGAGCCCGAAGAGCAGGCGCGCGGCATCGGGCGCACGCTTCGCCTCGATCGCAGCGAACAGATTGTCGACCGACTTTTCCTTCCAGCCCTCGCGGCCGAGCAGGTCGGCGCGGTGGCCTTTCAGGCGAAAAATATCCGCCGGGCCCTTGTCGAGCCAGCCGAGGTCAAGAAATTCCTGGATGCTCTTCTCGCCGAGCCCCTCGATATCGAGCGCGCCGCGACTGACGAAATGGCGGAGGCGCTCGAATTTTTGGGCGTTGCAGATGAGGCCGCCGGTGCAGCGGACATCGACTTCGCCCTCCTCGGCGACCGCCTCGCTGTTGCAGACGGGGCAATGGTCGGGGAAAATATAGGGCGCGCGGTCCTCGTCGCGGGTCAGGTTTTCGACGACCTGCGGGATCACGTCTCCCGCGCGCTGGATGACAACGCGGTCGCCGGGGCGGACGCCGAGGCGGCCGATCTCGTCGCGGTTGTGGAGCGTGACGTTCGAGACGACGACGCCGCCGACTGTGACGGGGGTGAGCCGCCCGACGGGGGTCAGCTTGCCGGTGCGGCCGACCTGGATGTCGATCGCTTCGAGCGTCGTCTGCGCGCGTTCGGCGGGGAATTTATGCGCGATGGCCCAGCGCGGCGCCTTGGCAACGAAGCCTAGCCTTTGCTGCCAGTCGAGCCGGTCGACCTTGTAGACAACGCCGTCGATGTCGTAGTCCATCTCGGCGCGGCGGCGCTCGATTTCGGCATAATGGGCGAGGATGTCGGGGACGCTGTCGCAGCGTTCGAGGAGCGGCGAGACGGGGACGCCCCAGCTTTCGATCGCCTTCATCACCTCATATTGGGTATCAGCGGGCAGCGCGCTGACCTCGCCCCAGCCGTGCGCGAGGAAGCGCAGTGGGCGCGACGCGGTGACGCTCGCATCCTTCTGGCGCAGCGAGCCGGCGGCGGCGTTGCGCGGGTTGGCGAACTGCCGGACGGTGGCGGGGTCGAACGCCTGTTCACGCTGCGCGGCGAGCGCCCTGCCCTCTTCCATCAGGCGTTCGTTGAGCGCGGCAAAGTCGGATTTGGACATGTAAACTTCGCCGCGGATTTCGAAAACGTCTGGAACGCCGTCCCCCTGCGAAGGCAGGGTTTGCGGAATGTCAGCGATGGTGGCGACGTTCGGGGTCACATCCTCACCGACGCTGCCGTCGCCGCGCGTCGCGGCCTGCACCAGTCTGCCCCTTTCGTAACGCAGCGAGCAAGAGAGGCCGTCGATCTTGTCCTCGGCGGTCATCGCGACGACCGCGTCGGCATCGAGATTGAGGAAGCGCCGCACGCGCGCGGCAAATTCCTCGACGTCCTCGGCTGCAAACGCATTGTCGAGGCTCATCATGCGCTGCGCGTGCGTGACCTTCGCGAGCGGCGACGCCTCAACCGCGGCGCCGACCAATTTGTTCGGGCTGTCGGCGCGGATCAGCGCCGGAAAGGCGGCTTCGAGTTCGTTGTTGCGGCGAACGAGCGCGTCATAATCGGCGTCCGAAATCTCCGGCGCATCCTCGGCATGATAGCGTTTGCTGTGATAGGCGATCTGTTTCGCCAGCCGCATCAATTCATTGGCGGCGTCGGCCTGCGACAGGGATTCGATTTCGGTCATGCACCGGTCTTTGCCACCGGCTTGAACTCGGCGCGAGTACCAAATCCTGCGATAAGCGGCCGACCCCTTTTGATCGCACCCTGTACCACGGGGAGCGTCAGCGAGGCGGCGTGCGCCTCCTTGCTTTCCCACAGCTCGACGAGCCAGATCGCGTCGGGGTTCGCGCTGTCCTCGCCGATCAGATAGGCGATGTTGCCGGGCATTTCGCCCGTCCCTTCGGACAGGATCGCGACCAGTTCCGTCCGTTTTCCGGGCTGCGCCATCATCTGGCCGAGCAGGCCATATCGGGGTTCGGCTTCTTCCATCTTCACCTCCAGAGCGCGCAGTTTCGTGGCGGGGAGCAGGGCAGCGGCCATTGCCAGCATCGCGGCAAGATGCTCGCGCCGGTTCATCATTTCGCGATCGCCAACACATGCACCTCGCGGCGAATGCGGAAACCGAGCGATTCATAGAGCGCGATCGCGCCGGCATTGTCGGCGTAGCTGTGCAGGAAAGGCTGCTCGCCGCGCGCGATCATTTCGCGCATCACATGACCGATCAGCGCGCGGGCAAGCCCGCGGCCGCGGCAGTCCTCCCATGTCGCGACGCCGCTCACCTCGGCCATGCCGGGGACCAATATGCGTTGCCCCGCCATCGCGAGCAGCCGACCGTTTTCACGGATACCGAAGAAGGGGCCGTATCGATGCGTCTTCGGACCCCAGGGTCCCGGTTTTGCATGCTCGGCGAGCGCCGCCATTTCGGGGGCGTCATCGTCGCCGAGCGGGGTGATCGCGGGCTCGCCTTCGCGCGGCGGCGGCGGCGCACCCTCGGCGACCATCTGCGCGAGGATTGCGCGCTTTACCTCGCGCGTTCGGGCGGGGACCGGCCAGGGTTCGCCCTCGACGATCCAGACTTCGCCGTCTTCGGGCACGAGTGCGGCGAGCGCCGCCTGTGCCGCCGCGCCGGTGTCGGGGGCGGCGCCGAAGACACCATAGCCGCGATCGATCCGCACCGCCTGGCCGTCACCCTCGGCAAGATGCGCCTGCCGCCCGGTGAGCATGCTCCAGACCGGCCGGTCGAGCGGGTGCGGCGGCGCCATGGTCAAGCCCGTTCCATTGCGAGCGTTTCGGTGGCGGGAATTTTCACGCCTTCCATCGCATGCTCGGCATAGGGGCCGGCGGGGTCGACCCAGTGCAGGAACAGATGCGCCGACCAGCGATTGGGGTTCGGGGTCATCCGTCCGTGCAGCCGGTGGACCCCCTGATAAAGCACCGCGTCGCCGGCCAGCATAGCAACCGATCCATAGGCTTCGTCACCGAAATCGGGATCGGCGCGCTCGCGCGGCGTTTCGATATGCTGCAACCCGACTTCCAGCGGCCAGGCCCGCTCGTCGCTTGCCGCGAGCAGCAGGGACAAACTATGTTCGCACGCGTAGCGATCCGAATGGACGTGGCAGACGTCGCCCGCGCGATACATGCGAAAATAGCAATAGGATGGCTTGAGTTCGGTCCCGACAAGGGCGCTGATTGCCGGTGTCATGCCCCACAGAAAGGTCGACAGCGGCAAATAATGCCGACCATAAACTTCGACCGCTTCGTTTGCGAGCAGCGCATGCTTGCGTTTCAACTGGTCGAACGACACGCCCCCACGCATCAAATCGCCCTTCATCATGCCAAGCAGCGCGTGCGTGACGTCGGTCGGGACAAAGCCGGGCAGCGCGAGATAGCCCTGCTCGCGATAAAGTTGCGCGTTATTGGTCATGTCGTTTCCAGCAATCGTTCCGCCTGCGCGCGCGCTTCCTCCGTGACTTCGGCGCCCGACAGCATGCGCGCGATTTCCTCGCGGCGGCCGGCTTCGTCGAGCGCATGGACGCTGGTGCGCGTGACCGTGCCTTCGCTCGACTTGGCGATGATGAAATGCGCGGCGCCCTTGGCAGCGACCTGCGGGCTATGCGTCACCGCGAGCAATTGCTTGCCAGCGCCCGCCAGCCTGGCCAGCCGTTCGCCGATCGCACTGGCCACCGCGCCGCCGACGCCGCGGTCGATTTCGTCGAAGATGATCGTGTCGGCGCCGCCCTCTTCGGCGAGCGCGACCTTGAGCGCCAAGATGAAGCGCGAGAGTTCGCCGCCCGATGCGATTTTGGCGAGCGGCGCAAAGGGGGCGCCGGGGTTGGTCGAGATAAGATATTCGACGCGGTCCATGCCCTCCGGCCCCCAACGGTCGGCGGGGAGACGTTCGACGAGCGTCTGGAAGCGCGCGGCGTCGAGTTTCAAGGGCACGAGTTCGCTCGCGACCGCGGCGTCGAGGCGGGTCGCCGCCTTGGCGCGCTGGTCGGACAGCGCGGTCGCGGCGTGGGTGTAAGCCGCTGCGGTTTCGGCGACCGCGGCTTCGAGCTTCGCCAGACCCGCGCTGCCGCCCTCGATCGCGTCGAGCCTTGCCGCGAGCGTGCCGGCGAGTTCAGCGAGCTCATCGGGCTGGACTCCATGTTTGCGCGCCATCGCGCGGAGTTCGAACAGGCGCGTCTCAGTCGCCTCGAGCCGTTCGGGGTCGTACTCCATCGCGCGCGCGGCTTCGTGCAGCTTGCTTTCGGCCTCGTCGGCCTCGATGATCGCGCGGTCGAGCCCCGCGAGCGCCTCGGCAAGCAAGGGATGGTCGCCCGCGAGCCGGTCGAGCCGCCGCGCCGCGCCGCGCAGTTGCGCAGGACCGCTGTCGCTGCCTTCGAACGCCTCCATGATCGCGCCAAGGTCGCCCGCGACCTTCTCGCCCTTTTGCATCGTGGCGCGCGCTTCGGAGAGTTCGGCATCTTCCCCCGGCTGGGGCGCAAGCATGTGCAGTTCGGCGACGCAATGCTCAAGCCATTCGCGGTCGCGTGTCGCTTCGGAAATTGCCGCGCGCGCGGCGGCAAGCTTTTCCTCGGCGGCGCGCCACGCGGCGTGCGCCGCTGCGACGCCACGGGTATCAGCGCGGGCATAGGCGTCGAGCAGCGCACGGTGCCCGGCGGGCGCGAGCAGCCCGCGATCGTCGTGCTGGCCGTGGATCTCGACAAGATGGGTCCCAATTTCACGCAGCAGCGCCGCCGAACAGGGCTGGTCATTGAGGAAGGCGCGGCTGCCACCGTCGGCCTTCAATGTGCGGCGGATCAGCAGCGGTTCGCCACTTTCCAGCGCAATCTCATTTTCGGCGAGCAGCGCAGCGAGCTTCGTCCCCGCTGCCGGCGCCACGAAACTAGCCGTCACCTGCGCGTGCCCGCTGCCTTGCCGCACCAGCGCGCTATCGGCGCGCGTGCCAAGCGCGAGGCCGAGCGCGTCGAGCAGGATCGACTTGCCCGCCCCCGTCTCGCCGGTCAGCACGCCCAGCCCGGCCTCGAAATCGAGGTCGAGCCGTTCGATCAGAACGATATTGGCGATGGAAAGCGCCGTCAGCATGCCCTGCCCTTACCGCAGAACAAAGGCAGAATCTACGCGCTCGGCGCGTTCTTCTGCATCAGCCTATAGGCGCGCTGATACCATTCGTTGCCTGGGTAGTTGGCGCCGAGCACCGCCGCCGACTTCTTCGCCTCGGCCGGGATGCCGAGCGCGAGATAGGATTCGGTCAGCCGATAGAGCGCCTCGGGCGCGTGGCTCGTCGTTTGATATTTGTCGACGACTTCGCGGAAGCGGATCGACGCCGCGAGCCAGTTCGAGCTGCGCTGGTAGAAGCGGCCGATTTCCATTTCCTTGCCCGCAAGATGATCCTGCACCAGGTCGACCTTCAGCCGCGCGTCGGCGGCGTAGCGGCTGTCGGGATAGCGACGGATGATCTCGCCCAGCGCGCTCGACGCCTGCTGGGTGATCTTCTGGTCGCGGGTTACGTCGCTGATCTGCTCATAATAGCTGATGCCGATCAGATAATAGGCGTAGGGCGCATCCTTGTTGCCCGGGTGGATCGCGAGGAAACGCTGCGCGGCCTCGATCGCCGGGGTATATTCGCGATCCATATAATAGCTGAACGAGCTCATCAGCTGCGCGCGGCGGGCCCAAGGCGAATAGGGATGCTGGCGCTCGACTTCGTCGAACAGCGCCGCAGCAAGGCCATATTGCTTGCGGTCGAGCCGGTCCTGTGCCGCACGGTACAGCGTGTTGACGTCGCGAGCGACGTAGCGCGTATCCTTCTTGACCCCGCCGCCGCCGGCGCAGGCGGCCAGCATGGGGGTAATCGCGAGTGCGGCGGCGAGCAGGCGCAGGGTCGCGCGCGAAGGGGCATGTTGAGTCATGCGCGCGGTATAGCCACAGCGCGGATGAACGCAAAATAAATGATGGCGGCCGGGCGCGGTCTTTTACCCCCTCGTCACCCGCGCGAAGGCGGCGATGACGAAAATAGGGACGGGCCTTTTCATCCCGTCTTGACGACACATCCCCGCGGAGGGTTCGCCAGCGCCGGCACGCGGCGCGCGGTCTTGATCGTCACTTGCGGTTCGAGCATCTGGCCGACCATCACACCCTCGCCCGCGGTCGGCGAAATCGGGGCGTTGAAGATCTGCTCGGCGATATCGGCACCCGCGACGATCTCGCCAAACACCGCAAAGCCCGCGCCATCGCCGCCAGGTGCGTCGCTGTCGAAACCCTTGATGTCGGATAGCAGCAGGAAGAAGTCGCTTGTCGCATCGCCGGGATTGAGCCGCGCCATCGACAGCGCGCCCTTGCAATTCGTAAGCCCGCTGGCCTTGGTCGGTTCGTGCGCGATCGGCGGAAAATTTTTGCGCGCATCGCCGCGGTTGCCGGCCTGAATCAGCTGGTTCGCCGGCCCCCAGCTTTTGGTCGAACGATAGAATTTGAACCCGTCCATTCGCTTCGCGTCGACGTAACGCAGGAAATTCCCGGCCGTGGTGGGCGCGCGCTTATTCTCGATCCGCACGGTGATCGTCCCCATATCGGTCACGAGCGCGACATAGGGCCGGGTATCCGCCTCGACGACCGGCGTGATGGGTGCGGGCACCGTCGGGACCGGCGGCGGCAATTGGGTCGCCTGCGGCGGGACGGCGGTCGATTGGGCGGCAAGCGCGAGCGCGGAAAGAAGCATGGTCAGCATGGCGCCGATCATAAGCGCAATGCGCCAATCGATGCGAGTGGTTTCAGAGCAATTGGAAAATTCCGAAAGCCCGTTTAGGCATGCCCAGCGAACAAGCAAAAGAGGAACGTGATGAGCGAAACGCCGAACCGTGACGCCCCGCCCGAGCCTGGCGAATCCGCACCGGACGCCGCGGCCATCGGATCGCGTTTCCTGCGCTACCTGCCGCTGATCACGATTGCGCATTTCCTGATCGGCCTGCCCGCGCTGATCGCTTCGCTCGCGCTTGCCTATTTCGCTTTTGTGCAGGCCGATGCGACGCAGAAGATGCAAACGGGCGGCGCCATGCCGTTCGTCACGTTCGGGACGAGCAACGCCGACAAGGAGGGCAAGCCCGATATATCGCTGTCGCTGACCAATAGTGGGGTCGGCCCAGCAATCCTCGGGCCGATCGAGATGCGCTACGACGGCAAGGTGATCGCCAACCCGACCGAATTGTTCGCCGCGTGCTGCGGCGTTCAGCGCGGAACATCGCTGTCCTATTCAACCTCGCCCTCGACCGGCGTGGCAATCCGGCCGGGCGAAACGCAAAACCTCATCGGCCTGCCGCGAACGCCCGCCAATGAAGCGGTCTGGCTGGCCTTCAACAAGGAGCGATGGAAGCTCCAGGTTCGATCCTGCTATTGCTCGATCTTCAACGATTGCTGGATCATCGAGGGAATGCAGGGCCTTCCCAAGCCCGTGAAGCAATGCCCCGCCAACTGGTCGCTTTACCTCGAGGATGCACGAAACCGGATCGCCGGGCAGCCGTAAACCGCTGTCGGCACGGATCATTTAACCAATCGGTTGACAATTCAATTGGACTCAATCATATTCAACTACATGGTTGAATATGATTCGCACACACTCGACACGATCTTCCACGCGCTCGGCGACGCCACGCGCCGGGCGATGTTGGGCGAACTCGCCGCCGGCGCACGCACCGTCGGCGAGCTCGCCGAGCCTTTCGCGATGTCGCTCGCCGCGGCGTCGAAGCATATCAAGGTGCTGGAAAATGCCGGGATGGTCCGCCGCGAGGTGCGCGGACGCACCCATGTCTGCAGCCTCGACCCGATGCCGCTGATGCGCGCCGACCAATGGATCGGCATCTATCGGCGCTTCTGGACCGATCGCCTCGATCTACTCGAGAAAATCCTGCGCGCCGACGATGCCGCGCCGCCGCCCCCAGAAAACCCCTCCCCGCAAAAGAAGGAGAATGACGATGACGACAATGGTTGATCAGGACCGCTACGGTGTGCTCACCGAGCCCGCTACGCTGACGATCACCCGCCTGCTGCCGGGCCCGCTCGACCGGATATGGGGCTATCTGACCGATAGCGATCTGCGCCGCCAGTGGCTCGCGGCGGGCGTCATGGAGCAAAGGGTCGGCGCGCCGGTCGATCTCGTCTGGCGCAACGACGAACTTACCGAACCGCCGGGCACGCGCCCCGAAGGCTTTGGCGACGAACACCGGATGCTTTGCGACGTCGTGGCGATCGACGCGCCGCGCCTCCTGTCGATCAGCTGGGGCAGCACCGGCGGCGTCACCTTCACGCTCGACGAAAATGGCGACGAGGTGTTGCTGACCATCGTCCACAAACGCATCGAGGACCCCGAGGTGCGGCTCAACGTCAGCGCCGGCTGGCACGCGCATCTCGACGTGCTCGAAGCACGCACCCGCGGAACGCAGGCGGCGCCGCACTGGGACAATTGGACGCGGCTACGCAGCGAATATGCCGAACGGCTGTTCGGCTGAACTGTCTGCGACGTCAAAGGAAAGGGCCGCGCAAGAGGCCCTCTCCATGTGAAAACGACCGTTTACGACCAGAAGCAGCCATTTCTATCATCGTCATCCCGGCGAAGGCCGGGATCTCACCCTCCCGCCCTGACGCACCGGCGAGATCCCGGCCTTCGCCGGGATGACGGATAAGGGAAGGTCCGCTCCCCACTCCAAAACCGACATTCCGCCACAATAAAAAGGGGCCGCCTTTCGGCAGCCCCTTCTCTTTTTCCGAAATGGAAGAATTAGTCCTTCAGGAAGTCGGGCACATGGCCCTGGTCTTCCGGACCTTCGCTGCGTTCGCGGCGCGGGCCACGATCGCCGCCGCCGTCACGGCGCGGGCCGCGGTCACGACCGCCACCGCCGCCTTCGCGGCGCGGACCACGATCGCCGCCGCCGCCGTCACGGCGCGGGCCACGGTCGCCGCGCGGTTCGCGGGCTTCACGCGGCGGGCGCGTGTCTTCCAGCTCTTCGCCGGTTTCCTGGTTGACGACGCGCATCGACAGGCGAACCTTGCCGCGCGGGTCGATCTCGAGGACCTTGACCTTGACTTCTTGGCCTTCGCTCAGGACGTCGGCGACCTTCTCGACGCGCTCGTTGGCGATTTCTGACACATGAACGAGACCGTCCTTGCCGCCCATGAAATTCACGAACGCTCCGAAATCGACGAGGTTGACGACCTTGCCGTCATAGATCTTGCCGACTTCGGCTTCCTCGACGATGCCCGAAATCCACTTGCGCGCGGCTTCGATCTGCTCGGGATCGCTCGACGAGATCTTGATCAGGCCTTCGTCGTCGATGTCGACCTTGGCGCCGGTCGTCGCGACGATCTCGCGGATCACCTTGCCGCCGGTGCCGATGACGTCGCGGATCTTCGACTTGTCGATCTGCATCGTCTCGATACGCGGAGCATGCGCCGACAGCTCGGTACGGGTTTCGCCCAGCGCCTTGGCCATTTCGCCCAGAATGTGCGCGCGGCCTTCCTTGGCCTGTGCCAGCGCGACGCGCATGATCTCGTCGGTGATGCCGGCGACCTTGATGTCCATCTGCATCGTGGTGATGCCTTCGGACGTGCCGGCCACCTTGAAGTCCATGTCGCCGAGGTGATCC
>CAYRQX010000042.1:0-29995 GCA_964426485.1 uncultured Sphingopyxis sp. | reverse complement strand
GCCGACGCTAAATCCCGCGACAGCTAAGCGATGGCGGTTTCCTGACCACGCTTACACCACAGCCGCATTGAGGCGAGTTGGACCATGGCGAGGAAGTTTTCGGCCAGCTTGTCGTAGCGGGTAGCGACCCGGCGGAAGTGCTTCAGCTTGGAGAAGAAGCGTTCGATGAGGTTCCGCTCGCGATAGAGCCAAGTGCTGAAGTACGGTTTTGATCGGCGGTTGGACTTGGGCGGGATATTGGCGAACGCGCCCCTTTCGCGGAGAGACGCCCGGATGCGGTCGGCATCATAGGCCTTATCGGCCAGCACTATCGTTCCGGCACCAACATGGTCGAGCAAGCCGTCAGCAGCTTGGCCGTCATGGCTTTGCCCAGCGGTCAGGCTCAGTCGGATCGGGAGACCTTGCCCATCGACGACCGCGTGGATTTTGGTCGTAAGCCCGCCTCGGGAACGACCGAGACAATGATCTCGATCCCCCTTTTTGCCGTCGCGGCCTGTTGATGGGCGCGAACGGAAGTGCTGTCGATCATCTGGATGTCGCCGTCATGGGCGGCGGTGATGGCATCCATCATCCGATCCCAGACGCCCGCCTTCCGCCATCGCACGAAGCGGTTGTAGCAGGTGGTTCGCGGGCCGTAGCGTTCGGGCAGGTCACGCCATGGCGCACCGGATCGCAGCACCCAGAAGATACCGTTCAGTACGCGGCGGTCATCGACACGTGGAACGCCTCTTGGCTTGTTGGGCAGGAGCGGCTCAATCACGCGCCACTCGAAATCGGTCAGGTCATATCGGCTCATGCCAATGCTGAATCAGACATCGACCGGCAGTGAAAGCGATTTGCGCACCTCAGTCAGAATGGTGCTTGGCGCGATACCGCTCAAGCCAGTGAACCCGGCTTTCAAACGACTTACGGAGCTGGCTTGTCGGCGCGATCTTCAGCCGCGTCCGGCAACGGTCGATCTCCGCATCCAGTTCGACCAGGCTCAGCTTGGCCAAACCTTCCTCATGATCAATGACGCCGCTACGCTTGCCCATGCGCTCAGAGCTAATGGGATGCCCGCGTCCGCTCAACCTTTTATGAGTTCACGACCTAGATGGAAGTTACGATCGAGGCGATTTTCTATGGAAGCCTTCCGAAAAGTTCGCGGCAGTATCAGTGCGATGACACTCGCCTGCCATGCAGCATGGTTGAAGAAGCGTACTGCCATACTGGCATTCCGGCCGAACGGCGGATTGCCGACCACAGCCACCTCCCGTTCGCTGCGGATTTCAACAGATAGGAAATCAGCTGTGACTATGCCCGGGAACTTTGGATCAACATCAAACGCCAGGCTCCCTTCGGGCATCAGTCTGAAAAACGATCCCGTACCTGCGCTCGGTTCGACTAGCTGGTATTGCCCCGGATCGCAGAATTTCTGGAAAACTCCATAGAGATTCTGTGCTACGTGTTGACGTGTGTAATACTGATCCAGCAGTGCGTCATTCGTTTTCATCAAAATTTTCATTTTTTAATCCTTGGAGACAAAATTCCTTCTCGTCGGACATTTTTATTTCGCCGACCCTGAGTTTTAGGATGGCCGGTAGGTTCGCCAAAGCTGATGAGTAATTTTTTTCAAAAATGTTGATTTGAGTTGATGGAAAAAAATAATATAGATGGGCCTTTTATTGCATTTAAGGTTGGCAGAAGGCCGGATTTGCGCGGGGAGATCGCGGCTCGGGTGCGCAGGCAAATGGATACGCTTGCCTCTCGGGCAAACAACAATGCGCCGCTCATCTTGGGAAAATCGTCTCTTAAGGCACCCGCTGTTTAGGAGCCCGACCAGCCCACGCGGGTCGATCTAGTCTCCTCTCGGACGCTTCCGCTTTGCGCCCGATGTCGGTCGTCTGACTGTTTCACGAACGCTCCCGAAAGCAGCCTTTGTCTACTGGCTGTCACGGGACCACTCGTTAGAACCTCTCGATCCGCTATATAGGCAGCGCGGAAGATGGCATTGTCGCCTGCTTCTCGTCTGCCCAAGGGATTTCCGATTCGATCATGGACGCGGTGACGCCCGTGCGGCGTATTAAAGTTGAGGCACTCCAGCCCGGCGACATCGTCCTGACGGCGACGAGCGGCAAAATCAGCCGACTGGTTCGCAGGGCAAGCAAAGGCATGGTGTCACACGCCATGATCTGCGTCCAGCATGGTTCAACGATCGATTCGACCGATGACGGTGTCCAGGCCAGCAATATCCAGCGCGAGCTCTATGATGCGGACGATTATGTCGCCGTGCTGCGCCTGCGCGATCCGCCCTCGGATATCGGGCTGCACAGGCTGATCGATTTTGCCCGTTCCGAAGTCGGCACAAGCTACTCGAAGATCGAGGCTGGCCGGACCGTTGTGGGCGGTCCAAGGCCCCGCACCCGAAAGATGTTCTGCTCGCGCCTAGTCGCTCGTGCCTATGCGGCCGCAGGCATTCCGTTGGTGACGGATCCCGATTACTGCACGCCTGAGGAACTGCGGACCAGTCCGCTGCTCTGCGAAGTTTACGACATGCTTGAGGACGTGTCGGAGGCCGAGCTTGCGGCTTGGGATGAGCGGCCCGATCCGATAGCCGAGATGCAACGGCTGCATAACGAAATACTGGGCTTCGCCCGGTCCATTGATCCTTCGATCGAGAACTTCAACGACCTTGATAGTTTCGTTCAGCAGCATCCGGAGCATGACGAAAAGATCGCCCGCGTTTACCGGGAGTCCGGCTACCTCGATTTGTGGAAAGCGGATTTTGCGATCAATCCATGGCACTATGACATCGGAGGGATGGACGCGATCACTAATGATCGTACCGTCGCGGACCTGCGCGATTACGCCATCAGCACGATCAGGGAGTTCCACACCGGCGGCCTGCGCTTTGCGGTCAATCTTGCGCACTACGAGCGTTCTCAGCTCGCTGGCGGTCGGCAAACAACGTCCCAGCTCGTGCAGCTCTACCGGCGGCTCGTCCAAAATGACCGGGCCCGCCGGGAGACGGCGCTCACATGGTTGCGCCGCCGCTTTCCGGATGACGCGAAGCGATACCTCGAACGCATCGCCCCGCACTCGGAGCTTTGGTTCTCGATCATCGACAGAGTGGAGCCCCGACTCGGCATGATCGCGCGCATGAATATCGAGGCGAGCGGAGACACTTCCGGCTGCTCGGCGTGCGGGGACCCCGCTGACGACTATTTGCTGGTCAACAGCGCTGATACCATGCCGGGCGTTCCGTCGCTCCGCCTCTGCTCCGATTGCGTCGTCATCCGCCGTTCCGGCGGCGAAATACTGACGCCGATCGACGAATAGGCGACGGCTTCCGCGGTGAGATGTGGCGGACTGGTCAGAAGGCGGGCGGCTTGTATCGCGGACCGCGAAAATGGCCGACTTCATAGCGGGTAGCGCGAATCTCGATCCGCTCGATGCTGTGCACCCCAAGCGATTGGCTGTCGACAGCGAGAGTCGGCTCCCGGTTGTCTGCCGTCGGATCATAAAGGAGCGGCGACATGGCCCAGCTCAGATTGTGGGGGAAGCGCAGCGGCTCGACCGGAGGGGGCGGGTTGTCCGGCAGATACTCCGAGACATGATATTCGATGTCGTCCGGATCTTCGCTCCGTTGGTAGGTTCCGGCTTCGATTTCCGTGCCTTCCGGCAAGTCCGCCGCTTCGACGCGCGATGCGTCATGAAACAGAACCACATTGCGCGCGGGATCGTCGCGGTGCTGGACCGATGGGAATAGAATGCCGTCGATCTCGAGGCCGCTCGCCTGCGACAGATAGTCGGCGATCATCTGGGTGACGAGATATTCGGTCGTCTCGACCGTCGGGGTGACCGGCAGGGTCATTTGATCGATAAGGCGCCCCAGGAACCGGGCACGGGCGAGCTGCTCCGCATAGTTCGGGTCGAGCTGGCTCCCGTCAACATACATCTCCGCGAGTGCTGCGAGGTCGAGCAGCAGCACATTCTTCGTGAGCGTGAATCGACCCGTCAGCGCGCGGCTCCCCACAGGCGGGCGGATTTCGGCGATCGCGACGGTCTCGTTCTCCGCTCCATAGAAGACCGAGACCCCGTGCGCGTTCATACGGCCCGCGCGCGCCAGATGCGCGGGCGGCGGCCCGAGGTGCAAATCCGGACGACCCATTGCGGTTTCGAGGTCCTGGTCGTTCTCGAAGGCTCGGGCTCGGTAGAATCCTTCGATATCCGTTCCCGGCCCCGCGCGCACGAGGATCGGTTTGCCGTCGAGCGTGGTGCGCGCGTCGATTCCCGCAAATATGGAATCGAGAAACACCTGTGCTTCCTGGTTGAAGAAGCGCGACCGGGACTTCAGTGAGGCTTCGATTTCCTGCCAGCCATATTGGAGATCCATATCGCTGACGCGAACCGGGGCATAATGCGCGTCGCGGTCGAACGGATTCTCTTCGCCCGCCTTTGCGTCGTCCCAGTCGAAATGCTCGTCAGCCAATATGTCCAGCACGGCCTCGGCCGCCGCCTCGGGAAGACTGAGCATGTCATTGAGGAGGTCGGCGAGGGGATATCCCGATCGCTCCCAAACATATCCGCTTTCCTTGTCGGCCAACATCGCATGTTCAAAGCCGTCAGGCTGATCGGAAGTGAGCCGATAGTGCAGGCTTATTGCCGCTTCGACATGATCCGCGAGTTCACCGAGCGTCATACATGCGGTGTCTTTATTGCAGAACTCGCAGGTTGCCTCAGCGCCGGACTTGTCGATTTGCACCGACATATATGTGTCGCCAACGCATTCGCCGCAGATCGTCCGTTCAAGATCCTCTTGTGCCATATCTTTGCGTCCGGTCTTTCAGCTCGGTCTCGTGCCATTCGTTCGAACGACAGTGAATTTTCGGCGGCTATTCGAAGAGGCTTTCCGGGCCACGATCGTTCGCATCCCAATATTTGATCTGCTCGTCGAGCTGACGTTCGGTCGTCCGCGCCCAGCTCCTGATACGGACATCTTCGTCGTCGCGGAAGAATGCGGCCAAGGGCTTTCGGCGTACAAAGCGCAGCGAGATCGGTCCCCAAGCGGCTCCGCTGCCAAAGCGATTCACGAAGGCGTTTAGAACGGGCAGCGGATCGGGCGCTGCTGCGATCAGCTTGAGGGCGATTTTCGACCAGCGCATCTTCCCGGTCTCCTTTTCGTTGACGGCATAGCGGACCACGCCGGCCAAGCGCGTCGCCCGTTCCTGCGGTGCTACCGCGACCCATTCCAACCAGGCATCAATCCCCTCTTCGGGATCGTCGTCGCTGTCATTGTCGTTGGACGCGAGCGGGCCGAGAAAGCGCGCAAGCAATCCGCTACTCTTCGGTTTCTCGGCGATTTCCTCGAAGATTACGGTCGGGTGCCGCTTCATCAAAAGTGCGGCTAGTTCGCCATAGTCGCTGCTGCTGACATAATGCTCGCCGCTCGCTTCGCGCATGGCGAGGGTGATGCGCCGCGTGAGTTCAGAATCGTCGTCATTCGCGAGGACAGCCTTCCCGATCTCGGCGACCTCATGATCGCTTTGATTTTCCTCGGACTTGAAGGCGCGCGGATCGGTCAAGGCGTCGCGCCCGAAGGCGATCAGCGCGGGATCGAGCGGCACCTTGTCGCCAAGGTCGCCGTAGATGCGCATGTGGAGAATATCGAGCGCCGGGTCCACGCCCTCGTCTCGTGCATAGAGTTGGCGCAGGTAATCTGCCAGTGCTGGCCCCGGGATTGTCTTCGATACGCCGCCATTAGCGATGCTGGAAAAGCGCGAGAGAGGTACATGACCATCGGCAAGCGCCTTGGTGAAGCGATTGACCGCGGCCTCGTCGAATGGGGCCGCGTAATGCAGCGTCACGATATGGTCTCTGAGCACGGGGTCATCGGCTACCGTGTCGAGCTGTGCCTGAACCCATTCGGGCCGTCGCCGGTTCGCGCCCTCAAGGATGCCGCCGAGCAAGGCCACGCTCCGCTGCGCGGGATCTTCGGCGAATAGGGTATAGGCCTGCTTCCAGAGATCATCGACTTTGTCGGAGACCGACGCGAGCCCGGCCATGAAGTGCCAGATGCTGTTGCCTTCGGTGACCACCGTGGCGCGCGCGAGAAAGGGAGCCGGGTCCATCCTGGCTCGACCGACGCAGATGCCGATCGCACGGGACAGACGTGGAATGTTGCGCTGCGGGTTCTTTTCGCGACCTGATGGATGCCAATGGCTCCACGATTTGCCGAGCGTGAATGTCTCGAACAAATCGTCTATCTTCCTCGGCCTTAGCTCGCGTTCGAGCAATTTCAGCTCGTCGAGCGTCTTAGCGTCCACGCGGCGCCGGTCGGGATCGGCCTTACGGTCAGGCCGCTCCTGGAAATGAAGCGCATCGTTGACCGCGCGCCACCCGCGTTCGAAATATCTGTTGCCCGCGACGGCGCGTAGTCCGGGGATCGCCATTGCGCTCAGGCCGGCATCGAGATGCGCCCTGAAATGTCTTGCGAGATGCGAGCGGGTCTGTTCGGCCAGAACCGGGTCCGGCCCCTTAGCGATCGCTTGAAGCCGCGCATAGACCGTCTCGAACCAAAGGCGATAATCGCCGTCAGGGCGCCATTCGCTCGTTCGCGATCGCGCTCCGAACTCGGTCCGCAGCGACGAGCCCATCTGATTCGTCGAAAGCGACTGGCCCAATGCCTCGATCCCGAGCAGCCGGATGCGCGGATCGGGATCGATCGTCATCCGGTCGATCGTGTCCATCCGCATCTCGAGACTGGCCATCGTTCGGTTTGCTCTCGGCCAGAAGCGTTCGAGCAGCAGGGATTTGACGCTGTTGTCCCCTTTGTCGGGATCGTCCTTCGCGAAGGCTGCCAAGACATCGATGGCGCGATCGAACAGCTCGGGATCGTGCGCGATCGAGACCAGCAGCTCGGCCAGCGCCTTACGCTCCTTTGTCGGCGCCAGCAGGCGATCGACATCGGGGCCGTATAAAGCACGCTCGATTGCACGGAGGGCCGCGACCGGCGCGGCGGGCGCGGCATTGATGAAGGCTTCTATCAATTGCGACGAAAGGTCGGTGGGATCGCCAAGCGGTCCGCCGTCGGCATAGAGCCGTTCGGCGATCGTCACGGCTTGCGGTTCATTGTGGAGATGGCCGATCCGGCGGGCAAAAGAGGAAAAGAGCCGCGGCGGGCCTTCCTTGAAATAATCGATCAGGACGGCGGCATCATGTTTGCGGATTGCCGGCGCTGCCAGCATGTTCGCGAGCGGCGGCGGCATAACCGCGCGCTGCGGCCCGCGCTTCTGCACGACGCCCCAGTCGAGCAGGGTCGCGATGCCCGCAAAGAATTTCGGGACACTGAGTTCTGCGATGTCGGCGAGCACCGGATGCTCCGCCGCATGCCCTCGTCCCGCCTCCACATAGAATGCGGTGACGAGCGACGCGGCATCGGCAGCGGCCCGAAGCGTCGGATCATCCTTGCGCCGCCCGGTCCGGAAGAGCCGGTCGACGAGTTCATTGTCTTGCAGCTTCGAGAGATCGACTTCCCCGCCGTCGCCGGCTTCGGCCACCTTGAGCGCAACCCTGGCGTTGCCGCCGGAGAAGCTCGCCAGCCTTTCGCGCTCGCGATCCTTGAGGTCCGGGAAGCGCTGCTTGAGCAGCCCCTTCAGCACCTCTTCGCTGTTCGCGCCCAGCATGACGACGAGACCCTCGTGCTTTTCCCCCGAGGCATCATAGTCGATGGTCAGCAGGCTGGCGTTGCCAGTCCGGCGCACAAGTTCGGTGAGCTGGCCGTGAACCACGTCGCTGCAATTATCGACGACGATGATCGCTTCGACGCCGGCGGCGGCGATTTTTTCTGTGAGGAGAGCGGGGCTGAGAGCAAGGTCGAGCCCGGCATCGCCATAGATGGCCCGCTCGCGCTGCAGACTACTCGCCGGATCGATACTCTCGTCGAATAGTGCTTCGGCTAGGCGGGTTTTTCCCATGCCCGAAAGGCCGAGCAACCTGACCGCGCCGCCCGGAGCCGACAGCGCCGCGCGCATAGCCCGGATCGCGTCGAGCATATCGGTATCGTCATCACCGACCGCGGCGCGGTTTTCGTTATCGATAATGTAAGGGCGCTGCTCGGCTCCCTCGGCGGACCAGCTCCCGTAGGGCTTCCAGCCGCCGCGCGCATGACCCGCCTCTTCGAGCAGCCACGTCGCAACGCCGATATAGCTGTTGACCCAGCGTGCGATGCGATCGGCGCCGAGAAAGACGAGTTCGATCGCGTGGCTATTATGCACGTCCGACAGCGCCGCGCGCATTGCCGTCAGCCGCTCCTGCTCGTGCAAGTGCGAGGGGTCGTCAGTCGAAAAAATGATGTAGGCGCCGCCGGCGCTGGCGAGCTGGGTGTAGATCGGACGCGCAATCCCTTTCGGCCGCATCTCGTTCGTGAGCTTCGCCGGAGCCATCGACTCGGCCTTGCTCTGGAAGAAAATAGTTCGCCGTGGCAGCCAACCTTGCGGATCGGGACCGTCGCTCCAGACGATCGAGGCATCGACGCCGCCGTCCGCCTCTGTCTGGTTTCCGCCGACCGCGATCGCCGCCTGCGAGATGCCGCGCTGCCGCGCTTCGGCTTCGAGCAGCCGCGACAAAAGCTCGCGTAGCGCCACGTCGCCAAGGCGCGAAACCATATCTTTTGTGACTTCGAATGGACCCATCGAACCGACCTATTTGGAAAGTTGAACCGCCGCCTGACAGCTTTAGTGAAAGCTTTGATATGGCATGCTGAGCAGATTTGGCATCCTTGGACAGCGTGGCCACAAGACGCGCGATGAATTCTGCGACGCAATAGAGGTGCCTCAATTCAAACTCGCGGCGCGAACTCGTTTGCTACCTGGAACCTTCGATCCTTCATATGCAATTGCAAAGGGCTTAGTGATTGTATGTCACGGCCTGCAACCTTCAATTCCTAGGATGCTTTAAACGCGAGGAGTA
Source organism: uncultured Sphingopyxis sp. (assembly GCA_964426485.1). GTDB lineage: Bacteria > Pseudomonadota > Alphaproteobacteria > Sphingomonadales > Sphingomonadaceae > Sphingopyxis. The sequence goes on along the minus strand of CAYRQX010000042.1, from coordinate 21,046 downwards.
ATGCGGGCAGCCGTCCGGATATCTGCAATTCGAGCGCCAATAGCCTGTAGGTTTTGCCGCATTTCGTTGAATACCGGTCGATCGCCTTTCGGATCGCTGATCGTAAGGATGGCCGTGAACGGAACTCCATCTTCCGGCATCTCTTCCCCGGCGCGTGTGAGATACTCGACGAATAATCGCCAGTTTGACGAGGGGCCGACGCCTTTCGGAAAACTCTTCGCGTGAACCTTTACCGGGCTCCACTTGAGGTCATGCTCGATCAGTTCTGCTTCGATTGCATGACGGTCTCGTTTTTCGGGCAGATAGACGGGATCGAGCCGCCCCTTCCATCGATCAAGGGCCTGTTCTTGCTGCAAGACCGCATTGATATTCACGCGAACAAATTCTGCACCAAATCTCGCGTCGAGCGGCGGGGTTGATACAAGCGTCAGCTTAGCAGCGCCGCGGCATTTTCCTCCCGGCTCGACAAGCGACGCTGGCCAGGAGAAGCCGAAATTGATCTGCTCGCCGGGCTTGATGCGTGATGCAAAGACTAGCGTGATTGAGTGATCCCCGGTTTCCAGGATTGTCTCTGCCGACGGAGGCATCCCGAAACCGACAAGATGCCGAGCCACCGGAGACAACGCCTTATCACGCAGCGGTTCTGGAAGGCTCGCGTGATGGACGAGCATGCCGATGATCGTCTCGCGTGAGACTTCACCTTCGATCATATGTTCCAATACCGCCGCGGTCTTCGCAGCGATAGGCGCAGCGTAACTTGTACCGCAGCCATCCACGACAGTGCCATCGGGAAGGATCGAAAACAGGCCATGGCCGAGCGTGGCGTGCTGCGTCCCTGCGCCACCGACATGTGCCAAATCAGGCTTCATGCTTCCGCGCAGTCCAGGCCCCCTGCGGGAGTAGCGTGTCGGCGCATAGGGGATGCAGCCATCGTGACCCGTTGGGTTCACCGCCGCGATCGCGACATTGCGCGCGCTTTCTGCGGGCGTCAGGAGGCCGTCGTTGCGTGCAAGTGCTAGGTCGACAAGGGCGCTCGATGCATCGGCCGGCCACTCGGGACGTAAATCTTGAGGTTGAGTGTTGCCTGCAGACACAAATATGACCGAGTTATTCGTTTCTGCGATTCCATCCAGACGAACAGCATGTGCCGAGTAGCGGTCGGCGGCAGCCGGCTGAAGGATGTTGAGGCTCATGTTGAAAACCCGCACGCCGTGCCTTGCATGCGCGTCCGAGACGGCAGCTTCCATCTCGTCGAAGAACTGAGGCACGCCGTCCGGGTAATAGGAGGCAAAGGCGCCAGCCTTTTCCGGGCTGGGAAAGATGGCGATGTCGACAAGCTCTGCACCGTCAACTTCAGAGCAAATCTGCGGGCCATTGAGGGACGCGCCGATGGTTGCAAGGCCGCCGATAAAGGTCCCGTGGGAATGGTTGCTGTCCTCGTCGGCGAGTATTGTCCAACGATCGATAATCCATTCATCGAGCATCGGGCTGATGCCACCGTCGATTACTCCGAGTCTCGGATAGGTCCTTCGGCCGTCGCGGGAGCCAATACGAGCTGTTTCGGGTCGCGTCCGCGATTGCGTAGCGGCGCCAGCCCGAACGACGATTCCAGGTAGTTCGATGCGACGGACGAGCGGGTGATTATCCAAGAATTCAAGTAATCGAATATGACTTTCCATATCGTGCGCGAACGGTGCCAACGCCTTCTTGCGCTCATGCGATGGAACGTCGTTCATCCGTAAAACCGGGGTCGATGTCTCATCGAGCCGAACCGATAGGAGCGGTTGGTTGCCGCCGCCACTCGAAAGCCGCTCGACGCTGACGCCTTGCCCCAGAGTCGAGAAACCGCTGACGAAGGTCTCGATCAAGGTCCGATGCGCGTCGTCGAGCCGATCCCAGTCCGCACGCGGCGCAGGCGGAGTGAATAGCTCGACCTGATAGCTTCCGCCCGTCATAGGATTGGACAACCACGCGACCGCCTCCTCTACCGAGAAATTGCGTTTGTCAGAGGGACCAAAGAGTTCGATCCGGTCGATGGCGCCGGTCTCGCTTCGGCGGGCCGACGGATGGGGAACATCCTTCTCCTTTTCTTCATCGTATCTCAGGATCGTCTCGGCTTCGGCTTCCGAAATTTGATTTGCAACTTCGGCCAACGTTCGCGGGCGAACCTCGACAATCATGACTCCCAGATCGCCGCCGCCTACCAAACGCGTCCGATTGGAACGGAAGAGTGCCGTCATCGGCCGATGGCTCTTCGCCCAAGCATCGCGCCGCAGAACGACTTTTGCGTACCCTACTGATCCCGAGGCCTGAGCGGCCAGTTCGCCCGATATCGTTTCGATCTGCTGCAACAATGACGCCCGGTGCGCGGCGAACTCCTTGTCTCGGTAAGCGAAGAAGTCCTTGTGGCCACCACCACCGCCCTTTTCGCGCGCTTCTTGGAAGTTGTCGGGATTGAGAACGATTTGGATAGGGCTAGCCATTGTCGCTTTCCTGTTCCTTTTCCTCTCCGACCTTTCCAATCTGCCTGCTCACGGTTGATTTATCCCTCCCGGCGATCTCCCCGATATCTGAGAGGGACAGATTAACCGCTTCGTCGTCTCGCAATGCCCTGAAGAGCCTGCCAGTTTCTCCGAAAAGCAATTCCCGACGCTCCTTGTGCACGCGCGCCGCGTTGAGGGTTGCAAACTGGCGTAAGGTATCAAGGAGCTCGCGCGCAGGCTCGCTTCGTACGGCAACAGCGGCGGCCTTTTTATAAGTTCTTACGAGGGATTCGATTTCTGCGCCGGTTGCGCCTTCCGTAAACCAAGCGATCAGCCGCAAATGGCTGTCGGGAATGGTCAGGGGCGTTGCAAAGGACGCCGCGATATCCTTCCGCACCTCGAACTCAGGGCGCGGTATTTCAAGCTGGACCTCAAAGCGCCGCCAAACGGCGGGGTCGAGAAGGTTGGGGTGGTTCGTGATCCCGATCGTCAGCCCAACGTCACGTCTAGAGTCAAGATTCTGCAGCAGCGCATTGACTACGCGTTTGATCTCGCCGACTTCCTGAGGATCATCGCGTACCTTTGCGATCGCGTCGAACTCGTCGAGAAGCAAGACGCAGCGAAACCTGTTGGCAAATGTAAATAGGTTGCCGATGTTACGCGCCGTCGTCCCCAAGAACGAGGAGACGAGTCCATCCAGTCGAACCAAGACGACAGGAAGGCCCAAGCTGCGGGCCATCCAGAGCGCGAGGCGCGTCTTGCCTGTTCCGGGGGCGCCATAGATCAGGCAAGTCTGGGCCGGATGAACCCCGACGTCGAGCAAGGCATCCATGTTCGACCATTCCTCTACAATCGACGCAACCGCGCTCGACACGCGCTCATCGAAGAGGGGGGCATCGACGCCAGTCGTTTCCGGAAAGATGATTTCAGCTAACGGAGCGGAAGTCTCTCGATCAACCGGCAATGGCGTGTTTTTCGTTAGCTCCTCGCCCGCAAATAAGGCCTTGGACCGCTCAATGCGGCTGGGAGCAATCTCGCGGGTTCTTTCGGCATTATTGAGAAGCGTGGTCAGCGCGGCGGCCTGCTTGGAATCGCCGTCCTTCAACAGAGCGTCGCGCAGCCGTTCTATCTGCTTGCGCACAGCGGGCGACGCATTCGGCGCTGCAGCTCGGCACAGGGCCTGAATAATTGGGAAATGTTCCATGGACGACATTGGGGTTCCTAGTTTGGCGACGGTCGCATTTGCGACGATATATATGTGCAAGCGTTGCGTTGCAATACCGATTGAATGCGTTGATTCGATCAATCGTTGCATATAATAGGCTATATGTTGCAGATAGCGCAGCAATCGATGCTATCTAGGCCTTTGCGATCATGGGTCGGGAGCGAAAAGCTTGCTAGCTTGGTGACATCGAGAATTTCGCGGCAACGACAAATTGTCTCGGCGAGAAGGAGGTCGGAATGACGCAGCGACAGGCAGGTCCGGGAGTGGATATCGCTTCGAAATGCGATGCAGAGTGGTTTGAGGCCAATCCAAAGAGAAACTGGCGCCTTCGAGACCGCATTCCGGGTGAGTATGAGAGTTTCGATGTCGGGATGTTGCCCCCGCCGGGCACATCCGCACGTACGCTGGTTATTCAGATGCAGCCGGGAGTGCGTGCAAGGCAGCCAGTCGCGGTCTTTGACCATATTCAGAACGATGACGTGACCGACGCTCAACTGTTCGCCTTCTTTAAAGAGAACTATCCGTTGGAGTCGCAGGCCCTTGTCGCCAAAATCAGAAATATTAAACTGGCCGGAGAACCGAAGCGCACCGAGGACTGGTAGCTGTCGCGATGCCATGGAACCCGCTTGCTATATTGCCCAACCTTCAACTCGCGGATGCGATTGAAGCAGAGCCGCTGGCGCTAGTGCCCTTCGAAGATGGCCGTGTGACGGAGTTAGGTACCCAGCATCCTCGGTTCGAAGACTTCGTGACGCGCTTCGCAACGGAGCATGCTGCGATCGTTCATCCGGCGATTCTCCTCCAAGAACATGAGGGAGGAAATCCTCAATATAGCTCGGAAGCGATGGCAGCTTTTCGGAACACTATTTCGGTTGCCACTACGCTGCGGAGTCATGCCGTGCATCTCCGTTACGGAGCCCAGAATCGAATAATGTACTCTGATCTCTTCGAATTCTATCCGTGGATGATTGATCGTGAGTACGAGTATTTAATCAGCCTCACGCCGGCCCAAATGGCACTGCACAATGTCGAAGACTTTCAGGGACAGCCGGCTGCTGGAGTTCCTTTGCAGAATCTTGCTCTTCATGAAATCGATCGCCCATTGCTTAGCGCGATGCACGATATCTGGAGAATAGCGTACGGAAGATCGCGACGGACGGCGATGGAACGAGCGCTTTTCCGATCTCTCAATATGGCGAACGCTGCACTCGCGATGCCTGCAGCCAGGGCAGCCCTAATTTTCGATTATGGCAGGCAGTGTGCACTCTGGGTTAGTGCATTCGAGATTCTTGCCCACCATTTTGCGGGCCGGGGCCGCGCCGACTTCTCGGCAGTACGGGTGCTACTTGAGGCACGGCCATTCCTCAGTCGGAGGATCAGGGCGCGACGGTACCGTATCGTAAATAGAGGCCGGGCTGAGCGCGTTTCTTTGCCGACCAAGCTCTACATGTTGCTCTATAAAGCGAGGAATGATTTCCTTCATGGAAATGCGGTCACGCAGTCAAACCTGTTGCTGCCCTGGAGCTCAAGGTTCGTGGGCGAGGTGGCACCCCTATTGTATCGATGCGCCCTACGCAATTTTATCGGATTCGGGCCAGCCCCTGCCGAGATGAATGCGGCAGCCGCTGGAGATGATCTGGAACCACATACCCAATTTGACGTCGAAGAGGCCATCTTGCTGGCGCGACAGGTACCGGAGCCGGATGGCTGAAGAGGCCGGTCGGTCCGCAGAATGTCCGCTTTTCTCTTTTGGGTTCTAGAACCAGACAGTCTCCAACCGGCCAACGCACGCCAGGTATCCAACAATCCGGTCTAGCTAGGAGGCGTCAGGGCCGGTCCCATCGTTATTTCCACTTGGCCTGCGAGGCGTTTGCACCCCGCTGGCAGAAGAGTCATTTTTCGAGAACCGCTATCATTGTGATTTATTCGGGTTAGATGAGCCTCTCGGCACACAGCCGCGCCTAAGCGTTCGCCACGATAACGGAACTGACATCATGCAAAGCATATCGAGAGGCACAAACGCTAGCGGCATGCGCCGCTATAACGAGCGACTGATCCTCTCCGCAGTGCGCCGGATGGGCGGTGGTCTGCCTTGGAAAAACTGGTCCAATTCTAGAGAGAGCCCGTTGTGGCGAAAGAATTGGAGAAAGTTATGGGACGTCAACGTTTTACGCCGGAACAGATCATCGTGAAGCTGCGTGAGGCTGATGTGCTTGTGGGGCGAGGGTCGACCGCGGTCGAGGCTTGCCGTCAGATCGGTATATCCGAACAGACGCTGTATCGGTGGCGCAAGGAATATGGCGGCCTGAAGGTTGATCAGGCGCGGCGGATGAAGGATTTGGAGCGCGAGAATGCGCGGTTGAAGCGGCTTGTTGCTGACCTCGCGCTGGACAAGGCGATCCTGCAAGAGGCGTCGAAGCTGACTTTTTGAGCCCCTCCCGTCGCCGCGAGGCGATTGAGCAGGTTCGTCGTGCGTTGCCGGTATCGGAGCGACGGACCTGTCGCGTGCTCGGCCAGCACCGCTCGACACAGCGACATCCTCCGAGAGATGATGCCGACGAGCGACGCCTGACGGCCGACATCATCGCGCTGGCGAAGGATTATGGCCGTTACGGCTATCGCCGTATCCATGCGCTGCTCGGGCATGCCGGCTGGCAGGTCAGCCTGTCGGTGGTCGAGCGCATCTGGCGGCGGGAGGGTTTAAAGGTGCCGAAGAGACAACCGAAGCGCCGCCGGCTCTGGCTTGGCGACGGGTCGTGCATCCGGTTGCGCCCGCTGCACCGCGGGCATGTGTGGTCCTACGACTTTGTCGAGGATCAGACGCACAACGGCCGGAAGTTCCGGATGCTCAACATCATCGACGAGCATAGCCGGGAATGCCTGGCGATGGTGCCGCTGCGGCGGTTCCGGTCGAACGACGTCATCGACGTCCTCGCCGATCTGTTCATCGAACATGGCCCACCCGAGCATATTAGGTCCGACAACGGCCCCGAGTTCGTTGCCCATGCGGTGCGTGAATGGCTCGGGCGGCTCGGCGTCACTACCCTCTATATCGAGCCCGGGAGCCCTTGGGAGAATGGCTATATCGAGAGCTTCAATGCCCGTCTTCGCGACGAACTGCTCAATGGTGAAATCTTCTACAGCCTGGAGGAGGTCCGGTGCGTCACCGGCTGGTGGCGCGATCATTACAATCGCCTCCGGCCGCACAGCAGCCTCGGATACCAACCACCGACTCCGGAAACGATCAAGATGCCAGCCTGGCCGCTCGGCTCCGCTGCGCTCCGCCTCCCGCCCAGGCTGGCATCGGAGGCGATCTTCAACTAACTATGCAACCGGACCAGTCATCGCGGGCAGTCCAGATCGCTGGATCGCCGCGCCGCCACTCTATTCGGAGGCGTCGCCACTCAACCTCGAGGTACCCGACCTCTTCCGCGAGGGGCCGGACTGGTTCCTGCTCTATTCGGATCAGCGCGACAACTCCAAGCAGACGCGGTATCTCAAGGCCGCGACATCCACAGGACCCTATACCTATGGCCCCTATGACGCGCTGGACGGCCACGGCTTCTATGCCGGCAAGACGGCGGGCACGGGCGCGAACCGGCTATTGTTCGGATGGATCGCCCATCGTCGCGGTAGAAGCGACGATGCGGAATTCGAATGGGGCGGCGACCTGGTGGCGCATGCGATCCGCCGCACGGACCAGGGTGCGCTTGCTGTCGATATCGCCGAACCGATCGCACGGCAGTTCGCTCTAGTGACCGCCCGGCTCTCGCCCGGCACGCCGTCCGGGGATAGAATCGCCAAGGGCACGCGGATGACCGCTGAGCTGACAGTGCGCCCCGGGGACCGGTTTGGTATCCGATTCGCCAGGGACGGGGACGTTGGCGCGTTTGCCGAGATCAATCCCGCGGCCAGCCAAGCGCGATTTGTTGCGGGCGGCCGCACCGCGGACGCGCCACAGGTTTCGTTTCCCCCCAGCACAGACGGCCGCTATCGCCTCGATCTACTGCTCGATCCGCGACAGGGGTTCGGCGTCCTCTACATAAACCGCTTCCGCGCGCTGAGCTTCCGCTATTATGGTCTTAGCGGAACGGTGCCGACCTTCTATGCGGATGGCGGCTTTGTCTCGCTCGATGGCGAGGTACGCACGAAATAGACTCGGACGGCTTTTTGGAGCAGCCTATGCGCATTGAAACCGCGTTCCTGTTCGATCTCGATGGCACACTCATCGATAGCGTCTACCAGCATGTCCTCGCGTGGAAGGAATCGCTCGATGCCGAGGGAATCGATCTCGCCGTATGGCGCATCCACCGCAACATCGGGATGAGCGGGGGGCTGTTCACTCACCAGCTCCTGCGTGAAACTGGCGTCGAGATCAGCGAGGCAATCGTCGACCGTCTGCGCGCTGGGCACGCGGCGGCGTACAAGCGGCTTTCCGGCAGCCTTCGGGCACTCCCCGGCGCACGCGAACTTCTCGATTATCTTACCGACGCCGAGATCCCGTGGGCGATCGCGACGAGCGGGCGCATGGAGACCGCAGCGGTCAATCTAGAGATCCTCGGCGTCGATCCTGCGTTGATTCCTGTGGTGACGCGTGACCAGGTCAAATATGCGAAGCCCGATCCGGACCTCTTCCTGGCAGCGGCGGAGCGGCTGGGCGTACGGATCGAAACCGCGTTAGTCGTCGGCGACAGCATCTGGGATATGCTGGCCGCGACCCGTTGCCGCGCACTGGGCGTGGGTTTGCTCAGCGGCGGATATGGCGCCGACGAACTGCGCCAGTCGGGTGCGATCCGCGTCTATGACGACCCGGCCGATCTGCTCCGCAAGATCGATGAGGTCGCAGCCCGCCGCTGATCGATTCCGGGTTCCGAACAACGGTTTTCGGGAAATTGGTGAACGGCCGCTTACTTATTCCTAATCTCCAAAAGCGGACCGTCTCTAGTCGGCCAGCTTCGAAAGATCTGCCAAAATGCTCGGCTTGCTGATCATTCTCTCGATTTCTCAGCCGCGCAGCACTGCTCTTATCAAAAGCCCCACCACTGCCAGCACCAGGACGCTCGCTATCCAAATGGCGACGAACCAGCCTAGTTCCTTCAGGCGCGCCACCTTAATGATACCCGTCCTGCCCAACCTTGCCGCGAAACACCCAATAGGACCACGCGGTGTAGGCGAGAATGATCGGCACCATTATCGATGCTCCGATGAGCATGAAGACTTGGCTGCGATGCGGAGCGGCAGCTTCCCAGATTGTGACGCGCGCCGGGATGACGTCCGGCCAGATCGAGACGCCGAGCCCGACAAGGCAGAGCCCAAAGAGCGCAAGAGCCCAGAGAAAGGGTTGTGCGTCCCGCTTCAGGCGCAGGCTGCGATAGAATAGGAAGGTGACGATGACCGTGGCGAGTGGAACCTGTGCAGTGGCGAGCACGCCGGGGTAGTTCAGCCACCGTTGATGATATTGCGCCTCGAGCGTCAGCGTCGCGAGGCTGATCGCACCAATCATGGCGAGCAGCAGGATGCCGAGGCGGCCGGCATAGGTCACGGCCTGTCGCTGCAGCGCGTCCTCGGTCTTCCAGTTGAGCCAGCACGCGCCTAGCAGCGCATATCCGACGACCAGTCCGGCGCCGGTCAGCAGGCTGAACGGCGACAGCCATTCCCACCAGCCACCGGCGTAGGCACGGCCCTCCACGGTGATGCCCTGAAGCAGCGCGCCGAGCGCAATCCCCTGCGCAAAGGTCGCGATGATCGACCCCATCGTGAAGGCGCGATCCCAGAAGGCGCGATGCGCCGGGTCGCGCCAGCGAAACTCGAACGCCACGCCCCGAAAGACGAGGCCGAGCAGCATAGCGATCATCGGCGCGTAGAGGGCGGGAAGAATGATCGCATAGGCAAGCGGAAAGGCGGCGAGCAGGCCGCCGACGCCCATGACAAGCCAGGTCTCGTTGCCGTCCCACACCGGAGCGATGCTGTTCATCGCTGTGTCGCGATCCTTGCCCACCTTGAAGAAGGGAAACAGGATGCCGATGCCGAGGTCGAAGCCGTCCATCACGACATAGGCGATGATCGCAAAGCCGATGATGCAGGCCCAGATGACGGTGAGATCGATCATGCGCCTTCTCCTTCGATGACGGCGGCGGCGGGTGTAATCCCGGCGGAGCGGATCGGCATACCATCGAGGGCGGCCTCATGCGCCTCGGGCGGCTTTTTCATGAGGCGAAGCAGGTACCAGATGCCCATGCCGAACACCGCGAAATAGACGACGACGAACGCGAGCAGCGATGCCGCAACCGCAGGCGCGTCGAGCGGTGATGCGCTGTCGACGGTGCGGAGCAGGCCATAGATGGTGAAGGGCTGGCGGCCGACCTCGGTGGTTGCCCAGCCGGCGAGAACGGCGATGAAGCCGCTCGGTCCCATTGCGACGGCGGCGCGGTGCAGCCATGTCATATCGTAGAGCCGGCGCCGCGTGCGTGCGAAGAGGCTCCACAGCCCGATACCGACCATTGCCATGCCGAGGCCGACCATGATGCGAAACGCCCAGAAGACGATGCCAACCGGCGGCTCGTCGGCGTCGGGAACCGTATCGAGGCCCTTGAGCGGCGCGTCGGGGTCATGCTTTAGGATGAGCGACGAGGCTTTCGGGATTTCGACGGCATAATCGACGCGTTTATCCTTGCTGTTCGGGATTCCGAAAAGGATGAACGGCGCGCCGTCGGGGTGGCTCTGATAATGGCCTTCCATCGCCATCACCTTGACCGGCTGATGTTCCAACGTGTTGAGACCGTGGAAATCGCCCGCCACGACCTGGATCGGGGCGACGATCGCCGCCATCCACATCGCCATCGAGAACATCTTGCGCGCGCCGGGGTTCTGCCGGTCCTTCAGCAGATGCCACGCGCCGACGCCGCCCACCGCAAAGGCCGTCGTCAGATAAGCCGCGAGGACCGTGTGGACGAGGCGATAGGGAAAACTGGGGTTGAAGATGATCGGCAGCCAGCTGTCACCGGGAAGGAATTGGCCGTTCGCGCTCATATCGAAGCCCGCCGGGGTCTGCATCCAGCTGTTCACCGACAGGATCCAGAAGGCCGAGATGAAAGTGCCGAGGGCCACCGCAAGCGTCGCCACGAAATGCAGCTTGCGGCCGACCTTGTTGATGCCGAACAGCATGACGCCGAGGAACCCCGCCTCGAGGAAGAAGGCGGTCAGCACCTCATAGGCCATGAGCGGCCCGATCACCGGTCCGGCCTTGTCCGAGAAGACCGACCAGTTCGTCCCGAACTGGTAGGACATGACGATGCCGGACACGACGCCCATTGCGAAAACCACCGCGAATATCTTGAGCCAATAGCGGTAGAGGTTGGCGTAGACGCCCTTACCGGTCTTCAGCCACAGTCCTTCGAGCACGGCAAGGAAACTCGCGAGGCCTATCGAGAAGGCCGGGAACAGGAAATGGAAGCTGACCGTGAAGGCAAATTGAATGCGGGCGAGCAGGATCGCCCATTCCTGTTCGATCATCATCATTCTCCGAGAGGAGGAGCTGGTTTGATTATTATCATTTTCCGTCCCCGCATGCAGTGGGCCGATTGTCCAAGGCGAAGGCCCCCGGTCCACGCGCCCAGATCAACAGCAGCGCGCTGAGAATGGCGACATACTTGTAAAGCGGTCCGACGTGCGACGGATCGGGGACGAGATGAACCGCCACGGTAACCGGCACAAGGGTCACGAAGAGGATGAGCGCCGAGGCCCGGGTCATAAATCCGATCGCGAGCGCCAGCCCGGCGGCGACGAAGGCGATACCCGACAGCCACAACAGCACCGATGGATCTCCGATCATGCCGACCATCGGAGCCCACGGCGATTCCGCCATCCGGTCGAGCATCATGCGATGTTGGCCGAAATGCCCCAGGCCGCCGATGATGAAGATGAGGCTGGTGAGCAGCCGGAACAGCAGGTCGATCAGCGCGCGAGTGCGCGGCGGCGGCGTCAACCTTGCCTCGATGGTTCGCAACATGCCTTCCCTCCCCATTATCCCGCCAGTTCGGCCCAGCTTTTCCAAAGCATGTAAATGGCGACGATCATGACGAAGCCGGCGAAAATCATATTGAGCCTGCCCTTGTCGGTGGACAGCAGCCGTGCGGCGCGGGTTCCGATCGCGCTGCCCGCCACCCCGCCAAGGATGAACACTGCGGCGAGCGGCCAGTTGACGAGGCCCGACATCGCATAGTTGAACGAGGTCGTGAGTCCGAAGGCGGTCACCGCGACCAGCGAGGTGCCGATCGCGCGCAGGATCGGCATCGAGGTCGAGGCGACAAGGCCGGGGACGATCAGGAAGCCGCCGCCGATCCCGAAAAAGCCCGAGAAGGCGCCGGTGCCGAGGCCATAACCGGCAACTTTGCCCACATTCTCGCGGCTGCACATCGCGCCTTCGATGCCCTCGTTCCCGCGGCTGCGGAACATTAGGATGGCGACAAGGATCATCAAAAGAGCGAACAGCAGCAACAATTGATGCCCGTCGATGCTCTTGCCGAGGGTCGACCCGGCAAAGGCACCGATGACGCCGGCCCCGGCGTAGATGAAACCGCAGCGCCAATTGACCGTGCCCGCGCGCGCGTGATTCCACAATCCGATCGCGGCATTGGCTGCAACCGCGAAGGCGCTGGTGCCGATGGCGACATGTGGGTTCTTCACGCCGACGAGATACAGGAGCAGCGGGACCGCAAGGATCGATCCGCCGCCGCCGACAAGGCCGAGCACGAAGCCGACCAATATGCCCGACACGCCGCCGAGGCCGTAGTGAAGAGCATCGATCATGCCGTCACCCTTCGGCGCCGATCATGTGGGGCTTCACCATCCATTCGCGGCCCTTGAGCATGCCGTGCCAATAGACGGGCGGCAGGATCGTGTCCTTGAGCAGCCACGACAGGCGCGAAGGGCGGGTGCCGTCGATCAGCCACGACGGAAAGCTTGGCAGCAGCTTGCCCCCATAGCCGAATTCGGCGAGGACGATCTTGCCCGCCTCGACCGTCAGCGGGCAGCTGCCATAGCCGTCATAATCGGCCACCGGCGGCTTGCCCGCGAGCGCGGCGAGCGCGTTGACCGCGACCACCGGCGCCTGTTTGCGTGCCGCTGCAGCCGTCTTCGCATTGGGGGCGGCGCAGGCGTCGCCGAGCGCGAAAATATTGGGATAGGAGGGGTGGCGCAGCGTCGCTTCGTCGACGGCGACGAAGCCGGACGGCGCGGCGAGCGGACTTGCTCGCACGAAGTCCGGCGCGACTTGCGGCGGCACGACATGAATCATGTCGAAGCGCTGCTTGATCGTCGTTACCTCTTCGCCGCGACGCTGTTCGAAGGTGGCGGTGCGTCCAAGCCCATCGATCGCGACGAGCTTGGATTCGAAATTGAGATCGATGCCATACCGTCCGACATATTCCATCAGCGCCGGAACATATTCGGGAACGCCGAACAGCACTGCGCCTGCGTTATGGAACTGGACGTCCGCTGCAGCAAGTGTTCCCGACTTCTCCCAGCGGTGGCACGACAGATACATCGCCTTTTGCGGCGCGCCGGCGCATTTGATCGGCATCGGCGGCTGGGTGAAGATCGCGGTTCCGCCCTTGAACTCGCGGACGAGCCGGTTGGTGTATGGTGCAAGGTCGTAACGATAGTTCGACGTCACCCCGTTGCGCCCCAGCGTCTCTGCCAGCCCCGGGATCGCATCCCAGTCGAGCTTGATCCCGGGGCAGACGATCAGCACGCGATAGCCGATGCGCCGCCCGTCGCCGAGCTCGACGCGATTGGCGTCGGGTTCGAACCGCGCCACCGCGTCCTTGATCCACTCGGCGCCCGCCGGGATCAGGCTTGCTTCGCGCCGGTGGGTGAACGGCGCGTCGAAAACCCCCGCACCGACCATCGTCCAACCGGGCTGGTAATAGTGGTCGTCCGACGGCTCGATGACGGCCAGTTTGACGTCGCGACTGCGCCGGAGGATGCTCGCGGCGGTGGCAATCCCCGCCGCGCCGCCACCGACGATGACGATGTCGAACTCGGCGCGCGCGCCAGACCTGTCCTGCCGCTCCGCCATCGCGGCGAGCTTTTCCGAACGGCTGCCCGAACGACAATAAGCGAGCACGGGCCCGGGCAGGTTGCCGAGGGCGTTTGCCATCAGGGCGGCGTCCGTGTCGCTTGCCTGGCCCGGCACGACCGGCAGGTGGGTGAAGGCAAGTCCGCTCGCCTCCGCCGCGGCGGCAATCGCTGCGGCGGGCGGCTGCCCCGCGTCTTCGCCGTCGGGACGGTTGCAGATGATCGTTCGATAGCCTGCCGCGGCGATTGCGGGCACGTCCTCGGGGCGGATTTGCGGGCTGACGCTCAGCCGCGCGTCGATTGTCCTGATGTCCATGGATACCACTCCGTTATCCTTTATCAGCGTCTCGTCAGGCGGTGCAGCACCATGCCCGCGATCATCGCCGCGACTGCGATGCCGGCCTGGGAGGGCGCGATCGCAAGCCCGGCGATCGCTGGACCGGGGCAAAGCCCGCTCAGCCCCCAGCCGATCCCGAACAACATCGCGCCGACGACCAGGGGCGCGTCGATGCCGCGCGTCGCGGGTAGGTCGAAGCTGTCGGCAAAAGCCGGGCGCGGCGAGCGGCGCTGCAGCGCCCAAGCCAGCGCCATCGGCACCAGCGCTCCGGCCATGACGAACGCCAGCGTGGGATCCCATTGGCCGAAAACGTCGAGGAAGGCGCGGACGCGCTGGGGATCGGCCATGCCCGACAGCGCGAGCCCGGCGCCGAAGATCGAGCCCGCGAGGAGCGCGGCAACCAAGCGGCTCACAACAGGCCGCCCGCGCGCATCATCGCGACGCTCGCGATGCCGCTGGCCATGAACACGAGCGTTGCAATGACCGATCGCGGCGATAGCCGCGCCATACCGCATACGCCGTGGCCGCTCGTGCAGCCCGACCCGAGCCGCGTGCCATAGCCGACGAGAAGCCCGCCGACGACGATCTGCCACGTCGCGGCGGGATAGCGCGCTTCGACCGCGCCGAGCAGCAGCGCGACAAGCGCCGCGCCGATCGGCAGGCCGATCACGAAGGCAGCCGCCATCGCGCGCGGCGCCCCGATATCCGCGATGCCGAGCGCCCGCGCGCCGAGCCCGCTGACCCCGGCGATGCGGCCGTTGCCGAGCAACATGATCGCGGCGCTCGCGCCGATCAAAAGGCCACCGAGCAATCCTTCGACCGGCATCGCCTGAGGAAAGGACGCAATCATACGGCGTTCACGGGAATCTTAAGGTAGCGGATGCCATTGTCTTCGGGCGCGGGCATGTGGCCCGCGCGCATATTGACCTGGATCGACGGCATGATCAGCCGCGGCATCGACAGCGAGATGTCGCGCGCCTCGCGCATCGCGACAAATTCATCCTCGCTTACCCCGTCATGCGCGTGGATATTGTGGGCGCGCTCGTCGGCGACGGTGGTTTCCCACACATAATTGTCGCGGCCTTCGGGTAAATAGTCGTGGCACATGAACAGCCGCGTCTGCGGCGGCAGCTCGAGAATGCGGCGCAGCGAGCGGAACAGCTGGCGCGCATCGCCGCCGGGGAAGTCGGCACGCGCGGTACCATAGTCGGGCATGAACATCGTGTCGCCGACGAACACCGCATCGCCGATCACATAGGCATTGTCTGCGGGGGTGTGGCCGGGGACGTGCAGGACCGTCACGGGAATCTCGCCGATCCGGAACTGGTCGCCGTCCTTCCACAGTTGATCGAAATCCGACCCGTCGCGCTGGAAGTCGCTACCCGCGTTGAACAGCTTGCCGAAATTGCGCTGCACGGTGACGATATGCTCGCCGATCGCAATTTTTCCGCCCAGCTTGTCCTGCAGATAGGGGGCGGCTGACAGATGATCGGCGTGGGCGTGCGTTTCGAGCAGCCAGTCGACCGTCAGGCCTTGCGCCTCGACATAGGCGATCACCGCGTCGGCCGACTCGTGCGACGTGCGCCCGGCGGCCGGATCATAGTCCAGAACCGAGTCGATCACCGCCGCGCGGCGCGTCGCGCGATCATGTACGACATAGGAAATCGTGTTCGTCGCATTGTCGAAAAAGGCCTTGATTTCGAACGCTTGCGCCTTTGCTGCCTCGACCTGGGCGCCAGCCTTTTCGATAACCTGGTCCATCATTTGCCGATCCTTTAAAATCAGATTTACATAAATTATGTAATTGAATAGAGTGATTGCGTCAAGCCGGGCTGCGAGGCAAGGCTTGGAACACAGGAATGGATGACCAAATGACCGAGATGACCAACGCGCCGCGACCGATTGGATTGGGCGATGCCGCCCCGAATTTCACCGCGCGCTCGACCAGCGGGCAGCTGGCGCTGGCGGACTATCGCGGGCGCTGGCTCGTGTTCTTTTCGCACCCCGCCGACTTCACGCCGGTCTGCACGACCGAGTTTATTGCCTTTGCGAAGCGGCAGGCGGATTTCGACAAGCTGGAATGCTCGCTTCTCGGGCTGTCGGTCGACAGCCTCTACTCGCACCTCGCGTGGGTGCGTGCGATCGAGGCGCATTTCGGGGTCGCGATCGGGTTTCCCATCGTTGAGGATCCCAGCATGGCGATCGGCCGCGCCTATGGCATGATCGACGCCGCCGCGCAGGACAGCGCCGCTGTTCGGGCGACCTATATCATCGATCCCGAGGGCATCGTCCGCGCGATCAACATATATCCGCACACCGTCGGTCGGTCTGTCGACGAGATATTGCGCACTGTCGCCGCGCTCCAGCAGACGGCCGACGGCAAGCGGCTGACGCCCGAAGGCTGGCGACCGGGCGACGCGTTTCTGGCGCCGCCGTCCGAAAAGGTGATGGAGGGTAACGACCTCGGCTGGTTCTGCCGCACCATGGATGCGCCATGACTGCGATCTACGAGGATCGTGCGATGGCGGACAAGGTGGTCGAAAAGCTGCGCGTCTATGCCCAGCCGCAACGGCTGATGATCCTGTCGTGCCTGCTGCGCGGCGAACGGACCGTCAGCGAGATCGAGGCGGCGACGGCCATCGGCCAACCCGCGCTCAGTCAGCAACTTGCCGAGCTTCGCCGTGGCGAACTCGTCAAGACGCGCCGCGAAGCCAAGCAGGTCTATTATGATTTGGTGGACGATCAGGTTGCGCTGTGCGTGCGGAGCATGGAGGCGATTTTCTCCGGAGCGGTCTCAAGTGTGAGTGATCTTGCCACCGCCATCGCCGAGCCTTCGAAAGTAAATCCCGTCGCCCCGGCGGGCGCGGCAGCCTTTGCGCGAATTGAGAGGTAATGGTCAGGGCGCGAAAAAAATGATCTGTCTACCCGTGTGAAATTTGGATTGGGGGGCTTATGATCTGGTTCCGGCTTTTCCTTCTCGCGTGCTTGCTCTCGATCCTAATTTACACTGGCGTCACGATCGCCGCGCACGGATGGAACCTGTTGCCGGTCTTCTTCGGCGATATGGCGGCCATGGGTTGGCCGGGGCAGTTCAATTTCGACTTCTTCACCTTTCTGCTATTGTCTGGACTGTGGACTGCCTGGCGCAACGACTTTGCCGTTGGAGGCTGTTTGCTTGGCTTGGTGGCTATCTTCGGCGGCATGCTGTTCCTCTCGATCTACCTCTTGGCCCTCAGCTACCGGCACAAAGGCGATATGGGCGAAATAATGCTCGGGACTAACCGGACGCGTTCGAAATCTTGATCGGAGCGAAGGCAATCCAACCTGAGTTAGCACGCTGCGATCCTTCCATTACATCGATTTCAACTCGGTCTGCTAGCCGCGCAAGCATCCCAAGCGTTCCCATTTCGGCCATTTCGGCCGCAGGAGAACGATCATGGGTAGATCAGAATTCGACTATTTACCGCCACGCCCGGCGTGGAATGCCGGTCGAAAGGTAGGCGCAAAGCGACCGTTAAAGCCACGGCAGATATGGGCAATTCGCTTTCACCTGGATCGGGAGCATCGGCTTCGCGACCGGGCGCTTTTCGATCTTGCGATCGACAGCAAACTGCGAGGCTGCGATCTTGTGAAGATCAGGATTGGTGACCTTGTCACCGGCGGTGAGTTGAGAACGCGAGCAATGGTGATTCAACAGAAGACCGGTCGACCAGTCCAATTCGAAATCATGTCGGATGCTCGCGGCAGCCTCCTCGCTTGGCTCGAACGTCGCGGCGGATCGATAGAGGACTACGCGTTCCCCAGCCGGATCGACCACTCCGCTCATATGAGCACGCGCCAATATGCGCGTCTGGTCGACGAATGGGTCACGGCTGTTGGTCTCCGAAGCGAAGATTATGGGACGCATTCGTTGCGCAGAACAAAGGCGTCGATTATTTACAAGGCGACCGGGAACCTGCGTGCTGTGCAGATTCTACTCGGCCACACCAAGATCGAAAATACGGTGCGATACCTCGGTGTCGATGTTGAAGATGCGCTGACCCTAGCGGAAGGCATCGAAGTCTAGCCAGCAAATTAAAGTAGCCTAGAGAGCGAGCGTTTCAACCCGTGCCGGAACGTCCGCTCTCTTTGTTCGGTCCCCAAAAGCTGCCTGACCGCAATCGGCCAGATCAAGCCACTAGCAGCCGGACGGCCACTCGCTCGATTGATAAGTAGAAGCCGTTGCCGCGTGAGTCTGAGCGCGCACGTGGGCGATCCATCGGAGGTAGAGCCAGCACCGAAAGTTGCGCGGATGACGGATGCGACTCGACGGAAAGCGCGATCAAATTTCTCTATAGGTGCGACAGCGCTCGCGACAGAGGATACCATGCCACCGCAAGCTCCAATTCCAGGATCTCGTCGTCGTCAGGGTGCATTTCCGCGGACACAATGGTGGTGTGCTTGGAACCAAAAAATATACGGTGCTCAGTGAAATCTATGAGTTCCGCGAGTCTTCGACCGCGTAGCGCCGTTAATATGGTTGTTGGGAATTGGTGATTGCTTAAAAACAAACGAGCAAGAGGTCTGTTCGATACAGCGTTCTGGGGACTATGATAGTGCTCTAAGACTTCAGAATAATGGTATCCTGGCGATAAATAACCTAGGAAAAACGTGTTCTCTCCGTAAGTGTCAAAGCTACCGACCCCGTGATGAATTTCGGATTGTCGGCTTACCAGCGTACGCTTGGGGGATGAACTGTATCCCAAGCTCAGCACCTCAGAGTCTCGCCGCGACCGAATGCCAGCGAGAAAATTGGATCTACTGGTACCGGCCATCTTCAAAAATCTAACCGCATGGGCCGATATCAATGGGTTGCTCGCCAGCAGCCGATCTGCCGCGACAGTCATCGAACAGCCCGCCGACCGGGAAGGACCGACATTCTTGCCGACGATCGAGTGCCTGCGTGGGCGTCGGGTAATGCTTCAGGATGTTCGGCAGTCACTTTAATCGCATCCCAATCGACGAAACTGAACCGTATCCGCTTCAAGTGGGCTGCGAGATTGTTGATCGCCCGTCCCAAACCGTAGCCTCCGCCAACATCTGCGGGCGAATGCCCCATAAGCTGGTCGTGCACGTCCTTGGGAATGTTGGCGTCGCGGCAGAGATCCTTGAAGCTGTGTCGGAAACTATAAAACACGAGGCGCGGGTCATCGCCGACGGCATTGTCGATCAGGCGGTTGGCGCGGCGGCTCGCCTCCTTGGTCTTTACGCCCAGCGAATCAGCCACGAGGTCAGGAAAAAGCCGGACCGCTCCGCTCGACCGCATTCGTTGGACGTAGTCGAGAAACCCGAGCCCTATCAGTTTAGGATGGAGCGGTATCACGCGAATAGAACCGTCGGTCTTCACCCGCTTACGCTCGTCAATCTCGTCCATAACATGGTCAGTGACGTCGATATAAGGGACACCTAGCTCGGACTTGATGTCCGCGAGCAATATCTGGCCAAGTTCTTCAATTCGAGCGCCTGTGCACAGGCCGAGCAGAAACAACCAGCGCAGGGTCGAATCGGAGACTTTCGATTTGCTCAGGGGGTCAGACCACGGCGCGGTGAACAGCTCGGCCGCAAACAGCTGAGCGAGTTCGTCTTGGGTAAATGGGCGCCGTTTGCTCTTTTTTGTGTATCCTTCGACTTTGATACCAGCGCCGGTGTTCGCAGCGATGAAGCGCTCTTGGAAAGCGAACCCAAGGAGAGCTTGGACCGCACCGAGATATTTTTTGATCGATTGCGGGGATATGCGGTCTACGCCGGACCTGTCGGCATAGAGCGCGTGAATATCGACGAACTCCATCATCCGATGGACCCGCGGCATACTTTTCGGCAGCACTGCCACGGCGTCCCGAAATTCGAACAGATCGTTGGGCGTGATCTCGCCGATGCCGACATCGCCGATATAGCTCTTGAAATAGCGCACGGCCGTGTTCGTCGCGGCCTGCGCCTTGAGCGTCGGCTTGCGCGCCGCGATCCATCTCGCCTCAAGAGCGTCGAGCTTCATGTCCGGCTGGAGCCGGCTCGCGTTTTCGCGGCGCCGGGCCGAGGGAGGCAGAGGAACTTGTTCGCGGACCTGCACCGAACACAGCGCATCAGCCAGCGCATCGGCGAGTGGTTCGTCAATCCCGCGATTCGTCTCATCGGGCAGTTTGAGTTCGCGCTTTATCTTCGTAACGGCGAAGCTGAGTAGCGGGCGCCAACGGCGGCGCGGTACACGTTTCTGAAAGCTGAACCATAGCGCGCCCGGGTCTCTATGAACCGACGCATGGTGAGCCTCGATTCGGGCCAGTGTTTCGGGAGAAAATTCATCGTCGAGATCGCTTCCCGCCAACTTTTTGCGATAGGCGATCCATTCGGCGGGGCTCATGTCTTGTGCGGTGGATCGATGGTCTCCCGCTTGATCCGCGACGGCGTCGTCGAGATCCTTGAGGACGAAGGCGACATCCATACCGCCGCTCGCAAACCCGGTAGCGGACCGGGCGGTGAGGAGGCGCTCGACCAGGACGCGTGCCTCGTCGGAGGTGAACGATCCCGCGACACCATTTGCGAGTGTGGCGCGAAATTGCTCGCACTTCTGCTCATATTCACCATTGGCAATCGCCAGCTTGCGTTCTGCATCGCGCTGATCGGCTGTGCCGAGGCTCACCTTGTATAGTTGGCCGCAAGCGAAGGCGCTTTGCAACGGCAGCGGGATACGGCGGCGAAGATAAAAAATACCGCTGCGCGGATCGCGCCAAAGTCCCTTCGGATTCATGATTGTTCGTCCTTTGTGTACTCATCTGGTGTACCCACCGAGTCACTAACGAACAGAAAACCGAGACTTCTGCGCCTTTTCGGCGATTTGGTGACCCCTACGGGACTCGAACCCGTGTTTTCGCCGTGAAAGGGCGACGTCCT
>CAYRQX010000041.1:0-30111 GCA_964426485.1 uncultured Sphingopyxis sp. | reverse complement strand
ACGTGCCGATCGACACCATGATCATCACCGCGACCAGCGCCGGCATCGGCACCCGGCCGACGAAGGGGCCGAGCACCGCGAGCAGGAACAGCAGGAACGCACCGGCGGTAAAGGTCGACAGCCGCCCGCGTCCGCCCGACGTCACATTGATCACCGACTGGCCGATCATCGCACAGCCGCCCATGCCGCCGAAAAAGGCTGCGACGATATTCGCGCTGCCCTGTCCGGCGCATTCGCGCCGCTTGTCGCTGTCGGTATCGGTCATGTCGTCGACGATCTGCGCGGTGAGCAGGCTTTCGAGCAGACCGACCGCGGCCATGGTCAGCGAATAGGGCAGGATGATCCGCAATGTTTCCCAGCTCAGCGGGACATTGGGCAGCACCAGGCTGGGCAGCCCCTCGGGCAATTTGCCCATGTCGCCGACCGTATTGACGGGCAGGCCGAAACCGATGCTGATCGCCGACAGGATCAGGATCGCGACCAGCGACGACGGCACGGCTTTGGTCAGGCGCGGCAACAGATAAATGATCGCAAGGCCTGCCGCGACCATCGCATAGGTTTCCCAGCCGACATTCGTCAGTTGCGGCAGCTGCGCCATGAAAATCAGGATTGCCAGCGCATTGACGAAGCCGGTGATAACCGATCGCGAGACGAATTGCATCAGCAGGTCGAGCCTCAGCAGGCCCGCGACGATCTGGATCAGCCCCATCAGGATGGTGGCGGCGAACAGATATTCGACGCCATGTTCGCGCACGAGCGGGATGACCAGAACCGCGACCGCTGCTGTCGCGGCGGAGATCATGCCGGTGCGGCCTCCCGTGAAGGCGATGACGATGGCGATCGCGACCGAGGCATAAAGGCCGACCCGCGGATCGACCCCCGCGATGATCGAAAAGCCGATCGCTTCGGGAATCAGCGCCAGCGCGACGACGATCCCCGCCAGGATTTCGCGGCGCGCCGAAGCGCCGTCGGCGAACCATTGCCGACGATAGGATGAAAAGCTGCCAAACATAGGATTTCCACAACAAGCCACATGGCGCCGGCGCGGGCGCGGGCGCGAGATATCTTCATGTGTGATGTCGTCCGGCGGATCGGCGGCCGGAATAGCCACCCGGATTTTCACCGGGTCCATGCGAGTGCGCGGCGCTTAGCCCGATGCCGCCGGTGATGCAAGCCATCGGCCGTCGGCGCCCGACGCCATGGTCCCGCATTCTATTCAATGTTTTTTTTTGACGCGCGCGCCTTGCCTCAGTGCGACCGATGCTCGCCCTTGACCCAGCGCACCGTGCCCGACGAGGCGCGCATCACGACCGTCTCGGTGGTCATCACGCCGTCGCGGCGGCGCTTGACGCCGCGCAGCAGCGATCCGTCGGTGACCCCCGTTGCGGCAAAGATCACATCGCCGCTGGCGAGATCTTCGAGGTCATAGACGCGGTCGAGGTCTTCGATGCCCCATTTTTTCGCGCGCAGCCGCTCGTCGTCGTTGCGGAACAGCAGGCGCCCCTTGAACTGGCCGCCGACGCAGCGCAGCGCTGCGGCGGCGAGCACGCCCTCGGGGGCGCCGCCGCTGCCCATATAGATATCGACATTGGTGTCGGGGTTCGTCGTCGCGATCACGCCGGCGACGTCGCCGTCGGGGATCAGCGCGACGCCGCAGCCCAGCTCGCGCAGTTCGGCGATGATTGCCTCGTGGCGCGGGCGGTCGAGTACACAGACGATGATCTGTTCGGGCGGGCAGCCCTTTTCGCGCGCGACGGCTTCGACATTCTCGCGCACGCTATTGTCGAAATTGACCACATTGGCCGAATAGCCGGGGCCGACCGCGAGCTTGTCCATATAGACGTCGGGGGCGTTGAGCAGGCAGCCCTCTTCGGCGATCGCCAGCACCGCGAGCGCGTTGGGTCCGGCCTTGGCGGTGATCGTCGTGCCTTCCAGCGGGTCGACCGCGATATCGATCTTCGGACCCTTGCCCGGCGCATTGCCGACCTTTTCGCCGATATAGAGCATCGGCGCCTCGTCGCGCTCGCCCTCGCCGATGACGATCGTGCCGTCCATATAAAGCGTGTTGAACGCGGTGCGCATCGCTTCGACCGCGGCGGCGTCGGCGGCTTTCTCGTCACCGCGGCCGATCAGCTTGGCGGCGGCGATCGCCGCAGCTTCGGTGACGCGCACCATTTCGAGCACGAGCACCCGGTCGAGGTTGCTGCCGGTATCCGTCATCTTTCGCACTCTCCGTCTTTACTTGTCCCGCCCCGTCGGCATGGTGGGCGCCATATGGTTGCCCGCGCCACTTGTCGAGAACGCTTCGCCCGATTCGGTGCGGCTTTCGCCATGAGCTGTGTCATCGCGATGACGGGCGCCGGGGCCGTCATGGCGCAGACGCAGGGGCCGCCCGCACCGCCGCCACCGCGCGATGCCGAAAGCGCCGCCGCCAGGGCAAAGGAAATGGTCGACCCGATCAAGCGCTGCCGACCCGCCGATGACGGCTCGATCAATGTTTGCGGTTCCGACACCGATCTGCACCGCCTGACGCCCGAACTGCGCGCGATTGCGGGTATCGGCAAATCGACCGACGACGGCCTGCCGCGCGCCGCGGCGCAGGCGATGACGCTCGACAAACTGCCCTATAATTGGATATCTCTCGGCGGCCGGTACAAACGCGGCCCCGAATATAATGCGCAGTTCGAAGCGATGAAACGCGCGACCGACCCCGAAACGGGCACCCCGGCGCCGCCGGAGGAAGAAGAACCCTAAAGCGCGAGGATCGGCATGTGCATCGGCGTGCCGACGACATGCTCGGAAGCGGCTAGAAAGTCGAGCGCGGCGTAGATCGTTCTGGCGGGGCCTTCGTGGGTGACGAGCACGATCACGACGCCGCTGTCATCGTCGCTGCCGCGCTGGATCAGGCTTTCGATCGACACCCCGGCATCGCGCATCGCCGCCGCGATCTCGGCAAGCACGCCGATCCGGTCCTCGACGATCAGCCGGACATAATGTTTGCCGATCCGCGCCCCCGCGTCGGCGATGGGTGCCGCATCGAGCGAATCGACCGGCATCGCAAAGGCCGGGCCATATTCGTCGCGCGCGATGTCGATGATGTCGGCGACGATCGCCGACGCCGTCGGCCCCGCGCCCGCGCCCGCGCCCTCGAAGAAGAGCCGGCCGACGAAATTGCCCTCGGCAACCACCGCGTTGAGCGCGCCGGGAACATAAGCGAGCGGATGGTCGGCGGGGACGAGGCACGGCTGGACATGCTGGTACAAACCATTGGCATCGCGTTCGGCCATCCCAATCAGGCGGACTCGGTGACCGAGTGCTTCGGCCTCGCGAATATCGGCGGCGATCAGCCCGCGGATCCCGTCGGCGGTCACCGCGCCGATGTCGAGCCGCGTCCCGAAACAGAGCGCCGCAAGGATCGACAATTTATGCGCCGCGTCGATGCCATCGACATCGAACGTCGGGTCGGCCTCGGCATAGCCCTCGGCCTGCGCGGCGCTCAGCGCATCGGCAAAGCTCGCGCCATTCCGCTCCATTTGCGTCAGGATATAATTGCAGGTGCCGTTGAGGATGCCATAGACGCGCGCGATCTCGTTCGCCGAGGCGCCTTCGCGGATCGCCTTGATCACCGGGATGCCGCCCGCGACCGCGGCCTCATATTTCAGCGGCGTGTCCTTATCCTCGGCGAGCCGCGCGAGGTCGAGCCCATGATGCGCGATCATCGCCTTGTTCGCGGTGACCAGCGCCTTGCCCGCGCCGAGCGCGTGGCGCGCCAGCGTCAGCGCCGGACCGTCGGCGCCGCCGATCATCTCGACAATCACATCGACGTCGTCCGCCGCGACGAGTGCGTCCATATCGTCTTCCCAGCGATAGGGCGACAGGTCGACGCCGCGGTCCTTGTGCCGGTCGCGCGCCGACAGCGCGACAATCTCGATCGCGCGTCCGGCGCGGCGCGCGATCAGCTCGCGATTTGTTTCGAGCAGCCGGACCACCCCGCCGCCGACGACGCCAATCCCCGCAAGCGCGACGCGCAGCGGCGGACGGGGAGCGGTCGGGGCGATATGGGGCGACATGCGGGGACTCCGATAAGGCGCGGAGCTTCGCCCCGCTGTTGGGAGCGCCCTATCGGCTTTTGCAATGGAAACAAGCCCGGCGCGCCTTAGGCGCGCCGAAGCAAATCTTTACCCTAGCGGCGCTTTGCGCGTGCGCGCGCATTCGCCGAGCGCGCCGAGGACGACACTATAATCCGACGCCGCCTTGCGCCGATCCTGGGGCGCGGTTCCCGCCAGCTTGGTCAGCGGCAGCTGGCGCGGCAGCCCGCAGGCGAGCCGGTACCAGGCCAGCGTGTTCCGCTGCGGCACCGCCGCCGACCCATCGACGATCTCGCCAAACGCCGCTGCCCAGCGCCGCGACCCGTCGGCGGCGGTCAATATGGTCAGCGACACGGGCTCGCCGGTGCTGGTGTTGAGGAACAGCTGCGTCTCGCCCTCGCCGGGCAAGGTGCCGGGGACGTGGAAGCCATTGGCGATGCCGGTGATCGCGGGCGCCGCGCCCGGCTTGACGAGTTCGGTCAGCACCGCGCGCAATTGCGCCTCGGTCGCCGGGTCCCAGGGCAGCTGCGCATCGGGCGCGATCAGCTGGACGCTGCCGGTGCTGCTTGTTCCCGCCGCCGCGCCGGCGACGGGCCGGGCAAAGAGCAGGACAGGCTGTTTCTTCTTCAGCTTCACCGGCTTCCCCTTCGCGTCGAGCGGCAGGTCGACGAGGTAGGAGATTCGCGCCGCCAGCGGGCCCGCGCCGCGAATCAGGCTGACAACGTCGGACTCGACATAGAATCGCGCATGGCCCGCCGCGACTCCGGGCGCTTGGGCGGGTTTGAGCACGGTGGCCCTATATATACGCGCGTGCAGCGCCATCGGCGCGGCGGTGGCCAGATCGGCGATGTCGGCATAGCTGTAGGGGCTCGCCGCTGCGGCGGGGACGGGCGTCTGCATCGCAGAAACGGTCGGGATTCCAAGGCTAAAGGCCAGAATGCCGGCGATGGCGGCCGGGTGGGGGAGGCGCATGATCTCTATTCTTTCCATCGTTTATGACACCGGTATCGGCATATAAAACCCCATCATGGGACAAGGCACATTAACCGCTGATAAAGGGTTTGCGAATGTGCCGCCACCGCGATAGGACGGGCCTCGAAGCGTCCGGCAAAAACATAATAAGCCGAACGCAGCGCCGTCGGGTCTCGCACAACGCATCGGAAATCATCCGGGCATTTGGCAACCGAACCCGTCGGCAGGGAATTGGTGTCAGGATGATCTAGCAAGGAGCGTCGTCCCTGAATGGCTTATGGTGATAATGTCGACCCTAAAAACAGGGTAGTGGCGATTGTCTTGGTTGGTCTGCTTACAGCGGTTCTGGGCTATGGCCTGGTTAACGGCTTGAATATCAGTATCGTCAAGAAAATCGCCGAAAAATTGGATGTGGTGGACGTTGAAGAGCCGCCGCCGCCGGAGGAGCCGCCGCCGCCGCCGCCGCCGGACAATCAATTGCCGCCGCCGCCGCCGGTCGTGACGCCGCCGTCGCCGATTCCGCCGCCGGTGACGACCAACACGGTCCAGTCGGTGCCGAAGGCGCCGCCGACGCCGCCCCCGCCCATCTACACGCCGCCGGCACCGCCGGCGCCGCCGCCGACGCCTGATCTCAGCGCCGCCGGTACGCCGCGTGGCAATCCGGGGCGCTGGGCGACGAACGACGACTATCCGGCGCGTGCGATGCGTGAAGAGCGTGAAGGCACCACCGGGTTCCGCGTCACTTATGGCGCCGATGGCCGCATCACCTCGTGTGATGTGACCTCGTCGAGCGGTCATTCCGATCTCGATGCCGAAACCTGCAAGCTTATCCAGCGCCGTGGCCGGTTCAATCCGGGCAAGGATCGCGCGGGTAACCCCACGGGCGGCACGTACAGCAATCGTATCCGTTGGCAGATTCCGCGCTGATCGCGCGACCGGATCTGTGTTTCGAACTTATTGAATATTTTGAGAGGGATTTTCCAGTATGTTTAATCTGATTGCAAACGCCGCCGCCGCGGCGCCGGCAGCCGCCCATGGTGAAGGTGGTCTCAGCCTGATGCCCGCCGCAATGTGCGTGAAGGAAGAAGGCGCGAGCCCCTACGGTCTCGTTCCCGCACTGTGCGAAGGCGGCATCGTCTCGCAGGTCACCTTCCTCGTCCTGCTGATCATGTTCGTCGGCACGCTCTACATCCTGTTCACCAAGCTGTTCGAACAGAATAAGGTGATGAACCAGGGCAAGGCCGTCGACGCCAATTTCTGGCGCGCTCCGACGCTCGCCGACGGCGCTGCAAAGCTCGAAAAGAACAGCGCTTATCGTCAGGTCGTCGAAGACGGTCTGCGCGCCAACGAAGAGCATAACAAGCTGACCGACCCGGTCGAAGCGCATGACTGGATGCACGGCACGCTCGAGCGTTCGCAGAACCACATCAACTCGAAGCTGAACTCGGGCCTCGCCTTCCTCGCGACCGTGGGTTCGACCGCTCCCTTCGTTGGTCTGTTCGGTACCGTTATCGGTATTCTTCGCGCCCTCGTGAAGATCGGTGCGTCGGGCCAGGCTTCGATCGACACCGTCGCCGGTCCGGTCGGTGAAGCGCTGATCATGACCGCCATCGGTCTGATCGTGGCCGTTCCCGCGGTGCTCGCGTTCAACTGGCTCCAGAGCCGCAACAAGGCGATCGCCCGCCGTCTGTCGACCTTCTCGAACGATGTGCTCGGCTCGATCATGTCGAACGGTCAGGTGAAGCCCGCGTTGATCGTTCCGGCGAAGACCGCTGCTCCGGCCGCGGCACCGAAGAAGGCCTGATCGGTCTCCTGGACCCCCGCCTTGTCGTTGCGTGGCGAGTCGCCGCGTGGCGAAAGGCGGGGTCCGTTGGACAGGGAAGGCGGGCTCAAGGCGCGTCGTCCCGATGTCCGTGACAGAAATTTTGTGACAGGATGCTAATCCTATGGCGATGAGTGTAGGCGACAAGGGCGGCGAAGAAGCCCCAATGTCCGAAATCAACACGACTCCGCTCGTGGACATCATGCTTGTGTTGCTCATCATCTTCCTCATCACGGTTCCCGTGGTGTTGGAGACGGTGAACCTGGAACTGCCCGACGTGGCGTTTGAGGTGACGACGACCAAGCCTGAAAATGTGCTGCTGTCGATCCGTTCGGCTGATACCGACGGCGATGGCGAGCCCAACCCCGAGAGCACGGCGTGTGAAGTCTATTGGGGCCAGACCCCGGTCGATTCGAAGCAGTTGCTGGAACGTGGACAGAATAAACTCGAGCAGCTGCTCGAGGATATCGGCGGCCCG
The DNA here is from genome assembly GCA_964426485.1 of uncultured Sphingopyxis sp. Lineage (GTDB taxonomy): Bacteria > Pseudomonadota > Alphaproteobacteria > Sphingomonadales > Sphingomonadaceae > Sphingopyxis. The sequence goes on along the minus strand of CAYRQX010000041.1, from coordinate 22,751 downwards.
CAGAATATCACCGAGGAAAATTTCCCCGAAGTGCATATCCGCGGCGACGTCAACACCCCGTATCAGTGCATCGGCGGTGTGATCTACACGATGCAATATGCCGGCTTCCAGAAGATCGGGTTCATTTCGGAACCGGCTGCTGGCTCGGGCACGACGAGCCGCCTGTAAGGGCGCGCTCGGTTTAGGAACGAAGGAATAATCGCATGTCCATGGCAGTTGGAGATCGGGACGAAAATGAACCGATGATGGATATGAACACGACGCCGCTCATCGACGTCATGCTCGTGCTCCTCATCATGTTCATCATCACCATCCCGGTCCAGACCCACGCGGTGAAGATCGATCTGCCGGTCCCGACCGACAGCCAGAGCAATGTCGACCCCGAAAAGAACAAGGTGATGATCGATCCCGCGGGAACGATCACCTGGAACGGTGCGCCGGTCGACCTCGCGCAGCTGGCGAACTATCTGGAACAGACCAAGGCTCTGCCGGTCGAACCCGAACTGCAGGTCCAGCCCGACCCCTATGCACGCTATATCGTCGTCGACAATGTCATGGCGGTGATCAAGCGCAGCGGCGTCGGCAAGCTGGGCTTCGTCGGCAACGAGCAATACGCCCGCGTCTTCTGATCCTCGATCAGGGCCGTCAGGCAAAAATACGGGGCCGCGAAGCGATTCGCGGCCCTTTTTTTTGGCATTTCCCGATGGGTGTTTGAATGTCGGCTACCGACCGGAAGCGGACCTATCCTTCATCGTCACCCCGGACTTGATCCGGGGTCCATGACTGCAGCGCTGCCGTGGATCCCGGATCAAGTCCGGGATGACGAATCATGGGTGCGTCCGCTCCCCACCCCAAAGCCGACTTATCCCCTTGGAACGGGCAGCGATTAAGGGCATCACGGGCAAACCGGGATCGAAACGCGCCGCCGTGACGTCCTGATTTCAAACCTTGCAACAGGGAGCAGCAAAATGACGATGGGTTCGCGCCGCAAACAGTTAGTGGCCCAGGGGGCCGTCGTCATCGGGGCCCTCGCGCTCGCCGGTTGCGCGGGCATGGGAAAAGCTCCCACGGCCACGATGCCGACCGCCGACGCCCACGCCCAGCTTTATGACGCCAGAGGCGCCGACCGTGGCCGCGCCGACATTTATCGCGACACCACCGGGCTGCGCATCGAGCTTGTCGCGCGCGGATTTGCCGCGGGCACCTATGGCATGCACGTCCATGCCGTCGGCCAGTGCACGCCGTCCGATTTCGCCAGCGCCGGCCCGCACTGGAACCCGACCGGCGTCCAGCACGGCCGCGACAATCCGATGGGCGCGCATCACGGCGACATGCCGAACCTCGTCGTCGAGCCCGACCAGATCGGCCGCGCGACGCTGCGCCTCGTCGGCTCACGCTTCGAGGGCGACGGCGGACTGCTCGACGCCGACGGCGCGTCCTTCGTGATCCACGCCGGCCCCGACGATTACAAGACCGACCCCAGCGGCAACAGCGGCGGCCGCGTCGCGTGCGGCGTGATCGTCAAAGAGGGTGCGAAATAGTCTCGTTTCCCCTCTGCCCCGCCGCCCCCCGCCCAGGCGGAGGTGACGGGTGTGACACCATCACTGGTCATATTCCGGCGGGCGTCCCGATCGAAAGGTCAGGCGCCCGCTGCGCGTTCGACGATCGTCGCCTCGGCCTGTGGCACCGCGCGATAGGCATAGAATAGCAGGATCAGCGCGATCGGGGCGACGCCGATCAGCGACAGGATACCGGTGCGCAGGTCGCCGACCGGCTTGCCGTCGACGATCGTGCCTGCCAGATCCGAAATCTGCCCGACCATATAGGGGCCGAACGACAGCCCGACCAGGGTCGTGCCGAGGAAGAAGGCCGCGGTTGCCGTGCCGCGCATCCGCGGCAGCACCAGATCCTGCGTCGTCGCTGCGGCCGCCCCCAATGCGGTCGCGCCGAACATGCCCGCGAGGAAGTTCATGGCATAGAAGAGCGTCGCATTTTCGGTCGTATAGCCGACCCAGATCGGTATGATCGGCGCGATCACGCCAAAGATGATCATCAGGATGCGCCCCGCCGGATTTTTGGTCCGCAGCTGATCGGCAAGCCGGCCGCCGAGGATCACGCCGACAAAGCCGCTGACCGCACCATTCGCGCCCAGGATGAACGCCAGTTCCTGCTTGGGCAGCCCCAGCACCGTTTCGGCATAAGGTGCCGACCAGAAGGCGAGCGCATAGGCGGCGAGGCTGACGAGGCCGTAACCGAGAGTCGTGCAGATGAACGCCGGGGTGCCCCAGATCAGGCGGAAGGTTGCGGGATCGTGCGCGCGGAGCGTGCACGCCCAGGAAAAGACGGCATAATAGCCAAGGGCCACGGCCGACCATTGCGGAAAATTGCCCGTCAGCGCGATCATCCACCAGGCGAAGCCGGCGATCGCGGCGGCGAAACCGATGTTGATCGCGAGCGCCGTCGGCCCGCGCTGCCACGCGCCGATCAAGGTCAGCGGCGGGACGATCATCGACAGATCCTTGCCGAACGCCCGGAACGGCGTCGGCGAACTGGGGCTTGTCACCCCGTCCATCGCGCCGCGCACCGGTTCGCGCAGCGTCGCCACCCACAAGGCGACGAGCAGGCCGGGAATGCCGACCGCGAGGAACGCCGCCTGCCAGCCGACGAGCCCCAGCGGGCCGCCCGCCGGATAGGCCTCGTTCCACGCCTTGACGATCAGCGCGCCGATGAACAGCGAGACGCCGCCGCCGAGGTAGAGCCCCGACGAATAGATGGCGAGCGCCGTCGCGCGCTGCTTTTTCGGGAAATAGTCGGAAATGAGCGAGTAAGCGGTCGGGCTCGCGGTCGCCTCGCCGATGCCGACGCCCATGCGCGCCAAGGACAGGGTGAGCTGGTTGCGCGCAAATCCCGACAGCGCGGTCATCGTCGACCACAGCGCGAGCCCGATCGACAGCAATTTGACCCGACTCCAATTGTCGGCGAGCCGCCCGAGCGGGATGCCGAACAAGGCATAAAAGACCGCGAAGGCGGCGCCGCCGAGAAAGCCCATATCGGCGTCGGTCAGCCCGAGGTCGGCCTTGATGTCGACCGCGAGGATGCTCAGGATCTGCCGGTCGATGAAATTGAGGATATAGACGACCACCAGCACCGACAGCACGTACCAGCTGTACCCGGTGGCTTTCGGCTCGGCCGAAACCGGCGCGTCGGACGTGGCATTCTCGCTGGCGGTCTCGGCCATCTGGCAACCCTCTCCCTGACCCATTATCTGTTATGGCCCATGGCTAGCAGAGCCGGACGAGCGTGCAAGTTGAAAGTCGGTTCAACTTTATGGAGAATATGGTCGATATGCGCGATGATCGAGAAATTGCCAGGCCCGCGATCCTCTTCCTCTGCCTCGGCAATATCTGCCGCTCACCGCTGGCCGAAGGCGCTGCGCGCGCCGCCTTTGCCCGCGCCGGTATCGACGCGACGCTCGATTCGGCAGGCACCGGCGACTGGCATGTCGGTCGCGCGCCCGACCCCCGTGCGCAGGTCGAAGCGCGGCGCCGCGGCGTCGATATCTCGGCGCTGCGCGGCCGCCAGCTCCGCCGCGCCGACTTTTACGATTTCGACCTGATCCTCACCGCCGACACCAGCAATTTGCGCGACGCCCGCGCGCTGCGTCCCGCCGACGCCACCGCCGATCTCCGGTTGATGCTCGACCTGCTGCCGGGACGCGGCGGGGAGGGCGTCACCGATCCCTATTATGGCGAGGACGACGGCTTTGCCGCGACGTGGGACGATGTCGATGCGGTCGCGGCCGCGCTCGTCGCCGAATTTTCGCCGTCCAAAGGATAACGCGCCACCGGATGATAGCGCGACCCGCCATGACCCATTTCGCTTTCGAATAGCGTGACGTGGCCAAATTCGAATCCCGGACTGGCGAGGTCGCTGTTCAGCGCAAGGAAGGCGGCGACCGGACCCGATCCGCGGTTCAGTCGGGCAAGCGTGACATGCGGAACAAACGCTCGCGTTTCGGGCGCGACGCCGACGCGCGCGAGGCACTGATCGACCTTGCGGTGCAGCGCCGCGAGCGGTTCGTGCGGATCGACCCCGGCCCAGATCATGTGCGGCCGGCCTTGGCGCTCGAACAGGCCCACCCCCGCGATCCGCGCCCTCACCGCTGGCGCGTAAAGCGCGCCGAGCGCCGCGGCGATATCCTCCGCCATATGATGATCGACCTCGCCGATGAAGCGCAAGGTCAGGTGGAGCTGCTCGTCATTCTGCCAGCGCGCGCCCGACACGCCGTGCATCGCGGCGAGCAATATGTCGCGGACCCGACGCGGCGGGCGCAGCGCGACGAACAGGCGATGCGTGGACATGGCGGGAAGCATAGAGGGCGGGGTTTCGGATCGCGACCCCATAACCGCCCGGGAGGCAATATATTGCCCTTGTCCGGTTTCGCTTGAAACGTGAGGGGAAAGTCCCGATATTGTTGCCTACGGCCGGTATGGGCTGGCCGGTGATGGAGTAATGACAATGGCGAATTGGAACGACCCCAATATGGCGGCTTCCGGTTTTGGTGCCGGCGCGAACGCAATGGACCAGGCTGTCGATGCCGGCCTGCGGTCGTACATGCTGTCGGTTTACAACTATATGGGCTCGGGCGTGCTGCTGACCGGCATCGTCGCGTTGCTGGCGTTTCAGTCGGGCTTTACCGCCTCGCTGGTCGGCAGCCCGCTGATGTGGGTTGTCGCGCTGGCGCCGCTGGCCTTCGTGCTGGTGCTGAGCTTCGGCATCAACAAGCTGTCGACGACGGCGGCGCAGACGCTGTTCTGGGTCTATGCCGCGGTGATGGGTCTGTCGATGTCGACGATCTTCATCGCCTTCACGGGCACGTCGATCGCGACCACCTTCTTTGCGACCGCTGCGGCGTTCATCGGTCTTAGCCTCTATGGCTATACGACCAAGAAGGATCTGTCGGGCTTCGGCACCTTCCTGATCATGGGCGTTGTCGGCATCCTTGTCGCGATGCTGATCAACCTGTTCTTGCAGTCGAGCGCGCTCAGCATGGCGATCAGCGTCATCGGCGTGCTGCTGTTCGCAGGCCTTACCGCCTATGACACGCAGAAGATCAAGAGCATGTACTTCTATGTCCGCGGGACCGACTTTGTCGGCAAGTCGGTGGTGATGGGCGCGCTGACGCTCTACCTCGACTTCGTCAACATGTTCACCTTCCTGCTCAACCTGATGGGCAACCGCGAATAAGCGCGACGGACAAAGACCGAAACAAGCGAGCCCGGCGAAGCGATTCGCCGGGCTCTTTCTTTTTGGGGGACGGGGATGACGAGGTACGCGCTCCTAGCGGCAGGCGGCTTGATGCTGACGATGCCGGCAGCGATGGCGGGGCAAGGCAGTGCAGCCTGTACCGCCCCGCGGCCTGCTGGCGATCTCAAGAGCCACGCCGCGTCATTCTTTCCCAAGGCGAGCAACGCCGATCTCGAAGCACTTGCCGCCTGCCTCGGCGATCCCGATCCGGCGGTGCGTGACGATTTTGCCTTCACCCTGTGGTCCGAAGGGCTTCGCGGCAAATATCTGACGCCCGCGCAGATGCGCTACACGCTCGGCCAGCTAACGACTATGGTGGCGGGCCCCGACGACACCGCCGGTTTTCGCAGACCCTTCGCCGCGTTGACGCTGTCCGAGATCGCGCGCGCCGAACGCGTCGATGCGTTTCTGACCGACGCCGAACTCCACGCGCTCGCCGGAGCCGGGGCGGCCTATCTTCGCGGCGTGCACGATTATCGCGGCTTCGTTACTGGAGAAGGCTGGCGGCATGGCGTCGCGCATGGCGCCGATCTGTCGATGCAACTCGCGCTCAACCCGCGACTGTCGCGCGCCGATGCCGACTTGTTGCTCGCTGCGATCGCGGCGCAAATTGCCCCGCCCGGATCACACGCTTATGTCCATGGCGAGGCGCGGCGGCTTGCACGGCCGGTGCTGTTTCTCGCCAAGCGCGCCGATATCGACGATGCGGCCTGGGTGGCGTGGTTCCAGGCGCTCCATCCGGATGGTTCGCCTCGCTGGAAAGCGCCCTATGCCAGCGAATCAGGGCTGGCGGCGGTGCACAACAGCGGCGCGTTCGGCGATGCCGTTTATGTCGCGGCGAGCGAATCGCAGGATGCGCAGGTCCAGCGGCTCGCGCCGCTCGCTGCAGGATTGTTGAAGGCGCTACCCTAGGCCGGCGCGGTGCCCGCGGCCTGCATTTCGGCGATCAGACCATTGTCGATCTCCTTCGCGCGCTTGTACGCCGGGCGTTCGCGTAAGGGTGCGACATAATCTTCGAACGCCGGGCGCGACGGGATGGTGCCGAACTGCATGCCCCAGTCGATCTGGCTGCCGACATAGACGTCGGCGGCGCTGAAGCGGTCGCCCGCGACGAACGCTTTGCCCGCGACCGCGCTTTCGAGCGCGTCGAGCGCGGCGGGGAGCGAGCCGAAGCCCGCCATGCGTTGCTGGTCGGCGTCGGGTTCGACCCCGAAATGCTTGGCGGTGATCGCCTGCTCCACGGGCCCGGAGGTAAAGAACAGCCAGCGATAATAATCGGCGCGATCGGCCACGTCGGGCGCGAGGCTGGCTTCGGGGAAGGCGTCGGCCAGATAGGCGCAGATCGCGGCGCATTCGGTGACGACCTTGCTACCATGGACGACCGCCGGAACCTTTCCCATCGGATTGATCGCAAGATAGTCGGCATCCTTCATCGTCGTGCCATAATCGAGGATGCGCGGTTCATAGGGCGCTCCCACCTCTTCGAGCATCCAGCGGACGATCTGCCCGCGCGACATCGGGTTGGTGTAGAAAATCAGCTCGTCGGTCATCGTGCGTCTCCCATAAGTTTCGATTCGTATGCGAACATATCAAGAACATCAACCTGCCGCCAGCGGGCTTGTTTTGTCACCATTCGCAGCTAAGGCAAAGGCATGAGCGACGAACGCATCTGGACAGCCGCCGTGCTGGTGATCGGCGACGAGATTCTCTCGGGCCGCACGCAGGACAAGAATGTGTCGCAGATTGCGACCTGGCTCGGCGCGCAGGGAATTCGCCTCCGCGAGGTGCGCATCGTTCCCGATGTCGAACAGGAGATCGTCGATGCGCTGAACGCGATCCGCGCGCGATACGACTATGTGTTCACCACTGGCGGTATCGGTCCGACCCATGACGATATCACCGTCGATGCGGTGGCAAAGGCACTCGGCGTCGGCGTCATCGTTCACCCCGATGCCCGCGCAATCCTCGAACGCTATTATACGGCGCGCGGCGGCGAGTTGACCGATGCGCGGCTGCGCATGGCGCGCACCCCCGAAGGCGCCGAGCTGATCCCTAACCGCATGTCGGGCGCGCCCGGCATCCGTATTGGCAATCTGTTCGTGATGGCGGGCGTGCCGCACATCACCGCGGGCATGCTCGACGCGCTGACCGGCGAGCTCGAGGGCGGCGCGCCGCTCGTCGCCCATACGATCGGTGCCTGGGCGCCCGAAAGCGAGATCGCCGATCTGCTGCGGCAGGGTGAGAAGGATTATCCGGGCGTCGCGATCGGCAGCTACCCCTTTTTTCGCGAAGGCAAGGTCGGCGCCAATTTCGTTGTTCGTTCGACCGACAGCGGGCAGGTCGCGGCGTGCGTCGCGACGCTGACCGCCGGTTTCGAAGCGCTCGGTTATGTGGTGACCGACGGCGGCATCTGATCGGCGGCCTCATCCGCGCTGGTCCGCGTCGCGCGCGGCAGGCGCCGCAGCATCAGGATCGCAAGCAGGCCGAAGACCGCGGCAACGGCAAAGGCGGCGCCCGGAAAATGCACCGGCGCGTTGTCGGCGGTAAAATATGCCATCGTGCCGGTGAGCAGCAACGGCGCGAACAATTGGCCGAGGCCCATCGCCATCGCCGAGATTCCCTGTACCTCGCCCTGCGTCTCTGCGGTCGCGCGGCGCGACATCATTGCCATCAGCGACGGCTGCACCGGCGCTTGCAACGCGACGGGGATCAGCAGCAGGAAGGCGCCAATTGTCGAGGTGGTGAAGGCGTATCCGATATAAACCGCCACCGCGACGAGAATGCCAAGCGTCGCCGCGTCGCGCTCGCCAAAGCGCGCAACCGCGGGGCCAACGACAAACATCTGGCCGAGCGCGATCATCACGCCGACCGCGGCGAGGCTCGCGCCGATCATCGCCGGTGTCCAGCCAAGCTGCGCGATGCAATAGAAGCTCCACGTCATCGGATAGACGAGGCTCGCGATCTGCCAGAGCACGAGCACCGCGGCGACGCCGTCCATGCCGGGGATTGCGCGCATCGTCTTCCATGCGCCGAGCGGATTGGCGCGGCGCCAGTCGAAAGCGCGGCGCCGTTCGGGCGGCAGCGTTTCGGGGAAGATGAAATAGCCATAAAGCATGTTGGCGGCGGCGAGGATCGCGGCGGCGACGAACGGCGCGCGCGGGCTGATCTCGCCGAGGAAGCCGCCAAGCGCCGGGCCCGCGACGAAGCCGATGCCGAACGCCGCGCCGACAAAGCCGAAGTTGCGGGCGCGCTCTTGCGGAGCGGTGATGTCGGCGATCGCCGCCTGCGCTGCGGCGTAGCTGCCACCGAAAATGCCCGACAGCGCCCGCGCGACGAACAGCCACGGCAGCGTCTCGACGATCGTCAGCAGCGCATAGTCGACCGCGAGACCGCCGAGCGCGAGCAGCAGCACGCGCCGCCGCCCGAAATGGTCGGACAGATTGCCGAGCACCGGCGAGGAAAGAAAGGTCGCGATCGCCATGACCAGCCCGATCCACGCGCCGACCTCGATCGCGTGCGGCAGATCGATGCGCCCGACCTCCATCACCAGTTGCGGCAGCACCGGCATGATGATGCCGAATCCGACCGCATCCATAAAGATCGTAGCAACGATGAACGGGATGGTTCGCGCCGCGGTCACTTGCTCTTTCTTTCTGCTATGCCTAGCGCCACCGAACCCTCCCTCATGCGTTGCCGATAGATGAAACTCGAAATATCCGCCTCCCTAAATTACCGCCTGCCCGAACCCGTCGACCTGATGCTCCAGATCGAGGCCGCGAACGGGCATGGTCAGCGCGTCCTCGACACGTCGCTCGACGTCGGCGCCCCCGAATTTGTCGCGCGTGTTCCGGCCGCCGACGGCCTTTGCGAGCCGATCTGGCTGCGCGCCGAGGGGAGTCTGCGCGCCGAATATCGCGCATTGGTCGAGGTCGACCGGCCCGATACGGATTTCCGCTCGCTCGCTGCGGTCCCGCTCCATCGTCTTCCTGCCGAGGCGATCCCCTATCTCAACGAATCGCGCTATTGCCCGTCGAACAAGTTCCATGCCTTTGTCGAACGGCGTTTCGGCGACCATGAGGGCGGCGCGAAAATCGGCCGGATGCGCGACTGGATCGAAAGCCGCTTTACCTATGTTTCGGGGTCGAGCGACGCCGAGACGGGCGCGCTCGACAGCTTCGTCGAGCGCCGCGGCGTGTGCCGCGATTACGCGCATGTGATGATCGCGCTCGCCCGCGCCGCGCATATTCCGGCGCGCATGGCGAGCGCCTATGCGCTGCGCGTCACGCCGCAGGATTTTCACGCTGTCGCTGAAGTCTATCTCGACGGCGACTGGCACCTCGTCGATGCGACTGGCATGGCGCGCGCGTCCGAAATGGCGCGCATTTGCGTTGGCCGCGACGCCGCCGACGTTTCGTTCCTGACCGCATACCGCGATATCGCGTTCGTCAGCCAGTCGGTAAAGGTGGCGCGCGTCGAGGGCTGAGGGGGCCGTCCTGGCGAAGCCACGCCGTCGATCCTCGCGGCGTCGATCCTCGCGGCGAAAGCCTGGAGCGGGTGAAGGGAATCGAACCCTCGTCACTTGCTTGGGAAGCAAAAGCTCTACCATTGAGCTACACCCGCACTCGGCAACGACCGATAGGCGCCTTTGCCGTTATCCGCGTCGCGGGTCAATCCTTTGCTGGCGGTGCGACCTTACCGCGCCGTTTCGCAGATCGTCTCCATCGCGACGAAGGTCGAGGTGCTCGCGACATATGGCAGGCTCGAAATCTTCTCACCCAGCACGATGCGATAGCGGCGAATGTCGGGGGTGCGGACCTTGAGCAGATAATCGAAGCTGCTCGCGATCATGTGGCATTCCTCGACCTCGGGAATCTGCCGCACCGCGATGTTGAACTGCTTCAACGCATCCTCGCGGGTGTCGGACAGCTTGACCTCGGTAAAGGCAACATGATCGAGTCCGACTTTGGCAGGATCGACGATCGCGCGAAAGCCGACGATCAGCCCGCTGTCGACGAGTCGCTTCACGCGTTGCTGACATGGGGTTTTCGACAGCCCGACCTGCAATGCGAGTTCGGTAAAGGTTATCCGCCCATCGCGCCCCAGAATCGCGAGGATCTTGCGATCGAACTCATCCAGTTCGACTGTCGAAGAAGCATTTTTCATGCCTATCGACTAGAATTGATCAAAAACTTGGTCAATTCATATATGAATCCGAACAAAACAAGTCGGATCGACTTTCGCCAATATGATATCAGGCGGTATGATCCAAAGCCCTGACCGTGCACCCATCCGTGCCCTCGCCCGCCGCAGCGAATCCGACATCGTCGCCGAGCTGCGTAGCGCTCTTGCCACTTCCTCCGCCAGCGTCGAAGCCGTAACGCAGCGCGGGCTCGAACTGATCCGCAAGGCAAAGGCCGAAGGCGAGCGCGAGACGCTCGTCGCGCAGTTGATGAACCGCTATCGCCTGTCGACCGAGGAAGGCGTCGTGCTGATGTGCCTCGCCGAAGCGCTGCTGCGCGTCCCCGACAATGCGACCGCCAACGCGCTGATCCGCGACAAGATCGCGGGACGCCATTGGAAGGACGGCGAGGACGAAGACAGCCCGCTGATCGTCGCGCTGTCGTCGCGCGGGCTGTCGCTCGGATCGGCGACGCTGATGCTCGACGCGATGGGTAGCCGGGCGAACCCGCTGACCTTGCTCAAATCGATGGTCCGCCGCTCCGGCGAGCCGGTAATTCGCCAGGCGGCGCTCGCGGCAATGAAGATGCTCGGCCAGCAATTCGTGATGGGCGAGACGATCGACGCCGCAGTCAAGCGCGCCGACAAGGAAAAGTCCGAACTCGCGAGCTTCGACATGCTCGGCGAGGCCGCGCGCACCGCCGAAGATGCGCAGCGTTATTATGAGAGCTACGCCAACGCGATCGCGCGCATCGGCAAGGCGGCAAAGCCAGGCGACCCGCACGCCAACCACGGTATTTCGATCAAGCTGTCGGCGCTCCACCCGCGTTACGAATATCTGCAGCACGCGCGCGTGATCGGCGAACTGGTGCCGAAGGTGATCGACCTCGCCAAGGCCGCGCGCGCGGTGAACATCCCGCTGATGATCGACGCCGAGGAGACCGACCGGCTCGAGCCGCATATGGATGTGTTCGCGGCGCTGATCGATGCGGGCATCGCCGACGGCTGGACGGGGCTCGGCATCGTCATCCAGGCCTATCAGAAGCGCGCGCCCGCAGTGATCGAATGGCTGGCGAACCGCGCGCGGACGCGCGGCGTCAAGCTGTCGATGCGCCTTGTCAAGGGCGCCTATTGGGATACCGAGATCAAGCGCGCGCAGGCGCTGGGGCTCGGCGACTTTCCGGTGTTCACCGCCAAACTCCACACCGACCTCAATTACATGCGCTGCGCGCAGTTGCTGCGCGATTGCCAGGATTGCATCTATCCGGCGTTCGCCAGCCACAATGCGATGACGCTGGCCTATGTGTCCGAATTATTCGCAGGCGCCGATTACGAGCTGCAGCGGCTGCACGGCATGGGCGAAGGCGCGCACGATGCCCTCGTCGCATTGTTCCCGCCGCCACGCCCGGTGCGTGTCTATGCGCCGGTCGGCACACACCGCGACCTGCTCGCCTATCTCGTCCGCCGCCTGCTCGAAAATGGCGCGAATTCCAGTTTCGTCCATCAATTCTCGGACCCCGGCGTCACCGCCGAACAGCTCGCGGTAGACCCGCGCAGCGTCGCGAGCGCCACGTCGTCGACCATCGCCACAGGCCTCGGCCTCTTCGACCCCGCGCGCCGCAATTCGCGCGGCTATGATCTCGGTGAGCCGGGCGTGCCCGAGGCGCTGGTTTCGGCGATCGGCGCTGCGCGGCGGAGCGATCTTGTCGCGGCGCCGATCGTCGGCGGCGTCCCGCGAAAGGGCAAAGCCGAAGCGGTGCGCAATCCGGCGACCGGCGTGGTCGTCGGCCAGGTGATCGAAGCCGACGCTGCGACGGTCGCCGATGCTGTCGCCGCAGCGCGCAGAGCGCAGGGCGACTGGAGCCTCGCCGGCGGAGCCTTCCGCGCCGAAAGGCTCGAGCGGGCCGCCGCCCTGCTCGAAGAACATGATGCGCTGTTCCTCGGTCTTGCGATCGACGAGGCGGGCAAGACGCTCGTCGATGCGATCGCCGAGGTCCGCGAAGCGGTCGATTTCCTGCGTTATTACGCCGCGCAGGCCCGCGCCGACTTCACTTACCCCGTCGCGCTCCCCGGCCCGACGGGCGAGCGCAACGAACTGATGCTTGAAGGCAAGGGCGTGTTCGTGTGCATCAGCCCGTGGAATTTCCCGCTCGCGATCTTCCTGGGGCAGGTGTCGGCGGCGCTCGCCGCGGGCAACAGCGTGCTCGCGAAACCCGCCGAGCAGACGCCGCTGATCGCGCACGCTGCGGTCGAACTGCTGCTCGAAGCCGGCATCCCCGGCGATGTGCTTGCATTTCTCCCCGGCCGCGGCGAAACCGTCGGCGCGGCGCTCACCAGCAACAACGACATCATCGGCGTGGCCTTCACCGGATCGACTGAGGTCGCACGGATGATCAACCGCAGCCTTGCCGGGCGCGACGGCCCGATCGCGACGCTGATCGCCGAAACCGGCGGCGCGAACGCGATGATCGTCGATTCGACCGCGCTGCCCGAACAGGTCGCGCGCGATGCGGTTGCCAGCGCCTTTCAGTCGGCGGGGCAGCGCTGTTCGGCGCTGCGCCTGCTTTGCGTGCAGGAAGATGTCGCCGACACGATGATCGAGATGGTCGCGGGCGCGATGGCCGAACTCAACGTCGGTGACCCGTCGATCCTTGCCACCGACGTGGGTCCGATCATCGACGAGGAGGCGCGGGCGAATATCGCCGCCTACGTCGCCGAAGCACGCGCCGCGGGCCGCATCATCGCCGAAGCGGGGCGCACGAACCTGCCCGCCGATGGCCATTTCGTGCCGCCGGTGGCGATTCGGCTCGACCATGTCACCGATTTGAAGCGCGAAATTTTCGGCCCCGTGCTGCACGTCGCGACGTGGAAGGGCGGCGAGCTTGACGCGCTCATCGATGCGATCAACGCCTCGGGCTATGGCCTGACGCTCGGCGTCCACACGCGCATCGATGGCGTGGCGGCGCATATTGCGGCGCGGGCGCAGGTCGGTAACGTCTATGTGAACCGCAACCAGATCGGCGCGATCGTCGGCTCGCAGCCTTTTGGTGGGCGCGGCCTGTCCGGCACGGGGCCGAAGGCTGGCGGCCCGCATTATCTGCATCGTTTTGCCGAGGAAAAGTCGATCTCGACCGACATCACTGCGGCGGGCGGCAATGCGGCGCTGATGGCGGGCTAGGTCCCGCGCTGGCTGATGCCCGGTCGCTTCGGCAGCCGGCGCATCAGCCCACCGATTGCGACCACGAGGCCCGATACAGAGTGGACAACTGTCCCGGGCAAATACGTCCGAAAGCGTCTCGCGGCGAAATGCCGCGGCGACCCTTTGTTCTGGTTGCCCCCCGCAGCCCCGACGGGGTAACGCTTTGGCCGCGCCGCGCCAACGGAAATTTACGCGCCGGGCACGCCCAACAATTGCGCCTGCGCGTTCAAGCGCCCCGCTGCTGCCGGGTTCGCTGCAATTCCGTCCTTCAGCGCCTGCGCCGCCTTCGCGGTCTCGCCCAGCGTCATCCGGCTGCGCATCAGCATGATCCAGCGGTCGACATCGGCCGGATTGGCCTTCAGCTTGGCCTCGAGCCCGCTCACCATGCCCTGGATCATCTGATCCTGCTGACCCTTGGGCAGCTGCGATGCCGCCTCCATGTCGGCGCGGCTCGGTCCGGGAATCGCGCGTGCGGCGATAGGCATCTCGTTGGCGGCCAGCGGACGCGCCTGCGTGCTTGCGAGCCGCGCCGCGACGTCGATCTTGTGGATTTGCCCCACCTGTTCGATCGTGCGGCGAAGGTCGGCTTCCCAAGGTGCGCCCTGCGGCGTGTCGGCGAGCAGCGCGAACCAGTCGTCGATCGCGCCCTTGTGATCGCCGCCAATATCCTTCTTCACAGCGAGGAAATAGCGCGCGCGGGGGTCTTTGGCATCGAGTGCGGTCGCCCTGTTGAAGGCTTCGAGCGCCGCGGCGGGCATGGGGTCGCTGTCGCTGCCCATTACCCGCGCTTCGCCCAGTGCCGACCATAGCCCCGCCGACTCGGGCGACAAGGCAACCGCTTTTTCATAAGCGGCGGCGGCACCGGCAAAATCGCTGAGGTCGAATTTTGCGGCGCCGAGCGCGGTCCAGGCTTCGGCGCTGTTCGGCTCGCGCTTGGTGCGCGCCTCCAGTTCGGCGAGCTGATCGGACGGTCCCGTCGTGCTCTGGGCCGCGGGATCGGGCGCCGAAGGCCCTGAATCGCGCCAGATTGCATAGCCGATGGCCGCCGCCAGCAACAGGAAGGCGGCGATCAATATCGCCCGGTTGGTCCCCGTCGTGCTGCGGCCCAACCCTTTGGCCATCTCGTTGCTCTCGCTCATTTTTGCCCCTTTGTGCGTCGCCGCGAAAAAATGTCGCCTGTGCGCGCTGTCATATTGCCTTTGCTTGGCGATGGTGTAGCCTTTGGCATACAAGGTCGGTCAACGATAAAATCGTCAGGGGTCGCACCGGCTTTCCCAGTCATACAGGGGAGGGGTGCATGGCAGTTTCGGATCACGTCGACTTTTCGACGTTCATGGAAGGCGTGAAAAAGCGCAACCCGGGGCAACCCGAGTTCGTCCAGGCGGTGCAGGAGGTGTCGGAAGACATCTTCGATTTCATCGCCGACAAGGAAGAATATCACGCGCAACAAATCCTGCGGCGCATCGCCGAACCCGACCGGGTGGTGTCTTTTCGCGTCTGCTGGGAGGACGACAACGGCAATATCCGCGTCCAGCGCGGCTGGCGTGTCCAGAACAATAATGCGATCGGCCCGTACAAAGGCGGTATCCGTTTTCACCCATCGGTCACCGAATCGGTGCTTAAATTCCTCGCGTTCGAACAGACGTTCAAGAACGCGCTGACCGGATTGCCGATGGGCGGCGGCAAGGGCGGATCGAACTTCAATCCCAAGGGCAAGAGCGTGCGCGAGATCATGCGCTTCTGCCAAAGCTTCATGACCGAACTCTACCGCCATATCGGCGCCGACATCGACGTGCCTGCGGGCGACATCGGGGTGGGCGGGCGCGAAATTGGCTTCATGTTCGGGCAGTATAAGCGGATCACCAATGAATTTACCGGGGTGCTGACGGGCAAGGGGCTCGAATGGGGCGGCTCGCTGATCCGGACCGAGGCGACGGGATATGGCGCGGTCTATTTCCTCGCCAACATGCTTGCCGCCAAGGGGCAGGATCTCGTGGGAAAGACGGCGGTCATCTCGGGATCGGGCAATGTCGCAACGCATGCGGCCGAAAAAATCGTCCAGCTGGGCGGCAAGGTGCTCACCCTTTCGGATTCGGGCGGCTTCATCCACGACCCCGACGGCATTACGCAGGACAAGATCGACTGGGTGAAGGCGCACAAGACGCATCGCCGCGGCCGGATCGAGGAGTATTGCGACGAATTCAAAAGCGCGAGCTTCACCGCGGGCAGGACGCCGTGGGGTGTTCCCTGCGACGTCGCGCTGCCGTGCGCGACGCAGAATGAGCTGCTCGGCGACGACGCGAAGGCACTTGTTGCCAATGGCTGTATCGCGGTCAGCGAGGGCGCCAACATGCCGACCAACCTCGAAGGCGTGCATGTCTTCAAGGATGCAAAGATCATGTTCGCGCCGGGTAAGGCGGCGAATGCCGGCGGTGTTGCGGTGTCGGGGCTCGAAATGAGCCAGAACAGCGGCCGCCGCAGCTGGAGCGAGCCCGAGTTGCAGCAGATGCTGAAGGACATCATGGACGGCATCCACAAAAGCTGCCTGACCTATGGCGACCGCGGGGGCGGCTATATCGATTATGTGAAGGGCGCCAATATCGCGGGTTTCAAAAAGGTCGCCGACGCGATGCTGGCATTCGGGGTGGTTTAGGCGCAAAAGCGTCCGGCCGGGAAAAAAGGGGTTCTGCGGATGACGACGCACGCTGGGAAGGAGCGCGGCGATCGGCCTTGGGTGGCATTTGCCGCCCTGGCGGCGATGCTGCTTGCGCTCGCCGTCGCGGCGTTCGTCTTCGCTCCACCGGCCCGCTCGCAGGGCGAAAATGGCGCACGCTACACGGGCGTCGCATCGTGCGCGGGGTCGACCTGCCACGGCCGGATGGAGGGTGACGGCACCGTCGTCCGCCAGGACGAATTGATGCGCTGGCAGGAGCCTTCGGCCCCCGGCGGGGCGCATAGCCGCGCGTGGGCGGTGCTCAACAACAACCGCAGCCAGTTCATCGCGCGCAACCTCGGCATCGGCGATCCCGCCAAGGCGCAGATGTGTCTCGGCTGTCACAGCACCGCGGGCACCGCGCGCGCGGTCCCGGCCGAGGACGGCGTCGGCTGCGAATCGTGCCACGGTCCCGCGGGTGGCTGGCTCGCGAGCCATTATGCCGGGGTCGGCACCAACGCCGATCCCGACCGCGAAATGCGCGACAAGCATCTCGCGAACCTGTCGGCGGGGCTGAAAAAGCTCGAGGATCCGGTCGTACGCGCGGGCGTGTGCGTCGACTGCCATTTCGGCTCGGCCGCCGACGGCCAGTTCGTCACCCACCGCATCATGGCGGCGGGGCATCCGCGCATTTCGTTCGAGCTCGACCTCTTCTCGTCGCTGCAGGCGCATCATCAGGAGGATGGTGATTATGGCTGGCGCAAGTTCGGCGCCGCGAACCGGCGCACCGACCATGTCCAGATGTGGGCGGTCGGGCAGGCGACGGCGATCGAACGCAGTCTCGCGCTGTTCCAGACTCGGCGCGGCACAGAAGGGATGTTCCCCGAATTCTATTTCCTCGACTGCCATAGCTGTCATCGCCGCATCTTCGATCAGGCGAAGCCGGTGCGCACCGGGCTCGACAATCCGGGCCGGTCGATCCCCGAAGGCATGCCGCCCTATAATGACGAAAATCTGATCATGCTCGCCGCCGCCGCGCGGCTTGCAGCGCCCACGCTCGCCGACCAGCTCGCAGCGCGCACCGCCGCCTTCCACAAGGCGATGGCGACCGACCGGGCGAGCGCGGTCGCCGCTGCGGCGCAGCTGTCACAGACCGTGGCGGCGCTCAAGAGTGCGTTCGCTTCGCGGAGCTTTTCGGGTGCGGACGCCTTTGCGATGGTCGACGCAATTTCGGCGAAAGCGATCCGCGATCGCTACACCGACTATTCGGGGTCGCAGCAGGCCGTCATGGGGGTCGACACGTTGCTCAATGCGATGGTGTCGTCGGGCCGAGTCACCATCGGCGCGGCTGCCGGCATCCGCGGCGATGTCGACCGCGCCTATGCCGCGGTGAAGGACCCCAACGCCTATAAGCCCAGCGAATTCCAAACGTCCTTCGGCAGCGCGGTGCGCGCGATCGGGGCGCTGCGGTAAGATCATGCAAAGCAGGTCCCATCTTTTTCGTTCGGCCGCCTTTGCTGTGATGGGCGCGTTGCTGCTCACCTCCTGCGGCGGCGGCGGTGGTGGGGGCGGCACGCCGACCCCGACCCCCACGCCGACCCCGACTCCCACGCCGACGACGGTCTACACGCCGCCCGCCGCCGAGGCTCTGACCACCACCGACGTCGAACGCGTGCTCGCGCAGGCCATCTCCGAAGCGCAGGCGCGTGGGCTGCCGTCGGTAATCGCGGTGACCGACCGCGTCGGCAATGTGCTCGGCGTCTTTCGCATGACAGGCGCGCGCGCGACCGCGACGACCGCGCCCGCGCCCAACGGCCTGAATATCGACGCACAGAATGTCACCTTTCCGGCCGAGGGCGGCGCTATCGCCAAGGCGGTGACCGGCGCGTATCTGTCGAGCGGCGGCAACGCCTTTTCGACACGCACTGCGAGCCAGATCGTGCAGGAGCATTTCCCGCCCGCGCCGACCACCGTCGGACTGGAGAGCGGCCCGCTGTTCGGGGTGCAGTTCAGCCAGCTGCCGTGCAGCGACCTCGCGGCACGCTTCGGCGCGGCGGGCGCGGCGGCGCTGATCGGTCCGAAACGCTCGCCGCTCGGCCTCGCCGCCGATCCCGGCGGCCTGCCACTCTACAAAAATGGCGTGCTCGTCGGCGGCATCGGGGTAATGGGCGACGGCGTCTATGGCAGCGATCCGAATATCCTCGACATCGACAATGACCCCGAAGAATTCATCGCGCTCGCGGGCACGCGCGGGTTCGAAGCGCCGTCGACGATCACCGCCGACAAGATCACGGTCGACGGGACGAGCCTGCGTTTCTCCGACGCGACCTTTGCCGGGGTGATGTCGAGCGGCGGCGCAAGCTTTGCGAGCCTCAATGGCACCGCAGGCAATCTCGTCGCCGTGACCGGCTATGCCAATGCCGCGGTCACCGCGGGGATCGCCTATGGCACCGAAGCGTCGGGCATCCGCGCCTCGACCGCCGCCGAATTTTCGAACCGCGACGCCTTCATTCTCACCGACGGCAGCGGCACCAACCGCTATCCGCTCCGCGCCGGGACCGACGGCGCGACCAATTCGGCCCCACTCACGCAGGCCGAGGCGCGCGCGGTGCTCGAGGAAGCCTTCACCGTGATGAGCCGCGCGCGCGCGCAGATCCGCCGCCCGCTCGACAGCCGCGCGCAGGTGACGATCAGCATCGTCGACACGCATGGCGCGGTGCTCGGCATCGTCCGTTCGCCCGACGCGCCGATCTTCGGCACCGATGTTTCGTTGCAGAAGGCGCGCACTGCGGCCTTTTTCTCGGGCGCGCAGGCGGGAGCCGAGCTCAGCGCCAATGCCAGCGCAGACGTGCGCCAGTTCGTGCCCGCCGTGCGAACCTTCCTGAACGATCCGGCGGCGCTGACCGGCACGATCGCCTTTGCCGACCGCTCGGGCGGCAATTTGTCGCGGCCCTATTTCCCCGACGGCGAGGTCGGCCGCCCGCACGGGCCGTTGTCGCGCCCCATCGCGCAGTTCAATCCCTTCTCGACCGGGCTGCAATCGGCGCTGATCATCGGCAATCTCGGCGCGCATCTGGGCTTTGTTTCGGGCGCTAGCCCGACCGATACGCCGCAGCGCTGCACGACGTTGCCCGATATCGCGGCGGGGCAGAACAGGCTGCAGAATGGGATCCAGATTTTCCCCGGTTCGGTCCCCATCTATCGCGGCAGCCAGCTGGTCGGCGCGATCGGCGTTTCGGGCGACGGCATCGACCAGGACGACATGATCAGCTTTTTGGGGACGCACAATGGTGGCGCGCGCGTCGGCGGCATCGGTAATGCGCCAAAGGCCATCCGCGCGGATACGATCGTCGTCAACGTCGGGGCGGGCGTTCGTCTGCGCTACATCAGCTGCCCCTTCGCGCCGTTTCTCGACACGGCGCAGCAGAATGTCTGCGACGGGCTATAGATATGGTGCGATTCCTATTTCCACTCTGCGCACCGTGCCCCTGCGAAGGCAGGGGCCCATCGCCTAAGCTGCCATCCTTCCGGCATCGCTTGCGGGATTTTGATGCGGCAGGTGATGGGCCCCTGCCTTCGCAGGGGCACGGCGGATGGAGTGGCGCTAGGCTATGAGCGCCATCGGAAGCAGCCTTCTCCCGATCGTCGCGACGCTCGCGGCGCAAGGCGCGCCGGGTGCCGATGTCGCGCCGCCGCCGCCCGCGCCTGAACACCCGCCCGTCTCGGCGGACACCGCGCCCGCCGAGCATTCCGCCGAAGAGCTGATCCCGCCTCCGCCGCCGGTTGACTGGCAGGAAATGGTCAAGGACGACCTGGTTACCGAGATTATCGAGGGCCGCCGCCGCCCCGGTTATCGACCCGACCTTCCCGACGCGCTCAGCCAGGACAATGTCGGCGCGCTGCGCCCGCCGCCGCCGCAGGCCTTTCCGGGGATGGAGGACCAGTTGCCGGTCCCCGACCGCTGGCGCCTCGTCGAAACGCTCGGCGTGGTCAAGGAACGCTGGTTCGATCCCTATCACCAAAACACCTACAAAGGCGACCGCGCGATCGATCCCGCGAAAGTGCCATGGCTGCCGATCAAGGGCGACGACTGGTTCTTCGTTGCCAACGCGGTGTCCGACACGGTGTTCGAGCCGCGGACCTTTCCGATCCCGGTCGGGGTCCAGACGACCGAGCGACCGGGCAGCCTCGACGTGTTCGGCAAGGATCGCAGCTTTGTTTTCGCGCAGACCGTCATCGTCGGCGCCGCGCTGATCAAGGGGTCGACCGCGTTCAAGCCGCCGGACATCGAATACCGCGTCACCCTCGCCTATCAGGCCAATTATGTCGACGTCCCCGAACGGCGCGTGCTCGACGTGCGCCCGTCGAAGGCGAGCCATCGCTATGACTCATTTCTCGGCGTGCAGGAATTGTTCGTCGACAAGCATCTAGGCAATACATCCGACCGTTATGATTTCTATTCGGTGCGGCTCGGCATCCAGCCGTTCCAGAGCGATTTTCGCGGTTTCCTGTTCAACGACAGCCAATTGGGGCTGCGGTTTTTCGGCAATCGCGACAACAACCGCTTCCAGTATAATTTCGCCGCCTTCTGGCGGCTCGAAAAGGATACGAACAGCGGCCTCAACGACATCACCCAGACGCCGCGCGACGATTTTGTCCTCACCGCCAACCTCTATCGCCAGGATTTTCCGGTCGTCGGGCTGACCAGCCAGGTCAGCGTGACCTATAATATGAACCGCGAAAAAAATGACGTGCAGATCGACCACAACGGCTTTCCGGTGCGTCCGGCGCTGATCGGCGATCTGCGCGGGCGCGAGTATGATGTGGTATATCTCGGCTACAGCGCCGACGGGCGCATCGGGCGGATCAATCTGACCGCCAGCTTCTATGCCGCGCTGGGCGAGGACCGGAACAGCATTTTCACTAGCAAGCCCGCCCAAATCCGTGCGGGCTTCGGCGCGGTCGAATTGAGCTACGATCACGACTGGATGCGTTTCCGCCTGTCGGGGCTATATGCGACCGGCGACGGCGATCCGTATAACAAGACCGAGGGCGGGTTCGACGCGATCTTTGAAAATCCGATCTTCGGCGGCGCCGACACCAGCTATTGGATTCGCCAGACGATCCCCTTTGCGGGTGGCGGCCGCGTCATCTCGATCAACGGGCGCAACGGCATTTTGAACTCACTGCGCTCGTCGAAGGAAGAGGGGCAGTCGAACTTCAACAACCCCGGCACCGTGTTCATCGGCGTCGGAGCCGATTTCGACCTGACCCCCGAGTTTCGCGTCAGCACCAATTTCAACCATCTGTGGTTCGAAAACACCTCGTCCTTGCAGGCGCTGCGCACCGAAGGATCGATCCCGAAGGATATTGGCTTCGACCTGTCGGTGGCGACGATCTGGCGGCCCAAGGCGACGCAGAATATCGTCGGGCGGCTCAGCGCCGCGGTGCTGCTCCCCGGCGACGGGTTTAAGGATCTGTTCGACAACAAGCAGAAGAACGATGCCTATGTGTCGATCCTCGCCAATGTGATTTTGAGTTTTTAGATGCTGCTGCGCAAACTCCTTGCCCTGTTCGCCTTCCTGCTGATGAGCGTCAGCCTGGGGGTCAGCGTCACGCGAGCGGCCGAGGAGGAAAAGCCGCTCAAGATCGAATATCGCTTCACCCCGCCAGCGCCGCGCGAGCAGAGCGACGCCGATGTCAGCGCGAAGTCGGAAGGCTGCTACAGCTGCCACACGCGCACCGACCAGCCGTCGATGCACGCGACCCCGGCGGTGAAGCTCGGCTGCACCGATTGCCACGGCGGCGATGCGAGCCAGCGCGGCACGCCGAGCCTTGGTTATGCGCACGCCACGAACAAGGCGGTGATGAAGCTCGCGCATCCGCAGCCGACTTTGCCCGGCGCGTGGCACGACAGCTCGGCGAACCCCGTGCGCAGCTATACCTTGCTCAACAAGGAGGCGCCCGAGCCCATCCGCTTCGTCAATCCCAGCGACTCTCGTGTCGCGCGCGAGGCGTGCGGGGCGTGTCATATGGAGGTGATCGAGGCGACCGAACGGTCGTTGATGTCGACCGGCGCGATGCTGTGGGGCGGCGCGGCGTATAACAACGGCATCATCCCCTACAAGAACTACATCTTCGGCGAGGCCTATACGCGCACCGGCGATCCCGCCTGCATCCTCTCGCCCTCGTCGCGGCTGACGGCGGAGGAATATGCCGAGGCGTGCAAACCCGCCTTCCCCTCGGACAAGATATTGACCGATGCCGAAAGGAAGCGCGGCGCGCTCGCCAGAATGTATCCGCTGCCGCGCTGGAGCGTGATCCCGCCGGGCGACGTGTTCCGCGTCTTCGAGCGCGGCGGGCGCAACATCAACACGCAATTCCCCGAAATCGGCCTGCCCAACCCGACGGGCA
>CAYRQX010000040.1:0-31348 GCA_964426485.1 uncultured Sphingopyxis sp. | reverse complement strand
CTCCATGGCTGCGTAACTTAAACCAAATGGCCTCCGGCAGTCCCGGGGCGGTTCAGTTTTTTGCCAGAGACACTTGTTAAGCAGCCGCGCATCGCCATAGCAGGGCGGCTATGACTTTACCTGCGACTCATAAGGCAAGCCGCATCATATTGGCCACTCCGCGTGCGATTTTTCGTGCGTTGCTCGACCCGGAGACGGTTCCAGCGTGGCGAGCGCAAAGGGGAATGATTGCGCGGGTCGAGCACTTCAACGCGCGTCCTGGCGGAGCCTATCGCCTTGTTCTCGAATACTCTTTGGATAACCCCGGAAAGGGTAAGTCCGGTTCCAATACCTACATCGTCGATGGCAAATTCGTCGAGATTCTTCCTGACGAACGGATCATCGAAGCCGTGCGCTTCGAAACCGAAGATTCCCGGTTTCAAGGCGTGGTGACTGTCACGACAACGCTGGAGCCGGTGAAAGACGGCACGAAGGTGAGCTTGAGGGCACAGGATGTTCCATTCGAAATTAACGAGACGGATCTCCGCGAGGGCATGGATGCGACCCTCAAAAGTCTCGCCAACATCGTTGAGTGAGCAGCTGACGGAAAAAGACACCCGCCCGGTAAAGACCGGACGGGTGCCTAGATGAGAATCCCCGCCCTCGTTATTGAGGGAGAGTTCCTCTGGGTCGCGTCGCTGCATTAGGCGCGTGGTTTGATTCGCAATTGTATGGAAACGCCAAAAAGCAGATTTGCGCCCAGATCGTTCGTTAGCAGAACATACGGAACAGTCCGAACTTTGCCATCAATTCACTTCGCAGGCCGCCGCGCGTCGACCGCGAACTCGCTCAATTCGAGCTTCTGACCGACCTGTTCGACGATGACCGGCGCGACGGTAAGGCCCAGCCGGTCCTTCACCCGCTTCTCGAGAATGAACAGCGGCCGCCCGACTTTCTCCCCGAGCGCAATCGGGTCAGCGCGCGCCTTCTCTCCGCCGGCCAGCAATATCCAGTCGACCTGCCGAGCTTTAGCCAGTGCCCACCCAAGATCGCGCGGATGGACCACCACCAAACGCTGCGGCAGCGACACATAGGCTAGGGGGTTGAAGGTGTAGCCTTTGGGATAGAGAAGTTTTTCGTCGGGCAGACGGATCTCGAAATCGAGCGTGTGGAACGGAACGACCGTTCGCTTCCGGTCGGTACGCGCGGCCGCGAGCACGGCTGATTGCATCGAACTCCACCCCTCGCGCGGTCCGAACCGGTCCGCGATATTCGGGGGCTGCTGCGCGACGCGCGCCTCGATCTCGGACAAGGCGTCCGGCTCCGCGATCGGCCACGTCCGCCCGATCGTCGCGGTCTGCCCGTGGGCGGCCGCGGCGATGAGGACCGAGCCGAGGACGAGCAGCATAGAGGTTCCGAATTGCCAGGCGGCGATGCGCACGCGGCTGGGATCATGCGCCACGGCGACGGCTCCTCAACCGATCGCTGGGATCTTCGCCACTTTCGCCGATTGTCGCGGCGACGAACGAACCGAACGACAGCAAGCCCAGCATGACGGCGAGGGGCCGCGGCGATGCCGCGCCATCGGGCGACAGAAGCAGGATCACCGCCAGCAACTGCCCGAACAGCATTCCCGCAACGGCAAGCCGGAGGGCGCCCGGTGATGGCGCAGCGGAGAACAGGCCCCTCATCGCGCTTGCCGCCGGCCGCGCCAACGGATCATCAACTGGCTGGCGACGCTCGACAGCCAGATGAGCAGCAATCCGCTTGCGAAGCAGGCCACGCCGACGGTGAGCGCTGCCCGGGCCACCATCTCGGTCGGCAGGCTGACCAGAAGGCCGGCGATCAGGACCAGGCCCGCCATCATCACCGTCTCGATCGCCACCAGCCGGAAACGCCAATAATAGGTCCGCCGCTCGGCTTCCGCCGCAACGGCCGCTTCGAACCGCGCCCGGTCGCCGGGCAGCATGGTGTCGAGATCGAGCTTGAGCTGCTCGCGGGTCGAGATGCGGCGCGTCACGACACGGCCTCGCCGATGGGAGCGGGCGACCAGCGTTCGCCGAGAATTTCGCGGGGATCGACGCCCGCCAGCTCGCACACGGCTTCGAGCGGCGAGCGTCCGGAGCGGATCAGGGCTTCGAAGGCCGCGACCTCGCCCGGTGCGCTGGTGTTGATCCAGTAGCTGAAGGGATCGACGACGAGCCGCGACACGCCCAGCCCGAGCGGGGAATCGATGAACACCTCGCTATAGTTGGGCTTGTTGTTGCGAACGGATTTCAGCAGTTCGAGGACGAACCCCGAATAGTCGAGGATCTTATTCTCGACCGCCCGGTCATAGGTCGATCCCTGGAGCAGGAAGCGCGTCGCGGCATTCTCGAGGATGACCTGTCCGGTGCCGCCGAACAGGGTGAGGTCGTTCATGCTCTGGAGCACGATGCCGAAGCTGCCCTGATATTTGCGCGCGCGCCGATAGCCCTGGGCGAAAGCCTCGGCGAGCCGCGAGAGGTCCTGCCCGTCGCTCTTGGTCATGAACTGCGCCGCCTCGTCGCATAGGACGAAACGGGGCCGGTCGCGAGCGGACAGATAGAGTTCCTGCGTGACCGCGTTGACGACGACCATCACAATCACATTGAAAAGGTCGGGCATCGCCTTCAGCCGCTCGAGTTCGAGCACGACAAATTCGTCGGCCGAGATGTCGAAGGTCGACGGTCCGTTGAAGAAATGCCCGTATGCCCCGTCCGACCCGAAATCGCGCAGGTTGAACGCGAGTTCGCGCGCGATGGGCTGTAGGTGCTCGACGCGGTCGAGGTCACTCGCCGCATAATGCGGGTAGGCGCCGAGCCAGGCGCGGACGGAGTCGATGCCCTCGTCGGCATGGCCTTCGTCGATCGTCCATTGAACAGCCGATTTCAGAAGGTTCCATTCCGATGTTGAGACACCCTTGCGTGTCGCCGCATTGGCCATCTCGGCGACGATCGCGACCGCCATCGCGATCGCCGACTGCTTGTCCTCGCCGTCCACCGCCAGACCGAGATCGAACGGATTCAAAACCGACTTCTCTTCGCCGATATCGATGTAGCGCCCCGAGCAGAGCGTGCAGAGCTTGCGGTACGACCCGCCGATATCGATGATGCGGATCAGCGCGTTCTGCGCATAATATTGTCGGCAGAGGTCGTTGAGCAGGAAGCTCTTGCCAGCGCCGCTCTCGGCGGCGACCACGAAATTATAATTGTTGATGCGCGGATCGAAGAGGTCGAGCGTGATGAGCTGGCCCTTGCGTCCGGCGTAGAGAAGGGCAGGGCGGCCGCCGCCCCGGAAATCGGTCTGGATCGGCGCCATGAGTGCGGTCGCCTTCACGGGCATCTTGAAATCGCGCTCGAGCATCTTGATCGTGCGGCGCTCGGGATAGAGGCCGAACGGCAGGCTCGCGGTGAGCAGGATCGGGTTGAGGTAGGATTCCTCCTGGACCATCCATGGCAGCGGTTCGCTCTCCCAGAGCCGCTTGGCACGCGCCGCCATTTCGCGCGCCTGGTGGCTGTCGCGGCCGAACACCCAGACGGTCGGCAAGACCGTCACGAAGCGGCTGTTGCCGGCCTCATCGAGCACCCAGCCGATCTCCTCGATCTGCTTGCCGACCTCGACCGCGAAGCTTCCCGCGGCCTTCTGCGCCGACAATATCTGTGCGCGCTTGTGGATCTCGAACTGCGAATGATCGAAGAGGACATTCAGGCAATAGAGGAAGGGTCCGCCGATCTGGTCGCTGTCCTCGGCGCTCCCGCGCATCCCGCCCATCAGGCGGTTGGCGCGCTCGGCCGTGACACGGCGCGCCGGCGCCTTCGGTGTCAGGCAGCGCGCCACCTGGTTACCAAGGAAGACCTCGGGACCATCGAAAGCGAGGTCGGGACCAGCGTTGATGATCTGCCGGCGAAGCGGCGGCGCCGACCGACCGGCGGCGCTGCTTGCGAACACGCCGGGCGCATCGTCGAAGACGCCGTTGAAGATGCGCCGATAGAAGGACACCATCTCGTGCGGCTCGACGCGCCGGATGCCGAGCTTGGCAAGCTGCTCCTCGATCTGGCGGCGAAGGTCGCTGTGCATCGGCTGGCGGGTCTTCACGGCGAGGAAGGTCCGGAAGTCGCGGATCGGAATGCCGTGTAGCGCGGCCAAGCCATTGCGTCCTTCGTTGAGATAGGCGTGCGTCCGCCGCGCCGACGCTTGGATCAACGGATCGGGACGGGTCTTGAGGTCGAGATATTGGTCGAGCGCCGGAGCGATGAGGGGATCGGCGAAGCTGATAAGCTGGAGAACGCTGTCCTCCGGGAACTGGATGTTGAACAGGCCGAGAAGCGCTTGGTGGACATGGGCGAACATATAGGCCGCGGGCGTCAGCTCCCACGCATAGCCCCAGCCATCGTCGATGCAGAGAAAAGCTTCCTCCTCCTCGACCCAGGTAACCAGCGGCAGGAAATCCGAATAACGGTCGCGTGCGACGCTGCGATGGAGATCGGAATGGGTGAGTCCGCCGCCGGTTCGTGTTCCGGGCGCCTTCACGGATGCGGCTCCGCGGAGGGGCCCGGCTCGATTCCCGGAATCTCCCGGACCTGTTCCAGCACCGGCACACGCGATGCGGGCGACACCGGCGGTATCAGATATCCGCCGACCACCCAAGAGGGCGTATCGAGCACCGAATAGACGAACCGCGGCATATAGAGCCGATCGGGCCGGTTGCGGTCGGCATAGGGCAGGATCAGCGTGCGGACGGCTTGCGCGGGCCGCAGAATCGGAGTCTCTGGTGCTTCGATCAGTCCCTGAAGCTCGCGATAGACGCTGTCGCGATAGGTGCCGAAGGCATCAGCGGAAACATTTCTCCCGCGCTTTGCCGCGGACGGGGGCTTCTGATCGCGCTGCCGGAGCAGCTTCTTGTCATTCGTCACTGCGGGATCGGAACGCGAAATCACGCCCTGGGCCGCATCCTCATAGGCTTTCTCGGGATGGACGCACTGGCCGTGATCGTCATTCTTGCAGCTGAACTTCTCACTGTAGGGCGACATGGCTGAGCCAAGTGACGCACAGCCCGAGAGCAG
This sequence comes from uncultured Sphingopyxis sp., assembly GCA_964426485.1. Lineage (GTDB taxonomy): Bacteria > Pseudomonadota > Alphaproteobacteria > Sphingomonadales > Sphingomonadaceae > Sphingopyxis. Next base: position 26,285 of record CAYRQX010000040.1, on the reverse strand, counting down.
CAAGGAGGTGACGCATACCGCTGCGGCACCTCCCTTGCGAAAGGTGGGAATATGTCGAAAGCCAAGAATCATTGTTTTCCTCCGCGCCAGCCATGCAAGGCCGAAAATGCCTGCGCGAGGCGCAGGGAAATGGCGTTGGTGCCGCTTTCGATCCCGAGAGCTGCGATATGGGGATGGCGCTGATGCCGGTGCCCGGACAAGGCGTGGGGCACGAACTTGCCGCTTGGAGGCACGCGCTTGCATGCAAATTTGGGCCGTCGATCAGTCGACGATCAGCTCAATGAAATATCGTCTGTTCGCACTTGCAGCATGAACCGACGATGCCCATATCACCGGTGCCTTTCAGGCATCCTCTCCCAAAACTTCAGAGGGCCAGCGCAAGCTGGCCCTTCTTTTATGGAGTACCGGCTGCGGTGCCGAGCCGAGGCCGTCGGACCCAAAAACGCTCGCATCACATCCGTCGAAAAATACTGGAAAGGGTCTTGTCAGACCTCGTGCCGAGCGGTTGAGATCATAGTCCTATGCGGTCTCGTCGCTTCATGACAAGGTGAACCCATGTCGATCGCTCACCCTGTCCGTTCACCGTGGCCAGCCGATTTCCCGGATGTCGTCATTCATACCACTGTGCCTGTTCGCGATGCCCATCCGGACTATCCCGCTGCGAAAGCAGGTGACGCCGATGCCGCTTTGTCTCTTTCCATCGAGCTGGTCAGAGATGATGGCGTCGCGGAACTCTTGAGGATCGTAGATGACCGGCCCGCAGTTCTGCTTCCCGTAATCGCAGACGAAACCTTGGGCTTCAACGCGATTCCCGACGCCATGGCCCAAGTACTGGCGCGAGACCTACAGTCGGATGTTATTGCGGGAGAAATCGTGCAGACGAACAAGGTCGGACATACTCGCGCGCCGGCATTCCAAAGGCTGGTGACACCTGCGGAGTTCGATGGCGTTGTCCAGGAGGGATGCAACTATATTCTGGTCGACGATCACGTCGGACTGGGTGGGACTCTTGCGAACCTTCGCGGGCATATTGAAACGCGAGGGGGATTGGTCATCGCCATCACGACTTTGACTGAAAGTCGCGATGCCAGGCGGATTTCGCTACGCCCCGACACCCGGAATATGTTATGGACCAAACATGGCGAAGAACTCGACCAGCTATGGCAAGCCCAGTTCGGCTACGGGATCGACTGTCTCACAGAGGTCGAAGCCCTCAACCTATGTCGTCAGGAATCCGTTGCCGGCATCGAGAATTTCCTGGCTAAGGCAGCAGTCGAAGCACGTGGCCGCGGTCTCGAGCCAACGCTTTAGCGGCGAAGGTCGTCGATAAGCCTTCCATAGGCTTCGAACAGCGTTCAGCGATTTCAGAAGTATCGAGTGCCCCGTGAAGGCTAAGCCAACGCGGCAAGTCGTTTTCGTGCATTCTCCGCCATGCGCAGGTCTATTTCGCAGCCGATGTAGTTCTGTCCGGTCAACGCCGCGGCCTCTCCAGCGGCGCCCGAACCAGCGAAAAAATCTCCAACGAGTCCGCCCGGCGGACAGGATGTGTGGACAAGAATCTCGAGCAGCGCCACGGGCTTCTCGGTTCTGTGAAGGCCGCCTCGCACGCTGTTCAACTCGATCACCGATTTCATGATCCTTGTGCCGTCGTCCTGATAGCCGGTGACGCCGATAGCACCGGTGTGCTCCGGCTTAGTTCGCCTCAATTGCACCGATTTGTTCCGGGTTGTTGCAGGGACGCGTTGGACTTCATTGTAGACTTCCCGCCAAAGCGCATCGCCGCGATAATATTGAACCACGATCTCGTGAACGCGCTTGAAGCGATCGGCCGCGAACCCGGTCCCGTTCGCCTTGCGCCAGATGATGTCTTGGGCATAGCGCAGGCCTGCGGCCTCAAAACGGTCGGCGTCGGCAAGCAGGTAACGTAGCGATCCAAAGACCCAGAGCGATCCTGAAGGCTTGAGGCACGCAGCAGCGACTGCTTGCCAATCGTCGACGCGCTTGTCCCACCAGAGGCTCGTGACGCCGTAGGGCGGATCGGCGATGATCAAGTCAAACGAACCATGTGCCGCCATGATCTCGCGGCAATCGCCGCAATGGACGGCGAGGCGCGGCGGCAAGTCAGAACTTGCTTCCGGCAGTCGGCTTGATTTCGAGCGTCACGCCCTCCTGGATCACGACGACGACATCCTTCGCCGCGCCCACCTCGACGATGGGGCCGGCCTGGCGCGCGAGATCGAGATAGAAGTCCGTGAGCTTGTCGGACGACTTCGACAGACCCCCGGCGATTCCCGCCTTGGCCGCGTCGCCGGCATCGAGCGTCCGCACCGAGCCGAGCGCTGATGTCGAGACGTCGCCGATTGTATTCTCGACCGTCTGGCTGATGCCGCTGATCGTGCCGGCGATGAAAGCCCGTGCGAGGCTCGCGCCAGCGCGCGTCACGACTTTGCCGCTCAGCCCCTTCTTCCCGTCAGTGTCGACGAAAAAGCCTTTGATCGGCTGATCGACCACCGAGCGCTCGTCGAAATCGACGCAGGAGAGCGATACCAGCTGGACTTCGACCCGTTCCTTGGCGAGGCTGCCTGTCGCATTTCCGATTACGAAGCAGCCAGAAAGATTGGCCTTTACGTCATTCGGCAGGACGGCGGGCGCTTGGACTCGCGCGATCAGCGGTTCAGGGTTCGAGGTCGCGTCGCGGCTCGCGAGAGCGTCGATGCCAGTCAGCAACCTCGCTTTCATGAAACCAGGCGGCAAATAGATCGTCCGGGTCTTTTTTTTAGCGCCGGTCGGTGCGCCCTTGCCGTCGGGGGCGGTTGCGATGGGCGCGGACGTCGCCGCACCGATCGCGCCCACGGTCTTTTCGACTGGCGGTGCGGGAGGGGCGGGCGGCGCCATCGGCGGCGAGGGCGGGGCCGGGATTTCGCCGGCCGCGCCCGTGGTTTCGCCGGGAGCCGGCGGGTAATCCGGTATCGCACCAGGCAGGGCAGGAGGCAGGCCGGGATCGCCATCGGGCAGCGCGATGCCGCCGCTGCCCGGCACGACCTTGCCTTCCTCGATCGCGGTGACGCGCTCGCCGAGCAGCGATTGACCTTCGAGGATCTTCTGCAAATCCCCGCGGAGCTTGGTTTCGAGGCTGTCGCCGCGGAGACCGGCTCCCATGTCGAGCTTGGTCGCGGGCGGCGCTTCGACAGGTCCGTCGTTGCCCCCGGTGCTCGCCGTATAGAGGCCCGTGCCGAGCATCGCGACGACGCCAGCAACGCCGAGCTGCTTGGCACGAAGCTTTTGCTTCGAACTCAGCCTCTCCCAGCGTCCCTTGAAAGCGAGCAGAGCGGGGCCGCGGGCGCCTGTCTCTGGCGGCAGCGGCTTTCCGACTTCGCCGAGGTCGAGTTCGTCCTGTTCGAGGTTGTCGGTCATTCGCCGTCTCCCCGGCGGATCACGATCACTCGCGCACCTTCGCCGGGCTTCACCTGAAGCCGGTCGATCGTCACCGCGAAGATGTCTGCGCCGAGAGCGCGATCGAGGAACTGCCGTTCCTCAAGCGCCGTTTCGCTGTCACTCTCGAGGCGGTATTCCGAAGCCGAAAGGCCCGCGCCCTCGATGGCAAGCCGCCGCCGCTCGACCAATCGGATGGAGGGAAGGGCCGCGATCGTGATGGCGCCAGCGCGCGGGGCAACGTCGGAAAAACTCGCGGGCACGCGGTCGCGAAGCATCGCGAGCGTGATCGAGATAGCCCGCTCCTCCTCGACGAGCGGTCCGAGCAACTCGTCATTGGTCTGTGCGCGCTGGGGGCGGCCGGGAGCGAGGGTCACTGTCTGCGCCGGGATATCGGCGGGTTCGGCATATAGCGGATAGATGGCGCCGTTGCACGAGATGAAGAATTCCGACGGCGTCGTCACATAGCTGCGCGTGACCATTCCCATGTCGTCGACTTCCTTGACGAGGAACTTGATCCAGGCATCGGAGCCTGCGCGCTCGACCGCGATCGCTTTTTCGGCACTGAACTTCACGTCGTCGATCTCACCGCCGACGCAGACGATATGGTTGACGTCGCGGTTCGAGAGCCGGATCGTACTGACCTGCTCGGGCAGCGCGGTGATCGCCTGTGCCCAGGCGGAAACGGGAAGCATGAAGGCAACGCCCGCCAAAGCGGCGGCGCCTCTAGCGAGTTTCGGCATTGAAGCTCTCCTCGTTGAGCGCGACGAGCCAGAAGCGGCCGTTCTCGACCGCGTAGCGAATGCGCAGATTGCCGCGGAACTTGCGGATGACCCCGCCGATCACGCGTACCTTTTCCACCGGGACGAGAATATCGCGGTCGGTCCACTGCACGGGCTGGTCGGGACGGATGTAGGTTGCGATCGACAGCGTCGGATTGTTCGCCAGCTCGTCGAGGATCACGTTCAGATTGTCGCGCATGCTGTTGTAGGCAGACGGATGAACGATCGAGAGAAGCTCCGCGAACTGCTTATCGGCGGAATAGGCCGAATAGGTTCCGGCCAATGACACGATGTTGCGGGTGATTGTCCGCAGATAGGCCGCTGAAGGCTTGGAGCCGGTGACATAGAGGTCGCCGCCCGAACCGAACGGCACGACGACCGTGCGTTCGTTCTGGTCGGACGTGTAGATGACCGCGCCCAAAACCGCGGTGATGCCAAACAGGCCTACGATCGCAAACTTCAGGAGCCGATTCTCCTCGAACAGGTTCGATGACCCTTGGAGGTAGCGATGGATTCCGAAGCTTGCGGGCTTGCCGACGAGCGGATCGACCGGCTCGCGGCGTGTCTTTTCGGTGCGCGAAAACATGGGCCGACCTCACTCGAAAAAGCGGGTCTGGGTCGGACCCGGGTAATGACCGAACCGCAACATTCCCCAGCGCCACGCGAGATGGACGAGGAAGCCGCGCGGCTGCGCCCGCTTCCAGGGCAGGAAAAGGAGAAGGGCCGCGATGAACGCCCACCCGACCAGTCCGCCGACGATGACGGCGACGAAGATGATCGTGACCACCAGCACGAACTCGTCCGATCCGAACCACAGGATCTGAACCGGCTTGTGCAGATATTGGGGCAGGCGTTCGTCCATGACCCTTCTCCTCCTGCTTTACATCCCCGAGGCCAAAGCCGTCCGGGGATTTGGGCCGGGAGCGACGTGCTCCCGGTAACCGGATCGCGGGCGAACGGTGGAACCGGAACGATCGCCAGCGATCCGATGCCGTCAGATCACCATCCCGAAGGTCTGGAGGATGCTGTCCGCCTTGATCAGGCAGACGGCAGCGACGATCGTCGGGATGCCGATCATGATGTTGCTAAACAGCCGCGAAACGCCGAAGAGGAAGGCCGCGACGCCGCCGACAAACCCGAGCGGCCCCTTGACGCCCTGGTTCACCACGATGTCGTAGATATCGTAGCCGAGATCGCCCGCCACTGGCGCAGTGAACGCGTGCGCGCTCGCTGCGACGAGCGACAGGAGCAGCACCGGAATGCCGATGTCCGCAACCGTGAGGGCGCGCTTGCCGAAATATTTGACCATATTGCTTGCTTTCATGAAAGTCGGGCCGTCCGCTGATTTGCCTGCCGGCATCGATGATGATCGCTGTCGGCCGACGGCAGCGCTGGACAGCCCGTTGGGGGCGCCGCCGCCGGCATTCCGGTTCGCTGCGGTCATCGACAGGCCCGAGGCCTTCGACGCCGCGGCGTCCGCCATGAAGGCAAGGGGGTCAGCGCAGCGCATGGGCCGGCTTCGCTGACGAGAGGAACGCCTCGATCTCGCCCTGCTGGAAGCCGGAGATCAGCTTTCCATTCGCGATCAGGGTCGGCGTGCCGGTGATACTCGCCGATCCGACTAGCTTCGCATGCGCCTCGACCGTGGCACGGCCCGCCGGGCAGGTCTGGAGCGCCGCCGGCGCTGCGCCGGCGTAGATAGCCTTGAATGCTGCCTCCTTGTCTTCGGAGCAAAGGATATGCTCGGCCTTCGCAGCGGCTTCCGGATGAATGCCGCTCACGAAGTAGATGAGACGGCGAACCGGCTCGCCTTCTGCGGCCTTGGCGGCCCAATAGCGGTCGAGCGCGCGGCAATAGGGGCAGTCGGGGTCGGTGAACTCGATCACGGTGGGTGCGTCTGCCGGGCCGATGACGAGCGCCTGGGATGGGTCGATCGCTCGCAGCCGCTTGGATATTCCAGCTTCCTGGGCGAGAGCCGTCAGGTTGACGCCGTTCTTGTCGAAGACCGACGCGAAAAGAAGATGTTCGCTTTCGGGCGCATAATAGACGATCCGTCCGCCCGCGCTTGCCTGGTAGATCGTACCCTTCATCGGCGCCGGTTCGAAATCGTCGAACTGGAGATTGGTGAAGGTCTGTTTCAATTGCTGTTCAGCTTCGGCCGCAGCCTTTGCCAACAACGCGTTCTCCGTGTTTGCTTGTGCATTGACGGCTGGCGGGGCGAGAAAAGCCGACGCCACCAGCAACATGGCAACGCGCGTGATGTGCCTGACCTCCGATTGCTGCGATCGCCGGATTCCAGATGAAACGCGAACCTCTGCGGAATTCCACGACATAAGTCCTCCCTGGCGTCACAGCGCCCCTTGTTGCGGTTGCGTGAATTTCGAACGGGCTCGCTAGCAGGAGCGAGCACGTTGGAACGGAGGGAGTGATGAGCGCGCTGCAGGCAGGCGGCAATCGGTGGGGCAGGCCCGTTCCCATGAGGGGCACGATTGTGCCGTCTCCCGAAGCCTGGATTTCGATTTTGCACTGGATTCAATCGCTTGGTGGGAGGCCGCGGAGGAACAGCGCAGTTGAAACCGGAGAAGATGAACAATGCTAAGGGATTGAAAGCATCTCGAGTTGCTCGCTCGATCCGTGACGCCCAGCTTCGTGCGAAGCACCAGCGCACCACATATTCCTCGGACAGCAACTCATGTCGGACTCCAGGGCAAGTAAGCATCTTAGCGAGGCGTCGCTCGATCGCCTCAAGGAATTCTCTGGACGGCGCATCGAAAGCGAGCGTCTTCGTTTTCGCCTGAGCCAGAAGCATTTTGCACGTAGGGCCGGGTTGAGCGTTCGTTGGCTGCGCGAGGTGGAAAGCGGCAATCCATCGGTTAAGCTTGACGACCATTTACGCTGCGCCGCTGCGCTCAACCTCGCGCCGGCCGCCATCCTTCTTCCACTCTTCGACCCTGATTGCGATCGTCCTTCGCGCCTTCGCCCTTTGACTAATGAGCTGGCCGATATCGAACATTTGATCTGCTCGTACGTATCCCGGCTCGCTGGGCGTGCCGGCCATTGCGATGCCGACTTTGTATCGGCTGGCCATCCCGTTTCCGAGACTCAAGACGCTACCGGAAATCGGTCAAGAGGCGGTCGACGCCGTAATTTGGCCTCTCCAGATATCGAGGGATTCGAGTACGCGAGTCCTGCCTCGCCGAGCCGGTCGACCCCGAGCGCCCAGACCAGAATGCACGCCGCGTCGCGCACAGGCTCCGTGGACCGTTAAATGTCAAAAGACGACCCGACATCGACACCTTACACTCGAACAATCAGGCGCAAACAACTGAGGGAAATGGTACCTCTCGCCGACAGCACGATTTTTGAGATGGAGCAGCGGGGTGAATTTCCGCGGCGCTATGCTCTTACCCCTCGTACGGTCGTCTGGAATCTGGAGGAAGTCGAGGCGTGGCTTGAAGCACGGAAAACACGCCCGATTTTTCGCGCTCAGGTTGCGGATGTCCGCGATCGACGAACACGACCGGTCAAAGGCTAGGATCGAGATCGAGCATCGGTACGTCTGGCGGCAACAGGACCGGTGCGTAGCGATTGCCTGCGATCCAAGCATCGACGGTGTTCGACCATTCCTGCATCATGTGTCGGCGCTGCTGCTCATATTCGGCCTTGTTGTAGATGCCGCGCGATGAGCGGCCGTCTTCATGAGCAAGGCACTTCTCAACCCAGTCGCTGTTGAACCCCATCTCGTTGAGCAAAGTAGATCCCGTCCTGCGAAGATCGTGGATGGTGAAGGGGTCTAGGGGAAGGCCGTCTTTGCGCGCCAGTTCAACGATCGCGTAAGTCACTCGATTGAATGTCGCGCGCGACATAGGAGCATCCGCATCATAGCGCGAAGGAAGCAAGTATCTCGATCCGCCTGCGCAGGTCCGCAGCGCAATGAGAATATCGAGCATCTGTGTCGACAGGTAGACGTTATGGGGCCGCCCCCGCTTCATTCTCTCCTTGGGAATCGACCATACGGCATTCTCAAAATCGACCTCGTCCCAAACGGCATCAAGCAGTTCGCTCTTCCGGACCATCGAGAGGAGAAAAAACTTTAACCCCAAGCGGATTGTCGGAAGTGTGGCGACCCTTTCGACAACCTTGAACGCGACACGAATCTCGGAGGGTGAGAGAGAGCGGTCGCGCGGCACGAATGTGGCGATCGATGCCGGGCCGACCTCGTCACTGGGATTGGCAACCTTCTCGCCGTGAAGCTTGGCGAAAGCATAGATCAACTTCACGATCTCGCGGACGTGGACTGCGGTCGCTGGTGCGCCGCGATCGACGATCTTGAGACAGAGTTCGCGAAGGTCGCCAGGCAAAATCTCTGTGAGCAGGCGGTTCTTCCATACGGGCAGCAAATCGCGTTCGAAAATCGACCGTCGCATCGCACGAGTGCTGTCCGCCATCGGGGCGGACGTGAGCCACTTCTTGCCGAACTCTCCAAAGCTCTTCGCTTCCTTGATGCGACGCTTCTCGCGCTGCTTCACGATAGCGGGTGACTGACCCTCGGCGACAAGCCGCCGCGCATCGATACACTTCTCGCGCGCCCGGGCGAGGGACAGCTCGGAAGGGGAGTAGCGGCCAAAGACAACCGTCTCTCGTCGCCCGTTCAATCGATAGTCGTAGCGAAATGAAATGGCACCGCCGCAGCTCACGCGAACATACATACCGTCACGGTCAGAGACCTTGTACGGTTTGTCTTTGGGTTTCAAAGATTTAAGAACAGCGTCGGTAAGCATTTTCGCGGGCTCCATTCAGAGTACCGTCAGCCCCAAAACGCACCCCTCCCGCCCGAAAAAGCGTAGCTTTTCCGATTGTTAGAGCGAAAAAAATACCGTCAGGACTGTTGTGTCCTTGACGGTATCGAGCATTTTCGAAATAGACAAGGTCAGCCGATCCCGTCAGGCGGCACGTCAATGACGAATGCTGCCTACCGATTGTCGCTGAATGTTATCGACAGGAAATTATCTTTTATCAGCGTTTTATGGGGCATTCTGGCAGCGAATTTTAGCCCTTTTGGGAGGCCAGAATCATTCCCACTCGATCGTACCCGGCGGCTTCGACGTATAGTCATATACCACGCGGTTGATGCCCTGCACCTCGTTGATGATGCGCGTTGCGCAGCGGCTGAGAAAACTCGCGTCGAAGGGATAGATGTCGGCGGTCATGCCATCCGTCGAGGTGACGGCGCGCAGCGCGCAGACATGGTCGTAGGTGCGATAGTCGCCCATCACGCCGACGGTCTTGACGGGGAGCAACACGGCGAACGCCTGCCAGATCGCGTCATAAAGCCCCGCATTGCGGATTTCCTCGAGATAGACCGCATCGGCCTTGCGCAAGATGTCGCAGCGTTCCTTGGACACTTCGCCAGGGATGCGGATCGCGAGGCCGGGGCCGGGGAAGGGGTGGCGGCCGACGAAGATGTCAGGGAGGCCCAACTCCTTGCCGAGCAGACGCACCTCGTCCTTGAACAGTTCGCGCAGCGGCTCGACGAGCTGCATGTTCATGCGCTCGGGCAGGCCGCCGACATTGTGGTGGCTCTTGATCGTCACGCTCGGCCCGCCGGTGAAGCTGACCGATTCGATTACGTCGGGATAGAGCGTGCCCTGCGCGAGGAAGTCCGCGCCGCCGATCTTCTTCGCCTCTTCTTCGAAAACGTTGATGAATTCGCCGCCGATGAACTTACGCTTCTTCTCAGGGTCGGTGACGCCCGCGAGGCCCGCCATGAAGCGTTCCTCGGCATCCACCACGACGAGCGGGATGTTGTAATGGTCGCGAAACAGGCGCTCGACCTGCTCGCGCTCGTTCATGCGGAGCAAGCCGTGATCGACGAAGACGCAGGTGAGTTGCTCGCCGATCGCTTCGTGGATCAGCACTGCGGCAACCGCGCTGTCGACCCCGCCCGACAGGCCGCACAACACGCGCTGGTCGCCGACCTGAGCGCGGATTTCTGCGATCTTGGTGGCGCGGAACTCCGCCATCGTCCAGTCGCCTGAACAACCGCAGACGTGGCGGACGAAATTGGCGATCAGCTTCGCGCCGTCGGGCGTGTGGACGACCTCGGGGTGGAACTGCGTGCCATAATAGCGGCGCTCGTCGTCGGCGATCAGCGCAAAGGGCGCGCCGTCGCTGATCGCGACGATGCGGAAACCGGGGGCGAATTGCGTCACGCGGTCGCCGTGGCTCATCCACACCTGATGCCGTTCGCCGACCTCCCACAATCCGTCGAATAGCACGCAAGGTTCGGTGACGGTCAGGAAGGCGCGGCCGAATTCGCCGTCGCGTTCGCCATCGGCGCCGCCGGGTTCGACCTGGCCGCCGAGCTGCTGGCTCATCACCTGCTGGCCGTAACAGATGCCGAGGATCGGCACGCCGCTGTCGAAAATCGACTGCGGCGCGCGCGGGCTGCCGTCGGCGGGGACCGAGGCGGGCGAGCCCGAGAGGATCACGCCCTTTGGCTGCATCCGTTCGAGCGCCGCTTCGGCCTGCGTGAAGGGGACGATTTCGCTATACACGCCGGCCTCGCGGACGCGGCGGGCGATGAGCTGAGTCACCTGGCTGCCGAAATCGACGATCAGGATGGATTCGCCAATATCGGCTTTGGACGGAGCGGAAGAGTCTGGAGTCGGCATGGCTGGCCGATAAGGGCGAAGGCTCATGCTGTCCAGCGGTCGATATGGGCCGCCCGTCGAACGGGCATGGTCTCGACACATTGTTGCGACAATTGCGCGACATAGATGAACCGCGAACAAAGCGCGGCGTCATCAGGCGTTAAGCGCCGCCATGCGAAGAAAAAAACGAAGACAGAAAAGAAACAAAGGCTCTCCCCCATGAATAACATCCGCCTCTCCATTTCCGCGCGCGCCGCCCTGCTCGCCGCAGGCGCCTCGTTTGCGCTGCCCGCGATGGCGGAGGCGCCGATCGGGCCGCCGGCCACCGCCGCGGTCGCCGAACAGCCGGCCGAGGCTGCCCCGGCCGCGCCTGAGACGGTCGAGGATGCCTATGACGATTACAGTGAGGACGAGATCATCGTCACCGCGCCGCGCCTTGCAGGACAACTCGACACCGACATCAAGGCCGAGGCCGAACTCGATGAAGCCGCGATCGCGAGCTATGGCGTGTCGAACGTGTCCGAACTTCTCGACGCGCTCGCGCCGCAGACCCGCTCGGGCCGCGGGCGCGGCGGCGGGCGGCCGATCATCCTCGTCAATGGCCGCCGCATCGGCGGGTTCGGCGAAGTGCGCAACCTGCCCCCCGAAGCGATCGCCAAGGTCGAGGTCTTCCCTGAGGAAGTCGCGCTGCAATATGGCTATTCGGCCGACGAGCGCGTCGTCAATCTGGTGCTCAAGCCCAATTTCCGGCAGGTTTCGGTCGAGGCCGAGGGCGGCATTCCGACGCAGGGCGGCCGTTTTCAGGGCGAGATCGAGCCGAGCTTTCTAGCGATTACCGACAATGGCCGGGTCAACATCAACGCGGGCTGGGAAAGCAAGTCGATGCTGCTCGAAAGCGAGCGGAACCTCGATTATGATGATCCGGCGCAGGCGGCCGAGGCGCCCGCGCGCAGCCTGCTCGGCGCGTCGGACGAATATCGCATCGATGCGACGGTCCAGCGCAGCCTGAACAAGACGACCGACGCTTCGGTCAATGTGCGGTTCGACCAGACGGACAGCCTGTCGCTGCTCGGCCCTGGCGTCGGGGGCGTGAGCGACCCGCTCGAACGCGACAGCCGCAGCCGCAACCTCACCACCACCGCCAGCGTCAACGGCATGCTGGGCGATTGGCGCTGGTCGCTGTCGAGCAACTATGCTGACGCCGATCAGCTGACCTTCACCGACCGCATCAGCGGAACCCGTGACCGGTTCGAAAGCAGCCAGCAGACGTTCGGCGGCAATGCCAACCTGTCGGGCACGGTGACCGACGGCTGGGCCGGCCCGATCCGTTTGTCGATGACGGGCAGCTATTCGGGAATACGTTTCGACAGCCGGTCGGACAATGCCAATGGCATCACGACGACCGACCTTGCACGCGACCTGCCGGGGGTGTTCGGATCGCTGACCGTGCCGCTGCTCGATCCCGAATATGAGGTCGGCAACATCGGCCGCGTCTCGCTGACGCTGAGCGGGCAGGTGCAGAATCCAAGCGACTTCGATGCCCTCAAAAGCTGGGGTGCGAACCTCAACTGGGGCGTGACCGACAGCCTGTCGCTCATCGCGAGCTTTAACCAGGACGAGGCGGCGCCCGGCATCCAGCAACTCGGCGCCGCGCCGCTGGTGACGCCTGCCGTCACCTATTATGACTTTGCGACCGGCCAGACGGTGCAGATCACCACGACGACCGGCGGCAATCCCTTTCTGCTCGCCGAACAGCGCCGCGATTTGAAGCTCGGCCTCAACTGGTCGCCGCCGATGCTGGAGGGGCTGAACGTCTCGGTCAATTACAACCGCAACAAAAGCTATGACACGGCGAACAGCCTGCCCTTGCTGACCCCCGAGATCGAAGCGGCCTTTCCCGATCGCGTCACGCGCGATGCCAATGGCGTGTTGCTGGCTATCGACCAACGCCCGGTCAATTTCGACCAGACCGAAAACTCGCAGATCCGCTGGGGCCTGAACTTTGGCAAGAGCTTTGGCCAGCAGGAACAGCGTGGCCCCGGCGGCGGGCGTCCCGAAGGCGCGGGGGCTCGCGAGGGTGGCGGACGGGGCGACGGTGCGGGTCGTCAGCGCGGCGGCGGCGGTGGCCCGCGCGTTGGCGGCCGCGGCGGTCCCGGCGGCATGTTCGGCGGCCCGCAAGGCGGGCGCTGGCAGGTGTCGCTTTATCATACGATCAAGCTGACCGACAAAATACTGATCCGTCCGGGCGTGCCCGAACTCGACCTTTTGAACGGGTCGGCGACCGGCAGCGGCGGCGGCAGCAACCGTCACCTGTTCGAACTCGACGGCGGGCTGTTCCACAAGGGCATGGGCGTCCGGCTCAGCGCCAAATATGACAGCGGCAGCACGGTGACGGGGGGCAGCGCGGGCGACCTGAAATTCGGCGACCTTGCAACCTTCAACCTGCGCTTCTTCGTCGACCTCAACCAGAAGGCGAAACTGACAGAGAAGCTGCCCTTCCTCAAGGGATCGCGCCTCCGCCTGTCGGTCGACAATGTCTTTGATGCCCAGCGCAAGATCACCGACGCGAACGGCATTGTGCCGCTCAATTACCAGCCCGGCTATATCGACCCGCTGGGCCGCTATATCGAGCTCGAGTGGCGCAAGACCTTTTGACTCAATTAAATAGGGACAGTCCCTATTTAACCGGCCAATAGATAGGGGCTGTCCCTGTTTATTGTCGATTGGGTGCGCGGGTCGGGATCGATAAAGGTCAGCGCCTTGGCGAATTGCGCGGTGCAGCTTGCCCAGCTGTACCGTGCGCCGAGCGCTTCGGCGTCAGTGCGGTCGCAGGCTAGCGCCGCGTCGATCGCGCGGCCAAGATCCTCGTCGAGCGCGCCCGCGCCGCCCGTCACAATGTCGCCCGGACCCGGCACCGGATAGGCGGCCACCGGCGTTCCGCAGCTCAGCGCCTCGATGATGACAAGACCAAAGGTGTCGGTGCGGCTTGGAAAGACAAAGACGTCGGCGCCCGAATAGGCCGATGCCAGCGCCTCGCCGCCCAGCTTGCCGAGGAACAGGGCGTCCGGATGCCGCGCCTTCAGTTCGGCAAGCGCGGGGCCTTCGCCGACGATGACTTTCGTGCCCGGCCGGTCGGTGGCGAGGAAGGCGCCGATATTCTTCTCGACCGCGACTCGGCCGACATAAAGCTGGATCGGCCGCGCTAGCCCCGCATAGGCCGGGTGCGCCGCGCGATCGGGGCGGAACAGCTCGTGATCGACCCCGCGCTCCCACATCATCGTTTGGTCAAGTCCCTGCTCGGCAAGTTCGCGGGCCAAGCTACGCGTCGCGACCATGATGTGCCGCGCCGGACGATGGAACCAGCGGATGAAGCGCCACACGAACGCGGGCGACACGGGCAGCCGGGCCGCGACATATTCGGGAAAGCGCGTGTGATAGGCGGTGGTAAAGGGAAAATTATTCGTGAGGCACCAGCGCCGCGCCGCCATGCCGAGCGGGCCTTCGGTCGAGATATGGATCGCCTGCGGTCCAAAAGCGCGGATATGCCGCGCCACCTGGCGCCGGCCGGCAAAGGCGAGGCGAATTTCGGGATAGGAGGGACAGGGGACCGATCGGAAGAGGTCGGGCGAAACGACCCCGACCTCATGCCCGGCGGCGCGCAGTTCGCCGACCGTCGCTTGCAACGTGCGGACGACGCCATTGACCTGGGGCTCCCACGCGTCGGTGACGATCAGGATCCTCATGCGGCCGCGTCCTTTATGCTGCACGCGCCGGAGCGGGCAGTTTCAGCGGGGTCGGCGCGCTGCGGCTGGCGACCTCCTCGGCCCAGTGCAATATCTCCATCGTGCCGTCATGATGTTCGACGAGCGCGGTGCAACCCTCGACCCAGTCGCCGTCGTTATAATATTCGGTGCCCTCGATCTCGCGCATCTCGGCGCTGTGGATATGGCCGCACACGACACCATCGACCCCGCGCGAGCGCGCGGCGTGGGCGACGACTTCTTCATAACGGCCGATGAACTGGACCGCATTCTTGACCTTGTGCTTGGCGACCATCGACAGCGACCAATAGGGCAGACCAAAGGCGCTGCGGATGCGGTTCACGATCACATTGCATTTCATCAGCGCGGTGTAGGCGGCGTCGCCGACGAAGGCGAGCCAGCGGTGCGCGAGCATCACCGCGTCGAATTCGTCGCCATGGACGACCAGCAATTTGCGGCCGTCGGCGGTTTCATGGATCGCCTCGCGGCGGATCTCGACGCCGCCGAAATCGAAGCCGTCGAACGGCTTGCACATTTCGTCATGGTTGCCGGGGACATAGACGACGCGCGTGCCGCGCTTGGCGCGCTTGAGGACGCGCCACACAACGTCATTATGCTCGGGCGGCCAGAAATGGCGCTTCTTGAGCCGCCAGCCGTCGATGATATCGCCAACGAGGTAAAGAGTCTCGCAATCGACATGGTCGAAGAAGTCGATCAGCATCGCGGCGTTGCAACCGCGTGTACCAAGATGGATATCGCTCACCCACACCGTGCGATAGCTCCGCCGCTCGCCGATCACGCGTTCGGGGATATGCGGGTCGCTGGTGAACGGGTCGGGAAAACGCGCGGGGATCGGCAGGGTCGAAATCGATGCCATGTCACACTCCGAAGGCAGCCTTTGCTGCCCCCGGCGTAGACAGGAGTTTTGTTACAGCGTGCGAATCAAAGCCGCGACAGTTTGAAGAAAGTTCAGCGGCGACTTTGTGACGTTGCCTATTTGACACATGTCGATGTTAACCATGATCCAATCAGGTTCGCCGAATAACCAGGTTCCTGATTTCGCTCATATCTTCCATGGCAAAGCGCACGCCCTCGCGCCCCAATCCGCTGTCCTTTACCCCGCCATAGGGCATATTGTCGACGCGATAGGAGGAAACATCGTTGACGACGATGCCGCCGACGTCGAGATGATCCCAAGCGTCCAGCACCTTGTGGATGTCGCGCGTGAACAGCCCGGCTTGCAATCCGAACTTGCTGTCGTTGACCTCGGCGAGCGCGGCTTCCCAGTCGGTGAATTTCGACAGGATGACTACGGGGCCGAACGCTTCCTCGCGCACGACGTCGGTATCGCCGGGGACATTTTCCAGCAGCGCGGCGTCGAGCATATTGCCCTCGCAGCCGCCGCCCGCGAGCAAAGTCGCGCCCGCGGCGACCGCATCGTCGATCCAGCCCTTCAGCCGCTGCGCTTCCTTGACCGAGATCATCGGGCCGATGAAGGTGTCGTGCAGCTTGGGATCGCCCGATTTCAGCGTCTTGACCTTCGCGGTCAGCATGTCGCGGAAGCTGTCGTATATCTCTTCGTGGATGATCACGCGCTGCACATGGATGCAGCTTTGCCCCGACTGGTAATAGCCGCCAAAGATGATCCGCGCGAGCGCATGGTCGAGGTCGGCGTCCTTGTCGACGATCACTGCGGCGTTGCCGCCGAGTTCGAGCACGACCTTCTTCTTGCCCGCCTTGGCCTTCAAATCCCAGCCGACGCCCGGCGAGCCGGTGAAGCTGAGAAGTTTCAGCCGCTCGTCGGTGGTGAACAGGTCGGCGCCTGCGCGGGTCGCGGGCAGGATGCTGAACGCGCCCTCAGGCAATATGTCGCACTCGGCCAGCACCTCGCCCATGATGATCGCGCCGAGCGGCGTCAGCGACGCGGGTTTCATCACAAACGGACAGCCGATCGCGATCGCCGGCGCGATCTTGTGCGCGGCGAGGTTCAGCGGGAAATTGAATGGCGAAATGAAGCTGCACGGCCCGATCGGCACGCGCTTCCACATTCCCATATAGCCCTTGGCACGCGCCGAAATGTCGAGCGGCTGGACCTCGCCATAATTGCGCGTCGCTTCCTCGGCCGCGATGCGGAAGGTGTCGATCAGCCGCGTAACCTCGCCCTCGCTGTCGGCGATCGGCTTGCCCGCCTCGACGCAGAGCGCATAGGCAAGCTCGTTGAACCGCTCCTGAAAGCGCGCGACGCAATGGGTGAGCACGTCGCGCTTCTCATAACTCGCGAGCCGCGCCATCGGCTCGGCGGCGCGCACGGCGCCGGCGATCGCCTCGTCGATGACGTCGGGGGTCGCCAGCGCGGTGCGGAAGGCGACCTCGCCGGTGAACTTGTCGATCACCTCAAGATCGGTGTTCGGCTGCACCGCCTTGTTGTTGAGATAGAGCGGGTAGACGTCTTTCAACTTCACATTCATTCTCCGACACTCTGAAACATTGTCATCCCCGCGAAAGCGGGGGCCCAGGGCGGCATTAGCCGTTCAGTCGATCATACAAGTCGAGCCATTGTGGATTATCGCGTTCGATCAACTCCAGCTTCCATTCGCGCCGCCATTTCTTGATGGCTTTTTCGCGGGCAATGGCGTCGTTGACGTCGCCAAACGGTTCGGCATGCACCAGACGATGAACCTGATACCGCCGGGTGAACTCCGAGCCTTCGCCGTTGCGGTGCTGCCAGCACCGCTGTGGCAAATCTCCGGTCACCCCAGTGTAGAGCGTGCCGTTGCGTCCGCTGGCCAGGATATAGACGTGATAGGTCTGTTCCATCTCGCTCCTGGGTCCCCGCTTTCGCGGGGATGACAAGAAAAGGCCAGGGGTGTAAATCCGTTACAATTCCTTCGACAATCTCTTGATATCATTATTCAAAATCTGGTCATTCTCCGAATAATCGACCGGGCAGTCGATCAGATGCACCCCCGGCGTATCGCGCGTGTGCGCGAGAAGTTCCTTCAGGTGCGCCGCGCTCTCCACCCGGTGTCCGTGCGCGCCATAAGCCTCGGCATATTTGACGAAATCGGGGTTGCCATAGGTCAGTCCCCAATCCTTGAAGCCCATATTCGCCTGTTTCCAGCGGATCATGCCATAGCTGTTGTCGTTGAGGATCAGCACCGTGATGTTGAGCCCGAGGCGGACCGCGGTCTCCATCTCCTGGCTGTTCATCATAAAGCCGCCGTCGCCGCAGATCGCCATGACCTTGCGTTTCGGGTAGAGCATCGCCGACATCATCGCGCTCGGCAGCCCCGCGCCCATCGTCGCGAGCGCATTGTCGAGCAGCACCGTGTTCGGCTTGCACGCGGTATAGCCGCGCGCGAACCAGATCTTGTAGACGCCGTTATCGAGGCAGATGATCCCGTCGTCGGGCATCGCATCGCGGACCGACTGGACGAGGTGCGGCGGAAAGATCGGGAAACGTTCGTCTTTGGCGAGCGGCGCGGTATGCTCGACCTCGGCCTTGCGATAGGCGAGCAGATGGTCGAATTTCCACCCGCCGTTGGGGACGATGTCCTCCTTCATCTGCCAGACCGCATTGGCGATGTCGCCGATCACCTCGATGTCGGGGAAATAGACCGGATCGACCTCGGCGGTCTTGGTCGACACATGGATCACCGTCGGGCCGCCGCGCTGCATGAAGAAGGGCGGTTTCTCGATCACATCATGGCCAAGGTTGACGATGCAGTCCGACGCCTCGACCGCGCGGTGCACGAAATCGCCCGCCGACAGCGCCGCACAGCCGAGAAATTTCGGGTGCCGCTCGTCGATCACGCCCTTGCCGAGCTGCGTGGTGAGGAAAGGGATGCCGGTTTTTTCGATGAACTGCAGGAGCATGCGGCTGGTCATCGTGCGGTTCGCGCCCGCGCCGATGACGAGCACCGGCGAAGTTGCTTCCTCCAGCGCTTTCACCGCCTCGCGGATGGATTTGACGTCCGCCGTGGGCCGGCGAACATGGCTGCGCTTCAGCGGCAGGCTGTCGGTATGCTCGTCGGCGATATCTTCGGGCAGTTCGATATGCACCGCCCCCGGCTTTTCCTCCTCGGCAAGGCGGATCGCTTCGCGCACGCGGCTCGGGATATTGTCCGACGACGCCATCTGGTGCGTATATTTGGTGATCGGCCCCATCATCGCGACGACGTCGAGGATCTGAAAGCGGCCTTGCTTCGATTTCTTGATCGGCTTTTGCCCGGTGATCATCATCATCGGCATGCCGCCCAATTGTGCATAGGCCGCCGCGGTAACGAAGTTGGTCGCGCCGGGCCCGAGTGTCGCGAGGCAGACGCCCGTCTTGCCTGTGTGGCGGCCATAGGTCGCGGCCATGAAGCCCGCCCCCTGCTCGTGCCGCGTCAGGATCAGCTTGATCTTGGTCGATCGCGACAGGCTGTCGAGAAAGTCGAGATTTTCCTCGCCCGGAACGCCGAAAATATATTCGACGCCTTCTTCCTCCAGGCATTCGATGAACAGGTCGGATGCTTTTTTCATGCTAAAATCGTCCCCTCAGCCGCGCACCCCATCGGTGCGGCCCCAGATCATGCCGGCGACCCCTCAGCATCATGTCGTCGCAGCGGCGCTCGTCATGGGTTGCGAGTCCCTGCTGCATCGGGGAGGGTTTGTAACGAGGGCGAAAGAGGTTGTCACCCTGCGCGGGGCAGGCGTCTGCGATCAGTGCCGGTCGATCCACACGTCGCGGTCGAGACGACCCGAAACTTCGGCCCCGGCCGGAATTTCCGCGCTGCGGCCCGTGGCGATGAAGGGCAGGGCGAGGAAGGCCACGGCTGTTGCCGCGGTGTCGCCTGCGTCCTTCTTGCCGCGCGCTTCGATCGTTCCGCTCACCCGCAGCGGTCCGCCGGGCAGTTCGGCGTAAAGCAATTGCATGTCGAGCTTGCCCGACCGTCCGAAGGCACCGCGCTTTTCCGCGCGCGTCAACTGGGCAATGACGAGGGTGTCGGCCGGGATCGCAGTCGCGCCGTCGACGACCACGGGCGCGGCGACCCTAAGATAGATAAGGTCACCTTTTACATTCTTTCTGGTCGAGATGGCGTCGCGGGTGACGAGGTCGATGAGCGTGCCCGACGGCAGCAGCAGGCGCGCCGGTGTGGCGGCGGCGTTAGCAGGCTTTTCGGCAGCGGCCGGACACCCCAAGGCCAATCCGACGATAGCCAGAAAGGCAGGGCCGACCCTCACGGCGCCGACGGCTTCGGCCGCGGAATCTCGGTGTCCCCTTCGACGAAGCCGGTCATCAGTTCGCCGGCCTTGATCTTCGCGTTATTGCCTTTGGCGAACAGGCCGAGGGGGCCGAGCGCGAGGACGCCGAGCGCGGTCTCGGCGCCACCACCCGCGCCCTTGGCGGCATTGTTGCCGCTGATCGGCACATGATGCCCCTCGACGTCCACATAGAGAAGTCGCGCCTCCAGCGATCCCGACTTGCCCGCGTTGCCGCTTTTCTTGGCGGCGAGCACTTCGCCCCATGCGGTCGTACCGACGGGCAGCGCCAGCACGCCGTCGACAAAAACGGGCTTGTCGACGCGCAGCCTGAATCGATGTCCCGGGGTGTGAGTTTTCGTCGTCACCTCCGACACTACCATGAAATGGACGGGCGTGTCGCGTTTCAGGACTAGCGGAGCGATTGCGGGCTCGACGGTGAGTGGCGAGGCGAGTTTCGCTGCACTGGTTGTGTCGACGGTTGCCGTGGATTGCGTCGATACCGCAAGTAAAACGGCCGCTGCCCCACCAAATATCAATGCCATTGTCTGCCCCCTGCAACCCCGTGACAGATAGGCCATGAATAGGCGAAGTTGCCAAGACAGAATCTTGTTGACCTGACTGAAAAGGAGGGAGAGTTGTTGCGGACCGACAAGGGGGAGCAGACGATGAAATCCACTAAATTGATTGCAGCCATCGGCCTCGCCGCAATGGCGATTTCGGCGCCCGCAATGGCGAAGAAAAAAGACGTCGCTTATGTGATGGTCAACGAGGAAATGGGCGTGCCCGTCTTCCCTTATGATATCACTGACAGGCCATATAAGATTGTTGGCGTGGTGACGGCTGGAGTGCGGAAGGCGACGATTTTCAGCAAGGAACCATCGCAGCAGAAGATTTATAACGAAATCTGGGAGCGCGGGGAAAAGCTGGGCGCCGACGCCGTGATCGGTGCGAAATATGGCGACAGCCATATCACTGCGCTGAGCTGGGGGAATACGAAAGCCGGCGGAGTCGCGATCAAATTCCTGACCGCCGAGGAAATTGCCGCAGGGACCAAGGGCGACACGCTCGAAGGCTTTGATCCGGCAGCATGGACCGGCAAGACGAAATAGGCGTCCGCACGACGCAACAGCAAGGGGAGCGGCATCGCCGTTCCCCTTTATAATCTCGGCTCAATCCACGTCGAACAGGCCCGCCAACTGCTCGACCATCGTGCCGCCCAATTGTTCGGCGTCCATGATCGTTACTGCCCGGCTGTAATAGCGCGTCACATCATGCCCGATGCCGATCGCGCAGAGCTCGACGGGCGAGCGGTTCTCGATCCAGTCGATCACCTGGCGCAGATGCTGGTCGAGATAGGCGCCGTGGTTCACCGACAGCGTGCTGTCGTCGACCGGTGCGCCGTCGGAGATCACCATCAATATCTTGCGTTCTTCGGGGCGGCCGATGATGCGGCTGTGCGCCCAGGTCAGCGCCTCGCCGTCGATATTTTCCTTGAGCAGCCCTTCGCGCATCATCAGCCCGAGCGACTTGCGCGCGCGGCGATAGGGCTCGTCGGCGGGCTTGTAGATGATGTGGCGGAGGTCGTTGAGGCGGCCGGGGTGCGCCGGGCGGCCTGCGGCCAGCCAGTCCTCGCGGCTCTGCCCGCCCTTCCACGTCCGCGTCGTGAAGCCGAGGATTTCGGTCTTGACGCCGCAGCGTTCGAGCGTGCGCGCGAGGATGTCGGCGCTGATCGCCGCGATGCTGATCGGCCGCCCGCGCATCGACCCGCTATTGTCGATCAGCAGGGTGACGACCGTATCGCGGAAATCGGTATCGCGCTCGACCTTGTAACTGAGCGACTGGCCGGGCGAGACGATGACGCGTGCCAGCCGCGCGGCGTCGAGCTGGCCTTCCTCCTGATCGAAATCCCATGCGCGGTTCTGCTGTGCCATCAACCGGCGTTGCAGCCGGTTCGCGAGCTTGGTCA
The DNA here is from genome assembly GCA_964426485.1 of uncultured Sphingopyxis sp. Taxonomy (GTDB): domain Bacteria; phylum Pseudomonadota; class Alphaproteobacteria; order Sphingomonadales; family Sphingomonadaceae; genus Sphingopyxis. Next base: position 4,444 of record CAYRQX010000040.1, on the reverse strand, counting down.
CCGCGCCCTGCAGATGCTGCATCTGCGTGTCGAGATAGGCGCGCAGCCGCGTCAGCTCGTCGGCGTCGCACAGCTCGGTCGCGAGGATGATCTCGTCATGCTTTTCGGTGAAGCGGAGGTAATTGAAATCGGGAATGTCGCTCGGCAGGCGGTTGGGGCGCACGGGCAACATGCCCTCGTCGCCTTCGCCGCCCATTTCGGGTTCGCCGTCGGCCTCCATTTCCTGCGCGTCGGGGTCGCTATCGCCGTCGTCGGCCTGATCGCCCGCCATTTCGGCGCGCGCATCGACCTGTGATTCGCCGGCGCCGCCGTCTTCGCTGTCCTGCTCTTCCTGACTTTCTTCGGCTTCGGTCTGATCGTCTTCGCCGCCGTCCTCGGCGCCTTCCTCCAGCGGCTCGTCGCTCTGGATCAGGTCGAGATGGCGGAGTGCGAGCTTCGCGGTTTCGGCAAAGGCCAGCTGATCATCAAGCAACATCGACAGCGCGGTCAGATCGCCGCCCGCCTCGCTGGTGATCCATTCGCGCACCAGCGACAGGCCCGTCTCGGTTCCCTGCGGCGCCCGGTCGCCGGTCAGCGCCTCGCGCAGCATCAGTTCGAGTGCGCTCGAAATCGGCACATCTTCGCGGCCCTGCGCGCGGCTGATCGGGTCGCTGCGCATCCGCATCGCAAGGCTCGCCGACAGGTTGCTGCGCATGCCGTCCATATGGCGCGCGCCGAGCGCCTCGATGCGTGCGCGCTCCATCGCGTCGAACGCGGCGGCGGCGAGCGGCTCGGCGGGGCGCGCCGCGGCGTGCAGTTTCTCGCTGTGATGCTTCATGCGCAAAGCATAGGAGTCCGCGAAACCGCGCGCTTCGGCGACCTGGTCGGCGGGCAGGGTGCGCGACGGCGTCGGCACTTTGATCGCCTTGCCGACCTGTGCGGGCGCGTCGGCGGTAAAGCCGACCTCGACCTCGGCATCGCGCGTCACCGCGCGCGCAACGCTCGACAGCGCGGCCTTGAAATCGTCGAGGGGAGATTGGGAAGACATTTCGAGTCGGCTCTAACCAGCTTTTGTCGTCGAAGGAAGAGAGTCAGGTGACCGTCTTTCCAATCGTCACCCCGGACTTGATCCGCGGTCCATTCCGCCCGGTGTGGCCATGGACCCCCGACCAAGTCGAAGGTGACTGAAGAGGGAGTAGAGGGGGTCATAGCTAAGCTCGCTTGACCCCGCGCGGCCGGGAGAGCATCGGCGGGTCATGCCCTCCCCCCATGCCTCCCCCATGAAAAAGCCATGGGTCGTCATCGCCTGCGCGGCCTTCATCGTCACGCTCGCGATGGGTGTGCGCCAGTCGTTCGGCTTGTTCCTGCCGCAGATGAGCGTCGACATCGGCATCAGCCGGTCGGACTTCGGGCTTGCGATGGCGCTCCAGAACCTGCTGTTCGGGCTGGTGCAGCCCTTTGTCGGCGCGCTCGCCGACAAGCATGGCGCGGGGCGGGTCGTGCTCGCGGGGGCGTTGCTTTATGCACTCGGGCTGATCGGCGCGGCGTTCGCCACCGACGCGATCGGACTGCATATCAGCTTCGGCATCTTCATCGGCATGGCGCAGTCGGCGACGACCTTCGTTGTCGTGCTCGGCGCGGTCGGCCGTGTCGTCAGCCCCGAAAAGCGCAGCAGCGCCTTCGGCATCGTCACCGCGGGCGGGTCGCTCGGCCAGTTTCTCGTCGTCCCGCTGGCATCGATGCTGCTCGGCAATATCGGCTATCACCAGACCTTGTGGATCATGGCGGGGCTCGTCGCGCTCTGCGGGCTGCTGGCGATCGGCGTCGCGGGCCGGACCGACACGCCGGGTACGTTGCAAGCCGAAGAACAGAGCGCCCGCGACGCGCTGCGCGAGGCCGCAACGCACCGCGGTTACTGGCTGCTCAATGCGGGCTTCTTCGTCTGCGGCTTCCACATCGCGTTCATCGCGACGCATTTGCCCGCCTATCTCGACGACAAGGGGCTCGGCATCGAAATCGGCGCGCAGGTTTTGGCGCTCGTCGGGTTGTTCAACATCCTCGGCTCGTACGTCTTCGGCCGCGCGGGCGATCTGCTGCGGCAGAAATATGTGCTCTCGGCGCTCTACGTTGCGCGCTCTGCGGTTATCGCGCTGTTCCTGTTCGTGCCGCTCAGCCATGCAAGCGCGCTCGTTTTTGCGGGTGCGATGGGCTTCCTGTGGCTCGGCACGGTGCCGCTGACCAGCGGCATCGTCGGGCGCATCTTCGGCATCCGCCACCTGTCGATGCTCTATGGCATCGTCTTTCTCAGCCATCAGCTCGGCAGCTTCTTTGGCGCGTGGATGGCGGGGCTGATCTTCGACGCGACGGGCAGCTATAATATCGCCTGGGGCTTCTCGATCGCGCTCGGGCTGTTCGCGGGGCTGGTCCACCTGCCGATCGCCGACGCGCCGGTCAAACGGCTGCAACCGGCGTGAGGCTGGCGCGGCAGGACTCGATCGCGCTCGCGCTGTTCGTTTTGATTGCGGCTGGCGGACTGTGGCTGTGGACGGGCGAGGGGCCGGTCGTCTGGCTGACCAATTTCGCGATCATGTGCGGATTTTAAGGCGCGGACACCGCAGGAATACGATCGCAGATCGCCGCATCGTCGGGTTTCGGGTCCGCCGGATCGGGGAGCAGGCGGAACACATGCGCGAGCTGCGTCGCCGTGCGCTCGGGCCGCGTCCGCTTGCCTTGGACGACATCGACGAAATCGCGGCACGCCATCGCGCTGCGCAGGAAATTGCTGTGGCCGGTGGCCGTCCGCGACACATCGGTGGTGTCGATCACGGTCAATCCCGGCACTGCCGCCGTATAGCAACGAACCGGAAGACCCTTGGCTTTCAGGTCGGCGGCTTCGAACGGGTTGAAGCAATAGGGCGAACCGAGGCGCGGATAGCCGTGCAGCGCGCGCGACGCTGCGAGCGCCTTGTCGGCATGCGAGACGTAAACGGTGATTCGCCGATTGTTCGCAACGCGCCGCGCCGACAACACTTCTTCCTCGATGTCGCGTTCAAAGGTTTCGCGATCGATATCTGGCGACGCGAGGATAACATTGGAGATATTGCTGCTGTCGGCGCTGCTCGACGTGCGATCGACATAGGCGATGGCAGGGATCACCAGCCGCGCGCCCAGCGAGTGCGACACGATGACGATTTCCTTGACCCACGGCCGTTCGGCAAGCGTCTTCAGGAAATCGCGAAAATTCCGGACATCGTGATACATGTTGGTTTCGTCGACCGCATAGCTCAGCACTTCGCCCTGCGACGGCCAGCTATATTCGATCACCGGCCCGGTAAAACCCGTCATCCGTGCGATCTGCGCCGCATCCTTCGATGTCGTCTCGAACGTCTCGCGATAGCCATGGACGTAGAGCAGGACGCGACCCTGTCTTTTGTCGGTTTCGGCCTGCAGCGCCTTCCACCATTCGCCCGATTCCTGAAACGCCATCGGGGTTCGCAGTTTCTTCTTCTTGCCCACTTCGACGTCGCGCGGCGCGGCAAAATGGCCGTAGCGGATTTTGTCGCCGCGATGGCGGAGCAATTCGATATCGTCGGTGCGGCAATCGGGCAGGCGGCTCGTCGCGAAGAAATAGGGCAGTTCCGCAGTGACGACCGCCGCGCCAGGCTGTGCGGTGCAGCGCGGATCGGCGACATAGTCGGCGTGGCGGACGGGGCCGTAGTCGACCGCCGCGATGCTGCACCCGGACAGGGCCAATGCCGCGCATGCCATCGGCAGGCGGCGCATCGACCTCACTTGCCGACCACGCTCTCGGGCAGGTCTTCGCCGAACACGCGCTGATAATATTCGGCAACGATCATCCGCTCGGCCTCGTCGCATTTGTTGAGGAAGGTCAGGCGGAAGGCGAAGCCGATATTGTTGAAGATCGCGGTATTTTGCGCCCAGCTGATCACCGTGCGCGGGCTCATGACGGTCGAGATATCGCCGCCGATAAAGCCCTGACGCGTCAGATCGGCGACCTTCACCATATTGGCGACGGTCGTCTCGTCGGTGTTCGGCACCTTTGCAAGGATGATCGCGCTTTCGGTCGCCGCGGGCAGATAGTTCAGCGTGACGACGATGTTCCACCGGTCCATCTGGCCCTGGTTGATCTGCTGCGTGCCGTGATACAGCCCGCTCGTGTCGCCGAGCCCGACCGTGTTGGCGGTCGAGAACAGGCGGAAATAGGGGTTCGGGCGGATCACGCGGTTCTGGTCGAGCAAAGTCAGCTTGCCCTCGGTCTCGAGCACGCGCTGGATCACGAACATCACGTCGGGGCGGCCCGCATCATATTCGTCGAAGACTAGTGCCGTGGGGGTTTGCAGGGCCCACGGGAGCAGCCCTTCGCGAAATTCGGTAACCTGCTGCCCATCGCGCAGCACGATCGCGTCGCGACCGACAAGGTCGATACGGCTGATATGCGCGTCGA
>CAYRQX010000039.1:0-32397 GCA_964426485.1 uncultured Sphingopyxis sp. | reverse complement strand
ATCCCCACCAACTATCATGCCCAGGTGATTAACCCCAAGCAAAATGATCCCGAGGCCGTTGTACCGGGTCTTATGGCGGTGGGTGAGGCGGCGTGCGTGTCGGTCCACGGCGCGAACCGCTTGGGGACAAACTCTCTTCTTGATCTTGTGGTCTTTGGACGTGCGGCCGCCCTTAAGGCTGCTGAGCTCATTAAGCCTGGTACGCCCCACAGGCCCTTTGCAGAAAACGCCGGGCAGTCAGCCCTTGATCGCCTTGACCGTCTTGGTGAGGTAACCGGGGTTCGCCGCGACAAACGCCTTCAGCGCGCGCTGCATTTCGATCTCTTCTTCATTCTCGGGCGCGGGCATTTCCTGCCCGGCTTCGAGCTTCGCGCCCCACAGTGCGAACATCGTAGCGTCGCCGCCATCGTCGAGGATCAGGTTGCACGTCGTGCCATCCTCGACGCCCCAGTCGAAGATGCGGCCGACATAGTCCCAATAATCGGCGAGGCTTTCGCCCTTCACCGCGAACACGGGCACGCCCGACGCGGCGATCGCGGCGGCGGCATGGTCCTGGGTCGAAAAGATGTTGCACGTCGCCCAGCGCACTTCCGCGCCCAATGCGGTCAATGTTTCGATCAGCACCGCGGTCTGGATCGTCATGTGCAGCGACCCGACGATGCGCGCGCCCTTCAGCGGCTGCGACGCGCCGAATTCGCTGCGCAGCGCCATCAGGCCCGGCATCTCGGTTTCGGCGATGTTGATTTCCTTGCGCCCGAAATCGGCGAGGCCGATGTCGGCGATCACATAGTCACGGGTTTCTGCGGCGAGAGTGGCCACGTTCAATCTCCTGTAGGCAAGTCCGGCCGCAGGCGAGCGACCACGAAATTATGTTGCGCGCCCTAGCTTAAAGCGCACCGCCGATCAAATATAAACTTTTCTTTATATCGCAATATCGACACCGCCCGCCCGGATGCCGGACACGCGAATCGGCGGCGCAAAATGCGCCGACTTGCGAAAATAATTTTTAGCGGACGCAATTGTGACAATCGCAGTCACGATTTTGTGACAACGAGTCCAAATCGCCAAGATTATGAAAATCTTGACTTATAATGCGCCTTGCGATTAGCATAATTTGCTTTTGTGACATCAGTGTTACAAATCTCCCAAAACATTGACTTTCTTGGCGATGCGCGAGAAAATCATCCCAAGTTTTCGGGGAGATACCAGAATGAAAAAATATCTGCTGCCACTCGTCGCCCTCGCCTTTGCGAGCCCGGCCACGGCACAATCGATCATCGTCGTCACCGGGCCGCAGGCCAGCGATACGAGCATCCTGCCGGTCGCATATGCCGAACTCAAGGCCGGCGAGAATCAGGCGGCGGTCGAAAAGCTGACCGGCGACACCACCCTCGACGCGCGCGATCCGTCGCGACTGATCAATCTTGGCACCGCTTACGCTCGTCTGGGTCGCACCACCGAAGCCGCCGCCGCCTATGACAATGCGATCGGCAGCCCGATCCGCTACGATCTCGAATTAGCCAATGGCGACTATATGGACTCGCGCTGGGCGGCCCGCACCGCGCGCGCCAATCTCGACACCGGTCGCCCGCTGCTCGCGCTCGCGCGCTAAGCCTCGCCGCCTTCGGTCGTCAGCAAGCGGGCGTCCACTCCCGCTTCGGCAAACGCCGCCTGCCATCGTTCGGCGGGCGGCGTTTCGAACAAAAGGCCGTCGCTCCCCGGCGTGACATGCCAGCCATGGCGCACCATTTCGCCCTCGAGCTGCCCCGGCGACCATCCCGCATAACCCAGTGCGACGAGCCAGCGCGACGGCCCGCGCCCCTCGCCGATCGCGCGCAGGATATCGTGCGAACTGGACACCATCCAGCGATCGCCGACCTGCACCGCCTCCTGCCCGCCCCAGTCGAGACTGTGGAGCACGAAGCCCCGCGACGGCTCGACCGGACCGCCAAGAAACACCGGCTGGTCGAGCGGCAACTCGTGCGCGATTTCAAGCTGGTCGAGCACTGCGCCGACGGTCATGCCGTCGATCGGATCGTCGATCCCGATCCCCATCGCCCCCTCTTCGTCATGGCTGATCATCGCGATCACCGCATGTTCGAAGCGGGGGTCGCCGATCCCGGGCAGCGCGAGCAGCAGCTGGCCGGTGAACCAGGTGGGGTCTGTGTCCATGCCGCTACAATGCCGTGACACGGCAAAAGGGTCCAGCCTCTTTGCTGCGGCGAAGAGCGAATGTCGGTTTGGGGGGTGGCGAGCGTCGTTCAGACAATCGCGTCACCCCCGCGAAGGATTTTATGTCCGCTTCCGCTCGAAGCCCGCCATCCCCCAAAACGACCGCCGCGGCCCGCCGCGCTTGACTCCCGCGGCGGCGCACCCAATGTCACCGCCACCAAAATCCCCTCAACGAAAAGGATGCCGACCATGACGATCCAGACCGGAGACAAGCTGCCCGACGCGACCTTCGTAAAGGTCACCGAGAGCGGCCCCGAACAGGTGAGCACCGCCGATTATTTCAAGGGCCGCCGCGTCGCGCTCTTCTCGGTCCCCGGCGCCTTCACCCCGACCTGCTCGGCCAAGCACCTGCCGGGCTATGTCGACAAGGCCGGCGAGCTGAAGGCCAAGGGCGTCGACGAAATCGTCTGCACCGCGGTCAATGACGCTTTCGTCATGGGCGCATGGGGCAAGAGCGCGGGCGCCAACGACAGCGTCACGATGCTCGCGGACGGCAATGGCGATTTTGCCGAAGCGGTCGGCCTCACCATGGACGGCAAGGCGTTTGGCATGGGCAAGCGCGGCCAGCGCTTCTCGATGATCGTCAACGACGGTGTCGTCGAACAGCTCAACGTCGAGGCGCCGGGCGAGTTCAAGGTGTCGAGCGCCGACCATATGCTCGAGCAGCTGTAAAAAAAAATCCGGGCGGGCAGCCATCGGGCTGCCCCCTTCCCTTTTGTCACATTTTCATGCAACAGCGACGCGATGACATCCAACGCATCGCAAGAAACCACCGACCCCACCGCACTCGTCGACGACATCATCGCCGAGCTTCAAACGCGCTTCCGCACGTCGGTCAGCAATCTCAAATCCGCCATCGCCGCCTATGTCCGCGACCGCACGCTGCCGCCAGCCGATGCCGCGGCGACCGGACTGTTCGACTATCCGGCAATCCGCCTGACCACCACGGGCGAGCAGCGCGAAGGGCAAAAGGGGCATAATCTCGCCTTTGGCCAGTTCGAGCGCGCGGGCGTATTCGTCACTACCGTAACGCGTCCCGACCTGTTCGCCGATTATCTTCGCGACCAGCTCGGCCTGCTCGCGCGCCATTACGACATCACGCTCGAAGTCACACGCACCGGGCAGCAGATCCCCTTCCCCTATGTGCTCGACGCGAGCGACGGGTCGGACATGGGCGGCGTGACCCCGCTCGAACTCGCGCGCCATTTCCCGACCACCGAACTCGCCGACATCGGCGACGAACTCGCCGACGGTCTGTTCGGCGCCGATCCCACCGCGTCGCAGCCGCTCGCGCTGTTCGACGCGCTGCGCACCGACTTTTCGCTGGCGCGCCTCCGCCACTACACCGGCACCGCGCCCGAGCATTTTCAGCGCTACATATTGTTCACCAACTACCACCGCTATGTCGACGAATTCGTGTCGTGGGCGGGGGCCCAGGTTGGCCAGGGCCGCTACATCGCGCTCGCTGGCGCGGCGGGCCTCTATGTCGACCAGCCCGGGGTCAACGCCAGCGCGCTCGTCGCCGACAGCGCGTGGCGGCGGCACCAGATGCCCGCCTATCACCTGATTGCGCCCGATGGCGGCGGCATCACGCTCGTCAACATCGGTGTCGGACCGTCGAACGCGAAGACGATATGCGACCATCTCGCGGTGCTGCGCCCCGAGGCATGGCTGATGATCGGCCACTGCGGCGGTCTCCGTCCCAGCCAGCGCATCGGCGACTATGTGCTCGCGCACGCCTATCTTCGCGACGACCATATCCTCGACAGCGTTTTGCCTCCCGAAATCCCGATCCCGCCGATCGCCGAGGTGCAGGTTGCGCTTGCGACCGCCGCCGAGACCGTCTCGGGCACCAGCGGCGCCGACCTGAAAAAGCGCATGCGTACCGGCACCGTCGTCACCACCGACGACCGGAATTGGGAGCTGCGCTATACCGACAGCGCGCTCCGCTTCTCGCAGTCGCGCGCGATCGGCATCGACATGGAATCGGCGACGATTGCGGCGCAGGGCTATCGCTTCCGCGTGCCTTACGGCACCCTGCTCTGCGTCAGCGACAAGCCGCTCCACGGCGAGCTCAAGCTGCCCGGGCAGGCGAACCGCTTCTATGAGGAAGCGATCGCCGCGCACCTCCAGATCGGCATCCGCGCGTGCGAGACGATGCGCGACGAGGGTGCCAAGCTCCACAGCCGAAAATTGCGGGCGTTCAACGAGCCGCCCTTCCGTTGAGCAAGATGCCGCTGCTGTCGCGCTCGGTCGCCGGCCGCGTCGCGATCGTCACCGGCGCCGCGAGCGGCATGGGCCGCGCGACTGCGCTGCTTCTCGCGAGCGAAGGCGGCAGGGTAGCGATCACCGACCTCGACCTCGCCGCCTGCGAAGCCGTCGCCGCCGAAGCCGGGCCGAATGCCAAAGCCTTCGCTCTCGACGTCGCCGACGGCGAAGCGATCAAACGCACCGTCGCCGCCATCGCCTCGCATTTCGGCGGTATCGACATCCTCATCAACAACGCCGGCGTGTCCAGCTTCGCCCCGCTCGATATGGACGATGAATATGAGGCGATCTGGCATCGCGCGCTCGCGGTGATGCTGACCGCGCACCAGCGCATGGTGCGCGCCGCACTGCCATGGCTAAAGGAAAGCGACGCCGCGCGCATCGTGAACATCGCCTCGACCGAGGGCCTCGGCGCGACGCCCGGCGATACGCCCTATGTCGCCGCCAAATCGGGGGTGGTCGGCCTGACACGCGGCCTCGCCGTCGATCTCGGCAAGCACGCGATCACGGTCAACTGCATCTGCCCCGGACCAATCCGCACCGGCATGACCGACAAGGTGCCCGACGAAGACAAGGCCATTTTCGCAAAACGCCGCACGGCGCTTCGCCGTTATGGCGAGCCCGAGGAGGTCGCGCATGTGACGCTGAGCCTCGTATTGCCTGCGGCAAGCTATATCACCGGCGCGGTGATTCCCGTCGACGGCGGGCTAATGGCCCGAAATGCCTGAAAGGCGGTTATGGGGTGGACAACGGCGCCACCCAGACCTGACCATTCACACGGCGACGAACTCGCGGCGCGGGGCCTCACCGCGCGGCTGACGCGCGCTGATTGCCGGGCGGCCCGCTATCTGGCCGCCCATCCGGCGGGGTCCGATTCCTCGCCGATCAGCGCAAGACCGTGCGCGATCGAGGTCAGCTCGCCGCCGGTCGCGATGCGCTCTTCGCCGAAACGGCGGCTGAAGAGGGTACGGATCGCAGGGATCAGCGACGACCCGCCGGTCAGGAAGACGCGGTCGATCGCCTCGGGCGCGGTGCCCGCACGGGTGAGGGCCTGATCCATTGCCGCCTCGATACGGCGAAGATCGTCGGCGATCCATTGCTCGAAATCGGCGCGGCGCACGTCGGCGCCGATTTCGATGCCACCCCCGGCAAAATGAAACTCGGCGTGATCGCTGCCCGACAGCGCACGCTTGAGCTTGCCCACCGCATCATAGAGCGGGAAGCCCTGCTCATGTTCGATCAGCGCGATCATGCGCGCGATGAGGTCGGGGCGTTCGGAATCGCGTTGCAGTCGGCGGATCTCGTCGAGCGTGCGCCGGTTGCGCATCATGGCAAGCCGCGACCAGTCGCCGAAATCGGCGAAATAGCCGCCCGGTATCTCCAGCAGCTTGTCGAACGAGCGATAGTGGCTGCCCTTGCCGAGCAGCGGCAGCACCAGCCGGTCGACGATACGGTAATCGAAGCGGTCGCCCGCGATGCCGATCCCCGACGAAGCGAGCGGCACGCAGCGGCGCGGGCTCCCCGGTTCGGCGACGCGAACGATCGAAAAGTCGGTCGTGCCGCCGCCGAAATCGGCGACGAGGATCGTCGCGGGTTCGGTCAGGCGCGAGGCATAGCTGTGCGCGGCGCCGAGCGGTTCGTGGACATAATGGATTTCGGTTCCGAACGCCGCGAGCATCGCATCATAGCGTTGGCGCGCGAGTTCGGGATCTGCCCGCGCGCCGGCATATTCGACCGGGCGACCGACGATGATGCGGCGCGGGCGCTCGTCGAGCGCGCCGCCAGCGTGGGCGACGAGGCGCTGGAGGAAGAGTCGCCCCATGTCCTCGAAACGAAAGGGCTTATTGAAGATCATCGCACGTTCGAACAGCGGGCTGGCGGCAACGCTTTTGAACGACTGGATAAAGCGGCTGTCGAGCGGCGACTGAAGATATTCGTCGATCGCCCACGGGCCCGCCTCATGCGCGATGCCGTTCCAGCCGCGTTCCTCTTCCCAGAAGCAGAGCGCCGAGCGGAATACCGCATCGCCCGCATCGCCGAATGCGACCAGTTCGGTACCGCCCCGGCCATCGGCCAGCGCGACGACGCTGTTCGTCGTGCCGAAATCAAGCCCGAGCGCGCTCGCGGCCGCCTTGTCCATGACATGCTCCTGTGGCTGGGATCCCCGGTCGGGGGCGGCGCCTATTGCACAGGAGGTCGGGTGGAGCAAGTTTGCGCCGGGCTGTCAGGCTTCGGGTCCCCAGGCGCGATAAAAGGTGTCGACTGCGGCGTCGATTTCGTCCTGCAACCGGCTGAGGTCGCGGCTTTCGGGAAGGTTGAGGACGGCGAATTGATAGAGGCCTGACTGAAGCAGCCCCGCGAATTGTTGCATGGCGCGCATCGGATCGCCCATCCTGATCTCGCCGCGCATCATCTTTTCGGCCATCCAGTCGGCCATGCGTGCCTTTCCGCGGCGCGGGCCGCGGGCGTAGAAGGTTTCGGCGAGATGCGGGAAGCGATCGGCTTCGCCGACGACGAGGCGATAGAGCGATAGCAAGGGCTTCGCGGTCAGCTTGGTCATCAATATGTTGCCAAACCGGTGGAGCACGTCAGGCACCGGCTCGTCGAGCGGCAGGTCGATCGTCAGCGCGTCGCCATATTGCTCGACGATGCCGTCGACGACCGCCGCGAACAAATCCTCCTTCGAAGGAAAATAGGTCCAGAGCGTCGTTTTCGACCCGCCGACCTTGCTCGCGATCGACGACATCGTCGTTCCCGCATAGCCGTTCGCAAAGAAGAGTTCGCGCGCGGCGTCGACGAAGGCCTTGCGCCGCATCGCTGCGGCGTCGTCCGCAGCAGCCGTACTATCTGGTATCATTTCGATTGACAACGCATTCTCCGAAGTTCATTGGCGCATGATACCAGCTAGTATCGTTGGAAGCCATGCCCCGATCATTATTTCTCTCCACCGCAGTTTTCGGCCTTTTGGCGGGTTGCGCAAGTGTGCCCGACCTCGGGCCCAAGCCTGTTCCGGCACCGGCCGAGTCGTTCGAGTCGGGCATGTCGCTCGCCACCGCGCCGGGCCAATGGCCCGCCGAAGGCTGGTGGCGGAACTTTGGCGACGCGCAGCTCGATACGCTGATCGGCGAGGGACTCAAGGGCTCCCCCGATGTTGCGATTGCCGCGGCGCGCGTGCGCGCCGCCGATGCCATGGCGCAACAGGCGGGCGCGGCGCTGCTGCCGCGCGTCGGCGCCGAGGGTAGCGCGGGCGGGGTCCAACAGAGCAAGAATCTGGGCATCCCGCCCGATTTCGTGCCCGATGGCATTCAGGACACCGGCCATATTGCCGCGACCTTCTCCTTCGACCTCGACCTGTGGGGCCGCAATCGCGCAGCGCTCGCTGCGGCGACGTCGGAGGCCGAGGCGGCGCGCGTGGATGAGGCGCAGGCGCGGCTGATGCTGACGACCGGGATCGCGTCGGCCTATGCCGACCTCGCGGGCTATTATCACGCGCTCGACGTCGCCAATGACGCGGTGCGCGTCCGCACCGCGAGCGCCGGCCTGTCGGGCGAGCGCGCCCGCGCGGGGATCGAAAATCAGGCCGCCCAGCGACAGGCCGAAAGCCGTGCCGCGTCTGCCAAGGCCGATGTCGTCGCGCTTGAGGAAGCGATCGCGACGACGCGCAACCGGCTCGCGGCGCTCGTCGGCGCCGGCCCCGACCGCGGCCTGTCGATCGCGCGCCCGCAGATGGCGCGGCTGTCGCTCGGCCTGCCGGCGAATGCGGGGATCGACCTGATCGGACGGCGTCCCGACATCGTCGCGGCGCGGCTGCGTTCCGAAGCTGCGGCCAAGCGCATCGATGTCGCGCGCGCCGATTTCTATCCGAATATCAGCCTGTCGGCGCTCGTCGGGCTTCAGTCGCTCGGGCTGTCCAACCTGTTCAAATCGGGGTCCGAATATGGCAATGGCGGCGCGGCGATCAGCCTGCCGATCTTCGAAGGCGGGCGCCTTCAGGGACGCTATCGTGGATCGCGCGCCGATTATGATGTGGCAGTCGCAGCCTATGACCGCAAGTTGATCGGCGCGCTGCGTGACGTCGCCGACATCGTCGCGAGCCGCGCCGCCACCGAACGCCAGCTTGTCGGACGGCGCGAGGCGCTCACCGCTGCGGCCGAAGCGTCGAAGCTCGCCGGGTTGCGGTATCGCGCCGGCCTCTCGAACCAGATCGTCCAGCTCACCGCCGAGGACAGCATGGTGGCATTAAGCCGCGCCGTCGCCGATCTCGAAACGCGTCAGCTTGCACTCGATATCGCCCTGATCCGCGCGCTCGGCGGCGGATACCGCGCGCAAAACTCAACAGGAGACGAATGATGGCCGACGAAACGGCTGCGGCCGCAACCCCCGCTCCCGAGACATCCTCCGAAGCAACGCTCGAAGCGAATGGCGCCAAGCGCAAGAAGCTGCTCCGCATCCTGGCTATTGTCGTCGTGACCGTCGCGATCCTGTGGGCCCTCTGGTATTTCCTGACCCAGGCGGGGCGTGTCCACACCGACAATGCCTATGTCGGCGCCGACTCGGCGCAGGTCACCGCGCTGGTATCGGGGCCGGTCAAGGAAGTGCGCGTCAGCGGCACGCAGGCGGTGAAGAAGGGCGACATCCTCGTCATCCTCGACGATGCCGACCAGCGTATCGCGGTCGCGGATGCCGAAGCGGCGCTGCGCCTCGCGCGCCAGCGTTACGGACAGGCAAGCGCCACCGCCGATGCCGCCCGCGCCCGCGTGACGGCGCGCGGCGCCGACATCGCGCAAGCTCGCGCGCGTCTTCGTGATGCGAATGCCACGGTCGAGCGCGCGCGCGCCGAACTGGCACGGCGCGAAAGCATTGCAGGCACCGGCGCCGTGTCGGGCGAGGAGTTAACCGCGGCGCGCGCCGCGCTCGCGTCGGCCTCGGCCGCGCGCGATCTCGCGGCGGCGGGCATTGCCTCAGCCGAAGCGACGCGCGGATCGGCGAGCGGCGACCTCGGCGCCGCCGAAGCGGTTGTGCGCGGCACGACGATCAACACCGCCCCCGATGTGGCGGCAGCCGAAGCGCGGCTCGAAAAGGCGAAGCTGGATTTGGCACGCACCGTGCTGCGCGCGCCGGTCGACGGCATCGTCACCAACCGTCAGGTGCAGGTCGGCCAGCGGATCGCCGCGGGCGCGCCGATCATGATCCTCGTTCCCATCAGCACCGCCTATGTCGACGCCAATTATAAAGAGAGCCAGTTCAAGGATATCCGCATCGGCCAGCCGGTCAAACTGGTGTCGGACTATTATGGCGGCGACGTCGTTTTTCGCGGCAAGGTGGTCGGCGTCGCCGGCGGCACCGGCGCGGCTTTCTCATTGATCCCCGCACAAAATGCGACGGGCAATTGGGTGAAGGTGGTGCAGCGGCTGCCGGTGCGCATCGCCCTCGATCCGAAGCAGCTCAAGGAGTATCCGCTGCGCGTCGGCTTGACGATGGAAGCCACGATCGACACGCGCGGTCGCTGAGTCATGGCCAGCGCCGCAGCCCCGCCCTTATCCGCCAGCGCCCCGGCCGAACCGCAACCGCTGACCGGCGTGCGGCTGATCGTCGCCGCCTTCGCGCTGGCGCTCGCGAATTTCGTTGTCGTGCTCGACATGACGATCGCCAATGTGTCGGTGCCGCATATCGCGGGCGGTCTCGCGGTGTCACCGACTCAAGGAACATGGGTGATCACAAGCTATGCCGTCGCCGATGCGATCGCCGTGCCACTCACCGGCTGGCTGGCAATGCGGTTCGGGACCGTGCGCTGGTTCATGATCTCGATCATCGGCTTCGGTATTTTTTCATTCCTGTGCGGGATCTCTCGCACCCTCGACGCGCTCGTCCTTTTCCGCGTGCTGCAAGGGCTGTCGGGTGGGCCGCTGATGCCGCTGTCACAGATATTGCTGCTACGGATTTTCCCGAAGGAGAAGGCTGGTATCGGCCTTGCAATCTGGGCGATGACGACGACAACTGCGCCGATTCTCGGTCCGATCCTTGGCGGGTCGATCAGCGACAACTGGACCTGGCCATGGATTTTTTTCATCAACCTGCCGGTCGTCGCAATCTGTGCGTTCGGCGTGTTCACCCTGCTGACGCCGTTCGAGACCAAACGGGCAAAGGCGCGCATCGACGTGATCGGCCTGATCCTGCTCGTCGTGTCGGTCGGCGCGTTCCAGATCATGCTCGACACCGGACGCGAGCATGACTGGTTCGGATCGACGTGGATCGTCGGCCTTGCGGTCGTCGCCGCGATCAGCTTCGCCGCGTTCGTCATCTGGGAGCTGACCGATGCCAATCCGGTCGTGGACCTGCGCATTTTCCGCTTCCGCGGCTTTACCTTTGCGACGATGGCGATCTCGCTTGGCTTTGGCGCCTTCTTTGCCCAGGTCGTGCTGACCCCCTTATGGCTCCAGCAGGTGGCGGGCTATACGGCGACCCAGACCGGGTTCATCGTCGCCTGGCTCGGTGTGTTCGCCGTGCTCCTGTCGCCCGTCGCTGCGGGCCTGATCACCAAAGTCGACGTGCGTATCACAATTTCGGGCGGCATCCTCTGGATGGCGCTCATGTCGGTGCTGCGCGCCAGCTGGAACGCCGATGTCGGCTATTGGACGCTGGCGATGCCGCATATATTGCAGGGAATCGGCATGCCCTTCTTCTTCGTCGGGCTGACCGCGCTCGCGCTCAGCTCGGTGCCCGCGCATCAACAGACGTCGGCGGCAGGCCTGATGAGCTTCCTGCGGACCCTGTGCGGCGCGATCGGCACCGCGCTCGCGACCACCGCATGGGACGACGCCAGCCGCACCTCGCGATCAGAACTGGTGTCGGCGCTTAACAATCCCGACGCGACGATGACCTCGCTGCAAAATGCGGGCTTCACGCTCGAACAGGCGCGCGCGGCGATCGAGCGGCTGGTCGAGGTGCAGGCCTCGACGCTCGGGGTGCTGCACCTGTTCCTTGCATCGGGCGTCGTATTCGTGATCGCCGCGATATCGGTGTGGTTCGCGCCGCGCCCGAAACAGATTTCGATGGGCGGCGGGCATTAGCCGCTATTTGGCGAAGAGTTGCTCGAGGTCCGCAAAGGCCTTGAACTCGAGCGCGTTGCCCGCGGGGTCGTGAAAGAACATCGTCGACTGCTCGCCCGGCTGGCCCGGAAAGCGCGTGTGCGGTTCGATCACGAACGCGGTGCCTGCGGCCTTGAGTCGCTCGGCGAGCGCCTGCCATTCGGCGGGCGGCAGCACGACACCGAAATGCGGCACCGGCACAGCATGGCCATCGACCGGATTATGCGCGGCGGCGGCGCGCGACGTGTCGACGCGGTGCGCAACGATCTGATGCCCATAAAGGTTGAAGTCGATCCAGTCGGGATCGCTGCGCCCCTCCGGGCATCCGAGAACCTCACCATAGAAATGGCGCGCGGCGTCCAGATCGTCGACGGGAAAGGCGATGTGAAAGGGGGCGAGGCCGGTCATGCAACCTGTTTGCCGCAGGCTCGCCCAGAAAGCCAGACCGGGACTTGGGTTGTGCGCCGCAACATGCTAGGCGCGCGCCCATGCTGACGATCAACGGAATCACTGTACGCCTTGGCGGGCGCGCCATCCTCGAACGCGCCACAGCGAGCCTGCCGGCGAAAAGCCGCGTCGGGCTGATCGGGCGCAACGGCGCGGGCAAATCGACACTGATGAAAGTGATGATCGGCCAGCTCGAAGCCGACGAGGGCAGCATCGACATGCCGCGCAAGACGCGCGTCGGCTATATCGCGCAGGAAGCGCCGAACGGCACCGCGACGCCTTTCGACACGGTGCTGGCGGCCGACACCGAACGCGCCGAACTGCTCACCGCGTCGGAGACCGAACAGGACCCCGACAAGCTCGGCGATATCCACGAACGGCTGATCGCGATCGATGCCTATACCGCCCCCGCGCGCGCCGCACGCATCCTGATCGGACTCGGCTTCGACGAGGATATGCAGGCGCAGCCGCTCGACAGCTTTTCGGGCGGGTGGAAGATGCGTGTCGCGCTCGCGGCGCTGCTGTTTTCCGAGCCCGATTTGCTGCTGCTCGACGAACCGTCGAACCATCTCGATCTCGAAGCGACCTTGTGGCTCGAAAATTTCCTGCGCGCCTATCCGGGCCAGCTGGTGGTGATCAGCCACGAGCGCGACCTGCTCAACAATGTCGTCGACAATATCCTCCACCTCGAGGGCGGAAAGGTCACCCTCTATGCGGGCGGTTATGATGCGTTCGAGCGCCAACGCGCCGAACGCGCGGCGCAGCTCGCCGCGGCCAAGGCGTCGCAGGACGCGCAGCGTGCGAAGCTTCAGGACTATGTCGCGCGCAACAGCGCCCGCGCCTCGACCGCGAAACAGGCGCAGTCGCGCGCCAAGATGCTGGCGCGGATGCAGCCGATCGCGGCGCTCGCCGAGGATCAGACGCTGGCCTTCGATTTCCCGAGCCCGGATGAATTGAAACCGCCGCTGATCACGCTCGACCTTGCCAGCGTCGGTTACGCCGACAAGCCGGTGCTGCAGCGGCTGAACCTGCGCATCGATCCCGACGACCGCATCGCGCTCCTCGGCCGCAACGGCAATGGCAAGACGACGCTCGCGCGCCTGCTCGCGGCGCAGCTCAGCCCCATGGCGGGCGCGATGGCGGCGTCGGGCAAGATGCGCGTCGGCTATTTCACCCAATATCAGGTCGAAGAACTAGACGGCAGCGACACGCCGCTGGCGCATATGACGCGCGTCATGGAGGGCAAGACGCAGGCCGCGGTCCGCGCGCAGCTCGGCCGTTTCGGCTTTTCGGGCAACAAGGCGACGACGCAGGTCGCGAAACTGTCGGGCGGCGAACGCGCGCGGCTCGCGCTCGCGCTCATCACGCGCGATGCGCCGCATCTCCTCATCCTCGACGAACCGACCAACCATTTGGACGTAGACGCGCGCGAGGCGCTGGTACAGGCGCTCAACGGCTTCGAGGGCGCGGTGGTGCTGGTCAGCCACGATCGCCACATGCTCGAACTCACCGCCGACCGGCTCGTGCTCGTCGATGACGGCACCGCGCGCGAATATGACGGCAGCATGGACGATTATGTCGACATGATCCTCGGCAAAGGCCCGCAAAAGGACCGGGTTTCGAAAGCCGACAAGAAGGAAGACCGCAAGGCCGCTGCCGCAGCGCGCGAGGCCGCAGCGAAGGTGCGCAAGGAGGTATCGGATGCCGAGGCCGACCTCGCCAAATATCAGGTCATCCTGTCCGCGATCGACCGCGCGATGTTCGACCCGCAGGGCGCGGCAAACGAGTATAAAGGCCTGACGATGAGCGAATTGTCGCAGCGCCGCGGCAAGATCGTGGCGGCGCAGGAAGCCGCCGAGGCGCGCTGGGTGGCGGCGGGCGAGGCGCTGGAGGCGTTCGAGAGCGCATAACTTCTATTCGTCACCCCGGCGAAGGCCGGGGTCTCACCGGCGCAATCTGGCGCAAGGTCGAGATCCCGGCCTTCGCCGGGATGACAAGGCAGGGAATATTGACTCCCACACTCCATTCCATCATAATAGTTTCAATTGAAACTAGATGGGAATGCGACATGGCCGACCTTTTCGATAATCCGCTGGGCCTCGACGGCTTCGAATTCGTCGAATTTTCGGCGCCCGAAAAGGGGATTCTCGAACCCGTGTTCGCGGCGATGGGCTTCACCCAGATCGCGCATCACCGCTCGAAGGACGTCCAGCTGTGGCGGCAGGGCGGCATCAATTTGATCGCCAATTACGAACCCAAATCGCCCGCGGCCTATTTCGCCGCCGAGCATGGCCCGTCGGCGTGCGGCATGGGCTGGCGCGTTCGTGACGCCGCCAAAGCCTATGCCGAAGCGATCGAACGCGGCGCCGAGCCGGTCGAGGTCAACCCCGGCCCGATGGAGCTCCGCCTGCCCGCGATCCGCGGCATCGGGGGGTCGATCATCTATCTGATCGACCGTTATGGCGACGACCTCAGCATCTACGACATCGACTTTATCTATGAAGAGGGCGTCGATCGCCATCCGGTCGGCGCGGGTATGCAGCTGATCGATCATCTGACGCACAATGTCTATGGCGGCCGGATGGCGCATTGGGCGGCGTTCTATGAGCGCATCGCGGGCTTCCGCGAGATCCGCTATTTCGACATCAAGGGCGAATATACCGGCCTGACCTCGAAGGCGATGACCGCCCCCGATGGCAAGATCCGCATCCCGCTCAACGAAGAGGGCGCGGGCGGCAAGGGCCAGATCGAGGAATATCTGCGCGCCTATAATGGCGAGGGCATCCAGCATATCGCGTTCAGCTGCGACGATCTCTACGCTGCGTGGGACAAGCTGAAAGCACTCGGCAACCCCTTCGCGCCCGCGCCGCCGGCAACCTATTATGAGATGCTCGAAGAACGGCTTCCGGGCCATGGCGAATCGGTCGAGGGCCTCCAGTCGCGCGGCATCCTGCTCGACGGGTCGACGACCGAAGGCGATCCGCGCCTGCTGCTCCAGATTTTCGGCCAGACCGTGATCGGCCCGGTCTTCTTCGAATTCATCCAGCGCAAGAAGGATGAAGGTTTCGGCGAGGGCAATTTTACCGCGCTGTTCAAATCGATGGAAATGGACCAGATTCGCCGCGGAGCCCTGACCGTCGAGGAACCCGCCGAATGACCAGCCCGATCAAATTGGGCGGCGTCCACCACGCCGCCTACCGCTGCAAGGATGCGAAGGAAACGGTCGAGTGGTACGAGCGCATGCTCGGCATGACCTACACGACCGCCTTTGCCGAGGATCATGTGCCGTCGACCGGCGAATATGACCCGTACATGCATGTCTTCCTCGAGGCGGGGAACGGCAACATCCTCGCTTTCTTCGAGCTGCCGAACCAGCCCGTCATGGGCCGCGACGAGAATACGCCGGCGTGGGTCCAGCATCTCGCGTTCAAGGTCGGCAGCTATGACGAACTCGTCGCGGCGAAGGCGCATCTCGAAGGCGAAGGTGTCGACGTGCTCGGACCGACGCATCACGGCATTTTCAAGTCGATCTATTTCTTCGACCCCAATGGCCACCGCGTCGAGCTCGCCTGCGACATTGGCACCGCCGAGCAATATGCCGAGCTGAAGCGTGTCGCGCCGCTGATGCTGGAAGAATGGAGCCAGACCAAAAAGGCACCGCGCCACGCGGACTGGCTGCATACAGCGGCGAACGAGTAAGAGGCTGCGTGCCCCTGCGAAGGCAGGGGCACAAGTGGCTTTGTTACTTCCTGTCTAGCCCGATGCTTTCCAGCGTCGCGCCGCTGCACTTGTCCGCTTCCTTGCTCTTGCCGTCACCCGACAGCGCGCCGATCGCGAGGAATCCCGCCACAACCGCGACCAGAAACGCGCCGGTGACCCAGATCAGATATTTGTCGATGAACGCCTTGATCGGCGCCCCAAACAGCCGGAACAATATGCCGACGAGCATGAAAGAAAAGGCGCGACTGGCGAGGCTGGCCCACAGGAAGGTCCAGAAATTCATGTGGATGAAGCCGGCGGTGATCGTCAGCAGCTTGAACGGGATGGGAGTCGCGCCCTTGATCAGGATGATCTCGGCGCCGAATTCGCGCAGGTAACAGGCGGCCGGCGGAAAGGCATCGGTGAGCCCGAGGACGCCGAGCAGCCACAACCCGACGCTTTCGTAAAGGAAGAAGCCGATGCCGTAGCCGAGCATCCCGCCCGCGACCGAGGCGAACGTGCAGATGATCGCATAGCGCAGCGCCTTTTTGGGGTTCGCGAGGCACATCAGGCCGAGCAAGGGATGCGGCGGGATCGGAAAGAAGCTCGCTTCTACAAAGGAAACCAGCGCCAGCCAGAATTCGGCGTGCGGATGCGCCGATTTCTCCATTGTCCAATTATACATGCGCTGGATGAAACCGGGCCGGTGGATGGTGGCGGTCATGCTGGTCCTTTGGTGCAGGGGGTCATGATGACCACAGGCCTTCCTTAGCCGTTCGTCTCGAGCGAAGTCGAGACACCCATCGACCTCACAACTGTTCCCAGCGGCATCTCGACTTGGCTCGATGTGAACGGACGAGAGAGGGCTTAGTGCCTGAAGTGGCGCATGCCCGTGAACACCATCGCCAGCCCCGCCTCGTTCGCCGCCGCGATCACCTCGTCGTCGCGGATCGAGCCGCCCGGCTGGATCACACAGGTCGCGCCCGCTTCGACCGCGGCGAGCAAGCCATCTGCAAAGGGGAAGAAGGCGTCGCTGGCGACCGCGCTGCCGACGGTGCGCGCCTCAACCCAACCGTGCGAGTCGGCGGCTTCGCGCGCTTTCACCGCGGCAATGCGCGCACTGTCGCGGCGGTTCATCTGTCCAGCGCCGATGCCCGCGGTCGAACCGCCCTTGGCATAGACGATCGCATTCGACTTCACATGCTTGGCGACCGTCCACGCGAACAGCGCGTCGGTCAGTTCTTCCTCAGTCGGCGCGCGGTCGGTCACGACCTTCAGGTCGGCGCGGGTGATGCGGCCATTATCGCGGCTCTGCGCCAGCCAGCCTCCGGTTATCCCTTTCAGCACCAGACCGCCGCGCGCCGGGTCGGGGAGTTCGCCGGTCAGCAGCAGGCGGAGATTCTTCTTCTTCGCGAACACCGCGCGCGCGTCGGTGTCGGCGTCGGGGGCGCAGACGACTTCGGTGAAGATGCCGCTGATGAGTTCCGCCGTCGCGCCGTCGAGCGGCCGGTTGACCGCGATGATACCGCCGAACGCCGAGACATCGTCGCATTTCAACGCCGCGTCATAGGCTTCGGCGATTGTCGCCGCAGTCGCGACGCCGCACGGGTTGGCGTGCTTGACGATGACGCAGGTCGGGTCGGCCTCGCGAAATTCGGAAACCAGTTCGAGCGCGGCGTCGGCGTCGTTGATATTATTGTAGCTGAGTTCCTTGCCCTGCACCTGTTCCGCCCCGGCGATGCCGCGCGGCCCGGGAACCGCGGGGATATAGAGCGCCGCCTTTTGATGCGGGTTTTCGCCGTAGCGCAGCTCGTTCGCCAGCTTTGCGGTCAGCGGCAGCGTGTCGGGGAATGTCTTGCCCTGATCGGCGATCGCAAACCAGCGCGCGATCGTGCCGTCATAGGTCGCGGTGTGCGCAAAGGCGGTCGCGGCGAGGCGCTTGCGCAGCGCCAGCGTGGTAGCGCCGCCGTTCGCGTCCATTTCCTCGATGACTGCCGCATAATCTTCGGGCTCGGTGACGATGCCGACGAAGGCGTGGTTCTTCGCCGAAGAACGCACCATCGCCGGGCCGCCGATGTCGATATTCTCGATGATCGTGTCGCGGTCGGCGCCCGACATCACCGTCTGGAGGAAGGGGTAGAGGTTGACGACGACGAGGTCGATCGCACCAATGCCATGTTCTTCCATCGACGCGACATGCGCCGCATCGTCGCGCACCGCGAGGATGCCGCCATGGACGCTCGGATGCAGCGTCTTGACGCGGCCGTCCATCATCTCGGGAAAGCCGGTGAGGTCGGATACGTCGAGAACATTGTGGCCCGCTTCGCGCAGCGCCTTTGCCGTGCCGCCGGTCGAGACGAGTTCGACACCATGTTTGACGAGCGCGGCGGCCAGATCGGCGAGCCCCGCCTTGTCGCTGACGGACAGGAGGGCGCGGCGGACGGGAATCAGGTCGGTCATGGGGGAGGGCCTCGGCTGGCGATGGGATGACGCGGCCCCCCTAGGCGGGTGCGCCCGCTATCGCAAGCGGCGTCGAACCTTAAAGGCGCGGTGCACCCCGCGAAGGCGGGTGCCCATCACCGGCCAGTGCAAAATAGAGCCGGCCGGAGATGGGCCCCCGCCTTCGCGAGGACACGATGCTCCAAATTTGCTCTCGGACTAAAGCCCCAGCGCCGCCGCAATCTGGTCCCAGCGCACCAGCTTGAAATTCTGCGCCTGCGTACCGTTGTCGCCATCTTGCGCGAGGAAGAGGCCGTCGGGATAGGCCGGGCCAAAATTGCCCGCGACCGCTTCGATCCCGTCGGTTTCGCTCGTCGCGCCAAAAGCGCCTGCCGCCACCGCAAAGCGTCCGACATATTCGACCGACGGCAACCGGAACACGGCATAGGCATTGTCGCCCTGGCTCGATGCGATCAGGTAGCGCTGGCCCTTATGGTCAATCGTCGCCAGCCCTTCGAGGTCGGCGACCAGTCGCTGATTGTCGATCGGCGCCACCAGTCGCGCCGCGGCGCCGCTGCCCTGCTGCTTCAATTCCCACAATCCGCCGACCTCTTCGCCGACATAGAGCGTATCGCCGTCGAACACGCAGCCTTCGGACTGGGTTGCGATCTTGTGCTCCCACTGCACGGTAAAGCTGGGCGTGCCGTCCACCGTCAGCGTGCCGACCCGGACACTGCCGTCCTTGACGATCAGCGCCGCGATGATCGGCGCGCCCGGCGCGGTCTTTTTCAGGCAGAGGCCATAGGCCTCGCCGCTGCCCGCCGCCGCGCGGCCCAGCGCGGTCAGTGCAGGCTTCGCACCGTCGAGGCGATAGACAGCCAGATGCGCGTTCAGCCCGTCGTTGCGGTCGCTCGCGACGACGATATCGCCGACGATGTCGACATTGTTGACGAAGCCGCTCTTCAGAAACGCCAGATCCTTGCCGGTCAGGTCATAGACGTGCAGCCCCGCCTTTTTATCGGTGGCGACGATCAGCGCGCGGTTCGGATTGGCGGGGTCGATCCAGATCGCCGGATCGTCGGCGGCGTCGGCGCGGTTGGTGCCGACGGGCTGCGTCTCGCCGCTCGCGGTGACCTGCACCGGCGGCAGGCCGCGGATCATCGGTTCGCTTGCGGCGCAGCCGGCAAGGCCGGCGGCGAGCGCCGCGGCGGCGAGCAATTTCGTGGTGCGGATCATCCTGTTTCCCCTTTTCCTATTTGCCGCGCGCGACACAGTGGCCGCCGTCGGGGCCGGTTTCGCCCGAACAGGTGCGCGCCGCAATCGTCGGCTCGGTTATTTCGTGCAGGCGGTTGCCCGCCGCGGTGCGTTCGAGGTCGAAACCGTCATAAAGTCGGCCCGACGCCGTGTAAGTGCGGAATTTCAGCCGCTGCGGTTCGACGTCGACGATCTGATAGAGTTCGGTTGCCTCGGCCACCTTGTCGGGCTGGCGCCCCGCGCGGTCGTTGAGGCGGTACATTTTCGACCCCGTCACCGACACCAGATAGACCGGGCCCTGCACGCTTCCGTCGGCGCGCGCCTTCGCGCTCGCCTCGCGCCCCGCGTCCGACGTCAGCCGGCTGTAACAATGGTCGTGGCCCTGCAGCACCAGGTCGACCTTGCGCTTTTCGAACACCGGCTTCCACGCCGCCTTGATTTCCTTGGTGTCGTTCGGCCGCGCACAGGTGAAGACGGGCTGGTGGAACAGCACGACGTTCCAGTTCGCCGTCGACGAGGCCAGCGCGGCGTCGAGCCAGTCGGTCTGCGCCTTCATCGTCCCGAGGTTGATCGCCGAGGTGCCGTCGAGGATGATGAAGCGCACGCCCTGATAATCGGTGTAATAGGTCGTCGCCTTCGCCGCGTCGGCGCCGTTCGTCGGCAGCGCGAACTGCGCCGGCCAATAGGGGCCGAGCTTATAGACTTCGCTGCCGTCCGGCTGGACGACGTCGACATATTCATGATTGCCCGTCGCGGGAACCTGCGGGACGATCGCATAATTATAGCCGCCCGCCTGGTTCCACTCGCCCCATTCGTCGTCATGGTCGAGGTCGTCGCGCTGGCCGACAAGGTCGCCGGCATGTACGGTCAGGCGGATGTCGCCATGCGCGTGGAACGCTTGGCGGATCACCCGGCTGGCATAGGTCAATATGCCGTTCTGGACGTCGCCGAGATAGAGGAAGCGAAACGGCTTCGCTTCGGCGGCGGCGGTGCGGAACTGATACCATTCGCTCCAGCCCGCCGCGCCCTTGACGCGATAGGCATAGACGGTGTCGGGCGCGAGGCCGGTGAAGCGGACGTGATGGTAGAGCGCCGGGCCATAGCTGCTGGCGATCGGCATCGAGGTGCCGGTGACCAGCACCGCCTTTTCGTCCAGCGTCGGCCCATCGACCGACACCGCGAGCTGGGCCTGGGACTCGGCCTGCGCGGTGTCGGTGCGATAGGCGACCGCCATCTCGCGCGCCGGGTCGGCCCCGGGCGTGAGCACGATGCGGTCGGCAAGGTTTTTCGGCGCATAAGGAAGGCCGGGCGAACGGGGGATGGGGCCGCCTTCTGCCTGGGCGTGCGTCGCAAGCGTACCCGAAAGGGCCAGCCCTGCTGCCAACGGCAGCAGGGCGATCCGGTAACGCATCAGAACTTCACCCGCGCACCGAACTTCATCGTCCATTTATATTGCTCGAACTGGAGGAGGTTCTGGCGGGCGCCGACATTGTTATAGGCGTAATATTTGGCGTTGTTGATGTTCACCCACTCGTAAAACACCTGAACCTGCTCGGTCACCTGATATTTGGCCGAGAGGTCGAGCTGGAAATGATTGTCGACGATCCGGTCTTCGTCCGCGGTATCGCCCAGCTCGTCGAGATATTTCGAACGATAGGTGCCGGCGAGGCGCAGCGAGACCGGCCCCTTTTCATAACCGAGCGCCGTGTTGAACGTGTGCTTCGACGCCGACGGCAGGTTGATCTTGCGCAGGTCGGTGATGTCGCCGTCGATCGGCACGTCGCCGGTCGCATCGGTGTAGGTGTAGTTGGCGTTCACCAGCAAGCCGTCGAACGGCGCGGGCAGGAAGCGCAGCGCCTGCGTATAGCTGAGTTCGAGGCCCCAGATCTTGGCGCTGTCGCCGTTGATCGGGATCGTCGCCTCGTCGAACGCGATGCCATTATATTCGCCCGCGTCCTCGACGTTCGTGTCGACGATGAAATTCTTGATGTCCTTGTAGAAGACACCCGCCGACAGCGCACCGTTGTTCGGCAGATAATATTCGACCCCCGCGTCGAAATTCCACGCTTCATAGGGCTTGAGATCGGGGTTGCCGAATTCGCCTTCGCGCTCGCCGTCTTCATTCTGCTCGATGCTGAACCGCGGCGCCAGCTTCGACAGCTTGGGACGAACCAGGCTCTTCGATGTTGCGGCGCGCAACACGAGGTTCTGCTGCGGTTCCCAACGGATCGTCAGGCTCGGCAGCCAGTCGCCATAGCTGCGCTTGAACTGGTTGGGCACGATGCTGTCGACGGTGTCATCGTCGGCGATCGAACCATCGGACAATTCTCCATCCTCGGTCACGACGGTGACGGTATTGGCACGGATGTCGTTCTTGGTGTGCTCGTAGCGCACACCGCCGATGACGCGCAGCGTATCGCTGTCCCAGCGGCCGAGCAGATAGCCGGCCATGACGTCCTCGCTCACCGAATAATCTTCGACGTTCGAGTCGAAGATCGAGTCAAACTCGTTAAGTTCGAAGCCGTCGCGGTTCGCGTTGAAGAAGGCGCGCACGCTCTTTTTGTCGGGAACCGGCGATATGTCGGTAAGGCGATAGGTCTGGGAGCCCACGAAGTCCGCGAGCGTCAGATCGTCCATTTCCCAATATTGCGTTTCGAGATTGTAGCTCTTGTCGCGCCAGCGGCCCTTGGCGCCGGCCTGGACGGTGAAGGTGCCATTGCTCATCGCGAATTCGCGCGCGAGGTCGAGCTTGGCGCCCCATTCCTCGTCCTGCGCGTCCGACAGGCCAGTGACCTGGATGCTGTCGAGTTCATAGGCGTCGGGGTCGGAGAAGTTTGCGACGGCGTCCGCGTCGCCGCCGACCGTGTAGAGCGGCCGCCGCGGATCGGCGAAATCGAGGCCGAGCAGCAGGCCATTGTCTTCAAAGCTCTGTTCGAAATTGGCGGGGTCGATCGACCCGTTCTCGCGCTCGGTCGACTTGGCATAGCTGACCGAATATTTCGCGTGCCAGCCATCGCTGTCGGTCTCGCCGCCCAGCGTGAGGCTGCGGATACGCTGGCGCTCGAAACGATCCTTGAGCGACCGCTGAACCTGCAATTCGCCGTCGGCGTCGCTGTAGACCAGGTCGGCGCCGTCGCCGGTGACCTCGCCCGCATCCTCTAGCTTGAGGCTCGTTTCGCGGCGATATTCCTGGTCGTCGAACTGGCTGTAGATGCCGCGCGCATAGAGCTTGGTCGACGAACCGAGGCGGAAGTCGAGGTTGAGGTTCGCCGAGAGACGCTTACGTTCGACGTCATAGTCGCGATAATTGACCTCTTCGGTCGTGATCTGGCCGTCGTCTTCGTTCCAGCCGTCGGCTTCGACATTGTCGGTTTCGAACTTGCGCTGGTAGTAGGATATGCCGCCCGACACGCCGACGTTGTCGCCCAGCCGCTGCGCGAAATCGATGCTGCCCTTGGGCGTCAGCTTTTCCGAATAATCATTGTAGCTGCCCTCGATCTTCGCGGTCAGCAAATTCTTGCGGCGCTCGAAGGCGCTCGTCGTGTGAATCTCGATCGATGCGCCGATCGTATCGGCGTCCATGTCGGGGGTCAGCGATTTCTTGACCTCGATCGATTCGATACTGTCGCTTGAAATCACATCGAGCGCGACCGAGCGGACGTCGCTTTCGGGCGCGGGCAGGCGCACGCCGTTGACCGACGTCGCGTTAAGTTCGGGGTCGAGACCGCGGACCGAAACGAAGCGGCCCTCGCCCTGGTCGTTCAGGATGTTGACGCCGGGAAGACGGCGGAGCGATTCGGCGACATTCTGGTCGGGGAACTGGCCCACCGCGTCGCGCGTCAGCACGCTTTCGACGCCGTCGGCGGCCTTTTGGCGCGACAGCGCGCTTGCCTGGTTCGCCGACTGGCCGATGACAAGGATGCTGTCGTCGGTGCCGAGGATAATCTTTGCGGTCACATTGCCGCTTTCGGGAACGGTGATCGTCTGCGTGCGCGGCTCGGCACCGACATAGCGCGCTTCGAGCGTATAGGTACCGGCGGGAACGTCGGCGAACCGGAAGGTGCCGTCGCGGTCGGCCTCGGCCACGCGGTTCAGCTCGACGATGCGCAGCTGAGCGCCCTGGAGCGCGCGGGTGTCGGTGGCGTCGGTCACCGTGCCGGTGAGGTCGCCGGCATAGGCCGCGGTCGGAAGGGCGGCGGCGAGCGAGAGGCAGGTGCCGATCAGGATGCGCGAACGGACGGTACGAAGCTGGTGCATGGAAGTCCCCCGAGGAGTGCGAGAAAATCGCCGGGTCCTCTTGGCTCCCGGCGAGTCGAGGGCGCACTGGCAGCGGTCTGTGACCGCTGTGTTACGGAGGTGTCACACTATTGAAACAGAAGGAAAGCGGTGTCGGGCAAGCGCAAGGGATTGCACCGGAACTTGAACCGAAACTGTAATCGTAAATTTTTCTGACGATCGAGCCGTCGCGGCCATCAGCCGATATGCTTGAAAATCCACCCGATGCTCGCCCCGCCCGCGGGCGTGGTGCCGGTGACGACGAGTTGTTCGGTCGGGTGCGGGCGGCCCTCGCCGTCAACCCACAGGCTCTGCTCGATGTCGAGCCCGCCGTCGGAGGCGCGGAACTGCCATAGCGGGCCGCCGCCCACGCGCAGCAGCGCGCCCAATTTGTCGGCGGTCAGGCTCGCCGAAATATGCGGGCCGAGATGGAAACGCAGCGCAAAGCCCTTGTCGCCCTTGCGCCGCGTGCGCGGGGCGGGAAGCAACATGTCCTCGCCGCGCAGCTCGCGCCCGTTGGGCGACAGGATCAGCAGGCGGCGGTGGATCAGCCCGTGGCGCCGCGCATAGCCGTCGTGGCTCATCTCCAGCCGGCTTCCCTGCGGTGTCTCGCGTCGGTCGAGCTCGACCTCGGTCACGCCCTTGCCCAGCGACCCGTTCGACAGGATGGCGGTCGAATTGCTGTCGGCAAGGATCAAAGTCGAATGTGCGGCGGTGGTGCGCAGCCCGCGCGCGAGATCGGCGGGGATCGTCGCGCCGGTCAACGCGGCGCCGCCGCAATTGACGACAATCCGCTCGGCGCCGTCACTGAGTTCGAACGCGAGGGTCGACGCGCATCCTGCTTCGGTTACGCGGGCGATCGGCGGCGGCGCGGCGTCGGCGAGCAGCACGACCTTGTTCGCGACGAGCCGCTGATAGCCCCAGTCGCGCGCCTGCTTGAGCGGCCGCGTGCGGACGCCGCTGGCATCCACGATCGCCTGCACATAAGTGGCCGATGTCGCGCCGCTGCCCTGCCAGCTGCCCATGCCGCCGTCGCTGTGGACGAGGCCGAGCAGCGCCGGGACCGCGCGCGCCAGCACTTCCTGGATGAAGGGCGGCACTTCCATGCGGCGCATGTCATAGATTTTGACGAGCATCGACAGCGCCATGACCGCGTCGAGCTGCGCCTGCGGCGAGCGCGAGATGTTACCGCCGTCGGCGTAGAAGCTCGTCTCTAACACCTTGCGCAGCCCCGCTTCGCCGAAGACCTGCCTCGGCTCGCCGCCGGGCATCAGCAGCGACGCGGCGACGATGCCAACCCATGCGACCATCTGGCCGGTGCCGGGGCGCGTCTTGTCGGCGACGCGGTCGAGGTGACGCGCCGCGCGCGCGAGGTGGTTGAGCACCGCCGAGCGATAGACGAGGTCGCTCGACGACAGGATCAGCGGCGCGTGGCTCGCCCAGAACAGGATGCGCCACGCCGTATTGTCGGCCTTCCACGCGGGTTCGCTCACCGTCTCGCCATGCGTACCGAGCCAGTGGCGGACGACGGCCTCGGCGATCGGCGTGCTGTCGGCGCGCGAGCCCGTCGCGGCGAGGTCGCGCAGCCAGGCGAAGCTGTGCAGATAGTCGGCAAAGGTCGACGCGATATTGAGCGCAGCGAAGTCGAGCTCGCCGAGCGGCAGCTTGAGCCCACGGTGCAGGAAATGGCCCGCGCGGATCGCGGTGCCCGCGCGCGCGTCGCCCGGAACGGGATCGACCGGCACACCGAGCAGCTTGAGCGGGAAACGCCCCTTCAGCCGTAGCGCGTGGAGCGGCGTGCGCCAGGTCAGCCGCGTGATCGCATTGGCGACCCGGTCGCCGAGCGAGAGTCCCTTGTCGGCGGGCAGGCGGATCAGCCGTTTGCCGGGCTCGATCGTGTCGTCGAGCGTCGCGGCATCGTCACCGGGATCGAGCGGCGGGTCGGCAGGGGCAGAAGTCAACGGTCTCCCCTTCATCGATCAGGCGCCGCGCAGCCGCCGGATATTGTCGGCGTAAGCGTCGGGTCCGCCCTTGAAGGTCGCGGTGCCCGCAACGAGCACATCGGCGCCCGCGGCGATCGCCAGCGGGGCGGTGCCCGCGTCGATGCCGCCATCGACCTCCAGCCTGATGTCGCGGCCGGACTTGTCGATCATCTTCCTGACCGCCTCGATCTTGCGCAGCTGGCTCGAAATGAAGCTCTGCCCGCCGAAGCCCGGATTGACGCTCATGATCAGGACGAGGTCGATGTCGTCGATCAGATAGTCGAGCATTTTTGCCGGGGTCGCAGGATTGAGCGACACGCCCGCCTGCTTGCCCAGCGACTTGATATGCTGAACGGTGCGGTGGATGTGCGGCCCGGCTTCGGGATGAACGGTGATGATGTCGGCGCCCGCTGCGGCGAAGGCATCGAGAAAATGATCGACCGGCGAGATCATCAGATGGACGTCGAACGGCAAAGTCGAATGCGGGCGCAACGCCTTTACCACCGCCGGGCCGATCGTCAGGTTCGGCACATAATGGCCGTCCATCACGTCAATATGGACCCAGTCCGCGCCTGCGGTCTCGATCGCGCGCACTTCCTCGCCCAGCCGCGCGAAGTCGGCGCTGAGGATCGACGGGGCAATACGGACGGGCGTGGTGGCGACGGTCATAGAGACCGGCCTTAACCATCTAGCGAGTCGGGGGCAAGCGGGGTGCGGGCCATCGGCAAAGGAATTGTCATCTCTTGATCGTCATCCCGGCGGAGGCCGGGATCTCAACGTCTCGTTGTGGCGCCAATGGCGAGATCCTGGCCTCCGCCGGGATGACATATTGGCGGCTATCGCCAGCGCCAGCCGCCCTCGGTCTTGGCACGGTAGATCGGCATCGGAGCGAGCGCCGCAAGCACGACGAGGACGGTCGTCAGAATAGGCCGATCGCTAAAGAGCCAGGCGAGGCCGACGATCATCGCGATATGAAGCGCGAGGAAGAACCAACCTTCCCACACGAATGGCAGGCCGGTGCCATATCCATGACGCTTGGCGCGAAACCAGGGGCTTTTTCGCATGAACAGGTGGAGCATGATCAGCCTTCCTCTTTCGGCGGCCGCCCGCGCCTGGCAGAAACCGGCGCTTTGACGCTCATCCCGCGCCGCGCCAGCGCCTCGCGCAGCAGCACTTCGATCTCGGCATTGGCGCTGCGCAATTCGGCCGCGGCTATCCGCTCGATCGCCGCATAAAGCGCGGGATCGAGACGGAGGGCGAAGGCTTTTTTGGACTGCGTCGGCATGGGAACAAACCTCAATCCCCGTTCGCATCGAGCGAAGTCGAGATGCCGGGAGGCCGTGCGCCCACGATGGGTGTCTCGACTTCGCTCGACACGAACGGGATCTTCAATTCAATAAAGCGACCCGGCGTTCACCACCGGCTGCGTGTCGCGTTCGCCGCACAGCACGACCATCAGGTTCGATACCATCGCCGCCTTGCGCTCGTCGTCGAGCTCGACGACGCCCTTTTCGGACAACAGGTTCAGCGCCATCTCGACCATCGTCACCGCGCCTTCGACCAGCTTCTTGCGTGCCGAAATGACCGCCTCGGCCTGCTGGCGGCGCAGCATCGCACCGGCGATTTCCTGTGCATAAGCCAAATGGGTAAGGCCGCATTCGTCGACGGTGATCCCCGCAACGCTCAGCCGCTCGATCAGCGCCTTGCGCAGTTCGACCCCGACCTCGTCATGGTTGCCGCGCAGCGTCACTTCCTGATGCTCAATGTCGTCATAGGGGTAGCGCGAGCCGATCGAGCGCACCGCGGCCTCGATCTGCGCCATCACAAATTCCTTGTAATCGTCGACGTCGAACAAGGCCTGCGCGGTGTCGGTGACGCGCCACACGACCTGCGCTGCCATCTCGATCGGGTTGCCGCGCAAGTCGTTGACCTTGATCTTGTCGGAAATGACATTGTTCGCGCGCACCGCGATCTTCTTGCGGGTCAGCCATGGCAGCACCCAGCGCAGCCCTTCTTCGCGGTCGGTGCCCTTATACGCGCCGAACAGCTGAATCGCCGCAGCTTCGTTGGGGTTGATCAGGTAAAAGCCGCAGAGGATCAATAGGCCGACGACGGCAGAGGCGACAACGACGACCCATTTCCACGCCGCCATATATTCGGCGTTGGCGTTGGTGACCCCCGCCCAAGCCGCGACGCCGAGCAACAGCAACCAGATGAACAGCATGAGATAGCCGCTCTGTGTGTTGGCGCGCGTCTCGCGACTGCGGTTCAGCGCCGGTGCCCCTGTTTCAACCATGTTTCCCTCCGAATCATTCGATATAAAGATGATATCATATTTATATCGGATTAAGCAGCGGTCAATCGGGTTTTCGGCAATTGCTGGCGGTGGCGGATTGGGGGCGGCGAGCCGCCATTGTCGTTTCGGTTATCCGAGCCGGGGCCGCGATCCGGTCGGCGCATGCGCCGGGCCATCATGCCAAAGGTCAGGAAAGGTCAGCCTATTGCAGTGCCCCATTTGTCGCGCTCGACCGACAGATGGCAGCCGGACCTTGGCCGAATCCGGCATCCGGGCAGCGACCGCTTTTGCCTGCCATTTGAAAGAGCTGACATGAAGGCTGACACAGCGGAATAATGTAGGAAAGGCTTATTTGAAGGCGGCGTCGGCTTTGGGGTGGGAAGCGGTCGGTCGTTTACGCTACCCTGACACGATAATCGCAACCGAGCGGGCTCGGGCGGAAGGATGCTGGAGTGCAAGGCCACCGCCTTGCTTGGTCAGGGGATCGGGTATTCTTTGGGTGGGTTCTTCACTCCAATAAGCTTCCAACCCTCACGCTTGAGCAGCGACAAGTCGTATCGAAAAATCTCTCCCAAGCACGAATCCACATCGCGATCCTCCAGTCCGGCACGCTGCCAAAACTTCCTGCCCGCATCGGTTTTTAGAAAGGCGTCGACCTGATTGAGTTCGCTGATGAACATGTAAGCGTAAGGGCGCGCCATGCACTGCTCGAACGGCTGAATTTTGCTTTCCAGGCGCGGTTCGATGGCCTTCCAGAAGAACCCATGAAGGCGATTCAGCTTATCTTCCCATTCAGGGCTTCCGCGTTTTACCTTAGTCGTCGCCAGCATGGCCACAGCCATATTCCTCACCGCATAGGGTGCAGAGGCACGCAGCCGCGAGTTGAAGTATGTCGGATCGGACCAAAACCCCTTGGCAATGGCAACATGCATTTCCGATAGCTGGGGCGGTGGTGGTGCCGCGTATGCCCGCGATGCGCTTACCCCAAAAAGCAACGCAATGATTAGCACCCGCATAAAGTCCTCCTGCTGCAACACGACGCGCTTCAGCATTCAGGATATGCCAAATTTCTTTACGACAACTAGTGGTCGATAGCGGATCATCCTGCTCCCCGGCTCGCGCCGGGGAACGCCAAGGTCAAGCGGCTGCGTTGACCCGATACCGATCGGCGACATCGCGCCGCGACAATCCCGGCCCCATCGCCAGCCGCGCCGCGTAATAGGCTTCCCACTGGCCTTCGTCGGCGAGCGGCGGGATCGTGACCTCTTCGCCGCGGTCGAGCCCGAGCAGCGCCGCGTCGACCAGGTCGCCCGCACTCATCACCATTTCGGCGGGGACGGCGTCGATATCCTTGCCCGACCGTTCCCAGATTTCGGTGCGCGTCGCGCCCGGCAGCACCGCCTGCACCGTCACGCCCCGTTCGCGAAGGCTGTGGGCGAGCGACAGGCTGAGGTTCAGCAGGAACGCCTTCGATCCGCTGTAGACGCCTTCGAACGTTTCGGGGGCGAGCGCGAGGACCGAGGCGATATTGACGATCTGGCCCTTCCCCCGCGCGCCGAACGTCTTGCCCGCCGCGATCGCGAGCCGCGCTGCGGCGGTGATGTTGAGCGCGATGATCGTCTCGATCTCGGCCGGGCTATTTTCCAGCGTGCCGCCGTTCAGGGACATGCCGGCATTGTTGACGAACAGCGTGATCGCGGCATCGTCCGCCAGCCGCTGTTCGATACGTGTCACATCGTCGCTGTTGGTGAGGTCGGCGGCAATCACATCGACCGCGACGCCGGTGTCGGCGCGCAGTTTCGCTGCCAGTTCCTCCATCTGCGCGCCATTGCGCGCGACGAGGATCAGGTCGTGGCCGCGCCTGGCGAGGCGGTCGGCATAGACGGCACCAAGGCCGGTCGAAGCGCCCGTGATCAGGGCCGTTCCACTCTGGATAGTCATATCATTGCTCCTTATGCGGCGGCCTCAAAAACCAGAAGCGTGCAGGTCGCTTGCAAAATGATAGTGACTTCCCCATATGACTTCAATGAGCAGCGACGAAAATAATTTGGGCACCTGCCCCGTCGACCGCGGGCTGACGCGCGTCGGCGACCGCTGGAGCATGCTGATTTTGCGCGATATCGAGCGCGGACTGACGCGTTACGAGCAGCTCCGCACCAGCCTGAGCATCGCGCCGAATATATTGTCGCGGCGCCTCGCCGCGCTCACCGACGCGGGCCTGATCGAGAAACGCCGCTACAGTCAGCGCCCGCCGCGCGACGAATATCTGCTCACCGACGCGGGGCGCGATTTCCTGCCGATCCTGCTGGCGATCGGCGCATGGGGGCGCAAATATAATGGCGCCGGTGCGCTCAGCCGCCACCTCGACGCCGCGACGGGCAAGGTCGTCCGGCCAGTGGTGGTCGACGCCAACACCGGCGCCCCGATCGGCTCGCGCCCGCTGCGTTTCGAACCGCCGGAGTAGCTACTTGTACATGCCCTCGCGCAGGTTGATCCTGTGCTCGGTCCACGCCTTCAGCGCACAGAGCATCTGCGACCAGCCTTGGCAGTTGCCGTAGGACGCGCTGAGCGCGCCCTGATTCTCGCGCCAACCTTCCTCGGCGATCTCGACCAGCGTGCGGCCGTCATCCAATTCCTTGAAGCTCATCGTCACGCGCGTGCGATAGTCGGCGTCCTTCAGCTCACCCCCCTCGACATTCGGCGCCTCGCCCTCGCTCGCCTGCCATTCGAGCACGATCTTCTCGTCCGGCACCACCTCGATCACCCAGACCGGGAAGGCGCCCGGAAAGTCGTGGAAGTCCCACTCCACCGTCGCGCCGGTTTCGAGCCGGCCTTTTGCGCCGCCCGTGGTGAAATAATTCGACAGCTTTGCGGGGTCGGCGACCGCCTCGAACACCTCATGCACCGGCTTCGCGATCCGCGCCGCGACCCTGAATTTCAATTCCATATCCACTCTCCGCTTGAGTCGCTCGTCATCATGTTATATTTATATAACATGTCAATTCACGATCAGTTCGACGCAACCTTCAAGGCGCTCGCCTCGCCGATCCGGCGGCAGATATTGGACGATCTCAAGGACCAGCCGCTCACCACGGGTGCGCTGTGCGGCCATTTCGCCGACATTGATCGCTGCACGGTCATGCAGCATCTGAAAGTGCTGGAGGAGGCTGGCCTTGTCATCGCCGAACGCCGCGGCCGCGAGCGCTGGAACCATCTCAATGCGATGCCGATTCAGGATATCCACGACCGCTGGATCGGTCCGCATGCGGCGGCTGCGACGGCGCGACTGGCGCGTTTCAAACAATCGGTCGAAGCACAATGAAAAAGGCCGGGGCGTCGTCACCCCGGCCTTTTTGCTTTCTGCTGCGATGCCCGGCTTACCAACCCTGCGGCTTGCCCTTGTTCTGTTGATCGAGCCATGTCTTCAGCGGCGCGAAATAATCGGCCATCGCCTTGCCCGACATTTCGCGGCTGCCGGTGAAGGCCTGTAGCGCGTCGGGCCACGGCTTCGACGCGCCCATTTCGAGCATCGCGTTCAGCTTCGCGCCGACCTGCTTGTTGCCATAGAAGGAGCAGCGATGGAGCGGCCCCTTCCATCCGGCCTGCTTGCACGCCGCCTGATAGAATTGGAACTGCAGCACGCGCGCGAGGAAATAGCGCGTGTACGGCGTGTTGCCCGGGATGTGGAACTTGGCGCCCGCGTCGAACGCATTCGCCGGCCGCTCACCCGGCGGGACGATGCCCTGATATCGGGTGCGCATCTCGGTCCACGCCTTATTGTAATCGGCGGGCTGGATCGACCCGTCGAAAACGCCCCAGCGCCAGCGGTCGACGAGCAGGCCGAACGGCAGGAAGGCAACCTTGTCCATCGCCTGGCGCAGCAGCAGCCCGATATCCTTGTCGGCGCTCGGCACCTTTGCCTTGTCGAGCAGGCCGATGTCGACCAGATATTGCGGGGTGATCGACAGCGCGACGAAATCGCCGATCGCCTCGTGGAACCCGTCGTTTGCGCCGTTGAGGTAGAGAAACGGCTGCTTGTTATAGGCACGCTGGTAATAATTGTGGCCAAGCTCGTGGTGGATCGTGATGAAGTCGTCGGCGTTCACCTTGATGCACATCTTGATGCGGATATCGTCCTTGTTGTCGATATCCCATGCCGAGGCGTGGCAGACGACTTCGCGGTCGGCGGGTTTCAGGAACTGACTGCGCTTCCAGAAGGTTTCGGGCAGCGGCGCCATGCCCAGCGACGAATAGAAATTCTCGCCCGCCTTGACCATGTCGAGCGGGGTCTTGCCCTGCGCGGTGAGCAGGTCGCCGATGTCATAGCCGAGATCGCCGGTCCCCGCGGGCGCGACGAGCGGGTAGATATTGCCCCATTCCTGCGCCCACATATTGCCGAGCAGGTCGGCGCGGATCG
>CAYRQX010000038.1:0-32723 GCA_964426485.1 uncultured Sphingopyxis sp. | reverse complement strand
GCATCTTTGCTCGGCCTGTCGGTACCCGAAATGACCGTGCTGGTCGGGGGGCTCCGCGTCCTCGGCGCCAATCATGGCGAGCGCGGGCATGGCCATTTCACCAAGCGTTCGGGCCAGCTCACCAACGATTTCTTCGTCAACCTGCTCGACATGACCAATGTGTGGAAGGCCGTCGACGGATCGGACGACCAGGAATATGTCGCCACCGACCGCAAGGGCGGCGGCGAAACCTGGCGTGCCACCCGTGCCGACCTGATCTTCGGCTCGAACTCGGAGTTGCGCGCGGTTGCCGAAGTCTATGCCGAAACGGGCCATGAGGAAAAGTTCGTCAAGGACTTCGTCAAGGCCTGGACCAAGGTGATGAACGCCGACCGTTTCGACCTCGCCTGATCTTCTGGCGCCGCTGTCCCCGCATCATGGCGCGGGGGCAGTGGCGGCCGACAAGACGACGGGTCGCGACCCGCCCCCGGGGACATGGGCCCGGGGGCGGGTCTTTATTTTGGGCTTCGGGCTCGTTTGGACCGATTGCGGACAATAACCGCCCAAGCTGAAAACATCGCCGTCCTACATTCCCTCGCGCCGATATCCGGTCCTAATGCGCGTCCTTTGGCGCCGGGCCGCCGATCGGCGGGGGTCTGCAAAAGGGGACCATTACAAGCGCCGCAAGGAAGATATAGGACATCAGGCGGAAGGCGTCGTCGAACGCCAGCGTCAGCGCCTCGCGGCCGATGACGCGCGCCAGCGTGGCACTCGCCATCTGTGCCGCGAGCGCGGGGTCGGTGACATAATGGCCGATCGATTGCGCCAGCCCCGCGGCCGCTGCGTTCGCCGCCTCGCTCGACCGGCCGAGCGCTTCCGACAGGCGCAGCATATGGAGCCGCAGATTGTCGCCGAGCCAGGTGTTGACGAGCGCGATGCCGATCGCGCCGCCGAGGTTGCGCATCAGGTTGAGCAGCCCCGAGGCATAGCGCAGTTCAGGGCCCTCGAAATTGCCGAGCGCGAGGCCGACCGAGGGCACGATGCACAGCATGATCGCGAAACTGCGCACAACCTGCGGCCAGAACAGCGCGGCGAAACCCCATTCGGGGGTCATGAAGCTGAACATCCACAGACCCACCGCGAACAGGGTGAGGCCGAAGGTCATGACGATGCGCTGGTCGACCATATGCGACAGCGCGGCGGCGATCGGTAGGCCTAGCAGCTGTGCCAGCCCAGAGACGAAGACGGTGGTGCCGATTTCCGAGGCATTATAGCCCTGCACGCGGCCGAGGAAGATCGGCACCAGACCGGTGATGGCATAAAGGCCGAAGCCGATCACGAGGTTGAACACGCAGGCGAAGACGAAGGTTGGCTTGCGGAACGGGGCGAGCTTCACGATCGGCCCGTCGGAGCGGAACGCTTCGCCAAAAGCGATGTTAACAATGTCAATTTATCCTTGACGTCGGCCTGATCGACGGCCAATGTTTACGTCGACAACATTGAGTCGGAAGGACAGGCGGATGAAGACCTTGCTCTACGCTCTCGGGCCGATGCTGTTCGACTCGCTCGGCGTGCTCGTTTTTGCGGTGCTGCTGGTTGCCGGTGCGGGGATCGTAACTGCGACGATCGCGGGCACCATCGTCGCGCTGGGCGTTGTCGGCCATGAGCTGGCGCGCGGCAACAAAGTCGCGGCGCTGCAATGGATCAGCCTGGTGTCGGTGCTTTTGACCGCTGCCGCGACGCTGTTCACCGGCGACCCGCGTTTCGTGATGGCAAAGCCAACCATCGTCTATCTGATCGTCGGAACGGTGATGCTGCGCAAGGGCTGGCTCAACCGCTATATCCTGCCCGACCAACTAGCGCTGGTCGGCGATGTCATGGACCGGTTCGGTATGATCTGGGCGGCGCTGATGTTCGCGTGCGCCGGTTTGAACCTCGGCATCGCTATCTTCTTCACCGCATGGTGGCCGCTGTTCATCGGGATATTCCCGCTGGCGTCGAAATTCGGCCTGTTCGCGGTCCACATTGCAGTGGTGCATTTCGTCATGCAGGCACGGCTGCGCCGCCGCGCGGGCGGCAAATTGCAGCCCCTCGCGGCCGAATAAGCCTAGTCGGCGTCGAGCCCGTAAGCGGTGTGCAGCACGCGCACCGCGAGTTCGGTTTCGTCCTCGTCGATCAGCACGCTGACCTTGATCTCGCTGGTCGAGATCGCCTGGATGTTGATGCCCCGATCGGCCAGCGCGCGGAACATCGTGCTCGCGACCCCGGCGTGGCTCTTCATGCCGACGCCGACGACGCTGATCTTGGCGACCTTGTCGTCGCTGATAATGCGGTTGAAGCCGATCTTGGCCTTCGCGGCTTCGAGCAGGTCGATCGAGCGCAGCAGGTCGGTGGCGGGCACGGTGAAGGTCACATCGGTCTCGCCCTTTTCGCGGCCGACATTCTGGATGATCATGTCGACGTTGATCCCGGCCGCGGCGAGCGGGCCGAAGATGTTCGCGACCGCGCCGGGCTTGTCGGGCACGCGCGTGACGATGATCTTCGCTTCATTCTTGTCGTGGGCGATGCCGGTGATCAGCTGCCGTTCCATCTGATGTTCCTCTATTTCCTCGTCGCTGACGATCATCGTGCCTTTTTTGGGAGCCTCGTCGCCCTCGACGAAGCTCGAGAGCACCTGCACGCGCACGCCCTCTTTCATCGCCAGACCGACCGAGCGGGTTTGCAGCACCTTGGCGCCGACACTCGCGAGTTCGAGCATTTCCTCATAGGTCACATAGTCGAGCTTGCGCGCGCGCGCGACGATGCGCGGGTCGGTGGTGTAGACGCCGTCGACGTCGGTGTAGATGTCGCAGCGGTCGGCCTTCAGCGCCGCAGCGACAGCGACCGCACTTGTGTCCGACCCGCCGCGGCCGAGCGTCGAAACGCGGCCGTCGTCCATCAGGCCCTGGAAGCCGGGGATCACCGCGACTTCGCCCTTCGCCATCGCGGCGGCGAGCGCGCCGGTGTCGATGTCGGCGATGCGCGCGCGGGCATGGGCTTCTTCGGTGCGGATCGGAAGCTGCCAGCCGAGCCAGCTGCGCGCGGGAGTGCCCATCGCTTGCAAGGTCAGTGCGAGCAGGCCCGAGGTGATCTGTTCGCCCGCAGCGACGACGACGTCATATTCGGCGGGGTCGTAGCGCGGATTCGCCTCGCGGCAGAAATTGACCAGCCGGTCGGTTTCGCCCGCCATCGCCGACACGACGACCGCGACCTCGTTGCCATTGGCGACTTCGCGCGCGACCAGCCTTGCCACGGTGCGAATCCGCTCGGTGCCCGCCATCGACGTGCCCCCGAATTTCATCACGATCCGCGCCATGTCGCCCCGCTTTCCTGATCTGGTTTCCGCCGCAACTTTTCCAAGCATTTCCGCGGCGCTTGCGTCGTTACGTAAGGGGGAGGGCGATGGCAAGCGCGCGAACGCATGCGCGCGATAGAATTTCTTGCATGGCGCAAGGCACGGTGCCACATCGCGGGGTATGAGCGCTGCCACGATCAACCCGCACGAAGCCGCCCATTTCGGCGCGCTAGCCGCCGACTGGTGGGACCCGCACGGATCGTCGGCGATGCTGCACAAGCTCAATCCGGTGCGTCTCGCCTATATTCGCGCGCAGGTCGATGCGCATTGGCATGTCGATGCGCGCGAGCGTTATGCGCTCGCTGGCAGGGCGGCGATCGATGTCGGCTGCGGCGCGGGGCTGCTCGCCGAGCCGCTCGCGCGAATGGGCGGGCAGGTCACCGGCGTCGATGCGGCGGCTCAGAATATCGCCGCGGCAAGGGATCATGCGGCAGGGCAGGGGCTTGCGATCACCTATTTTGCTGGCGAGCTTTCCGCGCTGCCGCCCGCGACCTTCGACCTCGTCACCTCGATGGAAGTCGTCGAGCATGTCACCGACCCGGCCGCGTTCATTGCCGAACTCGCGGCACGCCTTGCGCCCGGCGGGCTGATGATCCTGTCGACGCCGAACCGCACGATGCTGTCGAAGCTGCTGCTCGTCGAAGCCGCCGAGCGGATCGGCGCGGTACCGCGCGGGACGCACGACTGGGACCAGTTTCTGAAGCCGGAGGAACTGACCGAACTGCTAGAAGGCGCGGGGCTGGAGGTCATCGACCGTACCGGCCTGTCGCCGTCGCCCGCGAAGGGCTTCAAGCTCGGTGGCAGCGAGGCTCTGAACTATCTGATGACGGCGCGGCGGCTGACCTAGGTCAGAAATCGACGTCTTCATAATATTTGGGCGGTGTCACGATTTCCATCCGCTCCGCCAGCAGCGGGCGAAAGCTGGGCCGCGATTTCAGTCCCGAATACCAACCCTTGGTCTGCTCATGTCCCGTCCAATCGATGCCGCCGAGATAATCGGCGACCGAGATATGCGCGGCGGCGGTCAGGTCGGCGAGGCTCATCGTCGCGCCGGCGAGCCAGGTGCGATGGTCGATGAGATAGTCGACATAGTCGAGATGGTTGTTCGCCGCTTTCATCGCTTCACGGAGCGCGCCGCCGTCGGGCGGCTGGCGGTGAACGATGCGTTTCTGCATCCGTTCGAACAGCAGCGGGCCCGTGACCTCATAATAGAAATCATGGTCGAACCAGGAGGTCAGTCGGCGGATTTCGGCGCGGTTCGCCGCGGTGCCGTTGATCATCGCCTTGCCTTCGACGGTTTCCTCGAAATATTCGGCGATCGCCATGCTGTCCATCAGCACCTGGCCGCGTGCCTGATCGACCATAACCGGGGTGCGCCCGGCCGGGTTCAGGTCGATGAACTCGTCGCGCCGCTCCCACGGCGATTCGCGCACCAATTCATAACCGACGCCCTTTTCGCCCAGCAACAGGCGAACCTTGCGTGAAAAGGGACAGAGCGGGAATTGATAGAGTTGCCACATACGTCCGGCATAGCGGCAGCGGGGCGCCGCGCGCAACTGTCGCGCGAGGGCAATAAATAGGGACAGTCCCTATTTAACTCGCGTTTTTTGAGTGGGCTGACGCCGGCGGTGGCAATTAAATGGCGACTGTCGCCAATTTATTGCCGGGCGGCGGCGCGCTCTTTTTCCCACTGCGCGGCGAGGTCGCGCGCCATGTCCTTGAGGACGGGCGCATAAGCCGCGAGAGCCGACGCGGCGTGACCTGCCATGCGCGTGGTCGCGCGGACGTCGTCGCCCATGCGCTCGGCATAATAGGGATCGCGTCCCGTCACGTCGCCGAGTGTCGCGTCGGGCGGGATATGGGCGGCGTCGGATTCGGGATCGATCTGCGCCACGGCCTT
The DNA here is from genome assembly GCA_964426485.1 of uncultured Sphingopyxis sp. GTDB lineage: Bacteria > Pseudomonadota > Alphaproteobacteria > Sphingomonadales > Sphingomonadaceae > Sphingopyxis. The sequence continues at coordinate 27,450 of CAYRQX010000038.1, read as the reverse complement.
GGCAAGCGGGCCGACCTGCATCTGCATCAGCGCCCCGACCATTGCCGTGATCGTGTCGGCCATCCGGTCCTGCGCCACCGGATCGTTCAGCCTCGCGACGGTATCGCGCAGCTCGGGGTCAGCGGCGACCGCGGGCAGCGGCGCAGCGAGCGCAAACAGGGGGAGGGCGAGCAGGGCGAAACGGGTCATGGCTGTCATCCTTTCAGAGGACGCAAGGGTCAGCAAAGGTGGAGTGCTTAGCGAGGTAACGCTTTCGCTGGGCTGAACGTGCCAGCGCATTGCGACGGGCCGCTCTGTCCGTCGGATGGAAGAGATCCTCCCTGTCGCAAAGCGATGGGGAGGTGGCAGCGCGAAGCGCTGACGAAGGGGCCAGAGCGCAACCGTCGCAAGGCCCCTCCACCACGTCCTTCGGACGCGGTCCCCCTCCCCATGGTTGCGCCACAGGGAGGATATTCACGACTATTCCGCCGCAACTACCTCGGCCGCTGCATCGCAGAGCGGATGCGCGAGGCGGGTGAGCATTTCCTTCGGGCAGACCTGCCAGAACTGGCCCCGCCAGCGATCCCAGTCGGCGAGCACTTCGGCCGACCATTTGCTGCCGGTGGCCTGGGCGTGATCCTCGACGAGTTCGCGCAGGGTCGCTTCCCAATGCGCGCTGTCGATGCGCTGCCACACGATCGATTCGGGATTGGCGCGGCGTTCGAACTGGCCGTCGGTGTCGAGGATGAACGCCATGCCGCCGGTCATGCCCGCGCCGAAGTTAGACCCGACGGGGCCGAGGATCACCGCAGTGCCGCCGGTCATATATTCGCAGCCGTTCGCGCCGCAGCCCTCGACGACCACTTTCGCGCCCGAATTGCGGACCGCGAAACGCTCGCCCGCCTGGCCCGCCGCGAGCAACGTGCCCGCGGTCGCGCCATAGAGGACGGTGTTGCCGATGATGCTGTTATATTGGCTGACGAGCGGGCTCGACACCGTCGGGCGCACGATGATCCGGCCGCCCGAGAGCCCCTTGCCGACATAGTCATTGGCGTCGCCGAAGACCTCCAATGTGATCCCTTGGCAGAGAAAGGCGCCGAGCGACTGGCCGGCGGTGCCGCGCAGGCGGACCTGCACATGATTGTCGGCGAGCTCCTTCATTCCGAAGCGCGCGGTGACTTCGGCCGACAGGCGCGTGCCGACGGCGCGATGCGTGTTGCGGACATTATAGGTCAGCTGCATGCGCTCGCCGCGCTCGAACAGGGGCTTGGCGTCGTTCAATATCTGTGCGTCCAGGCTGTCGGGCACCGGGTTGCGGAACGTTGGCCCCTGCGAACGGCGCTGATCGTCGGGGGCGTCGACCTTGGCGAGGATCGGGTTGAGGTCAAGGTCATCGAGATGCTCGGCGCCGCGGCTGACCTGACGCAGCAGTTCGGTGCGGCCGATCACTTCGTCAAGGCTGCGGCAACCGAGCTTCGCAAGGATTTCGCGCACTTCCTCGGCGATGAAGGTCATCAGGTTGATGACCTTCTCGGGGCTGCCGGTGAACTTCTGGCGCAGCTTTTCGTCCTGTGTGCAGACGCCGACGGGGCAAGTGTTGCTGTGGCACTGGCGCACCATGATGCAGCCCATCGCGACGAGGCTCAATGTGCCGATGCCATATTCTTCGGCGCCGAGGATCGCCGCTATCACGATATCACGACCGGTCTTGAGCCCGCCGTCGGTGCGCAGGCGAATGCGATGGCGCAGGCCGTTGAGCGTCAGCACCTGATTGACTTCGGACAGGCCCATTTCCCACGGGGTGCCGGCATATTTGACACTGGTCTGCGGGCTGGCGCCTGTGCCGCCAGTGTTGCCCGCAACCAGGATGACGTCGGCATGTGCTTTCGCGACGCCCGCCGCGACGGTGCCGATGCCCGCCGAGCTTACGAGTTTGACGCAGACGCGCGCCTTCGGGTTGATCTGCTTGAGGTCGTAGATGAGCTGCGCCAGATCCTCGATCGAATAGATGTCGTGATGCGGCGGCGGCGAGATGAGTGTCACCCCCGGCGTCGCATGGCGCAGTCGGGCGATGAACTCTGTGACCTTGAAGCCCGGAAGCTGGCCGCCTTCGCCGGGCTTGGCGCCCTGTGCGACCTTGATCTCGATCTCGTCGCACGCGCCGAGATATTCGGCGGTGACGCCGAAGCGACCCGACGCGATCTGCTTGATGTTGCTGTTGGCGTTGTCGCCATTGGCATAGGGCTTGTAGCGCTCGTTCGCCTCGCCGCCTTCGCCCGACACCGCCTTGGCGCCGATGCGGTTCATCGCGATCGCCAGCGTTTCATGCGCTTCGGGTGACAGCGCGCCCAAGGACATGCCGGGGGTGACGAAGCGCTTGCGGATCTCGGTGATCGCCTCGACGCTGTCGAGCGCGACGCCTTGCGCCGGGTAATTGAACTCCATCAGGTCGCGTAGATAGATCGGCGGCAGGTCGGCGACCCCGCGCGCGAATTGCAGATAGGTCGAATAGCTGTCGGTCGCGACCGCGGTTTGCAGCAAATGCATCAGTTGCGCTGAGTAGGCATGGGCCTCGCCACCCGCGCGCTGGCGGTAGAAGCCGCCGATAGGCAGGGTGGTGACGCGTGCATCGAACGCCGCCTCGTGCTTCTCGGTCGCGTTGATGAACAGTGATTGATAGCCTTCGCCCGAAATCTTGGCCGGCATGCCGGGGAACAGATCGTTGACGAGTGCGCGGCTGAGGCCGACCGCCTCGAAATTATAGCCGCCGCGATAGGAGGAGATCACCGCGATCCCCATCTTGGCGAGGATCTTCAAAAGACCGTCGTCGATTGCCTTGCGGAAACGCTGACGGCATTCGTCGAGCGTTAGCCCGCCGAACAGGCCGCGCGCCTGCCGGTCCGCGATCGCGGCTTCGGTGAGATAGGCGTGGACCGTCGTCGCGCCGACACCGACGAGCACGGCAAAGGCATGCGTGTCGAGCACCTCGGCCGAGCGGACGTTGATCGAGGCATAGCTGCGCAGCCCCTTGCGCACGAGATGCGTGTGGACGGCGGCGGCGGCGAGCACCATCGCTACGCCGACGCGATTTTCGCCGATGCTCTGGTCGCTCAGGAACAGTTCGGAGCGCCCCGCGCGCACCGCATCTTCGGCCTCGCGGCGGACGCGCGCGATTGCGTCGCGCAGCGTCGAGGCGTCACCGCCGACGGGGAAGGTGCAGTCGATGTCGGCGACCGCATCACCAAAATAGGCGCGCAGGCGATCCCAATCGTCGCCGACGAGCACGGGGCTGTCGATCACGAGCACATGATCGCTCTGCCCGCGCTCGTCGAGGATGTTCGCGAGATTCGCAAAGCGCGTCTTCAGGCTCATCACATGGCGTTCGCGCAGGCTGTCGATCGGCGGGTTGGTGACCTGGCTGAAATTCTGGCGGAAGAATTGCGCGACGTGGCGCGGCTTGTCCGAAATGACCGCGAGCGGGGTGTCGTCGCCCATCGACCCGATCGCTTCCTTGGCGTCCTCGACCATCGGCGACAGGATCAATTCCATATCTTCCATGGTCAGCCCCGCCGCAACCTGGCGGCGCAGCAGTTCGGGACGATCCCATTGCGGCAACGTCGCCTTGCCGCCCTTGGGCAGGTCGGCCATCGTGCGGAAGCCTTTGACGCGCGAGCGATAATCCTGCGCGCTGGCGATCTTGTCCTTGATTGCAAGGTCTTCGTAGAGCGTGCCATCGTCAAGATCGACCGCGATCATCTGTCCGGGGCCAAGGCGCCCCTTTTTGCGGATGCTCGCCTCGGGCAGCAGCACCATGCCGCTCTCTGATCCGACGACGAGCAGATTGTCGGCGGTCAGCGTATAACGCAGCGGACGTAGCGCGTTGCGGTCCATACCCGCGACCGCCCAGCGGCCGTCGGTCATCGCGAGCGCGGCGGGGCCGTCCCACGGCTCCATCACGCTGGCGAGATAATTATACATCGCCTTGTGCGCATCGGGCATGTCGTCGTTGGTGACCCACGCCTCGGGGACCAGGATCAGCTTGGCGGTCGGCGCATCGCGGCCGGCGCGGCAGAGTGTTTCGAACACCGCGTCGAGCGCCGCGGTGTCCGACGCGCCCGCCGGGATCACCGGCTTGATGTCTTCCGAATGCTCGCCGAAGGCAAGGCTCGCCATCTTGATCTCGTGGCTCTTCATCCAGTTCTTGTTGCCGCGGATCGTATTGATTTCGCCATTGTGGGCGAGCGTGCGAAACGGCTGGGCGAGCCACCATTGCGGAAAGGTATTCGTCGAATAGCGCTGGTGAAAAATCGCGACGCGGCTTTCGAACAATTTGCTCGTGAGGTCGGGGAAGAAGTCCGCCAAGCTCTCGGCAAGGAACAGGCCCTTGTAGATGATCGAGCGCGCGGACAGGCTGCACACATAGAAGTCGGCGATCTGCGCCGCGATGACCTTTTTCTCGATCCGGCGGCGGACGAGATAGAGCTGCTTTTCGAACTCGTCGATCGACTGCTCTTCGGGCAGCGGGCCCGCGATCATGATCTGCTCGATCTCGGGGCGCGTGCGCTGCGCCTTGTCGCCAATCACCGAGACGTCGACGGGCACCTGGCGCCAGCCATAGATGGTAAAGCCCGCGTCGATGATCTCGGCCTCGACGATCGTGCGGCAATGCTCCTGTGCATCCAGGTCGGTGCGGGGGAGGAAGACCATGCCGACGGCGAGGCGGTTCGGGCGCACCTTGTGCCCCGACGCCGCGATCGCATCGTCGAAGAAGCGTACCGGCAGGTCGACATGGATGCCCGCCCCATCCCCCGTCTTGCCGTCGGCGTCGACCGCGCCGCGGTGCCACACCGCCCGCAGCGCCTCGATCGCCGCCTCGACAACGCGGCGCGACGGCTTGCCGTCGGTCGCCGCGACCATGCCGACGCCGCAGGCATCGGATTCCATGTCGGGGCGATACATGCCTTCGGCTGCGAGCCGCGCGTGTTCGGGGGTGGGGTAGTGGGTCATCATCTTCGTCCTGACAGGCTGGATGCCTATTTATTGGGTAGCTTCGAACGCTTGCTCGCATTGGCGGCCGCTTCCTCGGCGGCCTGCTGCGCCGCGAGCGAAGCGTTTTCATAAGCGAGCTCGAGATCCTCGACGCGCTTCAGGTCGGCGGCCGACCAGTTGCTGCGGTCATAGGCGGGGTCGGCGGCGTAAGCGGCTGCGTCCTCTGCGGCGGTCGCAGCATCGGCGGCCGCGTCGACCGCATAATCGTCGGCGGCATCGACCGCCACCGCGTCGGTCGCTTCCACGCTGTCGGTCTTCCACATGTCGCGCTGGTCTTTCAGCACCTTCACGTCGACCTTCATCAGCTTGGCAAGCTTGGCGAGTTCCTTGTCGTCGAAGTCGGAGAGCTGCTTTTCCTTCGGCAGATCCTTGAAATCCTTCTCAAGCTCGGGGGCGCGGTCGATGAACTTGGTGATCAGCGGCGGCACCGCCTTGACCACCGCCACCATGACTTCGGGATCGGCCTGCAGCGCCATCCACTCATTGGCGTAAAGGGCGCCGGTGGGCGTCGCGAGAAAGCCGTTGAGGTCGGTGAGCTGCGCAGCCGTGAACTTGCGCGCATAGGCCTTCGCCAGCCCCTCGCGCATCGGCGGTTCCATGTCGCCCAGCACTTCGCTGATCAGCGGCTTGACGACCTTGGTGATCTGGTCTTCGCGCTCGTTGCGGTGCGGGTCGAACATGTCAGCGACCTTGCCCTTGGTCGCTTCATCCAGCTTGGCGATCTGTTCGCTTTCGACGCCGGTCTGGATCGAGAGCATCAGGTCCGACTGGCCGCCAAACTCGCCCATGATCGTCTTGAACATCTTGCCGTAAAGATTGTCCATCATGCGCTCGAGGCTGCCTGCGGGAATGAGCGCGCCCATCGTCTGCTGCGCGAGCGTCAGGCGCGCAGGGTCGATCGGGGGCAGGCTGCTGGTGTCGAACATTTTTTCGACGAGCGCGATCGCCTCGTCCATTTCCTTCTGCATCTTGGCCTTTGCCTCTTCGGCGGTGGCCTTGCTGTCATATTCGCTGGCGGCCTCGTCCTCGGCAGGCGCGGCGACGGTCTCGGCCACCGGCGCTTCCTTTTGCGCAGCAAAAGCGTGTGCAGGCGCGATTGCGATCGCCCCGGCAAGCAGGATCGATTTGAACGTCGGCGTCATGAAAATTCCCTCCCTGTTAGTCATGCCGCCTTCTTTTCGCTTTTCGCCTTCGCCTTCAACCACTTTGCCATTTGCTCGCTGACATCGCGGCCGTCGCGGATGCCCCAGACGACCAGGCTGGCGCCGCGGACGATGTCGCCCGCCGCAAAAACGCCGGGCAGGCTGGTCATCATCGTCTGGTGATCGACGCGCAAAGTGCCCCAGCGCGTGACCGACAGATCGGGCGAGCCGAACAGGTGCGGCAATTCCTCGGGATCGAAGCCCAATGCCTTGATCACCATGTCGGCGGGCACATCGAATTTCCGCCCCGGATCGACCTCCGGGCTGCGGCGACCGCTTGCGTCGGGCGCGCCGAGGCGCATGCCCGCGACCGCGACCTCCTTCACATGCTTGTCGGCGGTGAAACTTTCGGGCGCCGAGAGCCAGACGAACTCGACGCCTTCTTCCTCGGCGTTGGTCACCTCGCGCTGCGAACCCGGCATATTCTCGCGGTCGCGGCGATAGAGGCATTTGACCGACTTTGCGCCCTGACGCACCGCGGTGCGGACGCAGTCCATCGCGGTGTCGCCGCCGCCGATGACGACGACATGCTTGTCCTTTGCATCGAGGCGGCCATCGTCGAACGCCGGAACCGCGTCGCCAAAGCTCTTGCGGTTCGACGCGATCAGATAGTCGAGCGCGGGGATCACGCCGTCGGCCGTGTTGCCGGGAACCTTGATCTCGCGCGCCTTGTAGACGCCGGTCGCGATCAGGATCGCGTCATGCTTCTGGCGCAGCGCGTCGAGCGTCGCATCCTCGCCGACCGCAAAGCCGAGGTGGAAATGGATGCCGCCCGCGACCAGCCGGTCGATCCTGCGCATCACGACATCCTTCTCCAGCTTGAAGCCGGGGATGCCATAGGTCAGCAGCCCGCCAGCGCGGTCGTGTCGGTCATAGACATGCACCTCATGCCCCGCGGCGCGCAGATATTCGGCGGCGGTCAGGCCCGCAGGCCCCGCACCGATGACGCCGACCGACTGACCGGTCGCGGCGCCGGGGTGCAGCGGTTCGACCCAGCCCTCGGCCCAGGCGGTGTCGGTGATATATTTCTCGACGCTGCCGATCGTGACCGCGCCATGCCCCGAAAATTCGATCACGCAATTGCCTTCGCAAAGGCGGTCCTGCGGGCAGATACGGCCGCAGATCTCGGGCATCGTCGAGGTCGCGTTGGAAAGCTCATAAGCCTCGCGCAGCCGTCCCTCGGCGGTCAGGCGCAGCCAGTCGGGAATATGGTTGTGGAGCGGGCAGTGCACCGAGCAATAGGGCACGCCGCACTGCGAGCAGCGCGCGGCCTGTTCGTCGGCATCGGGCGTCGCGTAGCGCTCCGCGATCTCGCGAAAATCGCGCGCGCGTTCTTCGGCGGAGCGCTTGTCCGGATAGGATTGTTCACGCTCCACAAACTGGAGCATGCGATCGGAAGCCATGCAATATCCCCTTCTGAAGCGGGGAATTGCATGGCTGAATTTGGCCTGTCACGACCAAATTGCGTGTTAGGACAGTATTGCTAACCTAAAATGGCAGGTGAATTTGCCTCAAAATGGGTTCGCGCAATTATCTTTCGTCAATTAATACCGTTTCGGCCCTATCTCATGGCGAGCCAGATCAGGGCTACCGTCCCCACTATGATCCGGTACCAGGCAAAAGGCGCGAAACCGAAGCGGCCCACGACCGCCACCAACGCCTTGACCACCGCCAGCGCGACGACGAACGCGACGCCCAGCCCGATCGCGATGGCGGTCAGATCGTCGATCACGAGCACATCGCGGTCTTTCCATAGCGAATAGACGGTGGCGCCCATCATCGTCGGCACGGCCAGAAAGAAGCTGAATTCGGCCGCCGTCTTGCGCTCGACCCCCATCAACAGCGCGCCCATGATCGTCGCGCCCGACCGGCTCACGCCGGGGATCATGGCGATACACTGGATCGCGCCGATGATGATCGCGGTCTTCAGCGGCATCGCTTCGACACTTTCGACCTTCACGACTTTGATCATCCGTTCGATCGCGAGAATCACCACGCCGCCAACAATCAACGCGACCGCGACGGTCGTTGGCGACTGCAGCAGCGCCCGAATGCCCTCATAGGCGACGGCGCCGATCAGCATCGCGGGCAGGAAGCCGATCAGGATGTTTCGCGTGAAGGCGATCGACGGCGGATCTGCGCGCAACAGGCCCATGCCGACATCCCAGAACCGCTGGCGATAGGCGACGAGCACCGCGAGAATGGCGCCAAGCTGGATCGAGATCTTGAATGCAGCCGAACCCTCGCCGGTAAAGCCGAGCAATTCAGCGGCAAGGATCAGGTGGCCCGTCGACGACACCGGCAGAAATTCGGTCAGCCCTTCGATGATACCGAGCAGGATGATGGTCGCAAGATCGTGCATAAAATGTCCCGGGGTTGTTCACCCCCCGCGACCATGGCGATCAGGCGGGGCAGGCCGTGGCCTGAAAAGTCGATCTTAGGCGGGCTTGTGCACCGCAAAGCGGCCGTGGCGGCGATATTGGACGAGCCAGTCGTCGGCAACTGCGGCCAGCGATGTCGGCGCGACGCCAAGCTCAGCCAGCCCCGCGGCGCCATCGGCGACGATATTGTCCTTTTGCAGCATCAGCCACTGATCCTTGGTGATCGGCGCGCCGGGCGCCCAGCCGAAGCCCGACGCAAGCGCCCCTGCGACGACATCGGGAACGTCGACGAACAGCGGCGAGCGGCCGGTCGCATCGGCGATCCAGCGCTGGAGCTCGCCCATCGTCAGCACCTGAGGCCCGCCCAGCTCAAAAGTCTGCCCGGCGGCGGCGTCGCCGAGCGCGGCGACGACGGCATCGGCGACGTCGCCGACATAGACCGGCTGGAACTTCGCGTTCGGCGCGACGACCGGGATGACCGGCGCCATGCGGATCATCGCGGCAAAGCGATTGATGAACTGGTCCTCGCGGCCAAAGACGATCGACGGGCGCAGGATCGCGGCCGCGGGGAAGGCGGCGCGTACCGCGGCTTCGCCGTCGCCCTTGCTGCGGCCATAGGCGGACAGGCTCTCCCGGTCGGCGCCGATTGCCGACACATGGACGAGGGTGCGGACGCCCGCGGCTTTCGCGGCGGCGGCGACATGGCCCGCGCCGTCGGCCTGGACTGCCTGCATATTGTCGAAGGCGCCGACCAGGTTGATCACCGCGCCGCTGCCCTGGACTGCCCGGGCGATGCTGGCAGGGTCACAAACGTCGGCGGCGACGAATTGCGTCTGGCCGAGCCCGCCGAGCGGCTTCAGGAAGGTCGCGGCGCGCGGCGTCCGCTGCGCGATGCGAACGCGCGCGCCGCGCGCGAGCAGGCGCTGCACGACATAGCGGCCGAGGAAGCCGCCGCCGCCCAGCACCGTGATCAATTGCCCGTCGAGTTTCTGCATGTCGTCCGCCTGTGATCGATTCTCTGGTTGGCGCGGAACGCGCCGACGCGCTTCCCCATGCCGCGAAGCGAGGAGGGGAGCAAGGGGCGAGGGCGGCATTGCGACGCGAAACCGACGCCTTTGCGATAAAATGCACGCTGCCTCGCCCGACGCGGTTGACAAGCCGACATACGCGCCGCTAAGCGCCCGCTCCTACCCCGTGCCCAGATGGCGGAATTGGTAGACGCACCAGCTTCAGGTGCTGGCGATCGCAAGGTCGTGGAGGTTCGAGTCCTCTTCTGGGCACCATTTTTACTAGGGCTCTGAAAGCCTTGGCAAATATAGGAAATTTAGCGATTTTCGCAACCGCCCAGTACAAACGTGCTAGGGAGCAATCGCTATGCGTACCTATCTCCACAAGGCCCCGAACGGGGTCTATTATTTCCGCATGGGCATCCCAGTGGAGCTTCGCCCCCGCTTCGACGGGAAGCGCGAAATTAAAGTCAGCCTCGGAACAAAGGACCGGGATACCGCTAAGCGCCTTACCGCCATGGATCTGAATGCAGTTGCGCGCGCAGCTGCGTTTTAAGCTGCTGCGTTATAAGCTTCGGTAGCGGACCGCCGGGCGGCGGCGGCGGCCGCGATGAAATCGTCGGCGCCGTCGCGCGATGCTGCATGGATGCAATTGGCACGGCCAGTTCGACGAGGCCGTCGAGCTCGGCGATGCAGTGCTTCACCGACGGGAAGGCACCAATCATCACTTCCGCTTCATGACCGGTCGCCGCTCGAAGCGATCACCTTCGCTCAGGCCGATCTCAGGCAAGCGGAACGCGCGCACTTCGCCTGCTGACCGGTCGATGGTGAAGATTCGCCGCGCTTCGGTCGGATCGAAAACAAAGGCCTGACCTCCCGCGTCGAGATCGATCGTCGCGATGTGGATCAGTTCGACGCCCATCTTGGGTTTCGCCAGCACATAAAGTTCGGGCAGCGTGTGGCCGAAAAGATAGAGGAGGCCGTCGGGTCCGATGGCGCCGCCCGAAGCGGCTTGCGGTGCCATTTTCTTGCGGATCGAGGGCGGAATCAGCCAGCCACCCGTACGGCGCCACTGATCGTCGACGCTGATGATCGACGAATAGTCCGACGATTTGAAGGGCACACCGGTCTCGTCCGAATAGTGCGAGAAGCCGAGGAGCCAACCGCCTGCCATCGGCTCGACGAACGTCAGCGACCCCTCGTCCATATTGCCGAGGCTGTGGCTCTTCTTGTGCGCAAGCGTGGCCGTGTCGAAGATTTCCACCGAACTCCCCATCGGCACTTCGGGATGATTCGAATGGGCGCAGACGAGGTCGGTGTCGATCACGATGCAGCTGTTGAGGTGGCGCAGCATCCCCCCGCGCGGGCTTGCCCAGCGCGCAAGCAGCCGCCCGTCGGCACGCGCATATTTGCCGATCGCGGTGTTGACCACGGCGTAAATATTCTGTGCGTCGACCGCGACGCCCTGCCGTGCTTCGGGGGCGCCATAAACATATTCCATCGCAGCCTTGAGGCGGGGGACCTCACGCGCCTGCAAGGGCGGCAGCAATGCGCCCAGACCGCGCGTGGGGGGCGCCGTGCCGTCCACAAACACCCCGATGTGATTGCCCAGCGGCCGCTGCCGTCCGGGCACGCGGGTGTGGATCGGTCGGCTCATCACTATAGGACCGGCGGGGCCGCGGGCGACCATCGTTGCCGAGCCGCCGCCATCAAGGCTCATCACGTCGCTCGCGCCGAGCTTGCGAAACAGCGCCAGTATATCGTCGTTGCTCGCGCCGAGGCTCCATCCCGGCTGCCGACCGTCGGCGACGACGAGCCACATCTTTGTGCCATTGGCATTGAGCCCCGCGATGGTGCGCGGGCCGCCTGCCGGCCCTGATGATGGCGGAACGGGCTCGGCTGCCTGTTCGGGTGTCAATTCGGTCGCGCCATGGAATACGCCGTCGCGCCCGAGGCGTCGGCGCGGCACGAATTCGCCGGCATTCAGAATGCGTGGCCCGGCCGATACACCCTCGGAAAAGCCAGCGGGGCAGACCTGACCTTCGACGATCACGGCTCGGCCCGGCATGAAACAGATCATGCTGTCGACGCGGGCGTCGACGCCCTCGACCGGCGAGACGGTCTCGCCGCCCGAAATCACCGCGCCCGATGCCGCGGCGGCCTGCCCCGGCGGTGGCACAAAATCACCGCTGCCTTGCGACCCGCCGACGAACGGCAGGAAATAGCTGGCGTTGACCGCAAGTGCCGCGCCGGACCGTGCGAGATAATCGCCGGCGGTCTGCGCCCGATATTCCATCCCGGCCGAACGGTCGGCGGGCGTGACCCTCACGCGAACGTCGGGGCGGGTGAGGTCGATTTCGGCGACATGCATCACCAGCGGGGCATCGCCCGCGCGGACGATGCGCCAGTACCGGACGCCGGGCGCGATGTCGCACGGCGTCTCATCCCCCCCGACGCACCGCTCGGCGCCGACCGGCCCGGACAGGAAAGGATCGGCCGACTGGGCGGCGGCGGGAACGCCGCCGCCCAGCAGGGCAAGAAGAAGCGCGTATTTCATGCGCGGTGTCCCGATCACAGCGAGAACGCCACGCCGACCCAGAACTGGCGTCCGAACCGGTTGATGTCGCGCGCGATATTCTGGTCGGGTCCGGTCAGGTTCAGCCGCTGCTGATCGGTCAGGTTGCGAATCTCGCCGATCATCTCGATCCCCGAATTGATGCGGATGCGCGTCTGGAAATCAAAGGTGTTGAAGGCCGCTTCGGTCCGGTCGGCGGCCGGGTTGGAGGCGTTTACCGACGTCTTGTTCTTGCCGATATGCGCATAGCTGAGGCGCGCGCGCACCGGTCCCTGTTCATAGAAGATCGCGGCATTGGCCAGGAATTTGGCCTGACCCGGCAGCTGGTCGAGCTTGCGCCGGACGCTATTGTCGCGGATCGTGATGCTGCCGTCGAGCAAGGTCACATTGCCCGACACGCCGAAGTTGGACAGGAAGCCCGGCAGGAAGGCCAGGCGGTTGACGACCAGATTGGCCTCGAAACCCGTGACCTTCGCGCCTTCGGCGTTGCGCGGCTGGTTAACGCTTCGCTGCACGCCGTCGATCGTTTCGATCGACGCGAAGCTATAGATTTCGTCCTCGATCTTCTTGTGGAAGGCCGCGACCGACAATATGCCGAGCTGGTCGGGCAGATAATATTCGAGGCTCGCTTCATAGCTGTCGCCGCGACGCGGATCGAGATCGGGGTTTGGGCGGCTGATTGAATCGTCGGCGTTGATCACTTCCTGACCCGCGATCGAATTCGGGTTCGGCCGGCCGATCGCCTTGAACCATGCCGCGCGGAGGCGGAGGTTGTCGCTGATGTCGTACGACGCCGTGATCGACGGGAGCAGGTCGTCATAGCTGTTGTCGCGCGACGTCGGCGTGAACTGGTCGGCCCCGGCGACGGTGCGCCGCGAAAAGCCATCGGCGGTCGTTTCGGTCTTTTCATAGCGGACGCCGGCGATGATGGTGTGACGATCGCCATGGTGGCGGACCAGGCCGTAACCGGCATAGACATCTTCCTGGAACCGCCAGTCGCCGCCGATCGTCTGCCGGCGGCTGTTCGCCGCATTATAGGTGAACTGCGACGGGTTGGCTTTGAAATAGTCGAGGAAGCTCTGGAAATCGACGAACAGGTGGTTGAAATTGCCGAAGATCGGCTGGTAATTTTCGGCCTGGTTGAACTGCGCCAGGCGCAGGTCGACACCCGCGGCAGGCGACCAGAAATCCTGCGTGCGGTCATTGTCGCGGATCGTCTGTCGATATTTGGCGCCGATACCCACGCCGAAACCATCGTCGCCGCGCGCGTTGTTCCAGCCATAATCGAACTGGCCTTCGGTGACCTTGTCGGTCGAGTCATCCTCATAGGGATTATAGCTGGTGAAGCGATATTGCGCCGGATCGCTGAAGCGCGGATCGATGTTGGTCGCGACCGGATAGCGCCCGTCGAGTTCCAGGTCGAAGGTGGGGGCGGGGCCGGTCAGATTGAACAGCACCTCATTCGACGGTTCGACAAAGCTCGCCTGGGAATAGGACCCGCGCAGCGACACATAATGGCCTTCCTGTTCATAGGACAGCTTGCCCTGTCCCATGTGGAGCGGCTTGCGGATCGGGAAATCGTTGAAACGGACGAAGCTGCCGCCCGCCGTGTTCAGCAATTGCTGCGAATGGCGCAGTTCGGTGTCGTCCTGCGAGAAATAGGTATAGGCAAGGCTGGCTTCGAGCCCGTCGCCGGGGCGCGCCTCCAGCTTCACCGTGCCGCCATAACGATCGACCGAATTGGGATAGGTCGACCAGAGCAGGTTGGTGTTGGGGCCCGCCCGCGCGGCGGTTGCTCCCGTGCCTGTCGGGATATTCTGCGGCAACAGACGTTCCTGGTCGCGCCGCTTGCGGCTGAACGATCCGGTCACGACCAAGCCGAAAATGCCGTCGGGCCCAAAGCGGGTCGACGCGATCGCATCGCCGCGGAAATTGACGCCATCGTCGCTGCCGCGACCAAAGCCGCGGCCCGGAATGTCCTGCGAATCCGACATGCCGACAAAGGCGTTGCCGGCGATGAAGGTGCCCGGCTTGTCGAACGCCGACCGCGTGACGACGTTGATCGCGCCGCCGATGGCGTTGCCTTCCATATCGGGAGTGCGCGATTTCAGCACTTCCAGGCTGGACACGGCGGTCGACGGGATAGCTTCCATGTTGAGCTGGCGGTTGCCGCGTTCGGCGGTGGCCATGGTGCCGCCGTCGAAGCTGCCGATGGTGAAGCTGGGGTTCAGACCGCGGATCGAAACATAACGGCCTTCGTCCTCGTCGAAGATCGTCTGAACGCCGGGAAGGCGGCGCAGGCTGTCGGCGATATTATAGTCGGGCTGTTGCCCGATATCGTCGCTCTTGGTGAATTCGGCGATGATTTCCGCGTTGCGCTTGGCATCGACCGCGAGTTGATTCTGGGCGCGAAAGCCCGTGACGACAATGTCGTCGCCTTCATTCTCCTGTGCAAAGGCCATTGCGGGGGAACAAAGCGCAAGGACGCCGGCACCGGCGAGCAGTGAACGACGCATCGATTGCGACACCATATGAAACATTGGGGGAGGCTCCTGTTTATTTTTTTGGCGGGTAGGAGGCGCCCCGCTAGGAGTGATTTGTTGCAGTCATCCCGCATCGCGACGACGATTGGCGGTCAATGGTATGACAAATCTGTGAATGGCGCAGGTCGCGGTGGCCGGTCGGGAAAGAATATGTTCCCGCTCAAAGACTTCTGGACCTGCTTCGCGGCCGCGGGCCGTGTTCGTCCACGATTGAAAAACTAACATTTCTGGGCGAGTTCGGTGCTGCAAGGGCAGAGCCGTCTACCGGCGCTGCGCTTCGGGCTCATTGTCTCGAGATGATCGCGCGCCGGTCAAGGCTAGGTCGCTAGATATTGGTGAGTATAAACACCTTATCTGATTCCCTTCAGGGCCTCCAAATGACGGTGCGCTGCCTGAGCCGGTCCGGTACAAGTGAAGTGCCAGAACTAGCAGAAAACCGTGCTTTTTGCGAGGTTAAAGCGACCGGAAAACGGTCGAAAACTGGTGCCGCTTACAGGACTCGAACCTGTGACCCCATCATTACGAATGATGTGCTCTACCAACTGAGCTAAAGCGGCAACGAGGGGCGCCACTAGCAGCGCATCGGGATGAAAACAAGCGTCCTTGCGCAGGATTCGGCGTTCGCATTCGACGCCCGCCATGCAAGGGCGGCTGGTCCCCTAATCCTGGCCCAGCGGCAGTTCGGTTGTCGCCTTGATTTCGGATAGCGCAACGGTCGAGTTGATTTCCTGCACCCCCGGCAATTTGCTCAGCTGATCGAAGAAAAAGCGTTCATAGGCGTCGATGTCCTTCGCGACGACGCGCAGCATGAAATCCGTCGTGCCCATCAGCACATAGGCGTCGAGCACCTCGGGAAACCCCCGGATCGCGGCGCTGAATTCGTCGAGGTTGGCGCGGCCGTGGGCGTTGAGCTTGACCTGTGCAAACACATGCGCGTTGAGCCCGACCTTGCGCCGGTCGATGATCGCGACGCGCTTCCGGATGAAGCCGTCGCGTTCGAGGCGGTCGATACGGCGCCAGCATGGCGACACCGACAGCCCGACGCGCTCGGCAATCTCCGCCGTGGTTTGATTCGCGTCGCGCTGCAATTCGCGGAGAATCTTTATCTCGAATGGATCAAGATCGGTCATTTAATCCCCATATGATAAATTTTAGGATCATAACATGCAAAAATGGCCATGGGCGGCGGATAATCGATCAAGTATGCCCAAGGCGAAAATGCGACAAGGCACGCTCAATCAAAGGAGAGTGTTACATGGTCGTCCGTCTTGCCCGCCTGGCTCCGCCGCTCGAATGCGTGCGGCTCTATGATCTCGAAGCAGGGCTCGACGGATTCATTGCGATCCATTCGACCACCTTGGGGCCGGGGGCGGGCGGTTGCCGGCTGTGGTCCTACCCCGATATGAAGCAGGCATTGGGCGATGCCGTGCGGCTCGCCGAAGGCATGAGTTACAAGAATGCGCTCGCCGGGCTGCCGCTGGGCGGCGCGAAGGCGGTGTTGCGGCGTCCCGAGGGCGAATTCGACCGGGTGGCGCTGTTCCGCGCGTTCGGCCGCGCGGTGGAAAATCTGGGCGGGATGTATGTGACCGCCGAGGATGTCGGCACATCGGTCGAGGATATGCAGGAGGTCGCCTCGGTCTCGCGCCATGTCGCCGGGCTGCCCGCGGTCGCGGGCCGCGCGGGGGGCGACCCGTCACCGTGGACAGCGAAGGGTGTGTTCGAATCGATGCAGGTCGCGGCCGAATTTGCGCTGGGGCGTGATCTGGCGGGGCTGAGGGTCGCCGTGCAGGGGACGGGCAATGTCGGCGCCGATCTTTGCCGCCGCCTTGCCGAAGCGGGCGCGCGGCTTGTCATCGCCGACGTCAATCCGGCGCGCCGCGACCGGCTGAAGGCGGTGCATGGCGCCGAAGTCGTCGACGTGTCCGAGATCGCGTCGGCCGATGCCGACATCTTCGCGCCCTGTGCGCTTGGCGGCGCGCTTGACTGCGAAACGGTCGGCAAGCTCAGGGCGAAACTCGTCTGCGGCGCGGCGAACAACCAGCTGGCGACGCCGGATGTCGCGGCGCTGCTGCTCGAACGCGGGATCGCCTATGCGCCCGACTATGTCGTCAACGCCGGCGGCATCATCAACGTATCGGCCGAATATCTTGGCGAGACCGAAAGCGACGTGAAGGCGCGCGTCGCCGAGATCGCGCCGCGCGTCGGCGCCTTGCTCGAACGCGCGGCGCGCGAAGGGCGCTCGCCCGCGCTGGTCGCCGATGAAATGGCCGAAGAGGTGATCGCGGGCGCGCAGCGCGAGGCGGCCTGATGCACCGCTTTCAGGTCAACACGATCGTCGATCCGCAATCGCTGCCACGCGTCGCCAATTATTTCGCCCAGCGCGCGATCGTGCCAAGCGCGATGGCGATGCAGGTCCTGCCAACGCATATGCGGATCGAGATCGACGTCGCCGGGCTGGAGGCGACGCAGGCGGCGGTCATCGCGGCCAAGCTGGGGGAGGTGGTAGCGGTCATACGGTCCGAACTCGAAAGCGTCGAAAGGGCGGTTTCGGTTTCCGATGGCGCGCGGCCAGCTCTGACCGCCGTGGGCTGACCTTCAACTTTTTCTTTCGCGGGGGTGAGGCACGGGTGTCTTGCCTCACCTCGCTGTGCGTGCAAGTGCCGCGCTGACAAGTAGCGGGAGACGAAGGCGATGCAGTTCGACGTGGTGATTGTCGGTGCCGGGCATGGCGGGGCGCAAGTGGCAATCATGCTGCGGACGCAGAAATTCACCGGCAGCATCGCAATCATCGGCGATGAGCCCGAACTGCCTTACGAACGCCCGCCGCTGTCGAAGGAATATTTCGCCGGCGAAAAGGAATTTGAACGCATCCAGCTGCGCCCTGCCAAATATTGGGACGAACGCGAGGTGACGATGCTGCTCGGCACGCGGGTCGCGCGCGTCGACCCGGCCGCGCACATGGTGACGACCGATGGCGGCGAGACGATCGGCTATGGCAAGCTCGTCTGGGCGACCGGCGGGCATCCCCGCATGCTGCCGATCCCCGGCGGCGACTTGCCGGGGGTGCAGGGTGTCCGCACGCGCGCCGATGCCGACGCGATGAAAGCCGCATCCGAAACCGCGAAGCAGATCGTCGTGATCGGCGGCGGCTATATCGGGCTCGAGGCGGCGGCGGTTCTGAACAAGGCGGGGAAGAAGGTCGTGCTGCTCGAAGCGCAGAACCGCGTGCTTGCGCGCGTTGCGGGCGAAGAGCTGTCGCGCTTTTATGAGGCGGAGCATCGCGCTCATGGCGTCGAGCTGCGCCTTGGTGTCTGCGTCGATGCGATCGAGGGCGAGGGCCATGCGACGGGTGTGCGGCTGTCCGGTGGCGAAGTCATCCCCGCCGACCTCGTCATCGTCGGCATAGGCATCGTGCCCGCGGTCGAACCGCTGATCGCGGCGGGTGCGGACTGCGCCAACGGTGTCCGCGTCGATCGCCTGTGCAAGACCAGCTTGCCCGACGTCTATGCGATCGGCGACTGTGCGGCGCATGTGAATGATTTCGCCGAGGGTGCTGAAATCCGGCTGGAATCGGTCCAGAACGCGAACGATCAGGCGAATGTCGTCGCCAAGGGCATCGTCGGCGACGAAGCCCCCTATCATGCGATCCCGTGGTTCTGGTCGAACCAATATGACCTCAAGCTCCAGACCGCGGGGCTGTCGACCGGCCATGATCAGGCGGTGCTGCGCGGCGATCCCGCAAACCGCAGCTTCTCGGTCGTCTATCTTAAGGCGGGCAAGGTGATCGCGATCGACTGCGTCAACGCGACCAAGGATTATGTCCAGGGCCGCATGATCGTCACCGCGGGGCTCGCCGCGACCGCCGAGCAGCTAGCCGACACCGAAACACCGCTGAAGGCGCTGCTGCCCGCCTGACGCTGACCAGTTGATCGTCACGCCGACGCTGCCGCCATTTCGCCCATGACATGAACCGTGACGCTCTCGCCAGAGCGCGCGATCAGCCCGGCGCCGATCTCGGCCTCGGTGCGGCAGAGGTTGGTGCGGACCGGGTCAGTGCCGAAACGCGTCGACTGGTCGCCTCAAAGCCGTGCCACAGGCTGGCGTGGCGATCGCGCCGGAAGCCGCCATATTCGCCTGAGCCGCTAAGCGTCAAATTGGGGTGGCGGGTCATCGCCCAACGCCCGCTTCAACGTCGCCTTGATATTGCGCAGCAGGCGGCGCAGCGCGATGATCACGATGACGGCGGCAACCGCGAGCAGGATCGCGATGACGATCGCCAGCGGCGGATAGGCGATCGCGAGCGCGAGCAGGCCGCCCGTTGCGACATCTTCGCCGGTTGAGACCGCGACATTGCTGAAAGGTTCGGGGCTGACGTTGACGACCGCGCGCGTCGTCGCCTTGGCGCCATGGCTCAGCAACGCGCCCCCGCCGCCGAGCAGAAAGGCAATGACCTGCCACGCCGGGTCCGAGGAATCGACCAGTGCCAGCGCCAGCAACGCGCCGCCGAGTGGGCGGATGACGCTGTGGGCCGTATCCCAGATCGAATCGACCCAGGCGATCTTGTCGGCAAGGAATTCGGCGATGGTGCCGACTGCGGCGACGCCCAGCACCCAGGGATTGGCCAGCACCTGCAAGGCGGCGAGATGGTCGGGCAGCGGCAACCAGCCGAAATGCATCGCGATGCCGGTTGCCAATATGGTGAGGTAAAGCCGCCAGCCGGCAAGGAGGCTCAGGCTACCCGCGACCCCCAAAATCTCGACGATTCCCAATATCCTGCTCCCCGTCCCGGATGCCTTGGTTGTGCGTCACTTTGCACCCGTCCGGGCATAGCCGCAATGGCGGGATGACAAGGTGGTACGGCGCGGTTATCGCTTGCTTCATGACCGATATGCCGCCGACCCCGCCCGCCGAGACGCTGCCCGACGGCGCCATTCCCGCCGCGACGCTGGTCATCATGCGGCCGTCGGAGGATGGCGGCCCCGACGAGATATTGATGGTCAAGCGGTCGGTCACCATGGCGTTCGCAGCGGGGGCGGTCGTGTTCCCTGGCGGCCGCGTCGACCCCGACGATTATCGGGTGGCGCGTCTTTACGGACTGGGCATCGACGAGGCCGACGGTGCGGCGCGGGTAGCGGCGCTTCGCGAGACGCTGGAGGAAACGGGCCTCGCGGTCGGCTGGCCGGCGCTGGCCGACCGCGACGTGGCCGAGGTGCGGCAGGCGTTGCTCGCCGGAACGCTGCTCTCCGACATACTGGCGGCGCGCGGCGACCGAATCATGCTGGAATCCTTTGTTCCTTTTGCGCGGTGGTGCCCCAATTTCAAAGAGGCGCGGACGTTCGACACGCGATTCTATGCCGTGGCTGCCCCGCCGCACAGCCATGAACTGACGGTCGAAGAGGCCGAGCACAGCCATATTTTCTGGGCCAGCGCGAAGGCCACGCTGGCGATGGCCGACCGCGGCGACGTGTCGGTGATCTTTCCAACCCGCCGTAACCTCGAACGCCTGGCCCAAGCAGCGGATTTTTCGAGCTTTACTGAGCATTCAGGCCAGTTTCCGGTCGAACTCATCACCCCGTGGATCGAAGAGCGCGCGGGGCAGGCCTATCTCTGCATCCCGGGGCATCTGGGTTATCCCGTTACAAGCGAATCCTTCGAGCGTGTGCGGCGTGGATAATTAGGGTCCGAAGCAACTACTTTTCCCATATTTATGATTTACTAAGATTTGCCGGGCTAGGGCAAAACGTCGTTGCAATTGCTGAATGCTCTGCCTAAGAAGGCGCTGCAGAAGCAGACCGGGGGGAAACTCTCCGGTGTGATTCGACAAAAGTAATCCAGTGGACGGAGAAAATGATGAACCTGCTTAAGAAAGCTGCGATCTCTCTCGCAGCGACCTCGATGATTGCGGCCCCGGTTGCCGCGTCGGCTGCTCCCGCAGCCCGCGCTGCTTCGGCCGTTGACGGCCAGAGCGAACTCGAAGGCAGCACGAGCTGGATCATCGCTGTCCTCGCTCTCGCTGCTGTCGTTGGCGGCATCATCATCGCGTCGGACAACGACGACGATGCCCCGACCAGCCCGTAATATCGGCCGGTCTGGCTAGCCAGATTTTCGCAAAGGGCTCCGAGCTTCGCTCGGGGCCCTTTGTTTTTTCGAGACGATAACGCTCGCACGCTTCGCCGCGATGACGGTCAGAGTGCGATATTCCGGTTCGCCCGTGATCGGGCGAGCGGAATCGCCTGACGGGCGCGTTCGACCGCCGCCGGGTCGATCGGGGCGAGCGTCAGCGCATAACCCTTTGCATGGGCGTCTCCCGGCATGGCAGCATCGGCCAGAACCACACCCCAGGGGTCGACGACAAGGCTGTGACCAAAAGTCTGCCGTCCGTCTTCATGCATGCCGCCCTGCGCTGCCGCGACGACATGACAGCCCGTTTCGATCGCCCGCGCGCGCATCAGGACATGCCAATGCGCCTCGCCCGTCGATACGGTGAAGGCGGCGGGGATGGCGAACAAAGTCGCGCTGCGTTCGACCAGCGCGCGGTAAAGCTCCGGAAAGCGCAGGTCGTAGCAGATGCTAAGCCCCAGCGGCCCCAGCGGCGTATCGACCACCGCTACTGCGTCGCCGCCGGCATAGGCCGCCGATTCCTGCCAGTTTTCGCCCGAGGGCAGGGTGACGTCGAACATATGGATCTTGTCGTAACGCGCACGGATGCTGCCGTCGGCGGCGATGACATGGGCGCGATTGACACGCCGTTCGCCCTCGTCGGCGAGGAGCGGCATCGATCCCGCATGCAGCCAGATCGCGTGCTTTTGCGCCATCGCCTGCAGCGCGGCGGGCCAGGGGCTGTCGGCTTCGCGAGTCATGTGCGCACCCGACCGGGCGCGGTCGCGATCGAGGAGCAGCGCCATTTCGGGAAGAAAGGCCATCGCGGCCCCGTGCCGGGCGGCTTCGCCCAGCGCGCGGTCGATCGTCGCCAGATTGACGGCGGGGTCGATGCCGCTCGTCATCTGGACGAGCGCGGCGAGCGGGGCGGGCTGCGAGGATATATCCATCACATCTGGCTAAGCCCGTGGCGTTCGCAGGACAAGCTGCATGACAGTTCAGTGGCCAGCAAGGTTCGAAGGCGATAAGATGGGCCAATGTTCATTTTCTCCCGGCGTGCGCCGCTTCGTTTGACCCGATCCCTTCTTCTTTCCGTTGGCGCTGCTGCGGTGCTGCTGACGGGGCCGTCCGTCGGTGCCCAGGGGACGGCGTCGAAGACCGCCGGCGCCCCTGCTGCGAAAAGCGGCGACTGGCTTTATGTCGGCAGCGACATTCCGCGCGATACGGCATGGCAGTTCGGCGTGCTTCCCAATGGGGTGCGCTATGCGGTGCGAAACAATGGCGTGCCCCCGGGGCAGGTGTCGATCCGCGTCCGCATGGATGTCGGCTCGATGTTCGAAACCGAGCAGGAGCGCGGTTATGCCCATTTGCTCGAGCATCTGACCTTCCGCGGATCGGAGCATATCCCCGACGGCGAAGCCAAGCGCATCTGGCAGCGGTTCGGCGTCACCTTCGGCAGCGATTCGAACGCTCAGACGACCCCGACGCAGACGGTGTATCAACTCGATCTGCCCAGCGTCACCCTCGCCAATCTCGACGAAAGCATGAAATTGCTGTCGGGCATGGTCCGCGAACCGCGGATATCCGAACTTGCGGTGGCCGCCGAGCGCGGTGTCGTGATGTCGGAACTGCGCGAATCGGACGGTCCGCAAAAGCGGATTGCCGACGCGACCAACGCGCATCTGTTTGCCGGGCAATTGCTCGGCGACCGCTCGCCGATCGGGACCACAGCGTCGCTGGGCAAGGCGAGTGCGACCTCGGTCGCGGCCTTTCACAATCGCTGGTATCGCCCCGACCGCGCGGTCGTAGTCATCGTCGGCGACGCCGATCCGGCGGTTCTCGCCGGGCTGGTTGCGAAATATTATGGCGACTGGAAAGCCGACGGTCCGAACCCCGCCGATCCCGATTTTGGCAAACCCGACCCGACCAAACCCGCCGCGCGCGAAATCGTCGAGGCGAACCAGCCCCTCGCGCTGACGCTGGCGATGGTGCGGCCGTGGAAAAGGCGGATCGACACGGTCGAGAACACCCGCCGTCTCTACCTCGAGTTCATCGCGCAGGCGCTCGTCAACCGGCGGCTGGAAAACCGGGCGCGCAGCGGCGGCAGTTATCTGGTCGCGACCGTCGAACAACAATATGTCAGCCGCAGCGTCGACGTGACGATGGCATCGATCGTGCCCCTCAGCGACTGGAAAGCGGCGCTCGCCGACGTGCGCGGCGTCATCGCCGACGCGGTGAAAAATCCTCCGTCGCAGGCCGATATCGACCGCGAAGCCAATGAGATCCAAGCCTTTCTGATGAAGGAACTGGAGAATGCGCGCAATGAGCCCGGCGCGCGGCTTGCCGACGATATGGTCCGTGCCGTCGACATCAACGAAACGGTGACGAGCCCGCAGGGCCAGGTCGACATGTTCAAGGCGATCCGCGCCTCCGCAACGCCAAAGGTCATGCTCGACATCAGCAAGGCGATCTTCGCCGCGCCCGTGACCCGCGTCGTGCTCACGACGCCGACCGCGGCAGGGGGCGACGCCGCCGTTCTCGCGGCACTGAAGGCCCCCGTTACCGCGCGCGACGACCGGCTGGCGACGCTGAAGGCCGATTTCAAACAGCTTCCCGCGATCGGTCAGCCGGGGACGATCAGCTCGACCAGCAGCCTCCTCGGCCTTCGTGCCGAGCGGATCGAATTCGCCAACGGCGTGACCGCGCTGGTATCGAACAACAAGGTCGAGCCGGGCAAGGTGCGCGTCAATGTGCGCTTCGGCACCGGCAACCGCAGCGTCGCCGCCGACGCACCGAACCTCTTGTGGACCGGCGATTATGCGCTCGTCGCGAGCGGGATCGGCCCATGGGGTCAGAATGAGATCGACCAGCTGACCAATGGCCGACAGATCCAGATGAATTTCGCGATCGACGACGACGCGTTCGAGCTGTCGGGCGAAAGCAACCCCGCCGATCTTGCCGACCAGATGCGGTTGATCGCGGGCAAGCTGGCCCGGCCACGCTGGGATCCGCAGCCGGTCGAGCGGCTGCGGATCGGATTTCTTACCGGATATGATCTTAACGACGCGACGCCCAACGCCGTGCTCGACCGTAATTTGCGCGGCTGGCTGACGAACAATGACGCGCGCTGGGCCGCGCCCGACAAGGCGCAAATTGCGGCGCTGACCCCCACCGCCTTCCGCGCCTTCTGGGAACCGCGGCTCGCCAGCGGGCCGATCGAGGTGCAGATTTTCGGCGATCTCGAATCGGTCGACTACAAGAAGATTTTGGCAGAAACGCTCGGTGCGCTGCCGCCGCGCCAGACGCTCGCGCCGCCCGCAGGCCAGCGCGTCGACTTTGCCAAGCATGTCACCGTTCCGGAGATTGCCTATCATCGCGGCGAACAGGGACAGGCGGCGGCCATGACCGCATGGCCGACCAGCGGCGGCCTTGCCAATCCGCGGGACGCGCGCGGGCTCGAAGTGCTCGCGGCGATCTTCAATGACCGCCTGTTCGACCGCCTGCGCGCCGAACAGGGGGCCAGCTATGGCCCGGTGGTCGACAGCCATTGGCCGACGGGTTTCGATACGGGCGGCTATCTGCTCGTCGGCAGCCTGCTCGCGCCGAAGGACCTCGACCGTTTCTATGGCATCGCGCGCGATATCGCCGCCGACCTTGTCGCAAAGCCCATCACCGCCGACGAACTGGCGCGCAACGCCGGGCCGATCCGCGAACAGGTCGCGCGCGCCTCGACGGGCAATGTCTATTGGATGTTCCTGCTTGAAGGCGCGACGCGCGACCCGCGCGTCACCGCTGCGGCGCTGTCGATCCAGGATGATATTGCGGCGGTCACGGCCGCCGATATCCAGCGGCTTGCACAGCAATATCTGGCACCCGCGCGGCAATGGTCGCTGGCGATCCTGCCCAAGGGGATGACGCTCGCCGACGCATCCGCATTGGGCGCGGCGGCACCCGCACCGGCACCCGCGGCAGGCGGGCGCTAGGCGGTTTCGCCCCCGGCCGGCGGGCGGCGCGTCCGGCGGATGCGCGGTTCCTGCTCCAGCTTGCCTTTCGCCATGATGTCGTGGCGCATCTTGGCGCGCACGTCGTGGATCGACGCGATCACCGGCCCCATCGCGACGCCGAGGTCGATCAGCACCGCTTCGGCGAGTTGCAGCGAGCTTTCGAGCGTTTCGGGCACGGCATCGCTGGCCCCTGCCTGATACAGCGCCGCGGCATGATCGGCATCGCGCGCGCGGCTGATGATCGGCAGGTCGGGATATCTCTGGCGCATCTGCTTGGTCATGCGCAGCTGCTGGACCGGGTCGTCCATTGTCAGCACGATCGCGTCGGCGTTTTCGATTCCCAGCTTGTCGAGGCTGCCTGGGCGCGCGACATCGGCAAAGCGGACCGCAAAACCGTCGCGCCGGGCGAGGGCGACCGTGTCGATGTCGGCATCGACGGCGATGTAGCGCCGGCCATGGCTGCGCAGCAGCTCGGCAACCGTGTGTCCGACGCGGCCGAACCCGACGATCACGGTTCGCGCTGCGGCGGGTTCGTCCTCCGGCGTGTCGTCGCTCCGCATCTCGATCCGCCGGGCAATATCATGGCCGATGCGCGCGAGCAGCGGAGTGATGGTCAGCCCGATCGCGGTGACGAGCTGCCAGAAGCTGGCGGTTTCCGGGTCGATTAGCCGCGCGCCGAGGGCGGCGGTAAGCACGATCAGCGTCGTTTCCGACGGGCTCGACATCAGCAGGCCGACTTCGGCGGCGGTGCCGCGCCGCGCGCCGGAAAAGCGCAGCAGCGCCGCAGTGACGATCGCCTTGATCGCGACGACCCCGACAACCGCGACGACCAGCTGCGGCCATTGTTCGGCGATCGTCATGAGGTTGAGCCCCATGCCGACGCTGATCAGGAACACCCCGAGCGCGAGGCCCTTGAACGGGGCGGTAATCGCCTCGACCTCTTCATGATATTCGGTTTCGGCGATCATCAGCCCGGCGAGCAGTGCGCCGACGATCGGCGACAGGCCGACCGCCGCGGTCGCCATCGCGGCGACGATGACGACGAGCAGGCTGGCGGCAAGGAACAGTTCGGGGTCCTTGGCGCGCGCCGCCTGCGCAAAGATGCGCGGTAGCAGGAACCAGCCGGCCACCGCCAGAACCGCGACGACCAGCGCGCCCTGCCACAATGTCGTCAGCAGCAATTCGGCATTGTCGCCCGCGACATTGGGGGCGAAGGCGCCAAGGATGAAGATGATCGGGACGATCGCGAGGTCCTCGAACAACAGCATCGAAAAAGAGGCGCGCCCGACCGCCGATTTCGTGCCCGCCATGGGCAGCACGAGCGCGGTCGAGGACAGCGCGAGCGCGATGCCGAGGCCGAAGGCGGCGGGCGTCGACAGGCCGCCGAGCAGCCACAGGCCGCCGCCAAGGATCGCGCCGCTGAGCAGCAATTCCGCTGCACCAACGCCGAACACGAGTTTTCGAAGTTGCCACAGGCGGCGGAACGACAGCTCGAGCCCGATCGAGAAAAGCAGCAGGATGATGCCGAATTCGGCGAAAAGCGCGATGTCTTCGGTCGAGGCGATGGTTATGTGCTTGAGCCACGGGTAATCGCCGGCCAGCGCGCCGAGCCCGGACGGCCCGACGAGCAGGCCGACGAGGATGAAACCGATGACAGGCGTGATGCGAAAGCGCGCGAACGCCGGGATCACGATGCCCGCGGCGCCAAGGACCACCAGCGCATTGCCGATGGCAGAGGTTTCTGTTTCCGATACCATAAGGGCCGACCTTATGCAGGCCGGCCCCGATTGGCTAGATGCCTATCTCAAGTAAATCGCTTATTTAAGCGCCCATCTTCTTCTCGAGATTCTCGACGATCGCCTCGAAAAAGCCTTCAGTGGTCAGCCAGTTCTGGTCGGGACCGATCAGCAGCGCCAGATCCTTGGTCATCTTGCCGCTTTCGACCGTCGCGACGCAGACCTTTTCAAGGTCGTCGGCGAACTTGATCAGCGCTTCATTGTCGTCGAGCTTGCCGCGGTGCTTGAGGCCACCGGTCCAGGCAAAGATCGACGCGATCGGGTTGGTCGAGGTCGCCTTGCCCTGCTGGTGCATGCGGTAGTGGCGGGTGACGGTGCCGTGCGCGGCTTCGGATTCGACCGTCTGGCCGTCGGGGGTCATCAGCACGCTGGTCATCAGGCCGAGCGAGCCAAAGCCCTGCGCGACGGTGTCCGACTGGACGTCGCCGTCATAATTCTTGCAGGCCCAGACGAACTTGCCCGACCACTTCAGCGCCGATGCGACCATGTCGTCGATCAGGCGATGTTCGTACACGATGCCGACTTCGTCGAACTGCGCCTTGAATTCGGCGTTGAATACTTCTTCGAAGATATCCTTGAAGCGGCCGTCATAGGCCTTCAGGATCGTGTTCTTGGTCGACAGATACACCGGCCACTGGCGTGCGAGGCCATAGTTCAGGCTGGCGCGCGCGAAGTCGCGGATCGAATCGTCGAGATTATACATGCCCATCGCGACGCCCGACGACGGGAACTGGAACACTTCCTCGTCGATCAGCGTGCCGTCTTCGCCTTCGAACACCAGGCGCAGCTTGCCGGGGCCGGGGACGCGGAAATCG
>CAYRQX010000037.1:0-33122 GCA_964426485.1 uncultured Sphingopyxis sp. | reverse complement strand
GCGCCGATCATCGCGGGAACGCCGGTGGTGTAGCTCACCGCCTGATTGCCCGTTTCGGCATAGGCGTCCTCATGATCGCAGATATTGTAGAGATAGAGCGTCTTTTCCTTGCCGTCCTTACCGAGGCCGGTCGCGATGACGCCGATGTTGGTCTTGCCCTTGGTCGTCTCGCCGAGGCTCGACGGTTCGGGGAGCACGGCTTTCAGGAACTGCAGCGGGACGATCTCGCGGCCTTCATAGATCACCGGATCGATGCGGGTCATGCCGACATTCTGGAGGACGGTGAGGTGGGTGATATAGGCTTCGCCAAAGGTCATCCAGAAGCGGATGCGCTGGATTTCGGGCAGATGCGTCTTCAGGCTTTCGATCTCCTCATGATACATGAGGTACATTGTCTTTTCGCCCACCGCCTCAAAGTCGAACGTCTGCTTCACCGACATCGGCGGCGTTTCGACCCAATCGCCATTTTCCCAGTGGCGCGCGACCGCCGTCACTTCGCGGATATTGATCTCGGGATTGAAATTGGTCGCGAAATGCTGGCCGTGATCGCCGCCGTTGCAGTCGAGAATGTCGAGCGTGTCGATGCGCTCGAAATGATGTTTTTTGAGCCAGGTCGTGAACACGCTCGTCACCCCCGGGTCGAAGCCCGAGCCGAGCAGCGCCATCAGCCCCGCGTCCTTGAAGCGGTCCTGATACGCCCACTGCCAATGATATTCGAACTTCGCCTCGTCGCGCGGTTCGTAATTGGCGGTGTCGAGATAATGCGCGCCGGTCGACAGGCACGCCTCCATGATCGTGAGATCCTGATAGGGTAAAGCGAGGTTCACCACATGCGTCGCGCCGATCGAACGGATCAGCGCCGCGGTCGCGTCGATATGGTCGGCATCGACCTCGGCGGTCTTGATCGTCACGCCGGTGCGTTCCTTCACCGAGTCGGCGATCGCGTCGCATTTGAATTTGCGGCGGCTCGCCAGCGTGATGTCGGGAAAGATGTCGGGGTTCATCGCCATCTTGTGCACTGCGACCGAACCGACGCCGCCTGCGCCGATCACCAGAACCTTGCTCATCGAAAAATCTCCTATCGCGTCTCTATGCCGCTTCTATGCCGCGCCCTATAGGACGAAGCCATGACACAGCAAAGCCCCGATCCCTCGCTCGATCCGAACCGCGCGCCCACGCTCGCAGGTGTCGAACGCGCCGCAGCGAAAGTCGCTGCATTGCTGCCGCAAACACCGCTGCTGCCGCTCGACGTCGACGGCCAGACGGTCTGGTGCAAGGCCGAGTGCCTGCAACCCGTCGGCGCATTCAAGATCCGCGGCGCCTGGCACCGGCTGACCGACCTGACGCCCGAACAGGCGGCGGCGGGCGTCGTCGGCGTGTCGAGCGGCAACCATGCGCAAGGTGTTGCCTGGGCGGCGAAGCGACTCGGGATCAAGGCGACGATCGTGATGCCGAGCAATGCGCCGGCGATGAAGCTCGCCGCGACGCGGCAATTGGGCGCCGAAGTCATACTCTATGATCGCGTGACCGAATCGCGCGACGCGGTCGCGGCGAAACTGCTCGAACAGCGTGGCGGGACGCTCGTCCATGCCTATGGCGACCCGTGGATCATCGAGGGGCAGGGCAGCGCCGGAACCGAAGCAATGGCGCAGATGGCTGCGCGCGGAATTGACGGTCCCGACAAGGTCGTGGCCTGTTGCGGTGGCGGCGGCCTGTCGGCGGGGCTCGCGCTTGCGCTGCCCAATGCCGAAATTATTGCGGTCGAACCAGAAGGCTGGGACGATGTGACGCGCAGCCTCGCCGCCGGCGAAATTCTGTCGGTCGAGGACATGAGCTATCCGACCGAGTGCGACGCGCTGCAGACCCCCGAAACCTGGCAGATCAATTTCGCGGTGTTGCAGGCGCGCGGCGTGCGCGGCGTCGTCGTGACGCGGAATGAAGTTCGCCATGCTATGCGCAAGGTGTTCGAGAAACTGCATCTCGTCGTCGAGCCCGGCGGCGCGGCGGCACTCGCGGCGGTACTGGCGGGTAAGGTGCCGTTGACCGACGCGACGCTCGTCACATTGTCGGGCGGCAACGTCGACCCGTTGAAATTCGCAGAGATTATTACCGAATAGGCTGGCGGAAACTTATCCGCCGACATGCGTTGGGACGGGAAAGGAGAAGCATGATGCAGAAAAGTGCAATTTTGGCGAGCGCCGCGGCGCTGGTGCTGTTGGCGGGCTGTGAAAAGGCCGAGGCGCCGGCGCCGACCGATACCACAACGACCGAGGTTCCGGTCGAGACCGTGCCGACCGAAGCCGCCGAAGCCGCCGAAGCCGCCGATCCCGCAACCGCGCCGCATCGCTTCGCGAGTTGGGCGGGCAAATGGACCGGGGTCGAGGGCATGTACGCGACCATCACCACCGCCGAACCGGGCAAGTACAAGCTGGAAATGCAATCGGACCTCGACACCAAGGGGACCTATGATGGCGAAGACAGCGAACATGGCATCAAGTTCAAGCGCGGCGCCGAGGCGTTGAGCCTGCGCCGCGGGAATGGCGACGAAACCGGCCTCAAATATCTCGCCGGCAAAAAGGAATGCCTGATCGTCAGGGACGGCGAGGGTTATTGCCGCGACTGACATCGATCCGGCGGGATGTCTTTTTGATGCTGTCGCCGGATTGTCATCGAACCGGCACGGAAATCGCATGAAAGCCTGCCATGCGCGGCCTCGGAGCAACATTGTCCGGGGAACCCTTTCGCATGGCCAGCCAACCCAATCGCAAGATCGCCGCCGCCGTCGTTCGCAAGGATGGCGAACAGAAAGAGCGCCTGCTCGATCGCGCTTTTGCGCTGGCTTTCAAAGGCCTCGTCTATGCCCAGATATGGGAAGACCCGGTCGTCGACATGGAGGCGCTGGCGATCGAGCCGGGTAATCGAATCGCGACGATCGCGAGTGGGGGATGCAACGTCTTTTCTTACCTCACCGCCGCCCCGGCGGAGATCGTCGCGGTCGACCTCAACACCGCCCATGTCGCGCTAAACAACCTCAAACGCGTTGCGATCCAGCGGCTTCCCGATCACGCCAGCCTTCGCCGATTCTTTGCCGATGCCGACAGCAGCGGCAATATCGCCGACTATCGCGCCTTCGTCCGCCCGCATCTCGACGAGGTAAGCCGACGTTATTGGGAGGGCCGCGACCTCGTCGGTCGCCGCCGGATCAACGGTTTTGCGCACGGGCTCTACAAGCGCGGCCTGCTTGGCAATTTTATCGGGCTCGCGCATCTTGTCGCTCGGATGCACCGCATCGATCCGCGGCAGTTCCTCGAAGCAAAAACGATCGAGGAGCAACGTGCGATTTTCCAGACGAAACTCGCGCCCTTCTTCGACCGCAAATTTATCCGCTGGGTCACAGACCAACGATCGTCACTGTTCGGACTGGGCATTCCGCCAGCCCAATATGACGCGCTGGCGGACGGCAAGCCGATGGCCGATGTCTTGCGCGCGCGGCTCGAAAAACTGACCTGCGACTTCCCACTCGAAGACAATTATTTTGCCTGGCAAGCCTTTGGCCGCGGTTATGGCAAGGGTGACGCCGCGTCGCTGCCGCCCTATTTGCAGGCGGCCCATTATGCGGCCGTCCGTGCGCGGGCGGATCGCGTCACGATGCTCCACGCGAACATGACCGACATGCTCGCGGGTGCCGACGCCGCCAGCTTCGACCGCTATATCTTCCTCGACGCGCAGGACTGGATGAGCGACGCGCAATTGACCGCATTGTGGAGCGAAGTCACGCGCACTGCGCGCCCCGGTGCGCGCGTGCTGTTTCGCACGGCTGCCGAGCCGACGTTGCTCCCCGGGCGACTCCCCGGGGACTTGCTACAGCGGTGGGATTATCGCGCTGCCGAATCGCTTGGCTATACGCGGCGCGATCGTTCGGCCATTTATGGCGGGGTCCATCTCTATATCCTGAAAGACTGATCGATGACAGCCGGGGAGGGCCATGCCGCACGGATGGACGGTGTCTATCGGGGTCAGCGGCATATCTATAATCTGACGCGGAAATATTATCTGTTGGGGCGCGACCGGCTGATCGACGAGCTGGGCCCTCCGGTCGGCGGCCATGTGCTCGAAATCGGCTGTGGCACCGGGCGCAACCTGATCGCGGCGGCGCGCTGCTGGCCGGGCGCGAAATTCCATGGCATCGACATTTCGGAAGAGATGCTCAAGACCGCGCGCGCCGCGATCGCGCACGCGGGCTTGGCGAAGAGAGTCAGTGTCGCGCAGGCCGACGCAACCGGCTTCGATCCGAACGCGCTGTTCCGCATCAACTGCTTCGACCGCATCTTTCAGAGCTACACGCTGTCGATGATCCCCGACTGGCAAGGCGCGATAGGCGAAGCGATGCGTCACCTGTCCGCCCATGGGTCGCTGCACATCGTCGATTTTGGGCAACAGGAGGATATGCCCGACTGGTTTCGCAGCGCGCTGTTCGCATGGCTCGCACGCTTTCATGTCGAACCGCGTGCACTGTTGATCGACGCCGCGCGCGAAGCCGCGAACGACGCCGGCGCGCGGCTTGCGGTGACGCGTCTTTATCGCGGCTATACTTGGGCGCTCCGGCTCGACAAACGTCCGCGCTAGTCTTGCCAAGCCGCGTCCGACCTGCTCCTTTTGCGGCGGAGGCGCGATGACCGACATGATCATGCCGGCGGAGGCCGGCCAACTGCCGCCGATCGTCGAAACACTGGCGCAGGCGTTCCAGACTGACCCCGCGCTGTCATGGATCCTGCCCGATGCCGATCGTCGTGCCCACGCGCTTCGCGGCCTGTTTCGGCTTCTCGTCCCCGCCGATTTCCGCGCGGGGGTTGCGCTGCGATCGCTCGGCGACGAGGCGGCGGCGCTGTGGCGGGCGCCGGGACAGGCACACAGCGGCGCCTTCGAATTCCTGCGCACCGTCGTCCCGCTCGTCGCGACCTTCGGCACCGACCTGCCGCGCGGGTTGAAGGTGCAGCGCGGCATCGACGCGCACCGGCCCAAAGGGCGCTTCTGGTATCTCCATTATGTCGGCGTGCGCCCGGAGCATCAGGGCAAGGGTCATGGCGGGCGAATCATCCGCGCGCAGACGGCAGTGGCCGACGCCGAAGGTCTGCCGTGCTGGCTGGAGACGGCGACGCCGGAAAATGTCCCGCTCTACGAGCGGCTGGGATTTGTTGTGCAAGTCGAATGGGAGGTGCCGGGGGGCGGACCGCATTTTTGGGGCATGATGCGTCCGCCCACCGCTTGAATAATCCCGCCACCGCTCTACGACTTGGCGCCGTGAGCGACATGCAATGGCCATCGGGCGCGGACGAAGCGCGAACGCGACTGGTCGCGGCGCTTACCGCAGTCGGACGCGGCGACCGTGCCGCGCTGCGCGAGGTCTATGACATGACCGCCGCGAAACTATTTGGAATTTGCCTCCGTATCTGCGGCGAGAGGGCCAGCGCGGAGGATGTTTTGCAGACCGTCTATATCAAGGTGTGGGAACGCGCGGGGCAGTTCGATGCCGCACGCGCCAGCCCGATCACCTGGCTGGCGACGATCGCGCGCAACGGCGCGATCGACTGGCGGCGGTCGGTGGCCGGGCGGGCGGCGCGCGATACCTTGCCCGAACAGGCGGCCTTCGCGGTCGCCGACGGTGCCCCACGCGCCGACCAGTCGCTGGTCGCGGCGGAGGAGAGCGAACGGCTGCACCGCTGCCTGGAGGAGCTCGAGGACCATACTCGCCTGTGCATTCGCGCCGCCTTTTTCGACGGCTCGACCTATGCCGAGCTCGCGACGCGCGAAAATGTGCCTCTGGGGACGATGAAAAGCTGGATACGGCGCGGGCTGCTGCGCCTGAAAGATTGTCTTGGCGATGGATGACCATCTGACGCCCGCCCAGGAGCGCGACGCGCTCGCCGCCGAACTGGCGCTCGGCCTGCTCGATGGGCAGGCGCGCAGCGACGCGCTGCGGTTATTGCTGAGAGATCCCGCCTTCGCGGCGCTGGTCGCAGCGTGGGAAGCAAGGCTGGCGCCGCTGCATGGCGAGTGGGCCCATGCGGAGCCCGGCGATGGGGTGTGGAGCGGTATCGAGCGGCAATTGGCCGAACGCCCTGCCGAGACCGTCACCGCGATTGAAACGCGCTTGCGTCGCTGGCGCGCCGGGGCGCTGCTGTCGAGCGCCGTCGCGGCGGCGCTGGCCTTTGTGCTGATCACCCGGCCCGTGCCAGCGCCCACGCCCGCGGCGCCGCAGCTCGCGGTCGCGCGGATCGAAAGCGATGCCGCGGGGCCGCTGGTGCTGGCGCGCTACAACCAGAGCAATGGTTTGATGCAGCTGCGCATCCACGGCTTTGAGCCCGGCGCGCTGGCGCCCGAGCTGTGGGTCATCCCCGAAGGCGGCGCGCCCGTTTCGCTGGGGCAGATCGGTCATGCCGGTGAAGCCGAAATGACGATGCCGCCGCCACACCGGCTGCTCATGACCGACGGCGCGACGCTGGCGATCACGATGGAGCCGGTGTCGAAGACGCCGCATCCGGCGCCCAGCGGAGCCGCAGTCGCATCGGGAAAAATCATCACAATCTGAAGTTGATGTGCATCCGTTAGCCGGTTGCTGCCGTAGCTGCGGCGCATTCCGCATTTCCGGGGTGCCAGAAACCAGAGGATCGTATCATGAAACTTTCCAAACTTTCCGCATCGCTCGCGGCTTTGATCATGGTTGCCGGGGGCGGCGTCGCGCTCGCCAACCCGATGGTCGGCGGTGCTGCGATGTATGAAACTAAGAATATCGTCGAAAATGCGGTCAATTCAAAGGATCACACGACGCTGGTCGCCGCGGTACAAGCTGCCGGGCTGGTCGACACGCTGGCCAGCCCCGGTCCCTTCACAGTGTTTGCCCCGACGAACGCCGCGTTCGGCAAGCTGCCCGCCGGCACCGTCGACACGCTGCTGAAGCCCGAGAGCAAGGGCATGTTGACCGCGGTGCTGACCTATCATGTCGTGCCCGGCACGCTGACCGCCGCCGATCTGGCCGCCAATGCCCAGGCCAATGGCGGCAAGGCAATGCTGACGACCGTTCAGGGTGCCAAGCTGACCGTGTGGGGCAAGGACGGCAAATGGTATGTCACCGACGCCAAGGGCGGCAAGGCACAAATAACCATCGCCGACGTCAAGCAGTCGAACGGCGTGATTCACGTCGTCGATGGCGTGTTGCTGCCGGGCTGACCCCTTCGTCCGGCACAGGTGCGGTCCGTCCACTTCCCTCCCGGGACGGACCGCATTGTGAGGCAAGGGTCAGGTCAGTCGTCGAAACCGACGAAGCGCACCGCGTCATCGACACTCTTGCGGTTCGATACCACCGCATTGGCCGGGAAATCGGCATCGGGTCAGCCCATCGCGACGCAGATCATGATCACCTGGTCATCGGGAATTTCGGCATGCTCGCGCACGACCGGGCTCTGCATAATGCCTTGGCTGTTGATGACGCAGCCCAGTCCGCGCGACCAAGCCGCGTTGACCAGCGCGTTGGTCACCGCGCCGCAATCGAACGGCGCGATATCGCTGCCGAGCAGCACGCGGTCATAGGTGACGACGATGCTGACCGGCGCGTCGAACTGGCGGAAACCGCGGAGTACCCAATCCTGCCGCGCGTCCTTGTCGTCGCGCGCGATGCCCATCGCGCCGAACAATTGCTTGGCGATCTCGATCTGGCGGCCGCGATGTGTGTCCGCGATGCCGTCGAAGCGGCGGAACTCGCGGCTGTCGGGCTTGCCCGAAAGGATGCCGTCGGTGTTGCCTTGGCGGATCGCCGCCAGCGGATCACCGGTGACGACCGAGAAATTCCAGCACTGATTGTTGAAGGAGGAGGGTGCGCGCATCGCGACCTCGAGTATCTCGACGATCAATGCTTTCGGAACCGGCTTGTCGAGGAAGCCGCGGATCGAGCGGCGTCCGACGACGACTTCGTCATAGCCGGGTGGGCCTGTCACGCCGCCTTCTGAAGCTGCAGTTCGAGCCGGTCCCATATCTCGACGAGCGCCTCGGTAAGCTCCCGCATCATCGCCTCGTCATGCGCCGGGCCAGGGGTGAAACGCAGGCGTTCGGTGCCGCGCGGCACGGTCGGGAAGTTGATCGGCTGCACATAGACGCCATATTCGGCGAGCAATATGTCGCTGATCTTCTTCGCGCGCACCGGGTCGCCGACCATCAGCGGGACGATATGTGT
Source organism: uncultured Sphingopyxis sp. (assembly GCA_964426485.1). Classification (GTDB taxonomy): domain Bacteria; phylum Pseudomonadota; class Alphaproteobacteria; order Sphingomonadales; family Sphingomonadaceae; genus Sphingopyxis. Next base: position 24,895 of record CAYRQX010000037.1, on the reverse strand, counting down.
CGTCGAATCCATCACCGGCAGCCCGGCATCGCGGAAGCTCTGTTTCAGATAGGCCGCCGCTTCCTGCTGGGCGTCGCGCTCGACGCTCGACGCCTTCAGGTGGCGTACGCTGGCGAGCACGCCCGCAACGAGCACCGGCGACAGGCTGGTGGTGAAGATGAATCCCGGCGCATAGCTGCGGATCACGTCGATGATATTCTTGTCTGCGGCGATATAACCGCCCATCACGCCAAACGCCTTGCCCAGCGTGCCCTCGATGATCGTTACGCGGTCGGCGGCTTCGTCGCGGTCGGTGATACCACCGCCGCGCGGGCCGTACATACCAACGGCATGCACTTCGTCGCAATAGGTCAGCGCGTTATATTTATCGGCAAGGTCGCAGATCGCATGAATCGGGGCGACGTCGCCGTCCATCGAATAGACGCTTTCGAACGCGATCAACTTGGCGGCCTCGGGGTCGTCCTGCGCCATCAGTTCCTCGAGATGGTCGAGGTCATTGTGGCGCCACACGCGCTTTTCGCAGCCCGAATTTCGGATACCCGCAATCATCGACGCGTGGTTGAGTTCGTCCGAATAGATGATGCAGTTCGGCAGCAGCTTGCCGAGCGTGCCGAGCGTCGCCTCGTTCGAGATATAGCCCGAGGTGAAGAGCAGAGCGCCATCCTTGCCGTGCAGATCGGCGAGTTCGGCCTCAAGGTCGATATGATAATGGGTGTTGCCGCCAATGTTGCGGGTGCCGCCCGAACCCGCACCGACGTCGTGCAGCGCTTCTTCCATTGCGGAAACGACCTTCGGATGCTGACCCATCGCGAGATAGTCGTTCGAGCACCAGACGGTGATCGGCTTCGGCCCGTTGTGACCCGCGAAGCAGCGCGCATTGGGGAAAGACCCGCGGTTGCGCAGGATATCGATGAAGACGCGGTAGCGCCCTTCTTCATGCAGCCGGTCGATTGCCCGAGCGAAAATATCGTTATAGTTCACGTTTCAGCCCCGCAGTCAGGTGCTAATGCAGCTGTTGAGCCGCTCCCTCCGGCGGCATTATCAGGCGGGCCAATAGCGCCGAAACCGGCCGAAATCCAGTGCGAACGATTCGCAACTTATGAGACAAATTGTCCTATCAGATCGTCTCGATCGACCCGATGCCATAGGGGGTCAGCGCGGCGAGCGGCGGCGGTGGCCGGTCGTCGCTTCGCGTGAAGACCGCAATGCCGGGGGTGGCGATAGCGGGCCAGCGCTGGCCTTCGGTCAGACAGGCGATGCGCCGCGCGATGCCTGCAGCGCCGTCGATCAGGGTCACATCCGGCCCGGCGGCCGCCTGCAATTCGTCCTTCAACAACGGAAAATGCGTGCAGGCAAGGACGATCACGTCGATGCGGCCGCCGCCGGGCTGGTCACGCAGGCCGCCGATCGCACGCGCGATCACGCCGGGGTCGACCGCTTCGCCGCGCAGCTTCGCTTCGGCGCCGGTGACAAGGCCCGGGCTGCCGTAACGAAGCACCGTCTTGCCGTCGGCAAACCTTGCGCTGAGGTCGTCGACATAGGGCTGGCGCACCGTTGCCTCGGTTCCGAGCACGCCGATGACGCCGCTTTTGGTCAGTGCGGCCGCCGGCTTGATCGCTGGCACGGTACCGACGATCGGCAGGTCGAGCGCCGCGCGAACGTGGGCGAGCGCGATCGTCGAGGCGGTGTTGCACGCGATCACCGCGAGCCGCGGCTGGTAACGTTCGACGAGGCGGCCGAGCAGCGCGGGAACCCGCGCAGCAAGTTCCTCGTTGCTCTTTTTGCCATAGGGCAATCCGGCATAGTCGGCGGCGTAGACGAACGGTGCGGTCGGCAGCAATGCGCGCGTCGGACCCAGCACGGTAAGCCCGCCAAGGCCGCTGTCGAAGAAGAGAATGGGGGCATCGGTCGCGGGAGCGTTCATACGCTTTCGCCTAGCAGCGACGCGGGGGGCACTCAATGGGCGCCGAGTTTGTCCGATTTGGTTTCCAATCGTGCCGAATCCATTGATTGATTTCGGTAACGGCGCCACATTGATCGAAAGCAAACGGGGAACGCCATGACTTTATATTTGCTGATCGTTGCGGGCTATTTGTTGGGATCGATTCCGTTTGGCGTCATCCTGACGCGCCTGTTCGGCGCGGGCGATCTGCGCCAGATCGGGTCGGGCAATATCGGCGCGACCAATGTGCTGCGCACTGGGCGCAAGGGGCTTGCCGCGGCGACGCTGATCCTCGACGGCGCAAAGGGCGCGGTGGCGGTGCTGCTCGCGCGGCATTTCGTTCCCGAACTCGGCGACCACGCGGCGATGATTGCCGGCGCCGCCGCGATGATCGGCCATTGCTATCCGCTATGGCTTAAATTTCGCGGCGGGAAGGGCGTTGCGACCCTGCTGGGCCTGGCACTCGCGCTCGCCTGGCCGATCGGTCTCGTGTTTGCGATCGTGTGGCTCGGTGCCGTCTTGCTGCTGCGCATTTCATCGCTTGGCGGGATGCTTGGTGCGGTATCGGCGCCGATCGCTGCGCTTGCCTTCGGTCATCAGATTTATGCCATCGGGCTCGCGGGTCTCGCGGTGATCGTGCTGTGGCGGCACCGCGAAAATATCGCGCGGCTGCGTGCGGGAACCGAGCCGCGCGTCGGCGGCAAGAAAGACGACCCCAAAGGAGCCGGGGAAGCGTGACGCATGCCGAGCGACTGGCGCGGCTGCGGCTGATCCGCACGCCGCACGTCGGGCCGGTAAGCTGGCATCAGCTGATGATGCGCTTCGGGTCGGGCGAAGCCGCGCTCGATGCGCTGCCCGATCTGGTGCTGCGCGGCGGTGCAGGCAAGGCCCGCATCGCACCCGTCGAGGTAGCCGAGCGCGAGCTCGATCGCGCGGCCCAATTGGGCGCGCGCCATATTTTCAGCGACGAGGATGGCTATTCGCCGATGCTGCGGGAGGTCGAGGGCGCGCCGCCTGTGGTCATAGTGCGCGGCGATACGGCCATGCTGCGGCACCCTTGCGTTGCGATCGTCGGCGCCCGTAATGCCTCGGCGATCGCATGCCGTTTCGCACGCCAGCTTGCCGCCGATCTGGCGTCGCGCGACGTGACGGTCGTCAGTGGTCTCGCCCGCGGGGTCGACACCGCGGCGCATATCGGCGCGCTTGGCGGTTCGACAGTCGGGGTAATCGCAAGCGGAATCGATATCGCTTTTCCCCCCGAAAATGCCGCGCTGCAGGAAAAGATCGCGAGCGACCAGTTGCTGATCGCCGAACAGCCGCCGGGCGCCGAACCCTTGGCGCGTCATTTTCCGTCGCGCAACCGGATCATCGCCGGGATCGCGCACGGCACGGTGGTGATCGAGGCGGCGCCCAGATCGGGATCGCTGATCACCGCACGCCGCGCCGGCGACTATGGCCGCGAGGTGATGGCGGTGCCCGGCTCGCCGCTCGATCCGCGCGCGCAGGGCTGCAATATGCTGATCCGAGAAGGCGCAACGCTGATCCAGACGGTCGACGATGTGCTCGAAGCGGTCGGACCGATCGACGCGCGAATGGTGCGCGAGCCGGTGCAACGTTATGCCGCGGTTCCGGCGCGGGTGGACGCCGGCGAGGGCGAACGCCGGTCGCTGATCGACCTGCTCGGCCCGACCCCGGTCGCGGTCGACGAATTGGTGCGGCAGTCGGGGCAGGACGCCGCGACGGTGCAACTGCTATTGCTCGAATTGGAGCTGGCGGGGCGTGTCGAGCGCCACGCTGGGGCGAAGATTTCGCTGATGTGACGGTCCGCGCAGGCCGTGGCCGCGTTATCGGGTCCGACGATCAGGACATCATCCTGAGCCCGGCAAATATGACGCCGACAAATGCATCCTCCTCGCCGAACTCCGATAGCAGGATGGCTGAAAAATCCGGCTTGACGGCATCGAGTTATCCCCGCCACCCTCGCGCGTACATGTGAGAGCCGGTGAACGGGGATAGTTTTTTAATGCAATTGGTAATTGTGGAATCGCCTGCAAAGGCGAAGACGATCGAGAAATATCTGGGGCGCGACTTCAAGGTTCTGGCCAGCTATGGCCATGTCCGCGACCTGCCGCCGAAGGACGGCTCGGTCGATCCCGACGACGGCTTTGCGATGCAATGGCTGCTTTATCCGGACAAAGCGAAGCGGATGAAGGAAATCCAGGATGCGGCGAAGGGCGCCGATCGCCTGATCCTTGCGACCGACCCTGATCGCGAGGGCGAGGCGATCAGCTGGCATGTGCAGGAATTGCTGCGCAGCAAAAAGGCGCTGCCTGCTGAAGTCGACCGCGTGACCTTTAACGCAATCACCAAGGACGCGGTGCTGACCGCGATGGCGCATCCGCGCGCACTCGACGACGATCTGATCGACGCCTATCGCGCCCGCCGCGCGCTCGATTATCTTGTCGGCTTTACGCTGTCGCCGGTGCTGTGGCGCAAGCTGCCCGGCGCCAAATCGGCGGGGCGCGTGCAGTCGGTTTCGCTGCGCCTCGTCGTCGAGCGCGAGCGCGAGATCGAGGCCTTTGTTGCGCAGCAATATTGGTCGGTCACCGGGCTGTTCGAAATGTCCGGCACGCCGTTCAAGGCGCGGCTCGCGCGCTGGCGCGGCGACAAGATCGAGCGGCTGACAATCACCAATGAGGCCGATGCGCGTGCCGCCGAGGCCGACGTCAAGGCCGGGCATTTCACCGTCGACCTGGTCGAGACCAAGCCGCTGACGCGCAACCCGCCGCCCCCGTTCACGACGTCGACCTTGCAGCAGGAAGCCGCGCGCAAGCTCGGCTTTTCGGCGAGCCACACGATGCGGATCGCGCAAGGCCTCTATGAGGACGGCGCGATCACCTATATGCGTACCGACGGCGTCCAGATGGACGGCAGCGCGATCAGCGCGGCCCGGAAAGCCATCGCAACGCGCTACGACGGCGGCTATGTCCCCGACCAGCCGCGCCAATATCAGACCAAGGCGAAGAATGCGCAGGAAGCGCATGAAGCGATCCGTCCAACCGATTTTTCGAAGGACAAGACCGGCGGCGGCGACCATGCGCGCCTGTACGAACTGATCTGGAAGCGCGCGATGGCGAGCCAGATGGCGTCGGCGCGGCTCGAACGCACCAGCATCGACCTGGCCGACGGCACCGGCAAGACGATGCTGCGCGCGACCGGACAGGTCATCAAATTTCCTGGCTTCCTAGCACTTTACGACGAAGGTCGCGACGACAGCGAGGACGAGGATGCACGCCTGCTGCCCGCGATGGCCAAGGGCGACGCGCCTGCCAAGACCGGCATTGAGGTCGAAAAGCACGAGACGCAGCCGCCGCCGCGCTATTCGGAAGCGAGCCTGGTCAAGAAGATGGAAGAGCTCGGCATCGGGCGTCCATCGACCTACGCGTCGATCCTGCAGGTGCTCAAGGACCGCGCCTATGTGACGATCGAGAAGAACCGCTTCATTCCCGAAGAAAGTGGGCGGCTGCTGACGGCGTTCCTCGAACGCTTCTTCGAACGCTATGTTCAATATGATTTCACCGCAGGGCTCGAGGAAGAGCTAGACGATGTGTCGGGCGGCCGCGCTCAGTGGCAGGCGGTGCTCGAACGCTTCTGGCGCGACTTCAAGCCGCGGACCGGCGAAGTGATGGAGCAGAAGCCGTCGGAGATCACTGCGGAACTCGATATTTTCCTCGGTCCCTATCTTTTCCCCGACAAGGGCGACGGCAGCGACCCGCGCATCTGTCCCAATTGCGGCACCGGCAAGCTGGCGCTGCGCGGCGGCAAGTTCGGGCCGTTCATCGCATGCAGCAATTATCCCGACTGCAAATATACGCGCAAGTTCGCGCAGCCGGGCGGCAGCGACGGGGCTGACACCGGCCCCGAAACGCTGGGCAATGATCCCGACAGCGGGCTGGAAGTCACGAAGCGCAGCGGACGCTTTGGGCCGTATATCCAGCTCGGCGACGGCAAGGAGGCGAAACGCTCGTCGATCCCCAAGGACATTCCGGGGGAGGATTTTGACCTCGATTACGCGCTGCGGCTGCTCAGCCTGCCGCGCGAGGTCGGGATGCATCCCGAAAGCGGCAAGCCGATCATGGCAGGGCTGGGGCGTTATGGACCCTATCTGCTCCACGACGGCAAATATGCGAAGCTGTCAGGCACCGCCGAAATCTTCGACATCGGCATGAACGCGGCGGTCGTTCGCATCGCCGAAGCTGCTGCTGGCGGCGGGCGCGGGCGGACCAAGGCCGAGCCGCTCAATACCTTCGGCCCGCACCCGACGAGCGGCGGTGAGATGAAGCTGATGGAAGGGCGTTTTGGTCCTTATGTCACAGACGGCACGACCAATGCGACGCTGCCCAAAAGCGACGATCCTGCGACGCTGACACTCGAAGAGGCGATCGCGCTGATCGACGCGCGCGCCGCAAAGGGGCCGGCGAAGGGTAAGAAGAAGGCGGCGCCAAAAAAGGCTGCGGCGAAGAAGGCGCCAGCAAAGAAAAAGGCTCCGGCCAAGAAAGCCGCAGCCAAGGAATAGACTGCTGACAAATATCGTCATCCCGGCGAAGGCCGGGATCTCACCCTAGCGTCATGAAGCGAGGGTGAGATCCCGGCCGTCGCCGGGATGACGAGTGGTATTGAACATGATAGCGTTGCGCATCCGGGGAGACCGTCCATGCGCCACCTGCTTGTCGCCGTCCTGCTCACCATCCTCATGGCCTTCGCGCAGTCCGCCGCGGCGCAGCAGGCGGGGCGCCTGATCTCGGCCGAGCCGATCGTCGAGACGCCCGCCGGGGTGCAAGCGTGGCGCGTCCGCTATTGGACCACCAACCAATATGGCCAGCCGTTTGCCGCAACCGGGATCGTCGCCGCGCCGCGCGAGGCAACCCCATCGCGCCCGCGCCGCGTCATCGCCTGGACCCACGGCGCATGGGGCGTCGCCGAAAAATGCGCGCCGTCGCTCAGCCCGAATTTCTTTGCCGCGACCGCAGGGATCGATGCGGTCAGCCGCGGATATGTTGTCGTTGCGCCTGATTATATCGGCCTCGGCAGTGCGACGATGCACCCGTTCCTTGTGGGCCGCGATACCGGCCATGCGGTGCTCGACGGGGTGCGAGCGGCGCGCGAGATTCCCGGCGCGGCGGCGGGCAGTGACTTCGCTGTCTGGGGCGAATCGCAGGGCGGCCACGCCGCGCTGTGGACCGCAACCGCTGCGCGCTCTTACGCCCCCGACCTGACGCTGATTGCCACCGCCGCCGCAGCCCCGCCCACCGACCTTGCCGCCAACCTGCGCGAGGGCAGCGACAAAAATGCGCGCGCGCTGCTGCTGTCGTTCACGCTGCACAGCTGGTCGACGCTGTATGGCTTTTCGATGGACGGCGTTGCCAACCGCACCAATCAGGGGATCATCACGCGGCTGGCGCAGAACAACTGCGTCAGCCTCGACAAAAAGCCCAAGCTCGGCGCGATTCTCGGCATATTGACCATCGTCCGCGCAACGAAGAACAAGGATATCGCGAAGATAGAACCGTTCGGCAGCTTCGCGCGCGCCAACAGCGTCGATGCGGCGCGTGTGCCGGGACCGCTGCTGATCGCGCAGAGCCGCAACGACACGATCGTCGCGCCGTCGGTGACGCGCAAGTTCGCGAAAGCGGTGTGTCGACGTGGCACCGGCCTCCGTTGGATCGATATGTCTGGCGACCATGGGAACAGCGCGCGCGAAAGTGCACAAGAAACAATCGGCTGGATCACCTCACGCTTCGACGGCAACCTAGCGCCGAATGATTGTCGGCGGGTTTAGTTTGCTTAGTCGAAGGTTCGAGGATTCACCGAGTTTTTCCCAAACCAGACGCGGGCGTCGGGCCGGAACAAGAAAAAGATCGAAAGCGCCGTGAACGTAGTGCTGACAAGCGAGATCGCGAGTGCAAGTCCCGTCGGCGAGGTCGGGTCGTTGAGCGACGTAAGCGTCGACACGGCGCCAAATCCCATGACCGCTACATATATCCATTTGGCGATATTGCTCGCCTTTCGGGCAACAAAATACCAGAGAAGAATCGATATTGCGAAGCCAAATCCCAGTGCGATGCCGACAAAGATTGCGGCCGATTCGACCATCGGTGCGGCGGTCGGATCGCGCTTCAGCGAGTCGATGACCGTTGGCCAATGAAGCGTCAGACTTCCGACGCCGATCAGCATGGAAGCCCAGAAACTGCGCTCGAAGTTTATAATGGATGCCGGACGTCCCACGTTTTGCTCCTCAATCCACCCAGTCGAGCCCCATGTCACGGTAGACGCCGCGGTCTTCGTCCCAGTTCGCTTTGACCTTCACATGCAGGAACAGATGGACGGTGCGTCCCAGCAGTTCGGTCAGCTCGGCGCGCGACTTGCTGCCGATTTCCTTGATCCGTTCGCCCTTGTGGCCAAGGATGATGGCGCGCTGATTGTCGCGCGCGACGAGGATCTGCTGGTGGATTTCGGCGCTGCCGTCGGGACGCGTCGTGAATTTCTCGGTCTCGACGGTCGACTGATACGGCAGTTCCTCATGGAGCTGGCGATAGAGTTGCTCACGCGTGATTTCGGCCGCCAGCATGCGTTCGGGGGCATCGCTGACCTCGTCCTCGGGAAAGTGCCAGTGCCCCTCAGGCATGAGTTTCGCGAGGTGGGCCTTGAGTTCGGGGACGCCGTCGCCGGTGCTGGCCGAGATGAAGAAGGTTTCGTCGAATTTGACGCGTTCGTTAAGCGTGGTCGCGATCGTCAGCAGCTTGTCCTTCTTGGTCAGGTCGACCTTGTTCAGCACAAGAAACTTTTTCTCGGGCCGCCCCTCGATCCCCTGCAGCACGCGCTCGGCGCGCTCGCCGAGCTTCGCGGCGGCGTCGATCATCACCAGGATCGCCTCGGCCTGGTCGAGGCTGTTCCATGCGGCCGCAACCATTGCACGGTCGAGCCGGCGCGTCGGGGCAAAAATGCCCGGCGTGTCGATCAGCACGATCTGTGTTTCGCCGTCCATCGCGACCCCCATCAGCCGGGTGCGCGTCGTCTGCGCCTTCGGGCTGACGATCGCGACCTTCTGCCCGACGAGCGCGTTGACGATCGTCGATTTGCCCGCGTTGGGCGCGCCGACGACGGCGACAAATCCGCAACGATGGGTCATATTTTCATTCCTTCGAGTTCGGCGAGCAAGGCCGCCGCCGCGGCCTTTTCGGCCGCCTGTTTTGATGCGCCTTCGGCTTCGGCGCGCGCGAGCTTGCCGATGCTGACGGCAATGCGGAAACGGGGGGCATGGTCGGGACCTTCGCGCGCAATAATTTCATATTCGGGCGGACGGCGTTTGCGCGCGAGCGCCCATTCCTGCAGCGCTGCCTTCGGATGCTTGGGCGCTTCCTGCTGCCCGTCGATCATATCATCCCAGTGAGTGAGGATGAAGCGGCGCGCTGCGTCGGTTCCCTGATCCAGATAGAGTGCCCCAATCAGTGCCTCGATCGCATCGGCGGCGATATTGTCGCTATAACGCCCGCCATCGCTGCGCGCCTGCGCGCCGAAGCGGACGAGGTCGGTGAGCTTCAGCCGCTGCGCGATCGCGGCGCAGGTCGCGCCGGACGCCAGCACATGCAGCCGCGACGACATCTCGCCTTCGCTGGCAGTCGGAAAGCGCGCGTAGAGTTCGGACGCGATGACGAGCCCTAGTACCCGATCACCAAGAAACTCGAGCCGCTGGTAATCGGCCCGCCCGGTGCTGCCGTGCGTCAGCGCGAGATCATAGAGGTTCAGGTCGATCGGGGTGCAGCCGATGATCTCGGCCAGCGCCCCGGTGTCGAGGGGATCGTTCAAAAACCATCCCCGATGCGGCCCCACCGCGCGGCGGTGAACCAGCTGATCGGATTGATCCAGCTCGCTGATCCATCGGTCGAGAACATGCCGACGAGCGCGTGGCCGACCAGATTTTCCTCGGGCACCAGCCCGATGCCCTGGTTCTCTATCGCCGGGAAACGGCTGTCGGCGCTGCGATCGCGGTTGTCGCCCATCAGGAACAAATGGCCGGCGGGGACGACGACGAGCGGCGTATTGTCCTCGGGGATCGTCGTGATGTCGAGGATGTTATAGCTTTTGCCGCCAGGCACTGTTTCCTTGAACTGTTTGTAGCGGCACTGGCGCTGGCCATCGGCGGCGACCTCTTCAAATTCGGGCGAATAGCAGGGCAGGGTGCCGGTCATGCGCGACGCTTCGACCATGTTCGGGGTCACCGGAATGACGAAATCGGCGATGGCTTCGCGCTTCAGCGGCTTGCCGTTCAGCCAGACGATGCCCTCTTTCACCTGCACGCTGTCGCCGGGCAGACCGATGACGCGCTTGATATAATCATTGTCGGCGACCGGCGGCGCCTTGAACACGACGACGTCGCCGCGTTCGGGCGTGCGCGCGAAAATACGGCCCGGAATCAGCGGCGCGCTGAACGGCAGGCTATATTTCGAATAGCCATAGGCCATTTTATTGACGAGCAGATAATCGCCGATCAGCAGCCGCGGCTGCATCGATTCCGATGGGATATTGAAAGGCGACAGAAAAAAGCTGCGGAAAATCAGCACCGCGATCGCGAGCAACGCGAGGAAGCGAACGGTGTCGACCGCCTCTTCCTTGGCGGACACAGGCGCCGGGGTCGGGGAGGACGGCGCTGGTCCGGTCGGGGGCGTCACATCGGCGGTAAAGCTGGCTTGGGTCATGCCGCGCATTGGCGATGAATAGGTTGCCACGTCAAGCAAATATCGGCGGACGACACTGGCGCCGCGAGGGCCGCAGGCTTAGAGAAAGTCCGCGATTCACTCCCCCTTCGAGGATAATAGACGATGACAACCGCATCCGACGCCTGGCAGGCCCTTTCGAACTGGCAGCCGCAGAAGCTGACCGATCTGGTCGCCGCCGACCCCGATACGCGGTTGCAGGCGCTGGTGCGCAGCGTCGCCGACATCCGCTTCGATTTTGCCAAAACGCATCTCGACGCTGCGTCCGTCGACATTCTCTCCGGCCTTGCCGAGGCGCAGGATTTCGCGGGTCGGCGCAAGACGCTGTTCTCGGGCGGCATCGCCAACCCGACCGAGGGCCGCGCCGCCGAACACAGCGCCGAACGCGGCGACGGCGCCCCGGAGTCGGTTCATGCCGCGCAGGCGCTGCACCAGCGGATGCGGATGATGATTGACGCGATCGAGGCCGGCGCGTTCGGCGAAATCCGTCATCTGCTCCACATTGGTATCGGGGGATCGGCGCTCGGACCCGACCTGCTGATCGACGCGCTCGGCCGCCACAGCGACCGTTATGACGTCGCGGTGGTGTCGAACGTCGACGGCGCCGCGCTCGACGAAGTGTTCGCCAAGTTTAGCCCCGAACACGCGCTTGTCGCAATCGCGTCGAAAACCTTCACTACCACCGAAACCTTGCTCAACGCCAATTCGGCGCTGCTATGGCTCGAAGAAGCCGGCGTTACCGACCCGCTCGGCCGCTTCATCGCGCTGACCGCGAAGCCCGAACGTGCCATCGAGTGGGGCGTTGACGAAACGCGCATTCTGCCGTTCAACGAAAGCGTCGGCGGGCGTTACTCACTCTGGTCGTCGATCGGTTTCCCGGCGGCGCTCGCACTCGGTTGGGATGCGTTTGCAGACCTGCTCGAGGGCGCGGCCGAGATGGACCGCCATTTCCGCCTTGCCGATGGAGCCGACAATATCTGCCTGCTCGCCGCCTTCGCCGACCAGATTTATACCAACCGTCTCGGCTGCCAGACGCGCGCCGTTTTTGCCTATGACGAACGGCTGCGCCTGCTCCCCGACTATCTGCAACAGCTCGAAATGGAATCGAACGGCAAGTCGGTCACGCTGGACGGCCAGCCGGTCGGGCGCGCGAGTGCGCCGATCACCTGGGGCGGCGTCGGCACCGATGCGCAGCATGCGGTGTTCCAGCTGCTCCATCAGGGTACCCACCTGACCCCGGTCGAATTCGTCGTCGCGCGCGAGCCCGATCATCTGCTCGACGACGCGCATCACGAAACGCTTGTTGCGAACTGCATCGCGCAGGGCGCCGCGCTGATGACGGGGCGCAAGAGCGAGGATGGCGCGCGCAACTATCCGGGCGATCGTCCCTCGACGACGATCCTGCTAGACCAGGTGACGCCGCGCAGCCTCGGCGCACTGATCGCCTTTTACGAACATCGTGTCTTCGCCAATGCCGTGCTGCTCGGCATCAACCCGTTCGACCAGTTCGGGGTCGAGCTGGGCAAGGAGATGGCCAAGGGGCTTTCCGAAGGGACCGTGGAATTCGACCCCGCGACGCAGGCGCTGATGAAAGCCGCTCTCGGCGAATAGCCCTGCGCTCCATCACTGTGACCGCAAAATTCGATTGGCATCGCGGGTCGGCGTAACCACATAGGCCCCCGACGCGAATAGCGCGCGACCAGAAAAGATCAGGGGTTTTGAATGAGCGAGTTTGATTTCGACCTGTTTGTCATCGGCGCCGGGTCGGGCGGGGTTCGTGCCTCGCGGATCGCCGCTTCGCATGGCGCGCGCGTCGCGCTGGCCGAGGAGTATCGCGTCGGCGGCACCTGCGTCATCCGCGGCTGCGTGCCCAAGAAGCTGCTCGTCTACGGCGCGCATTTTGCCGAAGACCTGAAGGACGCGCGCAAATTCGGCTGGGATGTTCCCGATTGCAAATTCGACTGGAACCGCCTCCGCGACAATGTCCTCGCCGAAGTTGACCGGCTCGAGGGCCTCTATGGGCAGACGCTCGACAACCACAAGGTGACGCTGTTCAAGACCCGCGCGACGGTCATCGGCCCGCAAAAGGTGCGTCTCGCCGACGGGCAGGAAATAAGCGCCGAACGCATCCTGATCGCGACCGGCGGCTGGCCCTATGTTCCCGAATTCCGGGGCAGCGAACATGCGATCACCTCAAACGAGGTTTTCCATCTCAAAACGTTGCCAAAGCGCGTCGTGATCGCAGGCGGCGGCTATATCGCCAACGAGTTCGCGGGCATCTTTAATGAATTCGGCAGCAAGGTGACGATCGTCAATCGCGGCGACACGATCCTGCGCGGCTATGACGAGCAGATCCGCGACCGCCTGCTGCAAATTTCGATGACCAAGGGCATCGAGTTCCGCTTCAACGCGCCGTTCAAGTCGATCGAAAAGAAGGAGGACGGATCGCTCACCGTTCACCTCGAAAACACCGATCCGATCGAAGCCGACATCGTGCTTGTTGCCGCCGGGCGTGTGCCGAACAGCAAGGGGCTGGGTCTCGAAGACGCCGGTGTCGAACTCGACAAGGACGGCGCGATCAATGTCGACGAGACAAACCAGTCGTCGGTACCCAGCATCTATGCGGTCGGCGACGTCACCAACCGCATTCAGTTGACCCCCGTCGCGATCCGCGAGGGGCAGGCCTTTGCCGATAGTGTGTTCGGCGGCAAGCCGACCGTCGTCGACTATGCCAATGTTCCGAGCGCGGTGTTCAGCCACCCGCCGATCGGCGCGGTCGGGATGACCGAGGCCGAGGCGCGCAACAAGCTTGGTTCGATCCGCGTCTACACCAGCGACTTCCGCGCAATGAAAAATGTCCTCGCGGGCCGCAATGAGCGTGCGCTGTACAAGATGATCGTCAACGCCGCGACCGATCAGGTCGTCGGCCTCCACATGATCGGCCCCGACGCGCCGGAAATCCTTCAGGCAGCGGCGGTCGCGGTGAAGGCCGGGCTGACCAAAGCCGATTTTGACGCCACCGTCGCATTGCACCCGAGCATGGCCGAGGAACTCGTCCTGCTGAAATAATCCTGCTACCTTCCTCGCTCTAACCGCGAGGAGGGTCGCATGACGGGCACGGCATTGGTCACCGGGGGCAGCGGCTATATTGCCGGCTTCCTGATCCGTCAGCTGATCGACAAGGGCTGGAGCGTCCACACGACGGTGCGCAGCTTGAAGCGCGAGGCCGAGGTGCGCGGCTGGCTGAATGTCGACAACGACCGGCTGAAATTCTTCGCCGCCGACCTGGAGCATGACTCCGGCTGGGCCGAGAGCATTGCCGGATGCACCCATGTCGCACATGTCGCGTCGCCCTTTCCCTTGGGCGTTCCCAAACATGCCGACGAGCTCGTCGTCCCGGCGCGGGAGGGTGCCTTGCGCGCGCTGCGCTTTGCGCGCGCGGCGGGGATCAGGCGTTTCGTCCTGACATCGTCGATGGCGGCGATTGCCTATGGCCATGGTAAGGGCCGCAATATGTATAGCGAGGCGGACTGGACCGATCTCGATAATTCCGATGTGATGCCCTATCCGCGCTCGAAGACCGTCGCCGAGCGCGCCGCCCGCGACTGGATGGCGGCCGAAGGTGGCGATATGGAGTTCGCATCGGTCAATCCGGCTGCGGTGTTCGGGCCGCTGCTCAGCGACGATTTGTCGACCTCGATCGAGCTGGTCAAGCAATTGCTCGAGGGCAAGGTACCGATGTGCCCCGACATCGGTTTCGGGATCATCGACGTGCGCGACGTCGCCGACCTCCATTATCGCGCTCTGACCGCGCCAGCTATCAAGGACGAACGCTATGTCTGCTCGGGGCCGTTTCTGAAGTTGATCGACGTCGCGAATATCCTGAAACTCAATCTTGGGGACAAGGCGAAGAAGGTGCCGGCGCGCAGGATGCCCGACTGGCTGCTCAAGCTGTTCGCGCTGGTTCGGCCCGAACTGAGGCAGCTCGTCGCCGAACTGGGCAATGTTCGTGGCGGCGACAGCCGCCATGCGATGACCACGCTCGGCTGGACGATGCGCCCGCCCGGGGAATCGATCCTCGCGACGGCGCATAGTCTGATCGAGCGCGGGATCGTGAAGGTCTAAAATCTCCCTCCCGCTTGCGGGAGGGGCAGTGAGACTTGCGAGCTTGCTCGCTAGTCGCAGCGGGGTGGACCATGCGACGTGGCGGCCCACCCCCAACCCCTCCCGCAAGCGGGAGGGGAGAGCTTCAAGCAATCGTCGGCACCATCCCGCCTTCCGCGCGGATCGCCGCGCCGTTGGTCGCCGCCGCCAGCGGGCTCGCGAGATAGGTCACCATCGCGCCGATCTCGTCGGCCTCGATCAGGCGGCGGATCAGCGAAAGCGGGCGCAGCTCATGGAAAAACGTCTTTTCGCGTTCGGCTTCGGGCGCATCGGGGTTCGACACGACCGAGCGGATGAAATCGGTGATCCCTTCCGACCGCGTCGGCCCGGGCAGCACGCTGTTGACAGTAACGCCCGTGCCCTTGGTCTGTTCGGCAAGGCCGCGCGCGATGGTGAGCTGTGCGGTCTTGGTCATGCCGTAATGGATCATCTCCGCGGGCGGCAGCAGGCCGCTTTCGCTGGCGATGAAGATCACGCGGCCCCAGTTCTTTTCGAGCATCTTGGGGAAGTAATGCCGTGATAGCCGCGCGCCGCTCACGACATTGACCTCGAAGATATGATGCCAGTCGGCGTCGCTGATCTCGGCAAAGGGCTTGGCCTCATAGATGCCGAGGTTGTTGACGAGGATGTCGACCGCCGGAACCGCCGCGATCAGTGCATCGGCGCCTTCGGCGGTTGCGGGATCCGCAAGCACGGCGCGGATCGTGCCCGACTGCGCCAGTTCGGCCGCGGCCTCGTCAAGCTTACGCTGGTTGCGTCCGGTGACGACGACATCGACGCCTTCTTCGGCCAGCCGCTTCGCGATCGCGAAGCCGATGCCGGCCGTTGATCCGGTGACGAGCGCGGTCTTGCCTTTGAGTTTGAGGTCCATCGTGGTCTCCTTCCTGGGTGAAATTTGTTGATCCGAAGATAGCGCGCCGAATAATTGTTGATTAGAATGCGCTTCATCACTTCAGTGGTGATTCAAAATCAGGAATGGCGATGGACAACCGGTTTGGCGATATCGAAACCTTTCTGGCGGTGGCGAATGGCGGCAGCCTGGCCTCAGCGGCGAAGGCGCTGCGGCTCACCCCCTCGGCCGTCAGTCGCAGCATCGCGCGGCTGGAACAGCGCCTCGGCGTCATACTGATGCGCCGGACAACGCGCTCGCTCGCGCTGACCCCAGAAGGGCAGGCCTATCGCGACCGGATGAGCGTGCTACTCGCCGATATGGCGACGGTCGAAGCGGGGCTGGGGCAGGAACAGCAGGGGCCACGCGGGCTGCTTCGCATCAACGCATCGCCCTCGATCGGGACGATGGGCTTGCTCCCGATCCTGCCGCGCTTTACCGCGCGCTACCCCGACATCACTGTCGATCTCACGCTCTCGGACGCGATCGTCGATCTCGTCGAGGAACGCGCCGACATCGCGATCCGCATCGGTCCGCTGCGCGATACACGGCTGCGCGCCAAAAAGCTGGGGCACAGCCGGATGGCGCTGGTCGCGAGCTCAACCTATCTCGCGCGGCGCGGCACGCCGCTGACGCCCGACGACCTCGACAAGCATGACTGCCTGCGCTTCAGCTTCCGCCGTTCGGTCGACAGCTGGCCCTTTCGCATCGGCGGCAAGATCGTGCAGCGTCCCGTTCACGGCAGCTTCTTCGGCAATTCGGGCGAGGTGGTGCGCCAGATGGCGGTGGCGGGCGGCGGAATCGCCCGGCACGGGCATTTCCACGTCGCGCAGGATTTGAAGGCGGGGCGGCTCGTCGAAATACTACCCGATTTCAACCCCGGTGACGGCGAGGATATTCATGCGCTTTACGCGCCGGAGGATCGCGCGGCAGCGCGCATCCGCGCCTTCCTCGATTTTCTCGATGAGGAATTGGTGATCGACGGTTAGCCGATCCGGTACGGCACGACATCGCGCCGGTCGGGATCCACCAGGATCGGACGGTCGCTTGGCGGAAAGGCGCGCTGGTCGCAATCGTCGCGCGGACAGATGCGGCACGACAGGCCGATCCGTGTCGCGGCTTGCGGTGCGGCAACATCGACCCCGTCGGCATAGACGAAATCGCCCGCATATTGCGCCTCGCACCCGAGCGCGACAGCATAGCGGCGCGGGCTACGCGCATAGCTGCCCGACGGCTTCACCAGCCCCTTTGCCATCGACACATAGCGCAGCCCGTCGGGCGTCTCGGCGAGCTGGAACAAAATGCGGTCGGGGATCGCCGCGGCTTCATGGACGATCCACAGCGGGCAGGCGCCGCCGAAGCGGGCGAACTGCAACCGTGTGGCCGAATGCCGCTTGGTGATATTGCCCGCCATGTCGACGCGGCAGAAGAACATCGGAATGCCGCGCGCGCCGGGACGCTGGAGCGTCGAGAGGCGGTGGCATGCCTGCTCGAAGCTCACCCCATATTGCATCCGCAGCCGGTCGATGTCGTGGCGCACCGCGCGCGCGCTGGCGCGGAAGGGGCCATAGGGCATCAGAACGGCACCCGCGGCATAGTTGGCGAGGCCGACGTGGAGCAATTGCCGCGCTGCTGCAGTGCGCAGCGGCGAGGATTCGACCACTGCGGCGATCTCGTCCGCCAGTGCCAGTGCCGCCAATTGATGCGCGAGCTGGAAACGCCGGCTCTCGGCTGGCTGCGACGGATCGATCACCAGGTGGCGCATCGTCGCGTCATAGTCGCGCAGCGCCTGCGTCTGGTTATAGACGATCGAAATGCCGAGCGCATCGCGCAGGCGCCGTTCGATCGTCTCGATCGCGGGCGAGGGATCCTTCCCGCGCAATTGCCCCGCCAGCGCTTCGGCCGCGCGGTCGATGCTGTCGACATAATTGCCCGCATCGTGAAACCAGTCGCGCACTTCCTCCCACGGCAGGCGGCTGCCCTCGGCGGTGCCGCCGGTCAGCGCCTCGTCGATGATCTGGAGCCGCTGCCCCGCGCGGCGATAGGCGGCATGGAGGGCGACGAACTGGTCGGCGAGTTGCGGTTGCTGGAGCGCCGCGCGTTCCAGCTGTTCGGGGGGCAAAGGCGCGGCGGCGAACAAGGGGTCGGCGGCGGCTTCGCGCAGCGCGCTGATGCGGCGATCGCCGGCGTCGGCCGCAACTTCCTCCCACTCCAGCGGAAACAGGCGTTGCAGGCGCTCCAGAAGCGCCGGGGTCAACGGACGGTCATCATGCTCGATCTGGCTGAGGTAGGAGGTCGAAATGCCGAGCTGGCCGGCAAAGGCCGCCTGCATGATGCCGCGCTCGGTGCGCAGCTGTTTCAACCGGACTCCAGCAAAAATCCGCCGCTGCGCCATCGCACTCCATCCCTTGATTTCAGGGGTGTCGGGGCGCAATCGATTTTGAGACGTAAACCTTGTGACTGCGCCCCGACAGCCTCCAAACGAATGAGACGGCCATACACCACAAACAAAATTTGCAAAATCTGACTTTGCAATTTTGCAAATTCACATTTGCCTCCAGGACGATGAGCGGGCAAACGACGCTTTCCCGCTTCGATGGAGAACCCGATTGTCCGCCAATATCGCCGAAATGGAACGCCGCCGCGCCGCCGCTGCCCTGGGCGGCGGGCAAAAACGCATCGATGCGCAGCACAGCAAGGGCAAGCTGACCGCGCGCGAGCGGCTCGACGTGTTGCTCGACGAGGGGTCGTTCGAAGAGCTCGACACCTATGTCGAGCATAATTGCACCGATTTCGGAATGCAGGACCAGATCATCCCCGGCGACGGCATCGTCACCGGATCGGGCACGATCAACGGCCGTCTGGTCTATGTGTTCAGCCAAGATTTTACCGTTTTCGGCGGGTCGCTGTCGGAGCGTCACGCGCAGAAGATGATGAAAGTCATGGACAATGCGATGAAGGTCGGCGCGCCAATCATCGGGCTGAACGACAGCGGGGGCGCGCGCATTCAGGAGGGCGTCGCGTCGTTGGGCGGCTATGCCGAGGTGTTCCAGCGCAATGTGCTGGCGTCGGGGGTGGTGCCGCAGATCTCGCTTATCATGGGGCCGTGCGCGGGCGGGGCGGTTTACAGCCCGGCGATGACCGACTTCATCTTCATGGTGAAGGACAGCAGCTATATGTTCGTCACCGGCCCCGATGTGGTCAAAACGGTTACGAACGAGGTGGTGACGCAGGAAGAGCTGGGCGGCGCAATTACCCACACGACCAAAAGCTCGGTCGCCGATATCGCGTTCGAGAATGACATCGAGGCGCTGCTCGCGACGCGCGATTTCTTCGACTATCTGCCCGAGAATAACCGCAGCGGGGTGCCGGTGCGCCCGACGAGCGATCCGTTTGACCGTGCCGAACCGAGCCTCGACACGCTGATCCCGCCCAATGCGAACCAGCCCTATGACATGCACGAGCTGATCCGAAAAACGGTCGACGAGGGCGATTTCTTCGAGGTGCAGCCCGCGCATGCGGGCAACATTATCTGCGGTTTCGGGCGGATCGAGGGGCGGACGATCGGCATCGTCGCGAACCAGCCGCTGGTGCTCGCGGGGGTGCTCGACATCAATTCGTCGAAAAAGGCGGCGCGTTTCGTGCGTTTCTGCGACGCGTTCGAAATCCCGATCATCACCTTCGTCGACGTCCCCGGCTTCCTGCCCGGCACCGCGCAGGAATTTAACGGCATCATCAAGCATGGCGCGAAGCTGCTGTTCGCTTATGCCGAGGCGACGGTTCCCAAGATCACGGTGATCACGCGCAAGGCCTATGGCGGCGCATACGACGTGATGGCGTCAAAGCATCTGCGCGGCGATTTGAACTATGCCTGGCCGACCGCCGAGATCGCGGTGATGGGCGCGAAGGGCGCGGTCGAGATCATCTTCCGCAGCGACATCGGCGACCCCGAAAAGATCGCGCAGCGCACGAAGGAATATGAGGATCGCTTTGCCAACCCATTCGTGGCGGCTTCGCGGGGGTATATCGACGAGGTGATTCATCCGCATAATACGCGCAAGCGGATCGCGCTGGGGCTGCGGAAGCTGCGGAACAAACAGCTGGAGAACCCGTGGAAGAAGCATGATAATATTCCGCTGTGAGTGAGCTGATGGATAGATACGGAGCTTACATCGCGATTGGCGTCGGGCTGCTCGGGCTCGGCATGAATTTGCGAGCGATAATGTCGGGCGAAAATTCGCTCGCGCGCATCGGTCGAGTCCGAGCCAAAATGCCCCGGGCGTTTTGGCTCGAAACCGGTCTTCTTACTGTGATGAGCCTCGCGCTTGTCATTCTTGGCATGCAGATTGCGGATTTGGATTTGAAATGAAACTAGGCCGCGTCAACCATATCGGCGTGGCGACGCCGTCGATTGCCGACAGCATCGTCATTGCGAGCGCAGCGAAGCAATCTCCAGCTATCGCCCTTGCGCTGACCTGCGCGCTGGAGATTGCCGCTTCGCCTTCGGCTCCTCGCAATGACGGAGGTTGGTGAGATGAAATTGGGACGTTTGAACCATATCGGCGTTGCGACGCCGTCGATCGCCGACAGCATCGTATTTTACCGCGACGTGATGGGCGCGAAGAAAATTCACGAGCCGTTCGACCTGCCCGAGCAGGGCGTGAAGGTCTGCTTCGTCGATACGCCCGGCGCCGATGGCGCGCTGAACGGCACGCAGATCGAGCTGGTCGAGCCGCTGCCTGGCAACACGTCGATCGCGGGGTTTCTGGAGAAGAACCCGGCGGGCGGGCAGCATCATCTTTGTTACGAAGTCCCCGATATTCACGCGGCGAAGGCCGCGTTCGAGGCGCTGGGCAAGCGCGTGCTGGGTGAGCCGCGGATCGGGGCGCATGGGACGTTGATTTTCTTCCTGCATCCCAAGGATATGGGCGGGGTGCTGACGGAGATTATGGAGACGCCGAAGGGCGCGCATTAATTGCTCCTCCCCACTTGCGGGGAGGAAAGTGGAGGTTGGGGACTTGTCCCCCACCGGAACTTGGAGAGGGGTTGGTTGGCGAGCCTGCAGCTCGCGACCCCTCTCCCAGCTACGATTAGGCGGCCTCTCGACAAGCTCGGGACTCGCCAAATCTTCGCATCCCTCTCCCGCAAGGGGAGAGGGGGTTTGGGATTAGAGATTGCATATGACCGACAAACCGACCCTCGACCAATGGGCTGAAGCCGCTGCCAAAGAGGTGAAGGGCAAGGACCTCATCTGGCACACGCCCGAGGGGATCGCCGTCAAGCCGCTCTACACCGCCGAGGATGTGCGCGCAGACCCCGGCCTCCCCGGTTTCGCCCCCTTCACGCGCGGCGTGCGCGCCTCGATGTATGCCGGGCGCCCATGGACAATCCGCCAATATGCCGGCTTTTCGACCGCCGAGGAATCGAACGCTTTCTATCGCCGCAACCTTGCCGCGGGACAGAAAGGCCTGTCGGTCGCCTTCGACCTCGCCACCCACCGCGGTTATGACAGCGACCATCCGCGCGTCACAGGCGACGTCGGCAAGGCGGGGGTCGCGATCGACAGCGTTGAGGATATGAAGATCCTGTTCGACGGCATCCCGCTCGACCAGATGTCGGTATCGATGACGATGAACGGCGCGGTGATCCCCATCCTCGCCTTCTTCATCGTCGCGGGTGAGGAGCAGGGGGTCGATCGCAAGCTGCTCGACGGGACGATCCAGAACGACATCCTCAAGGAGTTCATGGTCCGCAACACCTATATTTACCCGCCCGAACCGAGCATGCGGATCATCAGCGACATCTTCGGATACACGTCGCGCGAGATGCCGAAGTTCAACAGCATCTCGATCTCGGGCTATCATATGCAGGAAGCCGGCGCCACGCAGGTGCAGGAGTTGGCCTTCACCATCGCCGACGGCATGGAATATGTGAAATATGGTGTCGCGTCGGGGCTCGACATCGACAAGTTCGCCGGGCGGCTGAGCTTCTTTTTCGCGATCGGCATGAATTTCTTCATGGAAATCGCCAAGCTGCGCGCGGCGCGGGTGTTGTGGCACCGCGCTATGACGACGCTCGGCGCGCAGGACGAACGCTCGAAGATGCTGCGCACGCATTGCCAGACCTCGGGCGTGTCGCTGACCGAGCAGGACCCGTACAACAATGTGATGCGCACGACGATCGAGGCGATGGCCGCGATGCTGGGGGGCACGCAGTCGCTCCACACCAACGCGCTGGACGAAGCGATCGCGCTGCCCACCGATTTCTCCGCCCGCATCGCGCGCAACACCCAGATCGTGATTCAGGAAGAGACGGGGATGACTAAGGTCGTCGATCCGCTCGGCGGCAGCTATTATGTCGAGGCGCTGACACAGGAGCTGGTCGACAAGGCGCAGGAGATCATCGACCGCGTGCAGGCCGAGGGCGGCATGGCCAAGGCGGTTGCGGCGGGTTGGCCCAAGGCGATGATCGAAACCGCCGCGGCGGCGCGGCAGGCGCGGGTCGATCGCGGCGACGATGTGATCGTCGGGGTGAACAAATATCGCCTTAAGGACGAAGACCTGCTCGAAACGCTCGAGGTCGACAACGCCAAGGTGCGCGAGGGGCAGATCGCGCGGATCAAGAAGACCAAGGCCGAGCGCGACGAGGCGGCATGTCAGGCGGCGCTGACGGCGCTGCGCGATGGCGCTGCAAAGCCGTCGAGCATCGAGAACAACCTGCTCGCGCTCGCGGTCGAAGCCGCGCGCGCGCGCGCAACGCTGGGCGAGATTTCTTCGGCGATGGAAGAGAGCTTCGACCGTTATGGCACCCAGCCGACGCCGGTGAAGGGCGTTTATGCGGCACCCTATGAAGGCGATGCGCGCTGGGCGCAGGTCGTCGACGGGGTCGAGGCGGTCACGCGGCGGCTGGGCCGTAAGCCGAAATTGCTCGTCGCCAAGATGGGGCAGGACGGGCACGACCGCGGCGCGAACGTCATCGCATCGGCGTTCGGCGACATGGGCTTCGACATCGTGTCGGGACCGCTGTTCCAGACCCCCGACGAAACGGTGGTGCTCGCGCTTGACAGCGGGGTAGACGTTGTCGGCGCGTCGAGCCTGGCGGCGGGGCACAAGACACTTATCCCCGAACTTATCCACAAGCTGCGCGAGGCCGGGCGCACCGACATCAAGGTGATCGCGGGCGGGGTGATCCCGCCGCAGGATTATGATTTCCTACGCGATGCCGGGGTGCAGGGGATTTATGGGCCGGGGTCGAATGTTGTTGAGTGCGCCGCCGATGTGCTGCGCTTGCTGGGGCATAATATGCCGCCGATTGGAGAAGCTGCGTGAATAATGAACTGACCAAATCCCCCTCCCGCTTGCGGGAGGGGCTAGGGGAGGGCATGTCCGCATCCTCCCGCAAGCGGGAGGGGAGAGCAGGACCGACTGGACCCGCGAGGAAATCGCCGCCCTATACGACCTCCCGTTCGACGAACTGATGTGGGAAGCGCAGGGCGTTCATCGGCGCCATCATGCGTGCGGCGAAATCCAGCTTTGCACTTTGCTCAGCATCAAGACCGGCGGCTGCGTCGAGGATTGCGGCTATTGCTCGCAAAGCAAAAGCGCCGACAGCGGGCTGAAAGCCACCAAACTGATGGACGTCCGCGCGGTGTTGCAAGCCGCAGCGCAGGCGAAGGATTCGGGATCGCAGCGTTTCTGCATGGGCGCCGCGTGGCGCAACCCCAAGGACCGCGACATGCCCGCGATCGTCGAGATGATCGAGGGCGTGCGCCAGATGGGCATGGAAACCTGCATGACGCTGGGGATGCTCAGCAAGGAACAGGCGCAGACGCTCGCGGTCGCGGGGCTCGATTATTACAACCACAATATCGACACTTCGCCGGAAAATTACGGCAATGTCATCACGACGCGCACCTTTCAGGAGCGGCTCGACACGCTGGAGGAAGTGCGCAGCGCCGGGATCAACGTCTGCTCGGGCGGCATCGTCGGCATGGGCGAAACGCGCGCCGACCGCGTCGGCTTTATCCACGCGCTCGCGACACTGCCCGAGCATCCGGGCAGCGTGCCGATCAACGCGCTGGTGCCGGTAAAAGGGACGGTGCTCGGCGACATGCTGGCCGACACGCCGCTGGCGAAGATCGACGACATCGAATTCGTCCGCACCGTCGCGGTGGCGCGCATCACCATGCCGCTGAGCATGGTACGGTTGAGTGCGGGGCGCGAGAGCATGTCGGAGGCGACGCAGGCGCTCTGCTTCATGGCGGGCGCGAACAGCATTTTTACCGGCGACAAGCTTCTGACGACGGCGAATGCGGGCGACAGCAAGGATGCGGCGCTGCTCGCAAAGCTGGGGCTGCGCCCGATGGTGAGCGAAGAGCCGATGCGCGCTCAGATGGAAGCGGCTGAGTGAGGTGTTCCCCTCCCGCTTGCGGGAAGGGTTAGGGGAGGGCCTGTTCCCTCCAACCAAGGTTTCGACTACGTTTGCGGACAGGCCCTCCCCCGGCCCCTCCCGCAAGCGGGAGGGGAGTGAAGAGTGTTCAAGAAAATCCTGATCGCCAACCGCGGCGAAATCGCCTGCCGCGTTATCAAGACCGCGCGGCGCATGGGCATATCGACCGTCGCCGTCTATTCGGACGCCGACGCGCGCGCGCCGTTCGTGCAGATGGCCGACGAGGCGGTGCATGTCGGCCCGTCGCCCGCGTCCGAATCCTATCTGGTCGCCGACAAGATCATTGCTGCGTGCAAGGCGACGGGGGCCGAGGCGGTGCACCCGGGCTATGGCTTCCTGTCCGAACGCACCAGCTTCGCCGAGGCGCTGGCCAAGGAAAATATCGCCTTCATCGGCCCGCCGGTGAACGCGATCGCCGCGATGGGCGACAAGATCGAGTCAAAGAAACTCGCCAAGGAAGCGGGCGTCAACGTCGTTCCGGGCTTCGTCGGCGAGATCGACGATACCGAACATGCGGTGCGGATTTCGAACGAGATCGGCTATCCGGTGATGATGAAGGCGTCGGCGGGCGGCGGCGGCAAGGGCATGCGCCTCGCCTATGACGAAAAGGACGTCCGCGAGGGGTTCGAGGCGACCAAGCGCGAGGGGCTGAACAGCTTCGGCGATGACCGCGTGTTC
>CAYRQX010000036.1:0-33321 GCA_964426485.1 uncultured Sphingopyxis sp. | reverse complement strand
CATTCGTCATCCCGATCTGATAGAGAAATCTACCATATGTCGCCAGCCGCCATCCTCAATGAATATGTCCCAGCTTGTCGGGATTGCGCATGACATAAATGCCGACGACCTTGCCGTCCTCGATTTCGAGTGCGGTCGTCTGTAACGCGCCATCGGCCTCGCGCGTGACGAAACCCGGCAGGCCGTTGATCGTCCCGGTGTGGACAAGCGTCGAGCCATATTTGCCGAACAGCACCGCAAGGCTGCGATGCAGTTTCAGCACAATGTCATGGCCGAACACGGGCTCCATCGCGGCGGGACGCTTGCCGCCGCCGTCGGCCCACATGCCGACATCGGCGGCGAGCAGGGCGCCGAGCGTGTCCATGTCGCCGCTGCGCGAGGCAGCAAAGAAGGCGTTGGCGATCTGGAGCCCCTGTTCTTTCTCGAGCTTGTAGCGCGGGCGCCCATCGCGAACGTGGGCGCGGGCACGCGCGGCGAGCTGGCGCGTCGCGGCGGGGTCGCGATCGATCGTCTTTGCGACCTCGTCGAACTCGACGCCGAACACGTCGTGCAGAAGAAATGCGGCGCGCTCGAGCGGCGAGAGGCGTTCGAGCGCGAGCATCAGCGGCAGGGTGACATCATCCTCTTTCTCCTCCTCGACCAGCGGGTCGGGGAGCCAAGGGCCGACATAGGCCTCGCGTTGGCTGCGCGCCGATTTGATCTGGTCGAGGCAGAGCCGCGTCACGGTGCGGCGGAGGTACGCCGCGGGCTCGCGCACTTCGCTGCGATCGGTGCCGAGCCAGCGGATGAAGGCATCCTGCACCACATCCTCGGCATCGGCGACCGAGCCGAGCATGCGGTAGGCGACGCGGATAAGGAGCGGACGCAGCGGGTCGAAACTGACCGCCGCGTCCGCGGCATCGAGGCCGTTCTGGATGCCCTTGTCGGTCATTGGACGGGCATCATCAGGCCGCCTTCACCAGCGCACCATTTGCGTACCAGAGGTCGAAGCCGACCGCGATACGGTTCCAGCCATTGATGACATTGATCATCACGGTCAGGTTCACCTGTTCCTCCGGCGTGAAATGCGCTTCGAGCGCCTCTTTTGCGGCCTTCTGTGTGTGCCCTTCCGAAAGGCGGGTCAAGGCGTCGGTCCAGGCGAGCGCGGCGCGTTCGCGGGGCGTGTAGACGGGCGCTTCGTGCCAGGCGGCGAGCAGGTAAATGCGCTGTTCGCTCTCGCCCTTTGCGCGGGCTTCGGCCGTGTGCATGTTGATGCAGTTGGCGCAGCCGTTGAGGATCGACGAGCGGATCTTCACCAGTTCGATCAGGCTCGGCTCGAGGCTCTTTTCGGCGGCGAGGCTGGCAGCCATCCACTGTTTCATCAGCTGCGGCGCGGCGGCGTAGGGGTCGGTTACCTTGGTCATGTCCTGTCTCCTTTGGGGGGTGTACGGATATGACGAGACAAGATCGGCGGGTGTGACATGGCGTGCGAAAAAATTTCGCGTCCGCCGAAAAATCCGTTAGCCTGCCAGCATCGACAGTCGAACTGGGGGGTCCAATGATGAATTTTCTCGATGATCATGGCGACCGCGCCTATGCGCTGTTGCGCATCGTTTCGGGACTTTTGTTTCTTGCGCATGGCGTGCAGAAATTCTTCAATTTCCCGGTCGCCTTTCCCTATCCCCTGGACCCCATGCTTTACGCGGCGGGAGCAATCGAAATCGTCGCCGGGGCTTTAGTCGTCCTCGGGCTGTTCACACGACCGGCGGCGTTCCTCGCCAGCGGCATGTCCGCGGTCGGATACTGGGTCGCACATGGCACACAGAGCCCCTACCCGATCGTCAATCAGGGCGAGACGATCGCGCTCTACTGCTTCATTTTCCTGTACATCGCGACGCGCGGTGCGGGCATCTGGAGCGTCGACGGAGCGAGGAAGAAATAGGCGGTTGCGCTATTATCTCGATGCCGAGTTCAACGGGTTCGGCGGCGCGCTGATATCGATTGCCCTGGTGCCCGAAAGCGAAGGGGCAACGCCCTTTTACGGCGCGGTCGAATGCGCCGAACCGACGCCATGGGTTGCGGCGCATGTGATGCCAAAGCTCGATATCGCGCCGATCTCCTATGCCGAGCTGCAATGGACGTTCGCCGATTATCTGGCAGCGGACCCGGACCCGGTGCTGGTCGCCGACTGGCCCGAGGATATCGTCCACGCCGCGCGCCTGCTGGTCACCGACGACGGGCGGCGGCTGATCGTCTCGGCGGTGCGCTTCGAGCTGGCCGAGGTGGTCAATTTCTCGACCGCCGAGCTTAGCCATGTGCCGCACAATGCCTATCATGACGCGGTCGCGCTGCGGACCTTCTGCATGGCGCGCCGCCACATCACCGCAAAATAGAGGGCGGCGCTTTCGCGCCGCCCCAGTGTCGGGCTTCACATGGTGAAGGTCGTCAAAGCCGCCGCGTATTCGTCTCGATCAGCCTCTTCGCCTCGCTGATCGCTTTGGCGGTGGTCAGCGTCTTTTCCTGAACCTCGTCGGCCATTTCGAGCAGGCGGCCGCTGATCACGGTACCGGTATCGGCCTTTTCGTTGATCGCGATGCCGCCCTTGGTCGCGGCGACACGGTCCCATTCAGCGCGCACGGCGGCCCAATAATCCTTGGTCGCGGCCCAATAATCATCGGCCGCCTTCACATCATATTGGTCATATTTGATATAGGTGTTGAGCACATATTCCTGGACGATCGGCACCAGCTTGCCCTCCTTCGTCCCCATTTTCGTATTGTCCTGCCAATGGACCCAGCCGTCGGGCGACGGCTGGTGGCGGTTGATCGAGAGGTAGCGATCATAGACGGGGTTCCGCACGGCGTCGCGGCGCGCGAGCGGGCGCCAGGTCCAGTTCGAGCGCCAGCGGCGGACGCCGCCCTGCGTTTCGAACTGCCCCCAGCCGCCGTACCGCGGGCTATCGTCGACCTGATAGACCGTCTGCGACCAGCGGCCGGTTCGCATGCGTTCGGCGACGTCTTCCCATGTCCATGCCCCCTTGTCCGAATAGACCAGCAGCTTGGCGGGCTCATATTCCCAATCCTGCCGCCAATGCTTGATGATCATGCTCTTGTCGTCGTCGCCGGTGATGACGAGCATGTGCTGGAGGACGATCTTGCGGCCCGTGTCCTCGATTACACGGACGACCTCATTACCGCCCGAACGCTTGGGTTCGAGCACCTCGTAATCGGGGTCCCAGCGCGTCGATTCCTGCATGTTGAAACTGACGCGGTAATTGCCCGCCATCGCGAGGATGTCGGCGCGGTCCCGTTCGAAATTGGCGGCGGCGGCCTCGGCAGCGATCGGCGGGTGGGCCGAGGCGGCGACGGGCAGCGCGGCGCTGAGCAGCAACAGGCCGGCGGCAAGCTTGCGATATTTTTTCATCGGTGCAGTCCTTCTGATCGTTAGAAGCGGAAGCTGAGCGAGACGCTCGCGTTGCGGCCGGGCTGGGTATAGGCGTCGGCAATCACGTCGATCGGCAGGGTCTGGCCGCCGATAACCGTCGTGTTCGCAAGGCCGCGCGCGTCGCTCCACCAGCTGTAGGTCTTGTCGAGGATGTTGAAGACGCCGCCGCGCAGCGTCAGCCCCTCGGTGATGCGGAGATAGGCGGTCGCGTCGAGGATGGTGAAATCGTCGGGCCTGTAGCCGCCATTCGTCCGCGACGCTTCCTTGCGTGCGCTGTGCGTCATGATCAGCTGGCCGCCGAAACGCCCTTGCGGCTGGCGGTAACCGATGCCGGCGACGAGCTTGAGCGGATCGATCGATTCGAGCGGCGAACGGATGCCGTCGGGGTCGATGATGTCGCCCTTCGCGTAGGACAGGGCGAGCGTCGTATACAGGCCGGACGACGCTCGCCCCTCGAACCGCGCCTCGGCCCCTTTGACCCGGACGCGATCGAGATTCACGAATTGAAAGATGGCGGGATCGGCGGGCGTGAAGCTGCCGCCCACTTGCTCCTGGCTGATAAAGTCCTTGTAGCGCGCCGAAAAGCCGGTGACGTCGAGGCTGATCGCGTCGCTCGAGAAGCGCAGCCCGCCCTCGAAGCTCGTGCTGCGTTCGGGATCAAGGTCCGGGTTGGGGATCGAGGTATATCCCGACGCGAGGTTCGAGAAGAACTGGTTCACCTGCCCCGGCTCGGGCGCCTTGAAGCCCGTCGCATAATTGGCGAACAGGCGAACCGCATCGGTAATCCTCCACACCGCGCCGAATTTCGGCGACAGGCGCGATCCGTCCTGCTTCGCACCCGCAAAGGCCGGGAGCAGCGGATCATCGTCGGGCGACAGGTCGTACCAGTCGAAGCGCAGCGCCGGATAGAGAAGCAGGCGGCCGTCGGCGATCGAGATTTCGTCACCCGCGAACAGGCCGGCGCGGGTAAAATCGGTGCTCGGGAAGGCGCGCGTCGGATAGACTTCGCCGAACGGCGGGACGGTGCCGTCGCGCAGGCCGCGCTGGCGCGTCTGGCTGATGTCGCCGCCGAAGACGAGGCGGTGCGCGATCGCGCCCGTAGCGAAATCGGCGCGCGCGTCGGCCGAGGCACCGATTACGCGGTTTTCGAACGTGTTGAGGCGCGACCGGTCGGCCAGCGGCGTGCGGTCTTCCTCGGTATATTGATTGTCCTCGCCGTCCTGCCAGTAGAGCGCGACGCGGGCGAAATCGATCGCCCCCTCGCCTTCCCAGCTCCAGTCGAGCGACACGCGCTTGCGTTCCCCGCTGTCCCACGCTTCGAGCCGGTCGACGCTGGAGGTGACGACGCCGAGCGCGTTGCGCGTCGCGGTGACGCCCGTAAGGCCGTTGGTGTAGAGGTCGGTATCGAGATATTCGCCGGTCAGACGGATCTTGTGGCCGTTCGCGGGATCGTAGACGATGCGCGCGAGCACGGCGTTCGAACGGCCGTCCTGCGGATTGGGAAGCGTGCGGAGCGGGCCGGTGGCCGCGTCCTTGCCCGATGTGCCGGTCGCCGTGGCGCCGCCCGCGACATCGCCCTTGTTGCCGAGTTCCTTGTAATCGCGGCGCGTGTAGGCGGCCATGATCGACCAGTCGCCGCTGCGCCCCGCGAGGATCGCGGTCTCGCTAAACTCCTCGTCGGCGCTGCTGTAGGCGCCACGGAGAAGGCCCCCGACATTTTTGTCGGGTTCGAGGAAATCGGCGGGGTCCGAAGTGATGAAGCTGACCGCGCCCGCTAGGCCGTCGCTGCCATAGAGCGCCGACGACGGGCCGCGGAGAATCTCGACCGACTTGACGAGGCCGAGGTCGACATAGTCGCCGCGCCCCGACGCCTGCGCGCCAAAGGAGAAACCATCGGGAACGCGCACGCCGTCGACTTGGACGAGCACGCGGTTGCCGCCGATGCCGCGAATGTTGAAGCTGTCGTTGCCGGCGCGGCCGGTGGTGCCCAGCGCCGCGCCGAACCGCGCGGGCTGGCGCTGGACGCTGACGCCGGGTTCGAAGCGGACGAGGTCGCGGATGTCGGTGACAAGCTCGTCGGCGATCTGCTCGTCGCTCTTCACCGTCACCGTGACCGGAACATCCTCGGCCCTTACTGCGGTGCGTGTCGCGGTGACGACGATGCGGTTCTTGAGTGATACCCAATATTCGCCGTCATTATCCTGCGCAAAGGCCGGCGAAGCGGTCGCAGCGAGCGCAAGGCCCAGCGCGGTTCCGGCAGCCAGGCGGGATACGGACGGCGTATGTTGGATGTTCAATGATCTTCCCCTATTGATGCGACTGACTCTCAATAGCAGGCCGTCTAGGTTGGGGAAGTCCGAGGGTCAATATGCTATTGCGAATCGTTCTCGCAAAAATTGGCGGAACAGATCGGAAAGGCGCCCAGATATGCGGTCATCCCGGCGATTAAGGGTATGAAAAAACCTCCCTGTGGCGAAGCCATGGGGAGGCGGCAGCGCGAAGCGCTGACGAGGGGCTTTGGCGCAGCGCTGCTGCCCCTCCACCACGCCCTCTGGGCCCCCTCCCTACCGCTTCGCGGCAGGGAGGATCATTAAGAGTTAGGCCCCCGGCCCCTCATAGGCATCGACGATGCGCCCGACGATCGGGTGGCGGACGACGTCGGCGCTGGTGAAGTAGCTGACGTTGATTCCTTCCACGCCTTCGAGCCGGCTCACCGCGTCGGCGAGACCCGAACTTGCCGGGATCGGAAGGTCGACCTGCTTCGGATCGCCGCACACGACCATGCGGCTGTTGGCACCGAAGCGCGTCAGAAACATCTTCATTTGCGGGATCGTCGTATTCTGCGCCTCGTCGAGGATGATGAAAGCGTCGGCGAGCGTACGCCCACGCATGAAGGCGAGCGGCGCAATTTCGATCTCTCCGCTCGCGATGCGGCGTTCGACCTGTTCGGCGGGCAGACAGTCGTGGAGCGCATCGTAGAGCGGGCGCAGGTAGGGATCGACCTTTTCCTTCATGTCGCCGGGCAGGAAGCCGAGCTTCTCACCCGCTTCGACCGCGGGGCGCGACAGGATCAGGCGCTGGACGCTGCCGGTGATCAGCTGCGCCACCGCCTGCGCGACCGCGAGATAGGTTTTGCCGGTGCCGGCCGGGCCGAGCGCAAAGATGATGTCTTCGCGCGCGAGCGCCTGCATATAGGGGACCTGCGACGGCGCACGCGGGACGATCGTCTTTTTGCGCGTGCGGATCATGATCGGCGGCGCTTCGCTGGCGTCGTGGCGAATGATGCCTTCGAGGGTCGGCTGCGCCGACAGCGCAATTACGCCGTCAACCATGCCGCTGTCGACCTCCTGTCCCTGTTCGATGCGGTTATAGATATCGACGAGCACGTCGCGCGCACGGGCGGCGGCCTCGGCCTCACCCTCGATCTGCACGCGATTGCCGCGGGCCGAGATATAAACGCCGAGGCGGTTTTCGATCGCGACGAGATTGCGGTCGAACTCGCCGAAGAGAATGCCCAAAAGCTGCGTTCGCTCGAATTCCGCGGTCAGTCGGACGCGGTCGCCGGGTGCGGCGGGGGTGGAGGCGGTCAGCGGGCGTTTGGACATATGGGCAAGGCTCCTTCGATCGACGACATGACTGTAGTCCCGCCAGGACGGGAGTCCATGACTTGCGAAAGGCGAATGCGACGGAAGGCGGCGGAGTGTGTCTTCGGGGAGACAGCTTCCGCGAGGCGCACTAGGCGGCTTCTTCCATCAACGCTTCGGCGGCAACGCTGTTGGCGCCGGCCGAGGTGATCTGCACGTCGATCATATCGCCGATCTGGAGCCCCGGTGCGATGACGTGCGCCGACTGGAGCCAGGGCGTCTTGCCGATCAACTGACCGTCCAGCTTGCCCTTGCGTTCGAGGAGCAGGCGCGTCGTGCGGCCGACGGTCGCCTGATTGAACGCCTGCTGCTGCTCGTTGAGCAACGCCTGGAGGCGCTGGAGACGCTCGTTGAGTAGGGCTTCGTCGATCTGGTCGGCCATCGTCGCGGCGGGGGTGCCGGGGCGCCGCGAGTATTTGAAACTATAGGCCATCGCATAATTGGTCGCACGAACGATATCGAGCGTCGCTTCGAAGTCCGCATCGGTTTCGCCGGGGAAGCCGACGATGAAGTCGCCCGAGATCGCGATATCGGGGCGCACGGCGCGCACGCGTTCGATAATGCGAAGATAGCTTTCGACCGAGTGGCTGCGGTTCATCGCGGCAAGGATGCGGTCGCTGCCCGCCTGCACCGGCAGATGGAGGAAGGGCATCAGCTTGGCGATCTCGCCATGCGCGGCGATCAGCCCGTCGGTCATGTCATTGGGGTGACTGGTCGTGTAGCGGATGCGTTCAAGTCCATCCTCGCGGGCAAGTTCGCGGATCAGCCCATCGAGGCCGATCGCCCGGCCCCGGTCATCCTCGCCGTCCCATGCGTTGACATTCTGGCCCAGCAAAGTGATTTCGCGCGCGCCGCCCGCAACAAGCGCCCGCGCTTCGGCAATCAGGTCGGCGAAGGGCCGGCTGATCTCGGCGCCCCGCGTGTAGGGCACGACGCAATAAGTGCAGAATTTGTCGCAGCCTTCCTGCACGGTCAAAAAGGCGGTGGGGCGCTGGCCGCCCGAGCGCTTCGGCAGCGCGCCGAATTTGCTTTCGAGCGGCATGTCGAGATCGACGGCTTTTTCGCCCCGCGCGGCGCGCGCGATCAGGTCGGGCAGGCGGTGATAGGCTTGCGGCCCGACAACGACGTCGACGGTAGGGGCGCGGCGCGCGATTTCGGCACCCTCGGCCTGCGCGACGCAGCCCGCGACGGCGATCGTCGGGCGGCTGCCGTCGGCGCGCTTCAGCCGGCCGATGTCCGAATAGACTTTTTCGGCCGCCTTTTCGCGAATGTGGCAGGTGTTTAGCACGACAAGATCGGCATCCGCGCCATCAGCAGCAGCGACATAGCCCTCGGCGCCAAGCATCTCGGCCATGCGCTCGCCGTCATAGACGTTCATCTGGCAGCCGAAGGATTTGACGTGGAAAGTCTTCTGGGGATTTGGGGGAGAGTCGGATTTCATCGGCGCGCTATAGGCGATGCGGCGCGTCGGCGGAAGAGCGTGCAATTTCCGCCGAGATCGTCGCGCGTGCGGCCTCGGCCAGCAGCTTGCGATCGCCTTCGACAATATCGGGCAAGGGATCGAGATAGTTGATCGTCAAATGGATCGGCCGCTTGCGCGCGAGCAGGCGCTTAAAATTATCGAGCCCGGATTCGGGATCGAGCCACGCGATGTCATTCGCTTCGCGCCCATAATCGAGAAACACCGGCTGCACGCGCAGATTCGGCGGCGTCGGGATTACCGCCTGAAACAGCGACGCGCGAAAGGGGAGCAAACCATCGCCCGGCCCCGTCGTGCCTTCGGGAAACAACGTCACCGGGCGACCGCGCGCCAGCGCCGCGCGCAGGTCGTTCGCCTGATTGTGGATCTCGCGCCGCGCCTCGCGCTGAACATAGACGGTGTGATTCTGGTCGGCGAGCCAGCCGACGAGCGGGGTCGTGCCGACCTCGGCCTTCGACACGAAGGCCGAGCGTGCGGCGCCGCCGAGCGCGAGGATGTCGAGCCAGCTGACATGGTTCGACACGAACAGGACATCGCGCCTGAGCCGCGTCCCCTTCGTACGGATACGCAGCCCGGCGATCCAGCCGACGGCGTTCAGGAAAGCCATCACCATCGGCGACGGGCGCCCGACGGCGCGATAAAGAAGGTGCGGGACGATCAGGAAGAGGAGCGTCAGCACCATCAGGGCGAGACGGGCGACCGTCCGCCAGGTAATCGCGCTGCGATCAGTCGCGCTTGCGATCGATGGCGACACCATAAAGCTCCATGCGGTGGTCGACGAGGCGGAAGCCCAGCCGTTCGGCGATCACCTTCTGCAACGCCTCGAGCTCGGGATCGACAAATTCGATCACCTTGCCCGTTTCGACGTCGATCAGATGATCGTGATGCGCCTCGGGCGCGGCTTCGTAACGCGAGCGGCCGTCGCCAAAGTCGTGACGGTCGAGGATGCCCGCCTCTTCGAACAGGCGAACGGTGCGGTAGACGGTGGCGATCGAGATGCCGCTGTCGACCTTTGAAGCGCGTTCATAAAGCGTCTCGACGTCGGGATGATCCTCCGAATCCGAAATGACGCGCGCAATGATGCGGCGCTGCTCGGTGATGCGCAGACCCTTTTCATGGCACAGGGCTTCGAGATCGATGTTACCGGACATGCGGGCCTTTCCTGCAAGATGCAGTCGGATTTTATTCTTCAAACTGTATAAGCACGCGCCGTGGATAGGACAAGGGCGGCACCCCTACGACGCCGCCCTTTCCTGCTCCGACTGGAACGACTTATCTTAATTTTCAGACCTTGGACTTGGGCTTGGGCTTGCGCCCGCCGCCGCGGCCCTTGGTGCCCAGGCCGATTTCCTTCGCCAGCGCGCGGCGCTTTTCAGCATAGTTCGGCGCGACCATCGGATAGTCGGCGGGCAGGCCCCACTTCGCGCGATAATCGTCGGGGGTCATGCCATAATGCGTCATCAGGTGACGGCGCAGCATCTTGAGCTTCTTGCCGTCCTCGAGACAGGTGATGTAGTCGGGCTTGACCGACGTGCGGATCGACACTGCGGGCACCAGCTTTTCCTCGACGACCGGTTCGCTGCCGAGACCCGAAAGCGCGGCGTGAACATTATTTATCAAAAGAGAGAGATCCGAAATGGCGACGCTGTTGTTGCTGACATGGGCGGCGACGATGTCAGCGGTGAGCGTAACGAGCATCTCGTTGGTATCGGCTTGGTCGGACATGAGACTATTCCTTGATTCTTAATTACCCAGAAGACAGGTGGCGAATATTGGATTTGTTGTTCCGCCGGTCATATTACTGCCACTTTGGATGCAATTCCGCAATGACCGATCAGTCCACTTTTTGCTCTCGTCCCGAACGGCGCATCGTAATTGCGTCGCGAACCACCCCGTCATTACCGCGATAATAGGACGGCCGCCGACCGCATTCCACAAAACCCGCGCTCGCATAAAGATGAACCGCGTCATTATCGGCTCGCATTTCAAGGAAATAGTCTTCGGCACCCTGTCCGGAAGCCCATGCGCGCCAATCGTCAATCAGTAATGCACCGATACCGCGACCGCGAAACTGCGGGTCGACCGCGAGCAACAATAATTCGCTCTCGGGCCCCGCGATACGCGCCGCCGAGAAACCGCATGCGTCATCGCCGTCCCAAGCGAGGCACACACGCGCCGAGGGGAGCGCGAACAAAGTCAAAAGCTGGGCGCCGCTCCACGCTTCGCCATAGGCGGGTTCGAATGCGGCATCCATCACGCGCATCACCGCGGTTAGATCGCCGACACGGGCGGTGGCGAGGCGGATGGCGCCGCTCATGCCGGCGTCATCGGCTTGGCGTCAGGAGCGCGGCCGTAAATCGGGCTCGGCCGGTCGATCAGTAAAGCGGACGGCAACCGCAGGAAGGCGCGCGCGTCGGGCAGCATCGCGAGCGCGCGTCCGGTGCCGCGACGCGCGACAAAGGGCTCGGCGCGATTGCCGACAACCAGTTCGTCGCCGATCAGGACGGCGTCTTCGGGGAGGAGCGAACGGATATCGGCGCGCGGCGACAGTTCGGCGGCGAACGGCTGGACGAACCATTGGCCGTGGCCGCCCTCCATCACCACCAGCGCGCCGCCCGCCGCAGCTATCTCCTCGGCGGCGCCGGCCGCAACCAGTGCGAGCGTCGAAAAGCCATGGACGGGCACCTGCCAACCGAGCGCCAGCGCGCGCGCCGCCGCAACGCCGATCCGCACCCCGGCAAAGCTGCCCGGACCGCATCCTGCGACGATGACATCGGCACGGCCGCCGTCATCGAGTTCGGCGATCAGCGGCACCAGCCGTTCGGCATGGCCGCGGCCGATCACCTCGTGCCGATGATCGACAACCATATCGCCTTCCAACAGCGCCACCGAACAGGCCTCACTCGCCGAATCGATGACCAGATAGCGCATGGAGGCTAGTGGCTCGTTCAGGCGATGCGGTTGAAGCGCGCGAAATCGGGACGCGGGCTGCGATCGAAGATCGTGGCGGCATCGCCATAGCCGAGGGTCGAGATGAAGTTGCTCTTCACGCTGGGCTGGTCGGCGAAGAAAGCTTCGTCGACGCCAGCGTTATTGAACCCCGACATCGGCCCGGTATCGAGACCGAGCGCGCGCGCGGCGAGAATGAAATAGGCGCCCTGCAGGCTCGAATTGCGGAAAGCGGTCGTTTCGGCCAACGCTGCGTTGCCCACGAACCAGCTGCGGGCATCGGCGTGCGGGAACAGTTCGGGCAGATTTTCGTAAAATTCATTGTCGCTCGCGATGATCGCGGTGACCGGCGCCTTCAGGATTTTCTCGGCATTGGCGGGGAGCGCCAGCGCCGCGAGCTTCGCCTTCGCCTCGTCTGTAACGCACCAGACGATCCGCGCCGGCAGGCTGTTGGCGCTGGTCGGGCCAAATTTCACCAAGTCCCAAATCGCATGCAGCTGCGTTTCCGAAACCGGCTTGTCGAGATAGCCATTATAGGTGCGCGCGGTACGAAACAGCTGGTCGAGAGCGCTGTCGGAAAGCGGCTCACTCATGGGCTAACTCCTCAGGGAAAAATGGTCAGACGGCGTGGACTGCCGTTACCTCAGGCACATAATGTTTCAAGAGGGACTCGATGCCATTCTTCAGCGTCGCCGTCGAGGATGGGCATCCCGCGCACGCGCCCTGCATCTTCAGATACACATTGCCCTTGTCGAAACCGCGATAGACGATGTCGCCGCCATCGTTGGCGACCGCGGGGCGGACGCGCGTTTCGATGAGTTCCTTGATCTGGTCGATGATGTCGGCGTCGGCGGGATCGTCGGCGAAACCTGCCTCATCCTCAGGCGGCACCGAAAAGCCCGCGCTCGCGGCGTTGAACAGCGGCACCTCGGCGAGGAAATGATCCATCATGATGCCGAGGATGTCAGGCTTTGCGTCGCTCCATTCGGCGCCGGGGGCGATTGTCACCGACACGAAATCGCGGCCGAAAAAGACGCCCGTCACGTCGCCGAGCGAAAAAAGCGCGCTCGCAAGCGGCGACGCCTCGGCCTCTTCGGGGCTGGCAAAGTCGCGGGTTCCCGCCTCCATCACCGCCCGACCGGGCAGGAATTTGAGCGTCGCGGGATTGGGCGTCGATTCGGTTTCGATCAGCATGGCCTGCATGTGGGGCGAAGCGAGGCTTTGTGCAAGATGATAGGGATGCGCTAAGGCGCGGCGATGCGTCCTTTCACCCATTTCGCCGCGCTCGACTGGTCGGGCGCCCGCGGTCCGCGCCAGCGCGGCATCGCGCTGGCGGTCGCGAGCGGCACGGCGGCACCGGCCCTGGTTCGACCGGGGCATATCTGGTCGCGCGGCGAAATCCTCGAATGGCTGGAAGACGTCGCAGCGGCGGGCGACAATATACTGATCGGTTTCGACTTTTCGGCCGCCTTCGCCTTTGCCGATCACGGCGCCTATTTCCCAGGCTGGGCGGAGACGCCCGCCGACATGCACGCACTTTGGGCGCTTGTCGACCATCTGGCGGGCGGCGATCCGCATTATGAGGCGGGAGGATTTCTGGCGCATGCCGAAGCGCGGCGGCATTTTCGTCAGCGCGGCGCCGCCGGCGATCTGTTCGAAGCGGGCGCGGGGCGGCTGCGCGTCGTCGAACGGCGCCAGCGCGCGACGAAGCAGGCGGCCAGCGTCAGCAATTTCAATCTCGTCGGCGCGGCGCAGGTCGGCAAGGCCAGCCTGTCGGGCATGCGCCTGCTCCACCGGCTGTCGCACCGCATTCCGCTGTGGCCCGGCGATCCGGTGCCCGCGTCGGGACCGATGCTGGTCGAAATCTACACCAGCCTTGCCGCCCGCGCGGCCGGGCTGCCCCCAGGACGCAGTAAAATCCGCGACGGCGCGGCGCTGGACGCGGCGCTCGCGGCGCTGGGTTCGCCTCCCTGCGGTTTTTCTGGCCCGGTCAGCGACCATGCCAGCGACGCGCTGCTGACTGCGGCCTGGCTGCGCGCGATCGCCGGGGACACCGCCCCCTGGTCACCGTCGCCGCTGACGCCAATGCTGGCGCGAACCGAGGGCTGGACCTTTGGCATCATCTGAAAATGTCTGCGCGCCGCATTTTCGCGACGTCGGATGTTTTCATCCGATCGAAAAATGCTAAGGGGCGTTCAGTCGTGCCGGCTTAGCTCAGTTGGTAGAGCACCTGATTTGTAATCAGGGGGCCACGGGTTCGAATCCTGTAGCCGGCACCATCATCCCGGATATGGAGCCTCCCGACGCGGCCGCCATTAAGGCGCGAAGCCGGTCGAAGTCGAAGCAAGGCCCCGAGGGACCTCGCTTCGACCTTCCCCCGATTTAGAAATCGACGCGCGCGCCGACGGTGAAATACCGGCCGACAACGTCGTACAGCGTGCTGTTCACGGTGATCAGCGGCGGATCGCGGTCGAACACATTGTTGACGTTGCCGAACAGCGTGAAGCGATCCTCGATCTTGAACCGTGCGCCAAGGTCAACATAGGTCCGCGAGGCGATCCGGTTGTTGATCAGCGTCGTGCGCGTCCGGTCGAAATTGCCGCCGTCGATGTAGCGCGCACGGATATCGAACCCGACATTCTCATCCTCATAAGTCGCGCTGAGCGTTCCGCGCCATTTCGGCGTCGCGCGCAGCACCGAATCGCCGACGTCGCCAGCGGTCTCGACGCGGCTGAGGCCGGTATCGAACACCAGCTTGTCGACATAGGTCGCCAGCGCGCGAAGCCTTATGCTGCCACCAGCGGCCAGCCTGGTGACATAGGATGCTTCCATATCGAGCCCGCTCGTCTCGAAACTCGCGATATTCTGCTGGGTGGCGGCAACCTGGGTGACCGTCCCCGTCGCGTCGCGGGTGATGCTGCTACAGGCAGAGGCAACCCCGCGCGAACAGAGGAGCGTGAGGTTCGATCCGTTCAGTGCCGTGATCGCACCGTCGATCTTGATCTTGTAATAGTCGACCGACGCACTGAAGCCGCGCAGGAATGACGGCGAATAGGTTGCGCCGATCGACGTCGTGTAGCTGACTTCGGGCACCAGATCGGGGTTGCCGCCGGTGAAGGTCGTCACGGTCGACGGTTGCGGGTTATATGCGGCGTTCGCGGCGGCCCGCCCGGCCCGGTCCTGATCGTTAAGCGGCCCGATGTTGATCGAGCGGAGAGCAAACAATTCGCCGATGCCCGGCGAACGAATGTCGCGCGACCGCGTTGCCCGCAAAAGCAGGTCATTGAACAGCCGCGCGGTGCCGCCCGCCTTCCACGTCCAGATGCCGCCGCTGGTGCTGTAATCGGAATAGCGCGCCGCGCCGCTCAGATCGATTTCCACCGCATTTTCGAGTTTGAGCAGCGGCAGCAGGACTTCGCCGAAGGCTTCCTTGACGTTGAACCCGCCCGAGGTGGGGGTCGAGAATACGAGGATGCCGAAGTTGCTGGCGTTCGCGATCGTGAAGTCGTCGCGCGATGAAATCTGTTCTTCCCAGCGCGCCTCCGCGCCGATTGCGACGGTCACCGGCCCCGCCCACAGCGAGAAGAGATCGCCCTGAATTTCGGCGCCCGCCGAATCGAGCTTGGTCGTTCCGAACGATTGCTGCGCGCCGGTAACATAGGCGCGCGCTTCGGGCGACGCATTCAAGGCGCCGAACGGGTTGAGCGGCTGGCACGCGGGATCGTTGTTGGTCGGGTCGGCGTCGGCGTTGATGCCGCAGACGATTTGCCCGCCGCTCGACACCGCGTTGATCGCATTGTTGAACTGCCGCACGAGGCGCGAGTTGCCCATCTTCTGCTCGCTTTCGACCTCGCCATGGCTGTACCAGGCCTTGTAGCGAAAGCCGTTGCCGAACGTCCCGTCGACGCCGATCGCACCTTCCTTGCTGACCCGCTCGCCGCGGAATTGCAGCTGCAAGATATCGTTGAAAT
This sequence comes from uncultured Sphingopyxis sp., assembly GCA_964426485.1. Taxonomy (GTDB): domain Bacteria; phylum Pseudomonadota; class Alphaproteobacteria; order Sphingomonadales; family Sphingomonadaceae; genus Sphingopyxis. The sequence continues at coordinate 17,854 of CAYRQX010000036.1, read as the reverse complement.
AGCGGCCGAAGGTGAAGCTCGTCTCGCCGGCGGCGGCGAGTTGGTTACGAACCGCGGTCGACAGATAGGGGTTGTTTGCCTGAATCCTGAGGTACGGCAGGCCAAGCGCGCCGCCGACTGTATAATCGCCAAAGAAGGGCGCGTTCGATAGCGAGCGTGCATAGCTGGCGTCGACCCAGAAAGTCGCATCGCCCACCTCATAGCTCAGCCGGGCATAGGTGCTCAGCCGCTCAAAAGGCGAGGAGACGGGAATGGTATCGTAAAGATTGATGCCGTCCCTGCCGCCGACCATCCGCAGCGGGAAGGCGCCCGCGCCGACGGGCGTGCCGCGATCGAAAGGGCGCAACGTGCCGTCGGCATTGAACGTCTGCCCCGCGAGCACGCCGCTGGTGATGAGACCGCCCAGCGTGACGTTGCCGAAGTTCACGTCGGGAACCAGTTCCGAGCCTGTACCCGACGGAATGAAATCGGGGCTGTTGAGCTGCGGCCGTGTGCTGCGGTCGATCACGCCGCGGTCTTTGACATATTCGCCGCCGATGATGAAATGGCCCCGCCCGTCGGCGAAGCTGGTGCCGAATTTCGCATCGAACCCATAGCGGAAGCCGTCGCCCCGCGACGACGTGCCGACATTGCCGCCAACCGAAATGCCGTCATAATCCTTGTCGAGCAGGATGTTGACGACGCCCGCGACCGCGCCCGAGCCCCAGGCGGCCGACGCGCCGCCGGTCACAACTTCGACGCGCTCGACCAGATTGGTCGGGATGAAATTGAGATTGCCCTCGCCGACGAAACGGCGGCCATCGAGCAGCACGAGCGTGCGGTTCGAACCGAGGCCGCGCATGTCGACGGGCGCGGTGCCGGTCGAGGTGTTGCCGTTCGACACGCTCGGCGTCGTCGTGGGGCGGATTTGCGGAAGGTCGTTCAGCACCTGCTGGATGTTCGGACGCGCGCCGAGGCGCAATTCATCCTCACCGATCACCGTTGTGGGCGTTGGCTGATCGAAACCGGCGCGCGCGATGCGCGAACCCGTGACCAGAATTTCCTCGTCTGCCGAAGCCTCCGTCTCGGAGACGGTCTGTGCTGCCGCCGGCACGGCAAGCCATAACCCGGCCGCCAGTGCCGCAATGCTGCTGCCGCGCGCGAGCCGATAACCAAGCTTGTCACTATCCTTACGCATCATTTCCGCCCCTTTTTGCTGGGCCGCTCGATGGCGGCTTATTTCGTTTCCCGTTTAATGAAGCTGCCATAATGTCCTGTTTAGGACAACATATTTCTCTTATGAGAAATTAAGCCCATAATTGACAAGGGGTTTAGGTTGAGGTCTCTAGGCCTCCGGGGTCGAATCGGGCCCGAAACCGGGATGACGGAGTTGCCAATGTTGCGCTTATGCTCGCCGTTCGCTTTGGTTCTTGCCGCTCTCGCCGCGCAGCCCACCGCCGCGCAGGACCTGTCGAAATACACCCCGGAAGCGCTGGCGAGCGAACTCACGGCGCTTGCCGATTCCCGCATCGCGGTGATGGTGCCGATGCGCGACGGCGTTCGCCTGTCGACGAACATCTACACCCCGAAAAACGCCAAGGGCCCCCTGCCGGTGATCCTGTGGAAGACGCCCTATAATGAGCATAAGCTGCGCGGATCGACGCAGCGCTACGCGATCGAGGCGGTGCGGCGCGGCTATGTCTTCATCGTCCAGAACGAACGCGGGCGCTATTTCTCCGAAGGCACTTATGAGATCCTCGGCAAGCCGCAGACCGACGGGTATGACACGCTGAGCTGGATCGCGGCGCAAGGCTGGTCGAACGGCAAGGTTGGCACGCTCGGCTGCTCCTCCTCGGCCGAATGGCAGCTCGCGCTCGCCGCGCAGAACCACCCCGCGCATGCCGCAATGGTGCCGATGGCGGCGGGCGCCGGGATCGGCAAAGTCGGCCGTTTTCAGGAACAGGGCAATTGGTACACCGGCGGCGTGCCGCGCAGCCTGTTCTTCGTCTGGCTTTATGGCGTCGACAATCCGGTCCGCGCCCAGCTTCCCGCCGACATCGACGAAGCGACGCGCGCCCGCGCGACGCTGAACAACGATCTCGCCGCGACCAAGCCGTCGGTCGATTGGGCCAAACACATCAAGCACCTGCCGGTCGACACCTTGCTGTCCAGCCTCGGCGAGCCACCGCAGACCTTCGACACGCTGATCGCCCGCACACCCGCCGATCCGGCATGGCGCGAAGGCGGGCTTTATCATGACGACATGGGTTGGGGCGTGCCCGCGCTGTGGTTCAACAGCTGGTATGACGTCTCGATCGGCCCGAACCTCGAGCTGTTCAACCACGCCCGTGCGAGCACCATCGATGCTGAAGCCGCCGCGAACCAATATGCGGTGATCGCGCCCGTCACCCACTGCGGCTATGCGCGCCTTGGCAAGGACACGGTGGTTGGCGAGCGTTCGATGGGCGACACCAGCTTCGACGTCGACGGCGCGGTCTTCGGCTGGTTCGATCGCTGGCTGAAGGGGAATAAAAGGGCTTTCCCGGACTCAACCCCGCATGTGCGCTATTTCGCGATGGGCGCTAACCAGTGGCGGAGTAACGAGAGCTGGCCGCCCAAGGGCACCAAACCGCTGCGCCTGTATCTCGACAGCGGCGGCAATGCGAACAGCCTCAATGGCGACGGCCGCCTGGTCGCCAAGGCGCCCGGCACGGACACCCCCGACCGTTTCCGCTACGATCCGATGAACCCAGTGCCGACGGTGGGCGGCGGCGATTGCTGTAACGGCGGCATCGTGATCCCCGGCGCCTTCGACCAGCGCGGGGTCGAAATCCGCAACGATGTGCTCGTCTATTCGACCGAGCCGCTGACCGAGGCGATCGAGGTGAGCGGTTTCGTCGATGCGTTGCTGCATGTGTCGTCGAGCGCGCCCGATACCGATTTCGCGGTCAAGCTGGTCGATGTTGCGCCCGACGGCACCGCGTGGATCATCGGCGATACGATCTTTCGCGCGCGGTATCGCGGCGGCTTCGACAAGCCCGCAATGATGCGTTCGGGGGAGGTCTATCCGATCAAGCCGTCGCCGATCGCGACGAGCATCCGCTTCGGCGTCGGCCATCGCATCCGCATCGAGGTCACCTCGTCCAACTTCCCCAAATTCGTGCGCAACCTCAACACCGGCGGACCGAACGAGCGTGAGAGCAAAGCCGTCGTCGCGACGAACGTCATCCATCACGCGCCGGGCCGCCTTTCCTATGTCGAACTGCCGGTTGTGCGCTGACCGCCCGGGAGAGTCTTCCTGTTCGAAGGAAATGATTGACGATATCTAATTGGGACAATATCGTCCTGATTGGAAAATTTAACAAGGGGGACGAAGATGCTATTTTCTCGACGGCAGGCGATTTGCGCCGCAGGCGCGGCGATCGCCGCCCCCCTCGCCGCACCTTATATCGCGCGCGCGCATTTTCAGATCAATCCGGCGACGAACCGCGCCTATTCGAAGCGCGCGATCGAGCTGGTCCAGCGCGCGGTCGTGGTCGACATGCTCGCCCCGATCAAGATCGACTTCGATCCGAGCTATTACGCCAAGGCGCTGAGCGAAAAGGAAACCGCGGACTTTCGCGCCAGCGGCATCAACGCCATCCATCATGCCGTCGGCATTGGCGGCCCGACGGCAAAGGAACAGGCGCTCAGCTTCTTTGCGATCTGGGGCAATTTCGTCGCGCGCAACAGCCATGTACTGACCGGGGTCGACAAATTCGCCGACATCCTGCGCGCCAAGCAGGATGGCAAGGTCGCGGTGATCATGGGGCTGCAGAATGCCGACCATTTTCTGCGGCCGGCCGATGTAAAATTCTTTTACGAGATGGGCCAGCGCTGCGCCCAGCTGACCTATAATTCGCAGAATCGGATCGGATCGGGATCGACCGAGCGGGTCGACGGCGGCGTCACCGATTTCGGCGTCTCGATCATCGAGGCGATGAACGCGGTCGGCATGCTGGTCGATGTCTCGCACAGCGGCGACCGGACGACGCTCGACGCGATCGAGATTTCGAAAAAGCCGATTTCGATCACGCACAGCAATTGCCGCGCGCTGATCGACCATCCGCGCGTCAAGACCGACGAGGCGATCAAGGCCATGGCCGCCAAGGGCGGGGTGATGGGCATCACCGGGGTGCGCAATTTCGTCAGCAAGACCGATCCGACCACGATTGTGAACTATGTCGATCATATCGACCATGTCGTGAAGCTGGTCGGGATCGACCATGTCGGCATCGGCACCGATTCCGACCTCTACGGCTATGACGACACCTCGCCCGAGCTGAACAAGATGCTGCGCGGCGCCTATAAGGACAGCTACGCCTTTCGCGAGAAAATCGACATCGACGGCTTTGACCACCCGCTCAAGATGTTCGACCTGACCGACGAGCTGCTTCGCCGCAAATATTCCGATGCGAACATCCTCGCGGTGCTCGGCGGCAATTTCCAGCGGCTGCTGACCGCAACCTGGGGCGGATGATGAACGCCATGACCGACCGCATCGCCGGGGCGCTCGTCCTGCCGCAACCCTATGTCCTGTTCCTCGGCGACACGGTGATCCCGGCTTACGCAAAGACCGCGTTCGGGCTGAAGGACTGGGCGCCCGAAAAATGCGTCGGCGAACTGCGGCTGCCGGGCGCCGCGGTCACCACCGGGCTCGAAGCGCTCACCGCCGCCGAGGCGCGGGCGCGCGGTGCGCGCGCGCTGGTGATCGGGGTCGCCAATCCGGGCGGCGTGATCCCCGCCAATTGGCGCGCGTCGCTGATCGAGGCGCTGGAGGCCGGGCTCGACCTGATCGCGGGCATGCATATGCGGCTCACCGACATCCCCGAACTCGCCGAAGCGGCGCACCGCCTCGGCCGCCAGCTGATCGACGTGCGCGTGCCGCCGCCGCATATCCCGGTCGGCACCGGGCGGAAGCGCAGCGGCAAACGGCTGCTGACCGTGGGCACCGATTGCGCGCTCGGCAAGAAATATACCGCGCTCGCGTTGTTCCGCGCTTTCGAAGCGCGCGGTATCGACAGCGATTTCCGCGCGAGCGGCCAGACGGGGATCATGATCGCCGGCGGCGGCATCGCGATGGACGCCGTCGTCTCCGACTTCGAGGCTGGCGCCGCCGAGCTGTTGTCACCCGACGCGCCCGCGGATCACTGGGATGTGATCGAGGGCCAGGGCGCGCTGACCCACCCCGCCTATGCCGCGGTGTCACTGGGACTGCTCCACGGCAGCCAGCCCGATGTCTTTGTCGTCTGCCACGAACCCGGCCGCACCGAGATGCTCGGCACTGCGGGCTACAGCCTGACGAGCATCGAAGAGATCGTCGAGCTGACCCTATTGCTCGGCCGGCGGACCAATCCTGCGATCCGTTGCGGCGGCTTTGCTTTCAACAGCTCTGCGCTCGATGAGGCGACCGCGACCGCGTTGATGGCGCGCGAGAGCGCCCGGCTCGGCTTGCCCGTCGCCGATCCGGTCCGCGGCGGGCCCGCCTTCGACGCGCTCGTCGACAGCTGCCTCGCATGACCAGCGCGACATCCTCGATCTTACGGAGAGCTTGCATGACCCGACTCCCGGCCCTGCGCCGCACCGCCCTTGCCGCCGTGCTGCTCGGCTCGATCGCCCTGTCCTCCGCCGCCATGGCCCAGGCCGCCGCCGATACCAGCTACAGCATCCCGCAGGACCGGATCGGCGGGCTTGCCGATTTCGTCGACGGCGTGATGGCGCAGCAGATCGCGACGCGCGAGGTCGCGGGCGCGATTGTCACCGTCGTCTACCGCGATAAAGTGCTTTTCTCGCGCGGTTACGGCTTTGCCGACATCGACAAGGGCATCGCGGTCGATGGACAGCAGACTTTGTTCCGGCCTGGATCGGTGTCGAAGATGTTCACCTGGAGCGCGCTGCTGCAACAGGTCGAGGCCGGCCGCGTCGACCTTGACGCCGACGTGAACACATATCTCGATTTCAAAATTCCCGACTTTGAAGGCCAGCCGATCCGCGTGCGCGACCTGTTGTCGCACACGCCGGGAATGAGCGACGTCGGCGGGCTCACCGCGCCGACACCCGACAATATCACGCCCTATGTCGAATGGATGAAGACGCATATCCCGGCGCGCCATTGGCGCGCGGGGACCGAGACCTCCTATTCAAATTATGGCTCGGTCCTCGCCGGCTATATCGTCGAGCGCGTGTCGGGCGAGGCCTTTCCCGACTATGTCGAAAAGCATATCTTCGCGCCGCTCGGCATGAACGCCACGACCTTTCGCGAACCTTTGCCCGCCGCGCTCGCGCCGCGCATGGCGTCAGGCTATCAGGTCAAGGACGGGCGGCTGGTCGCCGAACCGTTCGAACTGTTCAGCCCGGTGATGCCCGCCGGATCGGGCACGAGCAGCGGGCCCGACATGGCGCGCTTCATGATGGCGATGATGAACGGCGGCGCGCTGGGCAAGGCGCGCATCCTGAAACCCGCGTCGGTCAAATTGCTGATGACCGACTCCGTCGCCAACGCCCCCGGCCTGCCCGGCATGGCGCACGGCTTTTTCGTCGTTCGCGAAAAAGGCCCGCGCATGGTCGGCCATGGCGGCAACACCGGTGATTTCCATTCGAACATGATCCTGGCGCCCGAGGCCGGGCTGGGTTTCTTCGTTTCCGAAACCGGCGGCCAGGGCAGCTATGGCGGACGCACCGAATTGACCGAGGCACTGATCGGCCGGCTGTTCCCCGTCACGCCAGCCCCCCGCGTGGCCGCCCCGGCGGGCGAGACGCTGCCGCTCGGCGCCTATCGCGTGAACCGGCGCGACTATGCGCGCACGCCCAATCCCGAGCGCGACCTGAAGATCGCCGCCGCTGGCCCCAACGCGGTCACCGTCACCAACGACGGCAAGAGCAGCTATTGGGAACGCATCGGTCCGATGCGGTTCGAACAGGCCACCGGCGCGCGCGCCGGCGGCCCTTATGAGCAATTGCTGTTCCATGGCGCGGAGGGGCGCTGGCGCCTGTCGTTCACGTCGCAGCCGCATGTTCTCTACCATTTTGTCCAGCCCTGAGGAGAAGCCATTATGAAGCTGTTGATCGCCCTCGCGCTCTCCTGCGCCCCCGTCGTCGCCCTCGCGCAGACCGTCGCAGCCGATACGCCGGGCCAGCTCGCCAGCGGCGTGCAATATGTCCAGCCGAAGGACTGGACCGCATCGAAACAAGGCCCCGCGCTTATCTTCACCTCGCCCGAGGGTGATCTGCGCATCGTCGTGGCCGAGATCGGCGCCGCCGCCGATGCCAAGGACGCCGCCGCAAAGGCATGGGCGATTGTCCGCCCGGCCGCCCCACCGGCGCTGCGCACCAGCACCGCCGCGCCCCCGGCTGACGGCTGGGACGAGCGCGTGAGCTTCGCTTATGACACGCTGCCGACCGAGCGCGCCGCACGCTCGGCGAGCGCGCTGCGCAAGGGCACCGCCTGGACCGTGCTGATCGTCGACGGTGCGGCGGGCACCGCCGCGAAACGATCGGCCGCGATGTCGGTGGTCGCACAGGGGCTGCGTCCGGCAGGCTTTCAGAAGGAAAGCTTCGCCGGCAAGACCGCGCACGAACTGACCCCCGAGCGCATCAAGCTGCTCACCGACTTTGTCGAGCAGAGCCGGCAGGAGCTCGAAGTCCCCGGTGTCGGCTTCGCGCTGATCGACGATGGCAAGATACTCTGGCAGGGCGGCTTCGGCGTCCGCGCGCTCGGCTCGCCCGAAAAGGTCGACGAGCACACCAAGTTCATGATCGCGTCGAACACCAAGGGGATGACCACGCTGCTCCTCTCAACGCTCGCCGACGAAGGCAAGCTGCGCTGGGACGAGAAGGTCGTCGATCTTTATCCCGAATTCCGCCTCGGCAATGACGAGGTCACCCAGTCGGTGCTCGTCAAACATCTGATCTGCGCCTGCACCGGCCTGCCGCGCAAGGATTTCGGCTTCATCCTGGCCGACAAGGGGCAGCCGGCTGCCGACACCTTCAAGCAGCTTGCCGCGACGATGCCGACCAGCAAGTTCGGCGATCTGTTCCAGTATAACAACCAGCTCGCCTCGGCGGCGGGTTATGTCGGCGGGCACATCCTCTATCCGAAGATGGAATTCGGCGCCGCCTATGACCGGGCAATGGAAGAAAAGGTCTTCGGGCCGCTCGGCATGAAGGACAGCACGTTCGATTACGCCGAGGGCATGGCGGGCAATTGGGCGGCGCCGCACGGCCTCGACATCGACGGCAAGGTGACGCTGATGTCGAACGACTTCAACTGGTCGCCCTATCCTTACCGTCCCGCGGGCGCGGCATTTTCCACCACCGCCGACATGGTCCGCTACGTCCAGCTCGAACTCGGCAAGGGCATGCTCGACGGCAAGCGCGTGGTGAGCGAGGCCAATTTGCTCGCGCGGCGCGAAAAGGGTGTGCAGGTCGGCCCCGACAGCTGGTACGGCATGGGCCTGTTCCAGCGCGATGCATCGGGGGTGCAGGTCGTCACCCACGGTGGCACGCTGGTCGGCTATCACAGCAACTGGTTTGCGCTGCCCGAATCGGGCGTCGGCATGGTGATCCTCGTCAACAGCGATCCGGGCGCGTCGATGCTGGCGCCGACGCTCCGCCGCCTGCTCGAAATCCTCTACGACGGCCAGCCCGAGGCAGCGCGCGACGTCACCGCGGCCGCCACGCGGATCAAAGCCCAGGCCACAGCGAAGCGTGAGCGTCTTACCTATCCGGGCGACGCCGCGGTGCTGGCGGGCCTTGCCGGCCATTACCGCGATCCGACGGTGGGCCAGATCACGATCAGCGAGAAGAACGGTCAGAAGTGGATCAAGGCGGGCTTCGTCGAGGGGCCGCTCGCCACCCGCAAGAATTCCGACGGCAGTGTCTCGATCGTCTCGGTCGGTCCGGGCGGTATCGGTGTCGATGCGCTGGTCGGTACGAAGGATGGCAAGCGGACGCTGGCGATCAACGACGGCCAGCAGACGCAATATCTGTACGTCGAGGACTGACAACCGGCGCAATCAGGTCGGACAACGGCCTTGCGAAAAATGTTTCAGCCAGGCGTGGCGGCGAGTTCGCCGCGCGCCTGCCGGAACACCTCGATGCTGCCCCAGATCGCGAGCCCGGCCATGATCGCGGCGACGGCAAGGTCGGGCCAGCTTTGCCCCGTGCCGAAGACGCCGAGCGCCGCGCCCATCACCGCGATATTGCCGATCGCGTCGTTGCGCGAGCAGATCCACACCGAGCGCATGTTCGCGTCCCCGGTGCGATAGCGATAAAGCATCAGCGCGACCGCGACATTGGCCGTAAGCGCGAGCGCGCCGATCAGCCCCATCGTCTCGGCATGCGGCGCCGATCCGGCGACGAAGCCCCAGGCCGCCGAGCCGAATACCCACAGCCCAAAGACAAGCATCGTTGCGGCTTTCAGCAAGGCGGCGCGCGCACGCCATGCGAGCGCCATGCCCGCGACGCCAAGACTGATCGCATAATTGGCGCTGTCACCCAGAAAATCGAGCGCGTCGGCTTGCAGCGCGCGCGAATCCGCCGCGACGCCCGCGACGATCTCGACGCCGAACATCGCAGCGTTGATGATGAGCGCGATCCACAGGATACGCCGCCACCTGGGGTTGTTGAGTGCGGTCTTGCCGCTTTTGCCGGCACAGCATTGATCGGCCACGTCGAAAGCTCCTGTCATCTTCGAGTCGGCACCCTATATGCACCCTGTAGCAACTACAGGGTCAAGCGATGAAAATCGGCGAACTGTCGCGGGCGACCGGCACCAATATCGAAACCATCCGTTATTATGAGCGCATCGGGCTGTTGCCCGCGCCAGGTCGCACCGCGGCGAATTACCGCAGCTATGGCGACGCGCATCGCGCGCGGCTGCGCTTTGTGCGCCATTCGCGTGATCTGGGGTTCACGATTGAGGAAATCCGCTCGCTGCTCGACCTGTCGGACGATCCGGGGCGCGACTGCGGCGATGCCGACCGGATCGCGACGCGGCATCTGGAACAGGTCGAGGAAAAGATCGCGCAGCTGACTTTGCTGCGCGACGAGCTCGCGCGCATCATCGGCCGGTGCCGGGGCGGCGTCGCCGCCGATTGCCGCGTGATCGAGGCGCTCGGCGACCATAGCCACTGCGAAAGCGCGCACTAACCACCACATTGACTATTTTGGAAATAAGGTGGGACGATTCTGTTGCCCGGCTCGTCCCCAGCCGCTGGTATCCGATTCTGTTGCCCGGTTCGGTCCGAACCGCGTTCTATTTGTCTAACCTTAGGCCGTGAGGCTTATCGGTTAGGCAGCCAGAGCGAGTGCTTCGTTATCGTTAGCACCTATTGGTTTTGAGCCTTGAACGGGTTACTCAGCCCGGGCAAAAATATCGTCTTTGAACACACGTCGATCCTGGTTCGGCCCCGTCAGAAACCCGCGCGCCCATCAAGAAGCGCGGGTTTGTGGTGGAGCCGCCGGGTACTGCCCCCGGGTCCGCTGTGTCTATTCCACGACACCATTTATCACCATAGTCGGCCGAAACCGACCGGACTGATATAGGATGCCCGCGCGCCGATGGAAAGGGCGCGCGTGAGTTTCGTCGCAGATAGATCACGCCTTCCTTCTCAGCTCGTCGCGGATTTCGGTAAGGATATCAATCTCGGTGGGTCCGGCGGGAGCTTCTTCCGCTGGTTTGATAAACTTGCTCGCCTGCCGCACCAGCAGGAAGACGACGAAAGCAAGCAGCAGGAAGTTGATCACCGCGGTCACGAAGCTGCCGAGCGCCATCACATTCGCGCCAGTCGCCTTCGCCGCGGCCAGCGTCATGCCCGCAGTAATTTTTTCGCTGCCCGAAAGCACGAGATACTGGTTGGTGAAATCGACCCCGCCGCCGGTGACAAAGCCAATGAAAGGCATCAGCACATCGTCGGTCAGCGACTTGACGATCGTCCCGAACGCCGCGCCGATGATGACGCCGACCGCCAGCCCCATCACATTGCCCTGGTTCAGGAATGCCTTGAAATCCTTGATCATATACCAACCCCTTTGGTCGCTGCGCCTGCACTTTCCAACGTGCCCGACGCGATTATCCGCGTCAATGATTGCGGGCGCGGCAGCGTCTTACTATATTAAGGCAGTTAGCGCGGCATTGTGCCGCGCGGAGGGAGTCCGAAGACCATGACCATGCGTTCTGCCCGTTGGCTGATTGTGCCGCTTGCAGCCGTGTCGCTGTCCGCCTGCGGCATCAACAGCGTTCCCACCAAGGAAGAAGCCGCAAAGGCCAAATGGGCCAATGTCGAAGCCGCGTACCAGCGCCGCGCCGACCTGATCCCGAACCTCGTCGAAACCGCGAAGGGCGCGGCCAATATCGAACAATCGACGCTGGAAGGCGTGATCCAGGCGCGTGCCTCGGCGACGCAGGTAAAGCTCAGCACCGACGATCTGAACGATCCGGCCAAGGTTCAGGCGTTCCAGCAGGCGCAGGGCAATGTATCGGGCGCGCTCGGCCGCCTGCTCGTCACCGTCGAACAATATCCCGACCTCAAGAGCCAGGCGCGCTTTGCCGACCTGATGACCCAGCTCGAGGGTACCGAGAACCGCATCAACGTCTCGGTCCAGGACTATAATGGCGCGGTGCAGGATTATAACACGACGATCCGCACCTTCCCCGACATCATCGGCGCCAAGATCGTCCATGGCGCGCAGCCGATGACGCCATACAAGGCGATCACGCCCAATGCCAATCAGGCGCCGAAGGTCGATTTCGGCAATTAAGGTGGCCCTGACCGCCCTTTTTCGCCCGCTGGCAACAGCGGCCCTCACCGGGCTGCTGTTGCTGTCGGCGGCCCCCGCCGCCGCGCAGACTTTCCCCAAGCTTGCGGGCAATCCGGTCGTCGATCAGGCCGGTATCATCCCCGCGACCGAGGAAGCGGCGCTCAACACGCAGCTTCTCGAACTGGAAAAGACGACTGGGCACCAGCTTGTCGTCGCGACGGTCAGCGACCTCGAAGGCAATGACATTGCCGAGTATGGCTATAAGCTCGGCCGCGCCTGGGGCATTGGCGACGAGGCGAAGGACGACGGCGTCGTTTTCCTGATCGCGCCGAACGAGCGGCGGATGAATATCTCGGTCGGGCTCGGGCTCGAGCCCGTGCTGACCGATGCGCTGTCGGGGCGGATCATTCGCGACGTCGTGACGCCGAAGTTCAAGGCGGGCGACATGCCCGGCGGCATTCAGGACGGCGTCAATGCGATCGCGCAGCAGATCCAGCTGCCGCCCGAAGAGGCGGCGGCGCGCGCCGCGGCGGCCGACAAGGCCGAGCGCGACCGTTCCGGCGACGGCAATTTCGGCGGGCTCTTTTTCGTCGGTTTCATCATTCTGATCTTCTTCGTCCTGCCGATGCTGTCGCGCATGGGGCGCGGGAAGAAGCATCGCCGCAGCGGCCCGTGGGGCGGCGGCGCACCGATCATCATCTGGGGCGACGACGACTGGGGTGGCGGAAGTGGCGGCTCCTCATGGGGCGGCGGCGGATCGAGCTGGGGCGGCGGCGGTGGCGGCTTCGGCGGCTTCTCGGGCGGCGGCGGTTCCTTCGGGGGCGGCGGCGCCTCCGGCGGCTGGTAGGGGGCGCAGGACATGCCACAGAAAATCAGCCATGTGAGCGAAGCCGACCACGATATCGTCACCGCAGCGGTCGCAGCGGCCGAGGCGCATACGAGCGGCGAGATCGTCACCGTCGTCGCAGCGAAGTCGAACGATTATGACGATGTCGCGCTCGTCTGGGCGAGCGTCATCGCGTTTATCGCCATGTCCGTGATCGCATTGTTCCCCGAATTTTACCGCGGGCTGTACGATCGACTGAGCGGCGGCTGGGGGCATGAGCTCACGGCCAATCAATGGCTTGGGACGGTGATTGCGGTTGGCGTGCTCAAATGGATCGGCATGTGGCTGATCCTGCTGTGGCGGCCGCTGCGGATGGCGCTGACGCCGCGCGCGATCAAGGCGCAGCGCGTCCGTGCCCGCGCGATAGATTTGTTCAAGGTGGGCACCGAGGCGAAGACGGTCGGGCACACCGGCGTCCTCCTCTACCTCAGCCTGAAAGAACATCGCGCCGATATCGTCGCGGACGGGGCGATCGCGGCGAAAGTCACGCCCGAGGTTTGGGGCAATGCCATGGCGGCGCTGATCGAGCGCGTGCGCGTCGGCAAGCCCGGCGAAGGCATGGCCGAGGCGGTGCGCCAGATGGGCATCGTGCTCGCCGAACATTTCCCCAAGGGCGATGACAATCCCAACGAACTTCCCGACCGACTGATCGAGATTTAAGCCTGCCGTCATTGCGAGCAGCGAAGTCGCGTGGCAATCCTCAGCAGCGTCCACCGCTCTGGATTGCTTCACTCACAATGACGATAAGGACAGCTATGACCCGGCCCTCCCCCGACACCCCCATCGAGACGCGGTGGGAAGGCCGCTTCATCACCGTAAAGCAGCAGGGGACGTGGGAATATGTCTCGCGCTCGCGCGGCATACATGCCGCGGTGATCCTTGCGATCGACGAGGATGCCGACGGCCGCCACGTCATCCTCGTCGAACAATATCGCGTGCCGCTGAAGATCCAGTGCCTCGAGCTGCCCGCCGGACTCGTCGGCGACGACACTGCCGGCGAGGCGCCCGAAATTGCGGCAGAGCGCGAGCTCGAAGAGGAAACCGGCTACCGCGCCGACCATTGGCGCACTGTCGGCGAATTCTACAGCTCGCCCGGCATGGTCAGCGAAAGCTTCACCCTGCTGGTCGCGACCGGGCTGACCAAGGTCGGCGAAGGCGGCGGGGTCGATGGCGAGGACATCATCGTCCACCGCGTCCCGCTGGACGGCATCGCCGATTTCGTCGCAGCGAAACGCGCCGAAGGTTGCGGGATCGATGTGCGCGTCGCGATGCTGCTGGCGGGTGGGCTGCTCGGGGTCTAACGCGCCCCGAAGCGCCAGCGCAGCAGCGGGCGAGCAAGGAGCAAGCCCGCCAGAAACCCGCCGACATGCGCCCAGATCGCGATCGCACCGAAACCGCCGTCACCGGCAAAGCCGATCAACAGCTGCAACCCGATCCACGCCGCAGCCAGCCACAACGCCCGCACCCAATGCCCCGGAATCGGGCCGATGGCGGACGCCTGCGAGCGGCTGAAGATCAAGGCATAGACCGCGATCACCGCTGATATCGCGCCGCTGGCACCGATCATCGGCACCGCCGATTGCGGATCGGCCAGAAACTGCGCGAGCGCGCCGCCATAGGCCCCGGCGAGCAGCAGCACCGCCATCGCCTTCGACCCCAGCGGCGCCTCGAGCTGGCGGCCAATGAAAAGCAGCACGATGACGTTGAAGACAATGTGCAGCACCCCGCCGTGCAGCAAGGCCGACGTCAGCGGCGTCAGCACAAAGGGAACCATCGTTCCCGGCGGGAGGATCAGTTCGTTACCGAAACGCGCAGGTATAAACCCCGCGCGGACGATCGCATCGACCTGGAATCCGGTGATCCACAGAAGGACAAAGACGATGACGCAGACGAGCGCATAGCCCGTGACCAGCGGCGCTTCGTGCGGCTTCATCGCCCAAAATCCATCAGATGAATTCGATCTTCTTCACCAGATAATATTTGTCGCCCGCAGGCACGGTGACTTCGATCTCATCGTCGACGCGGCGGCCGATCAGCGCGCGGCCGAGCGGCGAATTATAGCTGATCTTGCCATCCTTCGCATCCGCCTCGGCCTGACCCACGATCTGATATTTGACCGGCTTGTCGTCCTCGTCGGCGAGCGTAACGGTCGCGCCGAACACGATGCGGTCGCCCGACAACATCGTCGGATCGATCACCTGCGCGCGCGATAATTTGTCTTCGAGGTCGCCGATCGTCGCTTCGACCTGGCCCTGACGCTCTTTCGCGGCGTGATATTCGGCATTTTCCGAAAGGTCGCCATGCGCGCGCGCTTCCTCGATCGCATCGACGATCAGCGGTCGCTCGGCCTTGAGCGCCGTGAGCTGCGAGCTCAGCTTCTCATAGCCTTCTGCCAGCATCGGCACCTTTTCAACGCTTGCCATTATCCTGTTGTCCTTCGTCAATAATCCAGCGCCAGCGAAGTTTCGCCGGGCGGCTGCGCCGCTGATCCGTCAATGTCGGGGGGTGGAGCGGTGGTTCAATAATAGTCCTGAAGCGGCTTTACTTCAAGACTGTGCGAGCGGAGCGCCCCGATCGCCTGCGTCGCGGCATCGCTGGCCGCCGCCGTCGTGTAATAAGCGATGTCCGCCGCCAGCGCCGAGGCGCGGATCGATTGCGAGTCCTGCAACGACTGCCATCCCTCGGTCGTGTTGAAGATCAGTTGCACGTCGCCGTCCTTGATCCGGTCGACGATATGCGGGCGGCCTTCGGCGACCTTGTTGACGCGCTCGACGTCGATGCCCTGCCCGGCAAGATAGTCGGCGGTGCCGCCGGTCGCGATCACCTTCCAGCCCCAATCGGTCAGCTGCTTCACCGCGCCGATGATACGCGGCTTGTCGCTATCCTTGACCGAGACAAAGACGCGGCCGTCGGTCGGCAGGCGGTCGCCCGCGCCAAGCTGCGCCTTGGCAAAAGCGAGGTTGAAATTGCGATCGATCCCCATGACTTCGCCGGTGGACTTCATCTCAGGCGACAGCACCGGGTCGGTGCCGGGGAAACGCGCGAAGGGGAAGACCGCTTCCTTCACCGCGACATGTTTGATGTCACGGTTGATCTTCGGCAGGTCGGCCAGTTTCTCGCCCGCCATCACGCGCGCCGCGATCTTGGCGATCGGCGAGCCGACCGCCTTGGCGACGAATGGCACGGTGCGGCTGGCGCGCGGGTTGACCTCGATCAGATACACCTCGTCGCCCTTGACCGCGAACTGGATGTTCATGAGGCCGCGCACTTCGAGCGCGCGCGCGAGCAATTCGGTCTGGCGCTCGATTTCGGCGATGATCGCGGGCGACAGGCTGTACGGCGGGATCGAGCAGGCGCTGTCGCCCGAATGGACCCCGGCTTCCTCGATATGCTGAAGCACGCCCGCAACCACCACGTCGGTGCCGTCGCACAAGGCGTCGACATCGACCTCGATCGCGTCGCGCAGATAGCGGTCGATCAGCACCGGGCTGTCCCCCGACACCTGCACCGCCGTCTCGATATAATTTTCGAGCTGCGCCTGATCGTCGACAATCTCCATCGCACGGCCGCCGAGCACGTAGCTGGGGCGCGTCAGCACCGGATAACCGATGCGCGTCGCGACCGCGATCGCCTCTTCGCGGCTGCGCGCAATGCCGTTTTCGGGCTGCTTGAGGCCGAGCTTGTTGACCAGCGCGGCAAAACGCTCGCGATCTTCGGCAAGGTCGATCGCATCGGGCGAGGTACCGAGGATCGGGATGCCCGCATCCGACAGCGCCTGCGCGAGCTTGAGCGGGGTCTGGCCACCGAACTGGACGATCACGCCCACAAGCTCGCCCTTAGACATTTCGACATGCAGGATTTCGAGCACGTCTTCCGCCGTCAGCGGTTCGAAATAGAGGCGGTCCGACGTGTCATAATCGGTGCTCACCGTCTCCGGGTTGCAGTTGATCATGATCGTTTCATAGCCCGCATCGTGGAGCGCAAAGCAGGCGTGGCAGCAGCAATAATCGAACTCGATCCCCTGCCCGATCCGGTTCGGCCCGCCGCCGAGGATCACCACCTTTTTGCGATCCGACGGGTTCGCCTCATTCTCGGGCTCGCCAAAGGTCGGGGCTTCATAGGTCGAATAGAGATAGGGCGTCTTGGCCGCAAATTCGGCGGCGCAGGTGTCGATCGTCTTATACACCGGGCGCACGCCCAGTTTGTGGCGGAGCCCCCGCACCTCCATTTCGGTGACGCCGCCGGTCATCGCCTTGACCGCTTCGTGGATCAGCCCGCGGCCGCTGGCCGTCGCGCGGCGCGTGCCGGGTTGCAGGTTCGCCGACTGGAGCGCGAGATAGGCGAGGCGCTTGTCCGAAAAGCCCATGGCTTTCAGCTTGCGAAGTCCTTCGGCATCGCGCGGCAGGCCGTCGCGGCACACTTCCTTCTCCGCTTCGACAATCTCCTCGATGCGTTCGAGGAACCACATGTCGTAACCCGCGATGCGGTTGATCTCCGACAGGGGCAGCCCCTCGCGGATCGCCTGTGCGGCGTTGAGCAGCCGGTCGGGGGTCGCTTTCGCGAGTTCGCTGCGCAGCGTATCATGGCTCGCGCCCTTCAGCCGGTCGACGAAGTTAAAGCCCGAAAGCCCCGTCTCCAGACCGCGCAGCGCCTTTTGCAAGCTCTCATGGATCGTGCGGCCGATCGCCATCACTTCGCCGACCGACTTCATCGCGGTCGACAGCGTCGCCTCGGCGCCCTTGAATTTCTCGAAGGCAAAGCGCGGGATCTTGGTGACGATATAATCGATCGTCGGTTCGAACGACGCCGGGGTCACCCCGGTGATATCGTTCATGATTTCGTCGAGCGTGTAGCCGACCGCCAGCTTCGCCGCGACCTTGGCGATCGGGAAACCCGTCGCCTTCGACGCCAGCGCCGACGAACGCGACACGCGCGGGTTCATCTCGATCACGATCAGGCGGCCGTCCTTCGGATTCACCGCGAACTGGACGTTCGACCCGCCGGTTTCGACCCCGATCTCGCGCAGCACCGCGATGCTCGCGTTGCGCATGATCTGATATTCCTTGTCGGTCAGCGTCAGCGCGGGCGCGACCGTGATCGAGTCACCCGTATGCGTGCCCATCGCATCGACATTCTCGATCGAGCAGATGATGATGCAATTGTCGTTGCGGTCCCGCACGACCTCCATCT
>CAYRQX010000035.1:0-33346 GCA_964426485.1 uncultured Sphingopyxis sp. | reverse complement strand
GAAAGAGCTGACATGAAGGCTGACACAGCCGAATAATGTAGGAAAGCACTTTTTTCAAAGGCGGATGGCGGCTTTGGGGTGGATTCCAGACGGTCCCCTCTATTTCCGTTCGTGTCGAGCGAAGTCGAGACACCCATCGGTAGCGCGCGCCTTCGGGGTGTCTCGACTTCGGCCAAAGGCCGAAGTTTATCCTGAGCGCCTGCAAGGCAGTCGAAGGGCTCGACACGAACGGGATTTAGAAGGCGGTTTGTCCGCAACTGGTCGTTAGCGAACGAGCACGCCACCCTTCATCACATGGTCGATATTTTCGAGCACGGTGATATCGGTCAGCGGATCGGCCTTTACCGCGACGAAATCGGCATAGCGGCCGGGAATGATCGCGCCGATGTCGCGTCGCCCCATTTCCTCGGACGCGCGGCCGGTCGCCGACTGGATCGCCTGCATCGGCGTCATCCCATATTTGACCATGTTGCGGAACTGGCGTGCGTTGAGCCCGTGCGGGTAGACGCCGGCGTCGGTCGCATAGCCGATGTTGACGCCCAGTTCGACCGCGCGGCGGAAGGCTGCGCGCTGGGTGTCGGTCGTCTCGCGGTTTTTGCGCAGATATTCCTCGGGCCAGCCCTCTTTGGTGCCGACATCGTCGATATAGGTGCCGTTATAGATGTCCATCGCGAGCCAGGTGCCATTCTTCTTCGCGAGTTGCAGCGCCGCCTCGTCGGCGAGGCTGGCATGTTCGATGCTGTCGACCCCGGCGTTGATCGCATTTTTGATCCCCTCGGCGCCGTGCGCGTGCGCGGTAACCCTTTTTCCGCGGGCATGCGCGACCTTGACCACCGCGCGCAGATATTCTTCGCTAAGTTCGACCGCGCCGGGTTCGGTGCCCATCGCAAGTACCGCGCCGGTAGCGATCACCTTGATGAAGTCGGCGCCCTGATCGAGCAAATAGGCAGTTTTCCTGGCCGCTTCCTCAGGCGTCGCGGCAACACCGAGGCGCATGTCGGGCGGCAGTTCTTCGTTCGGAACGACGCCGTTGAGTTCGCCGCCGCCCTTCGGGATCGTGATATAGGCGCCGGCGACCCACATCCGCGGGCCCGGCACATCGCCGCGGTCGATCGCATTGCGCAGCGTGACGTCGGTGAGCCCGCGATAAGTGCCGACGTCGCGCACGCTGGTAAAACCCGCGTCGAGCGTGACGCGCGCGTTGCGGGCGCCGACCAGTGCGGTTTCGGCGGGCGACGCCTTGATCGGCGCGGCCAGATCGGCGCTCTGGCCGAGGTCGGCAAGGTGGGTGTGGAGGTCGATCAGGCCGGGCAGCACGGTGAAGGCGGACCAGTCGACGACGGTCGCACCATCGGGCGCCTTTCCGCAGGCACCGACGGCCTTGATGCGTTCGGCCTCAACGGTGATGCACTGACCGGCGCGGACCTCGCTCGCGACGCCGTCGATCAGTCGTCCCGCCTCGATATAAAGGGTTTCGGCCGACGCCAGCGATGCCGTCAAAAGGGATGCCGCGAGCGCGGCGCTCAGATGGCGGTATCGAAAGCGTTGCACTGGCGCGGGTCTCCCGTTTGCAGGCCGCGACGCAGCCAGGTCATGCGTTGTTCGCTCGTCCCGTGGGTGAAGCTTTCGGGCACCGGCCGCTGCCCCGCCGAGCGCATCAGCGTGTCGTCGCCGATCGCGTTCGCGGCGCGCATCGCTTCTTCCATATCGCCCGGCTCCATCACCGGCTGCCCGTCGTTCGTCTTGGCGCGGGCGGCCCATACGCCGGCGTAGCAATCGGCTTGAAGCTCCATACGCACCTGCAGCGCATTGCCTTCGGCTTGCGAGGCGCGCTGTTGCGCTTGGCGGACCTGATCCGAAATGCCGCTGATTGTCTGGATATGGTGGCCGACCTCGTGGGCGATCACATAGGCTTGCGCGGCGTCGCCGGCGGCACCGAACTTCTGTTCGAGCTCGCGGAAGAAGCTGGTGTCGAGATAAACGCCCTGATCGGCGGGGCAATAGAAGGGACCCATTGCCGATTGGGCAGCTCCGCAGCCCGACCGATTGGATTCAGTGAAGAAATTGAGCGTTGGCTTGCGATAGCCGCTGATCAGCCCTTCCCAAACGGTATGCGTCGATCCGAACACGTTGCAGGCGAAGCGTTCGCTCTGCGTATCACAGGCGACATTGGCCCCATTGCGGCTATCCGCCGCCGGATCGACGGTCCCGCCGCCGCTACTGAGCATATTTGCGCCGGGGCCGAGAACGAAGAAAGCAACGGCGCCGAGCAGCAGGATCGTTCCGCAGCCCATCTTGCGCCCGAGCAGCATCGGCAGAAATCCGATCAGTAGCCCGCCGAGGCCGCCGCCCCCGCCGCCGCCGAACCCACCGCCGCCCCGGCCCAGATCGCGAATATCGTCTCCGGGATCATAATCGTCGAGGCGCATCGGGATTCTCCACCGGTAAATGGTCGTTTCCTCGCAACTGTTACAGCAGCGCCGGGTAATTGGAAGGGGCTTCGCGGCAGAGAAGCCATTGCAATCGCTCGTGCTGCGGTGCACAAATATCGTCCGTCCGCCAGCCGAGGATCACGAGTCCATGCCCCGCCGCGCCGCCCGTGCCGCCTTGCCGCTCCCCGACCTCGTCGTGCTCGTCCTGCAAGGAGGCGGCGCGCTCGGCGCATTCCAGGCGGGGGTGTATGAGGCGCTTATCGAGCTCGGCATCGAACTCGACTGGGTTGCAGGTATTTCCATCGGAGCGGTCAACGCCGCGATCATCGCGGGCAACGAACGCGACCAGGCGGTGGGCAAGATGCGCGAATTCTGGGAGGGTGTGTCGTCGGCGCTGCCGTCGCTGCCGACCCCCGATAACGATTGGGCGCGCGAATGGTCGCATATGGCAGCCGCGGGGCAGGTGATGGCGTTCGGCGTTCCGGGCTTTTTCATCCCGCGCTTTCCGCCGCCCGCCTTTGCCGAGCGCCAGACGCCCGAGGCGATCAGCTTTTATGACACAAGCCCGCTGGTCGGGACGCTCGATCGGCTCGTCGACTGGGAGCGGGTGAACAAGGGCAAGGTGCGGCTGTCGGTAGGCGCAGTCGCGGTCGAGACCGGCAATTTTCGCTATTTCGACACCACATGCGACACGATCGACGCGCGGCATATATTGGCGTCGGGGGCGCTGCCGCCCGGTCTGCCGCCGGTGGAGATCGACGGGACATGGTATTGGGACGGCGGGCTCGTTTCGAACACGCCGCTCGAGCATGTCGTCGCCTCGGCGCACGACGACATGCTGGTGTTCCAGGTCGATTTGTTTCCGGCGCGCGGCGAACGGCCGCACGATCTAGAGGAAGCCTGGTCGCGAGAGAAGGATATTCGTTATTCGAGTCGCACGCGGCGTATCTCGGACGGGCTGGTGCGGCGGCGCAAGGAGCATCGGCTGATCGACCGGATGCTGCAGAGGCTGCCAGAGGAATATGCCGAGCTGCCCGAGGTGAAGGCAGTGCGGCGGATGGTCGACTGCAAGGCACTCAACGTGGTCCAGCTGATCCACGAGCCGCCCGCTTGGCAGACCGGCGCGCGCGATTTCGAATTTTCGCGCTCGACGATGGAGGTCAACTGGGCGCTCGGCCGCGATGCGGTCGAGGCGGCGATGAAGGACGGTCACCTGCTTGCCGACAGCATCGCCGAGGGGCGGTCGGACAGTTTTGCGGTGCAATCGAATGCATTGCGACCAAAGGCCGAACCCGACGTTTCCTGACTCTCTCCCCCGCTGGAAAGGATTATCTCATGCGCCTCAAAGGAAAGACCGCCCTCGTCACCGGATCGACCTCGGGCATCGGGCTTGGCATCGCCAAGACCTTTGCTGCCGACGGCGCGAACATTATCATCAACGGGTTCGGCGCAGCCGACGCGATCGAGACCGAGCGCAAGGGACTGGAAGCCATCAGCGGCGGGAAGGCCGCCTATGACGGCGCCGACCTGACCAAGCCCGAACAGATCGAGGAAATGTTCCAGCGCGCGGAGAAGGATTTCGGCGGCGTCGATATTCTCGTCAACAATGCCGGGATGCAGTTCGTCTCGCCGGTCGAAGATTTTCCGGTCGAGAAATGGGACATGATCATCGCGCTCAACCTGACTGCGGCCTTCCACACGATCCGCCATGCCGTGCCCGTCATGCGCAAGAAGAAATGGGGACGGATCATCGCCACCGCCTCGGCGCACTCGCTCGTCGCCTCGCCGTTCAAATCGGCCTATGTTACCGCGAAGCACGGCCTGGCGGGCCTCACCAAGACCGTCGCGCTCGAAGTCGCCGACGCGGGTATTACGGTGAACTGCATCAGCCCCGGCTACGTCTGGACGCCGCTGGTCGAGAATCAGATCCCCGACACGATGAAGGCGCGGAACATGACGCGCGAACAGGTCATCAATGATGTGCTGCTCGAAGGGCAGCCGACCAAGCAGTTTGTCACCGTCGAGCAGGTCGCGGCGATCGCAGCCTTCCTGACTCGCGACGAGGCGGCGAACATCACCGGCGCGAACCTCAGCGTCGATGGCGGCTGGACCGCGGGCTGAACCGCTCCGGCCTTGAGCAATCTCCTTTGCCCTCCTAAGGTTAACTATCAAGGGGCCGGGGAGAAATGGAGAATCATGGGTCGCACCATTTGGGTTTTGGCGGTGGCGCTTGGCGTCACCCTTGGCGCGTGTCGGACGGTGGTGCCGCCCGTGCCGCCATCGTCGGCAGACACGCCGCCGGATGCAACGGGCAGCTGGCGCGCGACCGCGACCGATGCCGACAAGGAGCGCATTCGCGGCTGGTATAATAGCTGGCAGGTGGCGCTTGCGGATGCGCGCGCCAAAGGCTTTGGCGCGGATATCGACCGCGAGGGCGTGCTTCTCCAGCCGACGGCGGCGCTGCCCAATCCGCACCTGCCCGCGGGAGACTATCGCTGCCGCACGATCAAGGTGGGGACGCAGGGCCGTGGCGGACTGTCCTATATCGCTTATGGCTGGTTCCGGTGCCGCGTGGCGTCCGAACAGGGGCTGTCGAGCCTGACCAAGATCACGGGTTCGCAGCGTCCCGTCGGGCTGATCTTTCCCGACAATCTGAAACGCCAGATATTTCTCGGGACGCTCGAACTCGGCGATGAGAAGATGGCGGTCAATTACGGCAGCGACCGGATGCGCGACATGGCGGGGCTGATCGAGCGGATCGGCGACAATCGCTGGCGGCTGGTGCTGCCCGCACCGGCCTATGAATCATTGGTCGACGTGATCGAACTGGTCCCGGCGAGCTGACAACAGGGGTAGTATCAATGCGGAATTTGTGGACGGGCGCCGCGGCGCTGGCGCTGATCGTTTCGGGGGCGGCCCCTGCGGCGGCGCAACAGCTGGGCGGCGAGGTGCAGAAACAGATGCCGTCGCTGATGAAGATTTACGACGATCTGCACGCCAACCCCGAACTCAGCTTCATGGAGGTGCGCTCGGCGGGCATTTTGGCGGCTGAGGCGCGCAAGCTGGGGTTCGAGGTCACCGAAAAGGTCGGCGGCACCGGCATCGTCGCGGTGATGAAGAACGGCCCCGGGCCGGTCGTGCTGGTCCGCGCCGATATGGACGGGCTGCCGGTGACCGAACAGACCGGGCTGCCCGGCGCGTCAAAGGTGCGCGTCACCACCGCGGAGGGCGTCGAGACCGGCGTCATGCACGCGTGCGGCCACGACACGCATATGACCGCATGGGTCGGCGTCGCGCGGTTGATGGCGGCGAACAAGGCGAACTGGTCGGGGACGCTGGTGATGATCGGCCAGCCCGCCGAAGAACGCGGTGCGGGCGCGCGGATGATGCTGGAGGACGGGCTTTATACCCGCTTTCCCAAGCCGCAATACGCGCTGGCGTTCCACGACGCGGCGCAGTTTCCCGCCGGGGTGATCGGCTATACGCCGGGCTATGCGCTCGCCAATGTCGACAGCGTCGACATACTGGTCAAGGGCGTCGGCGGCCACGGCGCCTATCCGCAGACGACCAAGGATCCGATCGTGCTGGCCAGCCGCATCGTGTCGACATTGCAGACCTTGGTATCGCGCGAGATCAGCCCGCTCGACAGCGCGGTGGTGACCGTCGGCAGCTTTCACGCCGGGGCGAAGCACAATATCATTTCGGATGAGGCAAAGCTGCAACTGACGGTGCGCAGTTACACCGACGAGGTGCGGGGTCACCTGCTCGACGGCATCGCGCGCGTCGCCAAGGGCGAGGCGATTGCGGCGGGGATTCCCGAGGACAAGATGCCGGTGGTGAGCGTGCAGAAGGACGAGTTCACCCCGTCGACGTTCAACACCCCCGATTTCACCGAGGAAATGGCGGCGTATCTGAAAACCAGTTTCGGCGAGAAGCGCGTGGTGCAGGTGCCGCCGGTGATGGGCGGTGAAGATTTCGGCCGCTTTGTGCGCGACGACAAGGACATCAAAAGCCTGATCATCTGGGTCGGCGGGGTGCCCCAGGCCGAATATGACGCGGCGAAAAAGGAAGGCCGGACCTTGCCGAGCCTGCACTCGCCCTTCTGGGCGCCCGAGGCGGACAAGGTGATCGCGACGGCGACCGAGGCGCTGACGGCGATGACGATAAAGTTGATGGGGAAGTAAGAAGTCTGGTCGGGCGTTATCAACAAAGAGGTCATTCGCGCACGCCGACGAAGCGTCAAATCCTGTGGAGGGGCTATATGAACATCATTCGAGTTTCTCGATTCTGACGATGTTAAAATGTCCTCGCTTTCGCAAATTTCGATTTGGCACCACTGGCGCGACACAAATAAATTGGGATGGACCTGTTGCTGCGGCTGTGGTGAGCAAAATATATGTCTGCCAAGCAATCCCCTGCCAGCTTGTTCGCGTGCCTTACAGACCGTGAAGTGGAAGTTTTGCGCATGTTGGCAGCAGGACACACGGTGAAGACCATTGCGGTGCGTCTTGGGCGCTCGGAAACCTCGATTAACGAGCGTTTGCGGACCGCCCGCCGCAAGACGGGTATCGGCAGTAGCCGTGAATTGGCGCGCCTTTTGGCTGGCCAAAAAACTTGTGACAATAATATCGATCTTTCGAAGCATAGTAGCGGCGTGAAGGACTTGGCGCACGCCGCGGCCATTGGGGCTCGCGGCTCGAAAGGAATGATCGTCATGCTCTTCATATTACCCATAGCCGCCGCTGGATTTATTGTCGCTGACGTCCCTGCTGCGGACCAGGCCGCGACGCCGAACGCGGATTACAGCGCGGCATCCAAGCAGCTGCCCTTGGTCGGGAGCTGGTCGCTCGACACTTCGCTCATTCCAGAGCGAGAGCGGCCTCAGCGGGTGACAATGACTTTCCGTGCATCGCAAGGCGAAAAATGGACAACGCTCGTCGAAATTGTTGCACCGGACGGCTCTAGCAGGCATTCAGAATCGACCGCTGCTCTTGATGGCGTCCCAGTTCCGATCACGGGCAATATGGATTTCATCGACAGCGTTGCGCTGCGTCAGCCAGCGCCAAACACATTGGTTATGACCCTGGGGAAAGACGGAACACGGGTATCGACGCGGGTCTATACCGTCGCCAAGGATCGAAAATCCATGACCGAAACAATAGTTTGGCCAGGCGATAATCGTCAAAAATTGGAAACGACGCATTTCAATCGCATCGATTGATCGCGACCTTGCCGCGGCTTGGATTGACGATTGTTCGTCGTGATTCCAAATCAGCTACCCCTTCATCGTCGCCCCGGCAGTGGAGCCCGGGGTGACAAGGGATTTTTTGCTAGGTATCTTGAGGAAGGGCTTCGACCCAAGCGTACCCAACCACCGCGATATTTTCGTCTCCAACCGCAATCTGGCTGATCACCGAGGCGCGTTGATCGCGCAGCGGCGCCACGAGCCGGCCGTGGTTGGCGGCGCAGATCATTGCAACGCCATGATCATTCAAAGCGGCTGCGGGTCACCTGCTGTCGGCGTTTCGATGCCCGCGGGCGCCTCGACAACCGGAATTTCCGGATCGGGAAGCGGATCGGTCTGAGGGGACGCAGGTTCGGGTGGCGCTTCGACTGGCGGAGCCGCGATGACATCGGGAATCCGGCCTTTCAGCGCATCAATCTCGCGTTGTCTCATTTGCAGATAGAGGGTGCGCGTCTCGACATAGGGATCGAGGCTTTGTTGTTGCAGACGCTCGATCTCGGCATCGCGTTCGATGCGATCGTTGAGCGCCCGGACGACCGTTGTCGGAACCGCGTAAGCGGGACGGTTGAACGGCTTGCCGATCGCGGTTGGCAGGACCAGCATGTCGAGGCCGTTGCCGGCCATGTCGCGCAAGGTCGTCGCGCCGAACAGCGGCAGGTAGAAAAAGGGACCGGGCTCTACGCCGTAGAAGCCCAAGGTATTGGCAAAACCGTTGCGCCGATACGGCAGGTTAAACGGCTTCTTCTTGGCCACGTCGAAAAGGCCACCGACGCCGAAGGTCGAGTTGATGGCAAAGCGGCCAAGCGTTTCGGCGGCCTTGCCGATCTTGAACTGCAACAGATAGTTCAGAAAATTGACCGGCTCGGTCAGGTTGCGCAGCGCATTGCCCACCCCGTCACGGACAGGCTCGGGAACGATGCCCTGATAGCCCATTGCGATCGGCCCGATGAGCGCCTGGTCGATCGCCTGGACCGCTCGATAGGATTCGATGTTGACCGCTTGCAGCGGATCGCCGGGCGGCGCATCGCCGCGCGCCGTCACGACGATTTCGTTCGGCGCCCCCGGTCTTGGGGGCGGCTGCTCGCCGCCGGACGTTCCCGGCGTGACCGGCGCTGGCGACGGGTTGGCCCCGATCGTCGGTACGACCTTTGGCGGCAAAACATCGCCCTCATATGGCTGGGCGGTCGTCTCGGTCGGGATTTCGGGCGCCGCGTCGGTGGAAACCGGCGGTGTTTCGGACAGTAAAAGAAGCGCAGCGACGGCGGAAATGCTCATCGGGCGCGCGGTCCGGCCAGCACGGGATTTGCGCGCGTCGGTGTCATATATTGGTCTCCTAACCGGGGTATCAGCCCGGAATCACGATCAAAGGGCATCCTCCCTTTCGTCAGATGCTGCTTAACGGGCTTTAGCGGGCTGGAAACCATTATCTTTCCCCCAACCAAGGGGAAGGGTA
This sequence comes from uncultured Sphingopyxis sp., assembly GCA_964426485.1. GTDB lineage: Bacteria > Pseudomonadota > Alphaproteobacteria > Sphingomonadales > Sphingomonadaceae > Sphingopyxis. The sequence goes on along the minus strand of CAYRQX010000035.1, from coordinate 24,216 downwards.
AAAGAAATCATGCTTGCGGCGCAAGGGGCGGCGACGGGATCGCGGCGTTTGCGCCATCGTCCTGCCGTCAGCGCTTCGCGCTGCCGCCACGTCGGCCCGAACGGCTTTTGCGGCGTAGTGACAGTGGGGTCTTGAAACGGCCCCACGTCCCGCCTAAGTTGAAGCTATGCGGGCCGGGCCCCTCTGGCGTCGGCAGGATATTCCTGCCGCGTGATGTCGGACCGCATCGGGTGACACCGATGCTCTGGGCCTACCTCCCCCCTTAAACCTGGGTCCTGCATCGGCGTCACCTGCTTGATTTTCAATCAGGAGGCCCAAGTTCATGACGCTTAATCCCAATCTTTATCGGCTCACGCTGCTGCACCGCCAGCTCGACGAAGCGGCGCGGCGCGAGGCGCGGCGGCGCGGGGCCGATCCGTTTCGCCTGCTTCGGCTCAAGACGCTGAAGCTCGCGGTCAAGCGACGCCTGGCGGCGTTGTCGCTGCGTCCGGCGCTCGCGCGCTAATCCACCCTAACCAAGACCGGAAGCGTCGCCTCGCCGGGGCGGCGCCTTCTGGCGCACTCCAGGGACAATTATCATGGAATTTCTGTTTGCCGACTGGCTGGGCACCCCGGCCTGGTTCTGGCTGGCCTTTATCGCGATCGTTATCGCACTGACTGCGTTCGACCTTGGCATCCTGAACAAGGAAAACAAGGAGATGGGCATCGGCGAGAGTTTGAAGCTCTCGGCGCTCTATATCGGTATCGCGATGGCATTCGGCGCGTGGGTCTGGGCTGCGAAGGGCGGCGAGGCGGGGCTGCAATATTACACCGGCTTCTTCATCGAGAAGGCGCTGTCGATCGACAATATCTTTGTCATCTCGCTGATCTTCACGACCTTCGCGATCCCCCCGCGCTACCAGTATCGCGCCCTGCTGTGGGGTATCGTCGCGGTGATCGTGCTGCGCGGGATCATGATCGCGGGCGGCGCGGCGCTCGTGACCGAATATGGCTGGGTGCTCTATATCTTTGCGGCGTTCCTCGTGTTCACGGGCGTGAAGATGCTGTTTGCAAGTGAAAAGCCGATGGACGTGGCGGGCAATCCGGTCGTCAAATGGCTATCGCGCCGGATACCGATCACCGATGAATTGCATGGCGAGAAATTCTTCGTCCGCGTGCCCGATACCAAGACCGGCAAGATCGTGCTCGCGGCGACACCGCTGTTTTTGGCGCTGGTGGTCATCAACCTTGCCGATCTGGTTTTCGCGGTCGACAGCGTGCCGGCGATCTTCGCGATCACGACCGACACCTTCATCGTCTATACGTCGAACATCATGGCGATCCTCGGCCTGCGGGCGCTCTATTTCGCGCTGTCGGCGATGGTGCACCGCTTCCATTACCTCAAATATGCGCTGGCGCTGGTGCTCGTGTTCATCGGGTCGAAGATTTTCGTCGCCGACTTCCTGCTGGATGGCGCGAAGTTCCCGCCACTGATCAGTCTGGGCGTGACGGTCGCGCTGATCGCGGGCGGTGTGATCTGGTCGCTGGTCAAGACGCGCGACGGGGAAGCGGCGCTGCCGCAATAAAAATGTCCGCCGGAAGCGCGAAGGCTTCCGACGGACAGGCTTTCCTCCCCAGGAAAGCTCGGGTGGCGCGGGGCGATTGTGCAAGGGCCCCGCGCCAAGGTGGGTGGCGCGAGGGGGTGCAACGGGCCCCTCGCGCCGAACTCGTGTCAGGCGACGAACTGGTTCCGCCGCGGCCTTTAGGCCGCAAACTGGTTCATCGTGTTGTCCTTGCCCGCGGCCTTGAGCGCGGCTTCGCCGGCGAAATATTCCTTGTGGTCGTCGCCGATGTCGCTGCCCGACATATTCTGGTGCTTGACGCAGGCGATACCCTGACGGATTTCGGCGCGCTGGACGCCCTTGACGTAACCCAGCATCGCTTCGTCGCCGAAATATTCCTTGGCGAGATTGTCGGTCGACAGCGCCGCGGTGTGATAGGTCGGCAGGGTGATGAGGTGGTGGAAAATGCCCGCCCGCTTCGCCGAATCGCGCTGGAAGGTGCGGATGCGGTTGTCGGCTTCATCGCCGAGCGCGGTGCCGTCATAATCGACACTCATCAGCTTGGCGCGATCATAGGCGCTGACGTCCTGACCGTCCTTCTCCCAGGCATCATAGACCTGCTGGCGGAAGTTCAGCGTCCAGTTGAAGCTGGGCGAATTGTTATACGCGAGCTTCGCGTTGGGGACGACTTCGCGGATGCGGTCGACCATGCCGGCGATCTGTTCGATGTGCGGCTTTTCGGTCTCGATCCAGAGCAGGTCGGCGCCGTTCTGCAAGGATGCGATGCAGTCCATGACACAGCGGTCCTCGCCGGTGCCGGGGCGAAACTGATAGAGATTCGAGGGCAGGCGCTTCGGGCGCATCAGCTTGCCGTCGCGGTTGATCAGGACGTCGCCGGGGTTGCCCGCGCCCTCGACCTCTTCGCAATCGAGGAAGCTGTTATACTGGTCGCCCAGGTCGCCGGGTTCTTTCGAGAAGGCGATCTGCTTGGTGAGGCCCGCGCCGAGGCTGTCGGTGCGGGTCACGATGATGCCGTCCTCGACGCCGAGTTCCATGAAAGCGTAGCGGCAGGCGCGGATCTTCGCGATAAAATCCTCGTGCGGCACGGTGACCTTGCCATCCTGATGGCCGCACTGCTTTTCGTCCGAGACCTGATTTTCGATCTGGAGCGCGCAGGCGCCGGCTTCGATCATCTTCTTGGCGAGCAGATAGGTCGCCTCGGCATTGCCGAACCCTGCGTCGATGTCGGCGATGATCGGCACAACGTGCGTTTCATGATTGTCGATGCTCGCCTGAATCTGCTTGGCCTTGAGCTCGTCACCCTCGGCACGCGCGGCGTCGAGTTCGCGAAACAGACCGCCGAGTTCGCGCGCGTCGGCTTGGCGGAGGAAGGTGTAGATTTCCTCAATCAGCGCCGGGACGCTGGTCTTTTCGTGCATCGACTGGTCGGGCAGCGGGCCGAATTCGCTGCGCAGGGCGGCGATCATCCAGCCCGAGAGGTAGATGTAGCGGCCCTTGACGGTGCCGAAATGCTTTTTGATCGAGATCATCTTCTGCTGCGCGATGAAGCCGTGCCAGCAGCCGAGCGACTGGGTGTAGTTCGCAGGGTCGGCGTCATAGGCGGCCATGTCGGCGCGCATGATGCGCGCGGTGTAGCGGGCGACGTCGAGGCCGGTCTTGAACTTGTTTTGAGCGCGCATGCGGGCGATGCTTTCGCCACTGATGCCGTCCCAGGTGCCGTCGTAATCGCGGATGAGGCGGCCAGCCTGCGCCATGTCTTCCTGATAACCCATCGTCTTTGTCCTTGAGAGGAGGTGATGGGTGAATGTTGGCGACGATGGCGCGGAAAGTGAAAAGCTTTGTCAATTATATTTGTGAAATACAGGCTGTAGGTGTAAATTGGGCTGTAAAGTAGTAAAGAAAGTTACAATATGGCAGAGCGGCGCGTGTTTGCGGGGCCGGCGGTGCGCAAGGTGCGGCGCGAGGCGGGGATGACCCAGGCCGCCATGGCCGAGGCGCTCGATATTTCGCCGAGCTATCTCAATCTGATCGAGCATGGGCAGCGACCGCTGAGCGCGACGGTCATCGTCAAACTGGCCGAACGCTTCGAGTTCGATGCGGCAAAGCTGGGGGCGGAGGATGTGCCCGGCGGGCTCGCCGGGCTGCGGCGGCGGCTGGGCGATCCGCGCTTTGCCGATCTGGGGATCGGCGCGCAGGAGGTCGAGGAGTGGTTGCAGACGGCGCCTGCGACCGCCGCAGCTTTCGCCCGGCTTTTCGATGCCGCGCCCGAGGGCCGTTCCGATGTGGCCGACGAAGCGCCCGAAGTTGCCGCGGTGCGCCGCGCGATCGAGAAATGGCGTAATCATTTCGCCGATCTCGACGCCAAGGCCGAAGAACTGGCCGACGAACTGCGGCTCGCGGGCGGCGATCTGTATGGTACGATTTCAGAGCGTTTGCGGACCCGGCACCAGCTGGGCATCCGCATCTTGCCGAGCGACGTGATGCCCGATCGCCTCCGCTGGCTCGACTGGCATGCGCGGCAATTGATGCTGAGCGAATTGCTGCGCCCCGCATCGCGCACCTTCCAGGCGGCGGCGACGCTGGCGCAGATCGAGGCGAAGGGCGAGATCGATGCGCTGGTCGCGGGGGCTGAATTTGCCGAGACCGCGGCGGCGCGTCTGTTCGAACGCCATCTGATCCACTATTTTGCCGCAGCGTTGATGATGCCGTACAGCCGTTTCCTGCGCGCCTGCGACGCGACGGGATACGACCTGCTGCTGCTCCAGCGGCGCTTCGGCGCGGGCTATGAGCAGGTCGCGCACCGGCTGACGACGCTCCAGCGCGTCGGCGCGCGCGGGCAGCCCTTCTTCATGCTGCGCATCGACCGCGCGGGGCAGGGGAGCAAGCGCTATGCGGGGGCGAGCCAGTCGCCGCTGGTCGATGGCGATGCGCGCTGTCCGTTGTGGGGGGTCCACGAAGCCTTTGCGCGCCCCGGCGAGGTGATCGCCGATCTGGTCGAGCTCGAGGACGGCTCGCGCTGGTTTACGCAAAGCCGCAGCGTTGCGGCGCCCGGCGCAACGGGCAGCGGCACGCCCGCGCGCTTTGCCGTCTGTGTCGGGGTCGATGCCAAGGTTGCGGCGCCGCTGATCGCTGCGCGCGGGATCGACCTGATGCGCAGTCCTGCGACGCCGATCGGCCTTGGCTGTCGTCGCTGCACGCGCACCGGCTGCATCCAGCGATCGATGCCGCCGCTCGGCCGCCCGTTGCGCTTCCGCGAGGGCGAGCGCGGGGTGAGCGCGTTCGATTTCGCGGGCGACTGAGGTTAACCGGCGTTTACCGCGCGGCTTAATATGACACTGGCCGTGCCGTATTGGGAAAGGTGCGTGTCTGTCAGGCGGCCGCAACGGGACCCAAAATGCTTGTTCGAATTCAACCAGAGGACGTCGAAATCGGTATGTTCGTCCACGCCTTCGTAGGGTCGTGGTTCGATCATCCGTTCTGGCGGAGCAATTTCCGGATCGAAACATCCGAGCAGCTGGAACGCATCCGCAATTCGGGCATCGACGGGTTGATGATCGACGGCAACCGCGGGATTGCGCCGTTCGCGGGGCCGCAATTGAGCAATCGCGAAGGCAATATGCCCGGTAAGCTATTGCGATTCAACGAAGAACCGCAGGCGAATAGGCTCGCGATCCGACCCCGACCGACTTTCGCGGCGCCCGACCCGGAGGATCGTGCGGCCCCGCGTCCCCGCCGCGGCTATGGGGCCGAATGTCGACGTGCGAAGCGGACGATCGACCGGACGCGCGCGGCCGTCGTCGACATGTTCGATGGCGCCCGGCTGGGCCGGGCGGTCGAAGTCAAGCGTATGGTCAAGCTGGCGAGCGCGATCGGCGCGTCGATCGAGCGCGATGCCAAGGCGCTGATCAACCTCGTCCGGCTGAAGGAAAAGGACGAATATACCTATCTCCATTCGGTTGCGGTCTGCGCGCTGATGATCAATTTCGCGCGGCATCTGGAACTCGACCCGCAACAGGTCGAGGATTTGGGCGTCGCGGGCCTGCTGCACGATGTCGGCAAGGTCGCGGTTGCGGACGCCATATTGAACAAGCCGGGCGCGCTGTCGAAAGACGAAATCCGGTCGGTGCGGGGGCATCCGGTTGCCGGCCACCGCCTGTTGGCGAGCTCGGCTGGTGCGCCCGACCTCGCGCTCGAACTCTGTCTGCGGCATCATGAAAAGGTCGACGGCACCGGATATCCCGATGGGCTTAAGGACGATGCGCTATCCCTCGCCGCGCGCATGGGCGCGATCTGCGACGTCTATGACGCGGTGACCTCAAACCGCCCCTATAAGGATGCATGGACGCCGTGCGAGGCGCTGACCAAAATGAGGACGTGGGAAGGCCATTTCGACCCCGCGCTGCTCGACCGCTTTGCCGACAGCCTTGGCATCTATGCGGTCGGGACATTGGTGCGGCTGTCGACGGGCGAACTTGGGGTCGTCGTCGGGAGCACGGGCGCGGCGGATGAGGATGTCATCGTGCGCGCCTTTTTCGACTGCGAAATGCTCGCCGAAATCGCGCCGGTCGACCGCACGATCGCGCCGTCCGCCGAACATCCGCGGATTATCGGCCGCGACAGCCCGAGTTTCTGGCGCTTTCACGACTGGGATGTGCTGCGGCTCCGGATCTTGGCGGGCGGAGACGAGGTGACCGCTGCCCGCGATCCCGATCAGTCGATCGGCCCGCGCGGCGTCGCGAGCTGATCGGCGCATGCCCCTCTCCGGAGAGAGAAGGTGGCTTTGAGGTCAGGCTTTTTGCGCGGCGACCCAGCGGTCGATTACCGATGCGAGGACCGAAATCGGCATCGCGCCCGCCGATAGCGCGGTGTCGTGGAACCCGCGGAGGTCGAATTTGTCGCCGAGCGCCGCCTTCGCCTTTTCGCGGATTGCGACCCAGCGCGTCTGGCCGACCATGTAGCTCGTCGCCTGTCCCGGCCACACGCAATAACGCTCGATCTCGGTGACGTTCGATCCCTCGGGGGTGCCGAGCGAATCATTATAGTAAGCGATCGCCTTTTCGCGGCTCCAGCGGAAATGGTGGAGCCCGGTGTCGACGACGAGGCGCGCGGCGCGGAACATATAGGATTGCAGATAACCGAGCTGGCCCCACGGATCATTCCGATACACGCCCATTTCGTCGGCGAGCTGCTCGGCATAAAGGCCCCAGCCTTCGGTGTAGACCGAATAGGCGGGTAGGCGGCGGAGGCGCGGGATACCTTCCGCCTCCTGCGCGAGCGCGATCTGGTGGTGATGGCCGGGCGTCGCCTCATGATAGGTCAGCGTCGGCAGCGTCCATGACGGGTTTTCGGCGGTATCGCGCAGGTTGATATAGTAAGCGCCGGGACGCGAGCCATCGGGCGCGGGGATCTGGTAATAGCCGCCGGGGGCGCCCGCCTCGATCTCGGGCGGAACGCGGCGGATGTCGCACTTCGCCTTGGGCAGACGGCCGAACGCTTCGGGCAGGCGGCGCTGCATTTCCTGAATCTGTTCGTTGAGCTTTGCGATCAGGTCGGCCTTGCCCTTGTCGGTGTTGGGGTAAAGGAAACGCGGGTCCTTGCCGAGCGCGCGCATCCGTTCGGCGACGGTGCCCTTCGACATGCCTTGCTTTTTGAAGATGGCGTCGGCGCGTGCCGTCAGTGCCGCCATGCGGTCGAGGCCGAGTTTGTGAACATCCTCGGCCGACATGTCCGTTGTCGTCGCGTAGCGGAGGGCATAGGCATAATATGCGTCGCCCTTGGGCAGGCGCCAGACGCCGGCGTCGTGCGTCGCGCGCGGGCGGACGGCGGTGAGTTCGGCCGCCTGGCGGCGCATCGCGGGATAGATTTTGCCTTCGACGATGGCAGTGCAGCGTTTCGCCCAGTCGCCCGGAATCTCGGCGGTTTTGGTCTTGAGGTTGGTGGTCAGGATATTGGCGTCGGGCGCGGGCGCCATGATGCTTTGGAACAGGGTCAGCGTGCGGTCGACGACGAAGTCGGGCGGGATGATCCCCGCGGCATGATCGGCCTTGATCCGCCCCGTTTCATTATCGAGCTGCACCGCGAAATCGGCGCAGCGCGCCAGATAGGCCTCGGCGTCGGCGGCGTTCGCGATGCTGTGCTGGTTGACGAGGAAATCGGGGATCGAGCGATAGGTTCCGCTGAGCTGCGTGACCGGATGCGGTTCAGGCCAGCTGTGAAGTCCGTAGCTGAAGGTGTCGTAAGCTTTGACATAATCCTCCCACGGACCGCGGAAGGTTTCATAATTGACGAGGTCCATTCCCGACAGTTTGGCAGGGTCGATCGTCTTCAGTTCGTTGAGCCCGGTGCGATAGAGGTCATGCCCTCTCTCGATCCCTGCGGGCGAGCGGTCGGCTAGTTTCGCCTTTGCCGCCGCGCGGTCGCCCTTGTCGGCGCCGAGCGATGTCGCGAATTCGGGGTCCTGGTCAAGCAGCATGTCGTAGATGCGCTCGTAGATCGCGGTCAGCCGCGCGCCTTCGCTGTCGGGCGCCGCTGCGAAGGCGGCGCGCGGTCGGACGCCGGCCAGCATCGAGGAAGCCGCGGCGGCAGCGAGCAGGGTACGTCGGTCGAACATTTTAGGTCTCCAGAACTGCTTTGGCGCGGACCTCGGCCTGCGCTCCATAGGTGTATTGTTGCAGCAAGTCACCTTGAGTGCAAGTGTCTGATGTGGCTGTCCTCTATTCGCGCGCTTTGGCAGCCGCGCGCACCTCTTGCGATCGTTCGAGCGGGATGACCAATATATCGTCGCCGTCGACGATCACCGCGATATTGTCCATGCCAAGAATCGAGACGCGCTTGTCGCCCGCGCGGACCAGATTGCCGCGGCTTTCGTGGAGAAAGGCGTCGCCGGTGACGGCATTGTCGGCGTCGTCCTTGTCGGCAAGCGCGTGGATCGTGTGCCAGCAGCCGAGGTCGGACCAGCCCATCGCGACGGGGACGACGGCAACGCGATCATCCTTTTCCATCACTGCATAATCGATCGAATCCGAGGGCGCCTTCGCGAACTCGATGGCATCGGCATAGAGCGCGTCGCCGTCGCGCATTCCCGCCGCAATCGCCTTGTCCGCAGCTTCGAAGATCGCGCGGCAATGCGTCAGCATCGCGTCGCGCATCCGACCCGCGCGGAACAGGAAAATCCCCGCGTTCCAGCTGTATCCACCGGCCGCGAGCATCGCTTCGGCGTCGGCGAGCGGGGGTTTTTCGACAAAGCGGTCGACCGCGAAGCCGTCTTCGCCCAGTGGGGCGCCGGCGGCGATATAGCCAAAGCCCGTTTCGGGGCTGTCGGGCGTGATGCCGAAGGTGACGAGCCAGTCCTGCTGCGCGAGGCGCACGCCCTTGGCGATCGCGGCATGGAAGGCGGAGACGTCGGCGATGACATGATCGCTTGGCATCACGAGCAGCAGACTATTGGCGTCGGCTTGCGCGACCGCGAGGGCGATCGCCGCAGCGGTGTTGCGCGGTATCGGTTCGACGAGCAGCGATTCTTCGCGGTCGGCCATCTGCTCGCGCACCATCGCGACATGGCCATTGCCGCACAATACGACCGGCGGCAGGAAATCGGGGCCTGCCGGGGTGCGCTCGACCGTCTGGCGGAACAGGCTGCGCTGGCCGTGGAGCAGCAGGAACTGCTTGGCGCGGGTGCCGCGCGATTCGGGCCAAAGCCGGGTGCCGGCGCCGCCGCAAAGGATAACAGGCTGGATCATCAACGTCATGACGCCCCATCTAACCTGTTGGATGCGGCGGGTCACCCTGTCATTGCCGATATGGCGAGTGTAAAATTAACCGACAGTTGACGCCTCGGCTGTAGTATCGGGGGCGCGAAAGGTCCCCATGTTCCGGCTGTTCAAACATTATGTTCCGCACGCGGTCGTCTGGCTGGCGTTGATCGAGTTTTTCGCGCTGCTCGGTTCGGCCGAGGGGGCGTGGCATCTTTATGCGCATCAGGCCGGGTTCGACGCCGGCGCGCTCGGCGACCGCTGGCTGCCGCTCGCAACCTTCGGGATAGCCAATTCGCTCGCGATGATGGCGACCGGAATGTACGGGAACGAGGGGCTGCGCTCGATGCGTTTCGCCACCGCGCGCCTGCTCGCGGCGATTTCGCTTGGCGTGATATTCCTTTCGGTGCTCGGGTTTCTGTTGCCGACGGCGACATTGTGGCGCGCGAACAGCCTCTACGCGATGATCTTTGCCATCGCGGTGCTGTTCATCATCCGTCTCGCGCTGACGCAGTCGGGGGGGAGCGAGGCGTTCCGGCGCCGCATCCTGGTGTTGGGCGCCGGGCCGCGCGCCGCGCGATTGGCCGCGCTTGCCGATGCGCCCGGAAGCGGGCTCGAGATGGTCGGCTTTGTTGCGATGAGCGCGGCCGAAAAGACCGTGGCGGGCGCGATACCGCGCGAGGCACTGGCCAATCTGTCGGACCTTGTCGTCGATTTGCGCGCGGGCGAAGTGGTGCTTGCGCTGGAGGAGCGGCGCAACGCGCTGCCGCTGAACGACCTGCTGCGCGTCAAGACGACGGGCGTCCATGTCAACGACATTGCGAGTTTCATCGAGCGCGAGACGGGGCGCGTCGACCTGGCGACGACCAATCCCAGCGGGCTGATCTTTTCCGACGGTTTTTCGGCGGGGCAACGCATTTCAAAGGTCGGCAAGCGGCTGTTCGATATTGTCGCCAGCCTGCTCGTGCTCGTCGTCGGCCTGCCGCTGATCATCGTTGCGGGCATCGCGGTGATACTCGATAGCCGCGGGCCGGTCTTTTATCGCCAGCCGCGTGTCGGGCTGTTCGGCGAACCTTACGACATCTTCAAGATCCGTTCGATGCGCACCGATGCCGAGGCGTCGGGCAAGGCGGTGTGGGCGAGCGAAAACGACCCGCGCGTCACCCGCGTCGGCCGCATCATCCGCAAGCTGCGCATCGACGAACTGCCGCAGACCTGGTGCGTGCTGAAGGGCGACATGAGCTTTGTCGGGCCGCGCCCCGAACGGCCGAGCTTCGTCGAGGAGCTGGAAAAGAAGCTGCCCTATTATGCCGAGCGCCACATGGTGAAGCCGGGGCTGACCGGCTGGGCGCAGATCAACTATCCTTATGGCGCGTCGGTCGAGGATGCGCGCGTGAAGCTCGAATATGATCTTTATTATGCCAAGAATTATTCGCCATTCCTCGACCTTCTGATCCTGCTCCAGACTGTGCGTGTCGTGCTGTGGCCGGAGGGGGCGAGGTAGCCGTGTCGGCACTGACTGGCCTGTCGCAGATCCTGTCCGGCCTCGCGCTGGCCGGGTTTACGGGTGTCACCTTGTGGCTGCTGACGCGATCGCATGCGCGGATGGCGGCGTTGATGCCCGCGCCGCGCTTGCTCGCGGCGACCGCCGCAGCGACCGCCTTTTGGTGCGTCGCCATGACCATTTTTGGCCCCGGATCGTCGCAGTCGCTGGTCGCGCAGACGGTGCGCGATTTCGCCATGCTGCTCTGGCTGGGCGCAACATTCTGGCCACCCCATGCGGCGATGTCGCCGCCGCTGCGCCTGATCGCGCGGATGCTTGCGACGATCTGTGTGCTGACGTTGCTGCTCGGCGCGGCGGCGCATTTGCGCGCCGGTGCGGCGGCCGAGCCGTGGATGTCGCCGACGCTGGGCTTTGCCGCGACGGTCGTGGCGATCGGCGGGCTGCTGATGATCGACGCCGGGGTTCGTCACGCCAGCGCGGGGCAGCGCATGCCGGTGATGGCGGTCGCCGGCGGGTTCGCGATGCTGTGGGCCTATGAACTCAACGTCCAGCTGATCGGTGCGCTGACCGGCGAAATCGCCTCGACGCTGATCGCGCTGCTTCCGGCGATCGTGCTGCTCACCCTGCCGGTCTATATTGTCGCGGCGATGGATATCGGGCGTGAGCGGATGCGTCTGTCACGCACCGCCGCGACCCGCACGCTGATCCTGCTGGGCGCCGCCGCCTATCTGATCGTGATCGCGCTGACCGGCGCCGTCGCGCGCGTCGCCGGCGGCGATTATGGCGAACTGGCGCAGGCGATTTCGTTGCTGGTCGCGCTCTGCACCGGGGGGCTGATGCTCGCCTCGGCGCGGTCGCGGGCTTGGCTTTCGGTGATGATTTCCAAGCATTTCTTTGAGCATCGCTATGATTATCGCGCCGAGTGGATGCGTTTTACCGCGACATTGGGGCAGGGCGGGGGCGAGGATGATCGCAATTTGCATCGCCGCGTCGCCAAGGCGCTCGCTGAACTGACGGGAAGCCCCGGCGCGCTGCTGATGCTGCCCGGCGCATCGGGGGGATTTCGCATCGCCGAGCAATGGCATTGGCCTGATGGAGCGAGCGAGGACGCTACGCTTTCACTGCGGTCGGCGTTCATGTTGCAGGAAACGCAGCATATCGTCGACCTCGACGCGGAGCGCCGGGGGCATCCCGGCGAGGATCTGGCGATCCCCGACTGGTTGATGGCCGACAGCCGCGCCTGGGTCGTCGTCCCGGTGCTGCATTTTCAGCGGATGATCGCAATCGTCGTGCTGCAGCGCCCCCCGGTGTCGCGCGCGCTCGACTGGGAGGATCTCGACGTGCTGCGCATCGCAGGGCAGCAGGCGGCGAGCTATCTTGCCGAATCGCAAAGCCAGCAGGCCTTATCGGAGGCGCGGCGGTTCGACGAGTTCAACCGCCGTTTCGCCTTCATCATGCACGACATCAAGAATCTGGCGAGCCAGATTGGATTGCTTGCGCGCAATGCGGAACGCCACGCCGACAAGGCGGATTTTCGCGCCGACATGGTCGAGACGCTGAAGATTTCGGCCGGGCGGCTTTCCGACCTGCTCGTCCGCCTGTCACCGCGCGAGCGCGGTCCGGCGGCGGAGGCGGGGCGGACCTTGGTCGAGCCGGTGCTGAACGAGATCGCGGCCGAGATGCGGCCGCGCCGCGCCTTGTTCGTCGGATGCCAGGCGGGTTTGTCGGCGTGGGCCGATGCGGGGGCGATCCGGCAGATCGTCCAGCACCTTGTCGCCAATGCGATCGATGCGTCGGAGGCAGGAACGCCGGTGCAGGTCGTCGCGGTCGCCGAACAGGGGCGCGTGCGGATCGATGTGATCGACCAGGGATGCGGCATGACGCGCGATTTCATCCGCGACGAGCTGTTCAAACCCTTTGTGTCGACGAAGGAATCGGGGTTCGGGCTGGGGGCGTTCGAGGCGCTGCAAATCGCGCAGGCGATGGGCGGCGCGATCGAAGTGGTCAGCGAGCCGGGCAAGGGCAGCAGCTTCACGCTGTGGCTGCCGCTCGCCGATGCACGGAGCGACGCGGGCCTCGATGCGCGCGTGATGAAAGTGGGATTGAAATGAACGACAGCGGGGCCGGTCTGCGCAAATTGCTGGTGGTCGAGGACGACCCGGGGCTGCAGACGCAGCTCAAATGGGCGTATGAGGATTATCAGGTGCTCGTCGCCGGCGATCATGATGCGGCGATCGAATTGCTGCGCGCCGAGGAGCCCGATGTGGTGACGCTCGACCTGGGCCTGCCGCCCGATCCGGACGGCACGCGCGAGGGATTCCGGACGCTGTCGGCGATCCTCGAGGCCAAGCCCGATACCAAGGTTATCGTGGTGTCGGGACATGGCGAGCGCGCGAGCGCGTTGACCGCGATCGCGAGCGGGGCGTGGGATTTTTATCAGAAGCCCATCGACATCGACGAGCTTGGGCTGATCGTGCGGCGCGCCTTTCATGTGCGCGAACTCGAGGTCGAGAATGCACGCCTGGCAAGCGAGGGCGCGAGCGACAATCGCGTGCTCGGCGGGATGATCACCGGCGCGCCCGAGATGCTCAAGGTCGCGCGCACGATCGAACGCGTCGCCAACCTCGATGTCAGTGTGATGCTGCTCGGCGCGAGCGGCACCGGCAAAGAGTTGCTTGCGCGCGGATTGCACGAGGCCAGCGGGCGGCGCGACGGGGCGTTCGTTGCGATCAACTGCGCCGCGATTCCTGAAAATCTGCTCGAAAGCGAATTGTTCGGGCATGAAAAGGGGGCATTCACCGGCGCGGTCAAGACGACCGAGGGCAAGATCGAGCTGGCGCATGGCGGCACGCTCTTCCTCGACGAAGTCGGCGATATTCCGCTGCCTTTGCAGGTCAAGCTGCTGCGTTTCCTGCAGGAACGGACGATCGAGCGCATCGGTGGGCGCAAGGCGATTGCGGTCGATACGCGGATCGTGTGTGCGACGCACCGCGACCTCGACGCGATGATCGCCGAGCAGAGTTTTCGCGACGATCTTTATTACCGCCTCGCCGAGATGGTGGTGAAGATCCCGTCGCTCGCCGAACGACCGGGCGACGCGGTGCTGCTCGCGCGGCATTTCCTCCATCAATATGCCCCGGAGATGAACCCCGGCGTGCGCGGCTTCGCGCCCGATGCGCTGCAGGCGATCGACGAAGGACGCTGGCCGGGTAATGTCCGCGAGCTGGAGAACCGCATCAAGCGCGCGGTAATCATGGCCGATGGCAAGCTGGTGATGCGCGAGGACCTCGACATGGCGGGCGGCGCGAGCGCCGATGGGGAGGGGGGCGAGGAGGCGTGGCTGAACCTGCGCAGCGCGCGCGAGGCCGCCGATCGCGTCGCGATCCGCCGCGCGATGACGCAGAGCGAGGGCAATATCTCGGCCGCCGCCAAGCTGCTCGGGATCAGCCGGCCGACATTATATGATTTGCTCAAACAATATCGGATGCAGAGCTGAATGGATTTTCGCCGCCTCTGGACAAGCGCGCTGCTGCTCGCGGCATTGCTGCTGGAAGCGTGCGGCGACGGCGCCTCGTCCGCGCCGCGCAAGACGCTCGAGGCGCGCCGCGCCGCGCTTCAGGCCGCGATTGCAGCCGACCCCAGGGTCATCGCCGAACGCGTCGAGCTGGCGCGCGTCGCGATCAAGCTGGGCGACGGGGTGGGTGCCGAGGCGGCGGTCAAGGGCGCACTGGGCGCGGGGGCTAACGATGCCGCGCTGCGCCCGTTGCTCGCGCGCGCCTATGCGATGCAGGATGAGCGGAACCGCGCGCTCCAGACGATCGACGACGGGCCGATCATCCCCGAGATGATCGGCGAAGCAGCGTGGGTCGCGGGCGATGTGCATCTGGCGGATGGCGATCTGGGCGCGGCGCGCGAAGCCTATGACCGGGCGGTCCACGAATTGCCGCGCAATTCGGCGCTGTGGGTCGACGTCGCGCGCTTTCGCGACGCCAATGCCGATACGCTCGGCGCGCGCGACGCGGTCGAATATGCAATCGAACTCGACAAGGCGAACAGCGATGCGCTGGCGTTCAAGGCGAACCTTGTGCGGACTGAGGAGGGACTTAATGCCGCGCTCGCCTGGTATGATGAGGCGCTTGCCGCCGATCCCGACAATGCAGATGCACTGATCGAACAGGCCGCGACACTCGGCGATCTCGGGCGCTATCGCGACATGCTGACCGCGCTGCGTCACGCGGCGACGATCGTGCCGCGCGATCCGCGCCTCTATTATTTGCAAGCGGTGCTCGCGGCGCGCGCCGACAATTACCGGCTCGCGCGCAGTCTGCTCCAGCGCACGCGCGGCGCACTCGACGAGCAGCCGTCGTTCATGTTGCTTAGCGCGATCGTCGAACTCGAACTCGGCGGCGAAGCGGTTGCCGCGACCTGGGCGGATCGTCTGCTGGCCGAGCAGCCGGAAAATTTCACCGCGCGCCGCATCCTGGCGGCGGCCGAATGGTCCGATGGTGACGCCGGCGCGGCGCTCGAAGCGTTGCTGCCGCTGGTCCAGCGTCCCGATGCCGACAGCTGGTCGCTGCTGCTCGCGGCGCGTTCCGCTGCCGAACTCGACCGGCGAATCGAATCGGCGGACTATATGGGGCGCGCCGCGGCGCTGTCGCCCGGCGAAGTGGTGCCCTTTGCCGCCGACAATGATTATCGCCTGCTGACGATGGCGGCCGATGCCGAGCCGCTCAATCCCGCATATGCAATTCCGGCCATTTCGGCCGACTTGTCGAGCGGCAATAGCGCGGGGGCGATCGCGCGCGCGACGCGGCTCCGCGATGCGAATCGCGGCGTCGCCGACGCGCATATCCTGCTGGGCGACGCGGCGCTGGCGGGCGGGCAAACCGACCTGGCGGTGCAGGCCTATCGCGCCGCGCGCGACCTCGATGCGGGCGAACGCACGACGTTGCGGCTCGCCAATGCGCTGTTCCGTGCCGGCGACGCCGCGGGGTCGGGTGCTGCGATCCTCGCGCTGCAGCGCAGCCAGCCTTCAAGCATCGCCGCCGACCGATTATCCGGCCATTTGGCGATGGATATCGAGCATTGGGATAAGGCGATCACGCATTTCGAGCGCGTGCGCCGACGGATCGGCAATCGCGACGTCGTGATTTTGCGTGAACTGGCGCGGGCGTGGGCGGCGAAAGGCGATGATGCGCGGGCGCTGCCGCTGATCGACCGCGCCTATCGTTTGCAGCCGTTGAACGCGGGGATCATGCTATTTTACGCCGACCTGCTCGAGCGGCGGGGGAACAAGCAAGCGGCAGCGGATTTGCGCGACAAGGCGGCGCAGATCGGGCGCTAGAGGAACGAAAGCCCTCTCCCTTTGGGAGAGGGTCGGGTGAGGGTGTCTGAGGTTGGTCTTCGCAATTTACGGGTGATCCCCTCACCCAACTTCGGCTAGGTTGGTGCGCAACCAAGCCTACATATCCCTCTCCCGACGGGAGAGGGTGTCTTGCAGCTCCCCACCCCAAAAGCGGACAAAAGGCGTCAGGCTTCGGTCAAATCCAGCATCGTACGCGCGTCGAGGCCGATGCGGCGCATCTGCTGCGCGACGGGGGGCCAGACGTTGGCGAGGAAATCGGCACGCATCAGGTCGCGGAGGCGCTCGGTCGCGCCCGGGGCGACGAACATGCCGACGCCGCGCTTGACCGTGACCAGTCCCTCGTCCTGAAAGGTCTGATAGGCTTTCGCTACGGTGAGCGGGTTGGCGCCTTCCTCGGCGGCGAGCGATCGGACCGACGGCAACATGTCGCCGTCGCGAAACTGGCCGTCGAGGATGGCGTTGGCGATGACATCGCGCAGACGCTGGTACACGGGTTTGGACTGATCGAGCATGCCGCCTTAATGCCATAAGACAGCAGCACAGTCAAATGCGACTAATTACAAATTCAGTCCGGTAAATGAAACTAAATTTCCCAAGCCTGCACGACGTCGTCATATTCGGGGCGCGGCCGCTCATCAAGGTCGCCCGCCGCTGTGCCCAGAAAGAAATAGCCGACGATCATGTCGCCCTCGACGGCGCCGAAGGCGGCGGCGACATCGGCGCTATACGCCGCCCAGCCGGTCAGCCAGCTGCCAACGAAGCCATGGGCGTGCGCGGCGTGGAGCAGGTTCATGCCGACCGCGCCCGCCGACATCTGCTGTTCCCAGACCGGGATCTTGCTGCCCGGAACCGGGACCGAGAGCAGGACGAGAAGCGTCGGCGCCTGATGCGCGAACTGGTCGAGCGCCGACAGGTCCATGCCCGCGGCGCCGGGGTTTTCGGCCACCCATGCCTTTTTGAGCAGCGCTGCAAAGGCGTCGCGCTGGTCGTCCGCGACGGTGATGATGCGCCACGGCGCGAGCTTGCCATGGTCGGGGGTGCGCAGCGCAAGCGCAATGATGTCGCGCAGGGTGGCGGCGTCGGGGCCGGGCGCGATCATGTCGCGCGCCTTGCCCGAACGGCGCGTGGCGAGATGGGCGAGGAGCGAGGAGCTGTCGTTGAACATGGCCCGCCATGTGGCCTTTCGCGCGGCCTCGCGCAAGTGTTGCGAGGCATTCGCAATAATTTTCGGCCCGATCGCGATAGTTTCGCGCGCAATTAGATTCTTCCCATACGCAATTTTGACGCTAGTGTTACGGCCATCCGCCCCATTTCGAGGGCCAACAACCATATTCAGGGAAGGGTCGCCATGACCAAAGCCTATGCCCAGCACGGGGATGCCGCCGGGACGTTTCTCGGCCACCCGAAGGGCCTTTTTGTCCTGTTTTTCGCCGAAATGTGGGAGCGTTTTTCCTATTATGGGATGCGTGCGCTGCTCATTTTCTACCTGACTAAGCACTGGCTGTTTTCGGACGGGGAATCGGGCGTCATTTATGGTGCCTATACGGCGCTCGTCTACATCACCCCGGTGCTCGGCGGTTATCTGGCGGATCGGTGGCTCGGGCAACGAAAGGCGGTGACCTACGGCGCCATATTGCTGACATTCGGCCATTTCATCATGGGGTTCGAGGGTGATGGCGGACAGGATCCGGCCAGCCTCAGCATCTTCTGGCTGGCGCTCGCCTTCATCATCGTCGGCTCGGGCTTTCTGAAAGCCAATATCTCGGTGATCGTCGGCCAGCTCTATCCGCGCACCGACGTGCGCCGCGATGGTGCCTACACGATCTTTTACATGGGGATTAACCTCGGCGCCTTCCTCGGCTCGCTGCTCTGCGGTTATCTCGGTGAGACCTATGGCTGGTCCTATGGCTTCGGCGCCGCGGGCTTTGGCATGTTGCTCGGCCTGATCGTGTTCATCTGGGGCAAGCCGCTGCTGCTCGGCCGCGGCGAACCCGAGGATCCGGCGAAGCTGGCGCAGCCCGTAATGGGTATCAAGTTCGAATGGCTGCTTTATCTCATCGGCCTCGCTGCCGTCGGCGTTTGCTGGTGGATGGTGCAGAATCAGGCGCTGGTCGGAACCTTCCTGGGCGTCGCGGGGGCCGCGCTGGTCGCCTATGTGGTGTTCACGGCCGTCGTGAAGCTGCCGCCCCAGGACCGAGACCGCATCTTTGCCGCGCTGTTCCTGATCCTCGGATCGATCCTGTTCTGGGCCTTGTTCGAACAGGCGGGGTCGTCGCTCAACCTCTTTGCCGATCGCTACGTCGATCGCGCCGGGGTTCCGGCTTCGGTGTTCCAGTCGCTCAACGCGGGTTACATCGTCCTCTTCGCACCGCTGTTCGCGATGCTGTGGACCTGGCTCGGCCGCCGTGGGTGGGAACCGTCGGCGCCCGCCAAATTCGGCCTTGCGATGCTTCAGCTCGGTCTTGGCTTCTTCGTCCTCAAATGGGGCGCCGAAGCTGCGGGGATGGAAAATGCGACGCCGGTCCTGTTCATCTTCCTGATCTATCTGCTCCACACGACCGGCGAGCTTTGCCTGTCGCCGGTGGGGCTCAGCGCGATGAATCGCCTTGCGCCCGCGCATATGGCGTCGCTGATCATGGGCACCTGGTTCTTCGCATCGGCGACCGGCAATTTCGCCGCGGGCCTGATCGCGGCGGCGACAGGGTCGGAAAAGGCGAGCGGCGAAGGTGCGGGCAAGGCGCTCGTGCTCGACGTCTATCAGACGATCGGCATCTGGGCGGTCGGGTTCGGCATCCTGGTGATCGTCGTGTCGCCGCTGATCAAGAAGCTGATGCACCTCGACACGCTGCGCGATGCCGAAGATCTGGCTGGCACGAGCGAACTCGGCGAGCCGCAGGCGGCTGGCATTCATCCCGAATCCAAAGGGGCGTAATCGATGATCCGGGGTGTGAAGGGCAGCCTGCTGGCTGCGGTATCGCTGGCGCTCGTCGGTTGTGCGGCTACGGGTAAGGAAACGGCTTCGGCGGGCGATAAGCCCGCCGAAAAGCCGGTCAAGTTCGACAAGGATCCCTATCCCTCGACCTACAAGGGATATCCGACCCGGCTGACGGTGGTGAAGGGTGTCACCATCTTCGACGGCGAGGGCGGGCGGATCGACAATGGGTCGATCGTGATGACCAGCGGCAAGGTGGATCGGGTCGGCGGACCCGACATGGAGCTGCCGACCGACGCCGACGTGATCGACGGCGCGGGCAAATATCTGACCCCCGGCGTCATCGACATTCACAGCCACCTTGGCGACTATCCCTCGCCCAGCGTCGATGCCCATTCGGACGGCAATGAGGCGACCGCGCCGACGACCCCCGAAGTCTGGTCCGAACATAGTGTGTGGCCGCAAGATCCGGGGTTCAGCCGCGCGCTCGCCAATGGCGGCGTGACGTCACTCCAGATCCTGCCGGGCAGCGCGAACCTGATGGGCGGACGCTCGATCACGCTCAAAAATGTGCCGTCGCGCACCGTGCAGGGGATGAAATTCCCCGGCGCGCCCTATGGCCTCAAAATGGCGTGCGGCGAGAATCCGAAGCGCGTTTATGGCGGCAAGGGCCGGATGCCCTCGACCCGCATGGGCAATTTCGCGGTGAACCGCGCGACCTGGGCGAAGGCGGCGGCGTACAAGAAGAAGATGGACGACGGGAAGGCGGTCGACCGGGATCTGGCGATGGAGACGCTTGCGGGCGTGCTGTCGGGCGAGATCCTGATTCACAATCATTGCTACCGCGCCGACGAAATGGCGCTCGTCATCGATATGTCGAAGGAGTTCGGCTATAAGGTGTCGACCTTCCACCACGCGGTCGAAAGCTACAAGATCGCGGACATTCTCGCGAAGGAAGGCATTTGTTCGGCGATGTGGGCCGACTGGTGGGGCTTTAAGATGGAAGCCTATGACAGCGTCAACGAGAATATCCCGCTCGTCTACAAGGCGGGGGCGTGCACGATCGTCCATTCGGACGACGCGAACCAGATCCAGCGATTGAACCAGGAGGCCGCGAAAGCGCGCGCCGCCGGGCGCCGCATCGGCATCGACGTCAGCGACGAAATGGCATGGACCTGGCTGTCGTATAATCCCGCCAAGGCGCTGGGGATTGCCGACCGGACCGGCAGCCTGAAGCCCGGCAAGATGGCCGACGTCGTGCTGTGGAACGGCAATCCGTTCAGCGCCTATACGCGGCCTGAAAAAGTCTGGATCGACGGGGCTTTGATGTTCGACGCGAACGATCCGAAACGGCGTCCGGTGAGCGATTTCGAACTGGGCCAGCCGGGCGAAGGAGATGTGAAATGATGCGCGCCCTTCTTCTCTCCGCCGCGGCGCTGATCGCACTTCCCGCCGCCGCGCAAGACGTCGCGATCGTCAATGCCAAGCTCGTGATCGGCGACGGCAGCGCGCCGATCGAGGGCGGCACCGTCCTCGTGCGCGGCGGCAAGGTCGTCGCGGCGGGGGCAGGGGTAGCCGTGCCCGCGGGCGCCCAACGCGTCGATGCAGCGGGGCGCTATGTGACGCCCGGAATCGTCGCGGCATTCAGCCGCGTCGGGTTGACCGAAGTCGATGCGGTCAGCGGCACGAACGATCGGTCGGCACCGCGCACGCGCTTTTCGGCGGGGCTCGATATCGCGCCCGCGCTGAACCCGATGGGATCGCCCGTCGCGGTCAACCGCGCGTCGGGCGTGACCCGCGCGATCGTCGCGCCGGGCAGCAGCAGCAATTTGTTCGCAGGCCAAGGCGCGGTGGTCGACCTGGCCGACGATATGGACATGGTCACCAAGCCGCGCGCGCTGCAATATGTGGCGTTTGGCGAGGATGGCTCGGCAAAGGCGGGGGGCAGCCGCGCCGCGACCTTCCTGTTGTTCCGCGAACAGTTGCTCGCGGCGCGCAGCTATGCCCGAAACCCCGCGACGCTCGCCGAATGGGGCAATGAGGCGATGATCCAGCGCGCCGATGCCGATGCGCTGGTGCAGGTGATCAACGGCACCACGCCGCTGTTCGTGCGCGTCGACCGCGCCGCCGACATCGTCAATGTGCTGAAGCTGCGGCAGGAGTTTCCGGCCCTGAAGCTGGTGCTGGTCGGTGTGACCGAAGGCTGGCTGGTGGCGCGCGAACTGGCGGCGGCCAAGGTACCGGTGCTGGTGTCGCCGCTGACCGACCTGCCGTCGAGTTTCGAGCAGCTTGGCGCGACGCAGTCTAATGCCGGGCGACTGAAAGCTGCCGGGGTCGATGTGTCGGTCGGGGTGTTCGACGACGATGACGCGCACAAGATGGGTTATGCGACGCAATATGCCGGCAATCTTGTCGGCCTCGCGCGCGTCCCCGGCGCCAGCGGCATGACATGGGATCAGGCGTTCGCCGCGATCAGCAGCGTCCCCGCGCGCGCCGTCGGGATGGAGGGCAGCATCGGTTCGCTGCGTCCGGGCCGCGCCGGCGATGTCGTGATCTGGGACAATGATCCGCTGGAACTCGGCAGCCGCCCGACGGCTGTGTGGATCGACGGCAAGGCGCAATCGCTGACGACCCGGCAGGACCGCCTGCGCGACCGTTATGCCACGCCGCAGGAAGGGGCGTTGCCCAAGGCTTACGACAGATAAGGGCAGGCAGGCGTGACAACGCCTGCCTCGCTCCCCCGCTCTCCATGTTGACACTGTTATCTTGGTGGCGGATGGTGCCGACATGATGCCGCGAGTCGCCCGCCGTCGGCGTGTCGGTCGACGGCAGGGAGGGATTGACCATGCAACCCATGTCGCTTTTGATCGTCACCGGCCTGTTGTTCGTCGGCTCGCACCTCGCTTTATCGCATCCGCTCCGCGACGGGCTTGTGGGGCGGATGGGCGAGCGGGGGTTCCAGATCACCTATTCGATCGTCGCGATCGCGTGCCTGATCATGCTGGTGCAGGCGTGGCGCGGGATGCCGCCCGAGCCGCCCTTATGGGCGGTCGACGATCCGCTGTGGATATTCGCGTCGCTGATCGTGCTTTTTGCAAGCATATTGTTCATGGGATCGCTGATCGGCAATCCGGCGTTGCCCGCGCCGGGCGCGGCGAAGGCCGCAGCGGCCGCGCCGCGCGGCGTGTTCGCGATCACGCGGCACCCGATGATGTGGGGTTTCGCCTTGTGGGCGTTCGCGCACGCGATGGTGATGCCGACGCCAGCGCAGATTGTCCTGTCGGCGATCATCATCTTTCTCGCGCTCGTCGGTTCGGCGGGGCAGGATGCCAAGAAGGCCAGATTGATGGGCGATGCCTGGCGCGGCTGGGCGGCGCGGACGAGTTTTCTGCCCTATGCGCGGCAGATCGGCGGCGCGGCGCCGTGGGGCGACACGATCCCGCGGCCGCACGCGCTGTTCGGCGGGATCCTACTCTGGCTCGTTGCCACCTGGGCGCATGGTGCGCTGGGGTATATGGTGGCCGGTATCTGGCGCTGGATGGGTTGATATAATGCACGATGCGACGACGACCGCCGACCTGTCGCTTCGCCTGCTCGGGCGGCCGCTTGACGAACTCGATGCCGACGAGCGGCGGGTTCTCGATGCGATCGCCGAGCGCCGCCTGATCAGCCGCGATGCCGCCGATATCGACGACGAGGGGGCAAGTTTCGGGGCGCGGCTTTCGGACAGGGTGGCCCAGGTCGGTGGGTCGTGGGGCTTTATCATCCTGTTTACCGTCGTGCTGCTCGGCTGGATGCTGCTCAATTCGGAGGTCCTGGCGCGCTGGGGGATGGCGTTCGATCCCTATCCCTTCATCTTCCTGAACCTGATGCTGTCGACGCTGGCGGCGGTGCAGGCCCCGATCATCATGATGAGCCAGAACCGCGCATCGGCGAAGGATCGCATCGCGGCGGGGCTGGATTATGAGATAAATTTGCGCGCCGAGCTGGAGATTATGCGGTTGCATGAGAAGCTCGACCAGATGCGGATTCACGAACTGACGGGGAAGGTCGATGCGCTGTGCGCGCGAATGGATGTGAAGGGGTAAGCCAATCGACGTCGCCGATGTCTGCTTTGGGGTGGGAAGCGGACGCAAGACCAATCGCCGAAACGAGGCTCAAGCTCAGTTGCGATGTCCGCATTTCACACAGGTGCCATCGCCTCGCCCGGTTAGCAGCCATCGTATCGGCTTATGGAGATAAATTCGCCTGCATTGCTCACACAGTAGGAGGGTTCCCAGCACTCCGGCAAGCGTCATACCGGCGAGCAGCAGGTAAATGTTGCCCAAGATGGCGCCTACCAGCATCACGAGTGTGGAGGCTATTCCGAGGGGTCGGGTTTTGCTGGCTCGCTCAAATCTACTCATGCCGACGTGTTCCCTTACGCGCAGTCATGTCCAAGCGCTGCAGGTTGGCCGACGGCGCGAATGTCTGCAACCGGTCGGCAGTAGCCATTCCAACGATGCAGCTACAGCCGCACCATCCGCATACCCTGCTCGCCATAGCGCGGGCCGCTCGTCCCGCCTTTTGGCGCGGCGGCGTCGATCGCCGCAAGGTCGTCGGCGGTCAGCGTGACCTCGGCCGCGCCGACGCTGTCTTCCATTGTCGTGCGGCGCTTGGTGCCGGGGATGGGGACGATGTCGTCGCCTTGGGCGAGCAGCCAGGCGAGCGCGACCTGTGCCTTCGACACGCCTTGCTTGTCCGCCACCGCGCCGATCGCATCGACGATCGCGAGGTTGGCGGGGAAATTCTCTTCCGAATAGCGCGGGTCGTTACGGCGCCAGTCATGTATGGGCAGCTCGTCGCGGCTGCGCACGGCGCCCGCGAGGAAGCCGCGGCCGAGCGGCGAATAGGGGACGAAGCCGATGCCGTTTTCGCGGCAGACACCGAGGATCTCGTCCTCGATATCGCGTTCCCAGATCGAATATTCGCTCTGCAATGCAGTGATCGGCGCGGCCTTGGCGGCGCGGCGGATCGTTTCGGGACCGGCTTCGGAGAGCGCGATGTGGCGGACCTTGCCCTCCTTCACCAGCTCCATCATCCCGCCCACGACCTCTTCGATG
>CAYRQX010000034.1:0-33649 GCA_964426485.1 uncultured Sphingopyxis sp. | reverse complement strand
CGTCACCGGCAAGGCGCTGGCGCTGGGCCTGAAGCCGATCGTCGTCGTCAACAAGATCGACCGCAGCGACGCGCGCGCCGCCGAAGTGCTCGACGAAGTGTTCGAACTGTTCCTGACGCTCGAAGCCAATGACGAACAGCTTGATTTCCCGATCCTTTATGCCTCGGGCCGCGGCGGCTATGCCTCGCCCGACCCCGAAGCGCGCGAGGGCACGCTGGAGCCGCTGTTCCAGACGATCGTCAGCCATGTGCCGACGCCGGGCCTGCCCGAGGACGGTCCCTTCACCTTCCTCGCGACGCTGCTCGACCGCGACAATTTCATCGGCCGCATCCTGACCGGCCGCGTCCAGTCGGGGACGATCAAGGTCAACCAGCCGATCCACGCGATCGACATGGACGGCAAGGTGATCGAAACCGGCCGCGCGTCGAAACTGCTCGCGTTCCGCGGGCTCGAGCGCGTTCCCGTCGAGGAAGCGCGCGCGGGCGATATCGTGGCCATTGCGGGGCTGGCGCAGGCGACCGTCGCGAACACCATCGCCGACACCAGCGTGACCGAGCCGATCGCCGCGCAGCCGATCGATCCGCCGACGCTGTCGATGCGCTTTGCCGTCAACGATTCGCCGATGGCGGGCCGCGAGGGCAGCAAGGTG
Source organism: uncultured Sphingopyxis sp. (assembly GCA_964426485.1). GTDB lineage: Bacteria > Pseudomonadota > Alphaproteobacteria > Sphingomonadales > Sphingomonadaceae > Sphingopyxis. Next base: position 33,000 of record CAYRQX010000034.1, on the reverse strand, counting down.
ACGAGCCGCATGATCCGCGACCGGCTGTACCGCGAAGCCGAAACCAATGTCGCGATCCGCATCACCGAAAGCGCCGACAAGGACAGTTTCGAAGTCGCGGGCCGCGGCGAGTTGCAGCTTGGCGTGCTGATCGAAACGATGCGCCGCGAAGGCTTTGAACTCGGCATCAGCCGCCCGCGCGTGCTGTATGGCGAGGACGAAAATGGCAAGCGCACCGAACCCTATGAAACCGTCGTCATCGACGTCGACGACGAACATTCGGGCACGGTCGTCGAGAAGATGCAGGTCCGCAAGGCCGACCTGACCGACATGCGTCCGTCGGGTGGCGGCAAGACGCGCATCACCTTCAGCGGCCCGTCGCGCGGCCTGATCGGCTATCATGGCGAATTCCTGTCCGACACGCGCGGCACCGGGATCATGAACCGCCTGTTCGAAAAATATGGCCCGCATAAGGGCCAGATCGCGGGCCGCCAGAACGGCGTCCTCATCTCGAACGGCAATGGCGAAGCGGTTGCCTATGCTCTTGGCCCGCTCGAAGAGCGCGGCATCCTCTTCGTCTCGCCCGGCGAGGCGCTGTATGAGGGCATGATCATCGGCGAAAATGCGAAGCCCGACGACCTTGAGGTCAACCCGATGAAGTCGAAGCAGCTCACCAACTTCCGTTCGACGGGCAAGGATGATGCGATCCGCCTGACCCCGCCGAAGCGGATGACGCTGGAACAGGCGATCGCCTATATCGACGACGACGAGATGGTCGAAGTGACCCCGAAAAATATCCGCATCCGCAAGACGCTGCTCGACCCGCACGAGCGCAAGAAGGCGTCGCGCAAGAAGGAAGCGGCATAAGGATCAAGGGGGCGGTCAGCGATGACCGTCACCGCCCTTTGCAAGCCAGCGCGTCGAGCCTGAAATATGAACCGCATCCCCGAGCGAAGACGAGGGGCTCGTTCGAGCGTAGCGAGAACCAATCACCGTCGGAACCTCGACTTCGCTCGGCAGAGCCCCTCGTCTTCGCTCGGGGATACGGAGTGATTGATTCCCGGCAAATTGATTTAGGCGTCCCATGCTTCGCCTGACCGAACTTGCGCTGCCGCTGCACCACGCAGACGAAGAACTGCCCGCCGCGATCTGCAAGCGGCTGCGCATCACTCCGCGCGACCTGGTGCGCCACGTCATCGCACGCCGCGCACACGACGCGCGCGACAAGAGCAACATCAAGCTGATCTATTCGGTCGACGTCAATGTGAAGGACGAGGGCGCGGTGCTCGCGCGCTTTCGCAAGGACCGGAACGTCCAGCAGACCCCGAACACCAGCTATAAGTTCATCACGCAGGCGCCAAAGGGGATCAAACGACCGGTCGTTGTCGGCGCGGGCCCGTGCGGGCTGTTCGTCGGGCTGATCCTCGCGCAAATGGGGTTCCGCCCGATCATCCTCGACCGCGGCAAGGTGGTGCGCGAGCGGACCAAAGATACGTGGGATCTGTGGCGGCGCGGGGTGCTCCACCCCGAATCGAACGTCCAGTTCGGTGAGGGGGGCGCGGGCACCTTTTCCGACGGCAAGCTCTACAGCCGGATCAAGGACCCGCGCCACCTCGACCGCAAGGTGCTGACCGAGTTTGTGAAGGCGGGCGCCCCGCCCGAAATCCTGACCGAGGCGCATCCGCATATCGGCACCTTCCGGCTGGTGACGATGGTCGAAAGCCTGCGCGAGACGATCGAGGGGCTGGGCGGCGAATATCGCTGGCAGCACAAGGTCGACGGGCTGGACATTGCGACCGACGGCGCGGGCGAGCGCCGCGTGCAGGGCGTTCACCTGACGGGCGGCGACTATATCGAGGCCGACCGCGTCATCCTCGCCGTCGGCCACAGCGCGCGCGACACCTTTGCGATGCTGCATGCGGCGGGGGTGCATGTCGAGGCCAAGCCTTTTTCGATCGGCGTCCGCATCGAACATCCGCAATCGTGGATCGACACCTCGCGCTTTGGCGCCGATGCGGGCAACCCGATCCTCGGCGCCGCCGAATATCATATCTCGCACCACTGCAAGAACGGCCGCACCGTCTATAGTTTCTGCATGTGCCCCGGCGGCACCGTCGTCGCCGCGACCTCCGAAGAAGGCCGCGTCGCGACCAACGGCATGAGCCAATATTCGCGTAACGAGCGCAACGCCAATTCGGGCTTCGTCGTCGCGATCGACCCCGAACGCGACTATCCCGGCGATCCGCTCGCGGGGCTCGCTTTCCAGCGGCACTGGGAATCGCTCGCCTTTGTCGCGGGCGGATCGAACTATAAGGCGCCCGCGCAGCGCGTCGGCGATTTCCTCGCGGGGCGCCCGTCGACCGCACTGGGCAGCGTCGTGCCCTCCTATCGCCCCGGCGTCACCCCGACCGATCTCGCGGCGTGCCTGCCCGATTTCGCGGTCGAGGCGATGCGCGAGGCGATCCCGGTGTTCGGGCGCCAGATCGCGGGATATGACCATCCCGACGTGGTGATGACGGGGGTCGAGACGCGCACCTCCTCGCCCGTGCGCTTTACCCGCGGGGAGGATTTTCAGAGCCTGAACACCGCCGGCCTGTTCCCCGCGGGCGAGGGCGCGGGCTATGCCGGGGGCATCTTGTCGGCGGCGGTCGACGGCATCAAGGTCGCCGAGGCGGTCGCTCAAAGTCTTTTGCGAGCCTGATGCCATGACGCTGATCCTGTTCAACAAGCCGTGGGGCGTGCTCAGCCAGTTCACCGATCGCAGCATGCTTGCTGGGGGCGGGGAGGGGGGGCGCGCGACCTTGTCCGACTATATCGACGTGCCCGGCGTCTATCCGGCGGGGCGGCTCGATCGCGACAGCGAGGGCCTGCTGATCCTGACCGACGACGGCGCGCTGCAGGCGCGCATTGCGTCGCCGAAGCACAAGACCCCCAAAACCTATCTGGCGCAGGTCGAGGGCGAGCCCGACGCCGCGAGCCTCGACCGCCTGCGCGCCGGGGTGATGCTGAACGACGGCATGACGCGCCCCGCGACCGTGTGCCGCATCGACCCGCCGATGCTGTGGCACCGCGACCCGCCGGTGCGATACCGCAAGAGCGTCCCCGACTCATGGATAGAACTGACGATCACCGAAGGCCGCAACCGCCAGGTCCGCCGGATGACCGCCGCCGTCGGCTATCCGACGCTGCGGCTGGTCAGGTGGCGGATCGGCGGGTGGGAGATTGGGGATTTGGCGGTGGGGGCGTGGCGGGAGGTTGGGTGAGTATGTGACTTTGCCGCGGCCATAATTTCTCTATGATGGCGGTATGAGCGAGGGGCAGGAAAGGACGGCGTGGTCGGACGCAGAGAACGACATGGTCGTCGCTGACTATTTCGCGATGCTGTCGAAGGAGCTAAGCGGTCAGTCGTTCGTCAAGTCCCATCATAATCAGGCACTGACCGAAACGATTGGGCGGTCGAAGAAGTCGATCGAATACAAGCATATGAACATCAGCGCGGTGCTTGAACGCCTCGGGGTGCCGCGCATCAAGGGATATGCGCCGCTCGCCAATTTTCAGAGCAGCTTGATTGCAGCGATAGAGCGACGCATTGCGATTGATCCGCTGACGCAATTGGTGTCGACGGAGGAGGCCGCGACCGATGCAGTTCATTCGCGACCGTCACTATGGATTGGGCCCGCGCCGAAGGTTTCACCTGAAGATCGAAAAACGACGGACGCGCTTGAACGACTGGTCCGTAAATTCGACCCTGCCGAACGCGACGCGCGAAATCGTCACCTAGGTCGCTGCGGTGAAGAGCGTGTTTTCCATTTTGAGCGTGAGCTGCTCATTGCAGCCGGTCGTGAAGATCTGGCTCGCAGTGTCGAATGGACGTCGCAGGAGAGAGGCGACGGTGCCGGATACGATATTGCCTCTTTTGCGCCTGACGGTTCGGTTCGCTTGATTGAGGTCAAGACGACCAATGGACCAGCGAAGACGCCATTCTATATGAGCGAAAACGAGCGGCTCTTTAGTGAGGAACGGCCGGACGCCTTTCGCTTGATGCGATTGCACGACTTTTCGACAAACCCGAGCGGATTCGAATTGCGGCCCCCTTTGGAAGATTTTCTTGCCCTTCGGCCCACAAACTATCGCGCAGCCTTGCGATAATTAATTGGCGCTCACAGTCTCCGGAATGGAGCGATCTTTGGTCACGTCACGGGCTTTTCGGCTACACTCGCAACCGCTTTCAACGGTAAACGGGGTGGTCGCAGTCGATGGCGTGGACGGTGTTCGAGTATCTGTATCGAGATGCCGATAACCACAAGGCGTTTGGGAGGGTTGGCTTCGAGGGGCTGGCAACTGAGGCGCAGTGGGAAGCTGTTCTGCAGATTTTCGACGAACGCACCTACTTCATTGCCGAGCAGATTGGATTGCCAGCGCTTTCGGATCAACTGTTTCGATGGAGTGGAAACGCTCCGACAGATGCTGATCATTGCTGGCATGAGTTTCATTCAACATCGGTAGTCGAAGGACCCCACCTTCCTAGGTCGATCTACTGCGCTGAAACGGTGGAAGCATTTGTCGAGCGTGTTCGGAGAGTGAAAAACTGGGAAGTCTGGCTGTCGCCCAATCCCCGGTAGGCACGCCTGCTAGTTCGGCTCTTATAGGTCCAGAAGTGGCTGGCAGGCGGGATGTTGACCTGGTTCATCGGTCAAGGTTTGACAGCAGACGCGCAAAATAAGCCGAGGAGCGGAGAATGTGCACCGCCTCTATCGTTTCGACGTGCATTGTCGCATTTCTCCACGGATTGCGAACCGCGTCCAAGTGAGAGTAGTTTGAGTCAGATGCCGCACCTTCAGACGTCCGGCAGCTTCTGGCTCGCAAAACCCCAGCCTTTGAGTTCGGCACCCGCCGCGCGTTCGAGCAGGGCTTCGGCGTCCTTGATCGTCCAGGCGCCGGCCGTTCGGGCGTCGGCGAGCGCGTCCCAGCCGATCGGGACGGCGACGGGGGCGTTTTCGCGCGCGCGGACCGAATAGGGCAGGACCGCGGTGCTGCCGCGCTGGTTGCGGAGGTAATCGATGAAGATCTTGCCCTTGCGTTTCGCCTTGCTCATCGTTGCGACATAGCGGTCGGGCTCGGCGAGGCTCAGCGCCTCGGCAAAGCGTTTCGAGAAATCCTTGTGCGCGTCCCAGCTGTGCCCTGGACCCACCGGGACGACGACATGCACGCCCTTGCCGCCCGACAGCATCGCGAAGCTGACGAGGCCGATGTCGGCGAGCTGGCGGCGGATGTCGGTCGCCGCCTTTTTGACGTCGGCAAAGCCCAGCCCTTCGTCGGGGTCGAGGTCGAAGACCATGCGGTCGGGCTGTTCGAGCGTTTCGACATGGCTGCCCCAGCCGTGGAATTCGATCGTCCCCATCTGGACGCAGGCGAGGATGCCGTCGGCGTCCTCGACATACAGATAATCCTCATGCCCGCCGTCCTTTTCCTTGATCGGGACGTGGTGGACATGGTCGCCGAACGAACCCGAGTCATGTTTCTGGAAAAAGCATTTCTTGCCGCGCCCCTGCGGACAGCGGACAAGGCTGATCGGGCGGCGCGCGGTGTGGGGGAGCATCAGCGGGGCGATCGCGGCGTAATAGTCGGCAAGGTCGCCCTTGGTCGCTTTCGCTTCGGGGAAGATGACGCGGTCGCGGCTGCTGATCGTGACGTTGCTCGCCGGTGCGGGGGCGGGCTGTTTGGTTTCGGGAGTCACGTCCTTTGCCGCCTTGTCGTGGCGCAGGCCGAGGAAGCTCGCGTGGCGCACCGATCCGCTCGCGGTGAATTCGGCGAAGGCGATTTCGGCGACGAGATCGGGTTTGAGCCAATGGACGTTCCGGGCCGCGGCGGCGTCGACGTCGAGCGGGGCGGTCTTGCGTTCGAGCCGCGCGAATGTTCTGGCGAGGTCCGCCATGGTGGCGGTGTCGAAGCCGGTGCCGACATTGCCCTTGTAGACGAGGTCGCCTTTCTCGCGCTGTGCGAGGAGCAGCGAGGCGAAGGGGCGGCTCTTCGCCGATGACGGGTTCCAGCCGACGAGAATGAATTCCTGCCGCCGGGTGCATTTGACCTTCAGCCAATTCTTCGAGCGGCGTCCCGAGTAAGCGGCGTCGGCGCGTTTTGAAATAACGCCTTCCTGCCCCGCGCGGCACATCGCGCCGTAAAGTTTTTCGCCCGCGCCGATAATATGATCGGCGACCGCGATCGGGGGCGCCGCGTCGCGGAGCAGGGCTTCGAGGCGTTCCTTGCGTTCGAGATTGCCGAGCTTGGCGAGCGACTTTCCGTCCTGTTCGATGAGGTCGAAGGCGAAGAAATGGAGGTCGGTGCCCGCGTCCTGCACGCCATGGCCGCGTTTGAGCACGGCCTGGAGCGAGGAGAAGTCGGGATTGCCGTCCTTGCCATAGGCAACGATCTCGCCGTCGATCAGGCAGGGCGGCAGGCCCATCGCGGCGATATGGCGGACGAGCGGGGCGAATTTGTCGGTCCAGTCGAGGCCATTGCGCGTGTAGACGCGGACGTCCGACCCGGCGGCGGCGATTTCGGCGCGGTAGCCGTCATATTTGATCTCGTGAAACCAGCCGTTGCCGACCGGCACCGCATCGACGAGCGTCGCGAGCTGGAGCGGGCGGAATTTGGGCGGCTTGCCCTTGGTCTTGGGCTTCGCAACCTGTTTGTTGTGCGCGGCGGCGGCCTGCATCTTTTTCGTGAAGGCCGCGCCCTTGGCGCCCTTCAGCGATTGCTCGCCGCTCGCGTCGCCCGCGATCTCGGCCATTGTGCGGCCGGTGAGCACGCTCGTCAGCTGGCGCCCGACCAGATCGTCGGTGCCGCCGGCATGGGCATCGTCGATCTTGCGCAGCAGCCAGTTTTCGCGCTTCTCGCCCGCGCGCGGCTTCATGCGGACGAGCAGCCATTCGCCCTTCATCCGCTCGCCATCGAGGATGAAGTGGAGATGGCCCTTGTCGATGTCCTTCGCGCTTTTGCCTGCAATCGGCGCCCAGGTGCCGCGGTCCCAGAGCATCACGCTGCCGCCGCCATATTCGCCCTTGGGGATCACGCCCTCGAAGTCGGCATAGCTCATCGGATGGTCTTCGGTGCGCACCGCGAGCCGCTTGTCGGCAGGATCGGCGCTGGGCCCTTTAGTCACCGCCCAGCTTTTGAGCACGCCGTCGACCTCAAGCCGGAAGTCGTAATGGAGCCGCGTCGCGTCGTGCTTCTGGACGATGAAACGATTGCCCACACCTTTTGCGACCTTGCCCGCGGGCTCGGGAGTGAGCGCGAAATCACGCCTGGCGTTATATTGCGCGAGCGGGTCGGCGCGCTTGGCCATATCAGGCGCGCTTGCGGGAGGCGGGCTTCTTGGCGGGGGCCTTCTTTGCAGGAGCTTCCTTGGCGGGCGCGGTTTTTTTGCCGTCCACCGAGGCTTTGAGCGCCGCCATCAGGTCGATGACGTTCGAGCCGCGGCCGGTGTCAGCGGGCTCCTCGACATCTTCGAGCACGCGCTTGCCCTTGGCTTTCGCTTTCTTCGCGATCACGCGTTTCAACGCGTCGACATAATGATTGTGATAGTCGCTGGCGTCAAACGCGCCGCTTTTCTTGTCGATCAATGTTTCGGCAAGGTCGAGCAGGTCGGCGTCGGGTTTGGCGTTGCCCACGTCGCGGAAATAATTCGCCGCCTTGTTCACCTCGTCGGCGTAGCGCAGCACTTCGAGGACGAGGCCCTTGCCGCAGGGGCGCAAGGCCACAAGCTGTTCCTGCCCGCGCAGCGACAATTGGCCGAGCCCGACTTTTTTCGTGCGCTTCAATGCTTCGCGAAGGACGATATAGGCTTCCTCGGCCAGCTCGTCGGCGGGTACGACATAATAGGGTTTGGTGTAGTAGAGGACGTCGATCGCATCGGTATCGACGAACTGGACGAGCTCCAATGTGCGCTTGCTTTCGAGCTTGACCGCCTCAATCTCTTCCTCGTCGAGCAGCACATAATTGCCTTTCGACAGCTCGAAGCCCTTGACGATGTCGTCATGGTCGATCGCGCCGATGCCCGGAACGACCTTTTCATATTTGACCGGCTTGCCGCTGGGTTCGTGAATCTGGCGAAAGGTCACCGCGGCGCCCGATTTGGTCGCCGAATAGATTTCGACCGGGATCGACACCAAAGCGAGCCGGATCTGACCCTTCCAATATGCGCGTGCGGCCATGGCATTCCCTTTCGCTGTCCCGAGTCCAAATGATCGGGATGGCGAGCGGTTCCAAGGCGGCGTCCATGATCCTCCCTGCCGCGTAGCGGTGGGGAGGGGGACCATCCGAAGCATGGTGAAGGGGCGACGACATCGCGCCAAAAGCCCCTCCGTCAGCGCCCGGAGCGCCTGCAAGGCAGTCGAAGGGCGCTGCCACCTCCCCATGGCTCCGCCACGGGGAGGATTCTCCACATCAGAATTCGATCGAGGCCGAGGCCTTGAAGGTGCGCGGGCCGCCCTGCAGCAGCCGCGAGCCGAAGGCGCTGAAGGCGTTGTAGGCCGACGCCCAATAGCGCTTGTTCGCGACATTATCGACGTTGAAGCGCAGCGTCAGCGGGGTGTCGCCGAGCAAGGCGACATAGCGCGCGCCCAGATCGAAGCGGGTCCAGCTGTCCAGTTCGAGCGTGTTGGCGGCGTCCACGGCCTGCTTGCCCGTATAGACCACGCGTCCGACCAAGGTCAGCGCGGGCGCGAACGGAAGATCCCATTCGACATTGGCGTTGGCGAGCACGTCGGGGACGCCGACCGCATCCTTGCCTTCGTTCAACCCGCCCGCCGTGCGGCGCAGCTTGGCGTCGTTGAAGGTCAGGCCCGAGAGGACGCGGAGGCCGTTAACCGGCTCGCCGTCAAGCGTGATCTCGATACCGCGGTTCCGCTGGGTGCCATAATTGCCATAGATCAACGTGGCCGGATCGACGAAGCTGTTGGGTTTGTCGATCTGAAACAGCGCGACGCCGGCGTTGAAACGGCCGAAGTTCAGCTTGCCGCCGACTTCATATTGCTTCGACTTGACCGGGGGCAGCGCCTGGCCGCCGTTGACGACGAGGAGCGGAGGGGTGGCCGCGAGGCCGTCGTCGTCGTAGGTCGGCGGCGCGAGCGAGCCCGCCACCAGCCCCTCGATCCGGTTGCCATAGAGCGACAGGCCGGGGGCCGGTTTGACGACGACGCCGAGTACCGGGGTCGCCGCCGATTCCTTGTAGCCGCCGGTGCGCGCGCCATCGGCATAGGAGTAAGAGGTCGTCTTGATCTCCTGCAAGCGCAGGCCGCCGGTGATCAGGATGCGGTCGTCCCAGAAACCCAGCGTATCGGAAACGAAGACGCTCGACAGGCGGTTGCGGCCGATCGGGAACACATTGTCGAGGTCGCCGCCGACGAACTGGCCCGGGGCAGGGGGCGGTGCGACGACCGGATCGTAGATGTTGGTGGCATAGCCGACGAGGTCGAAGTCATAGGCGTTGCGGTTGACCTGCCAGCTCACTGCGGCGCCGGCGTTGATTTCGTGGCTGACGCCGCCGCCTTCCAGCTTGATGCGGATGCCGGCGGTGGCCGATTCATTATTGTCCTCGCGCGGGACGTAGGAGCCAGCGCCCGTGGCGGCACCGGTCACCGGATTGCTCACGGTGATACTCGCAGTCGTCTGATCCTCGCGGCCGTCGCGGGCGCCGACCTTGGCGTAGAGCATCGCCGCTTCGGAGAGGTCATATTCGAGGCTGAAGGTGCCGAAATAATCCTTCGTCAGGATCTGGCTCCACGGCTGCGAATAATTGGTGTCGGCATCGGGCACGCGCGGGACGGCCGCGCCGATGCCGACCTGGCCGCGCCAATATGTCTGGTTCAGCCGCTGGTAGTTGAGGTTGAGCGCGGCGCGCAGCGGACCGTTGTTGTAATCGAGCGTCGCGCCGACGACGTAGCTCGAGTGAAACTCGTCATCGATCGCGATATCGCCGCGGCGGGCCGACCCGTTGATACGAAGGCCCCATTGGTCATTGGCACCAAAGCGGCGCGCGACGTCGACCGCGCCCGAGATGTGCGCGGCGGAGGTATAGCCCAGCGTTCCGCGGATCATGTCGCGTTCGGCCTTTTTGGGGAGGATGTTGACGCTGCCGCCGATGCCGCTCCCGCCTGGGGCTGCGCCGTTCAGGAAGGCGCTGGCGCCATTAATGACCTGCACCGATGACGCGAGTTCGGGCGCGACGATCTGGCGCGGGGTAATGCCGTAGAGGCCGTCGAAGCCGACGTCGTCCGACGACAGGTCGAAGCCGCGAATGACGAAGACTTCACCGGCGATGCCGAAGCCGAGCGCGGTGCGAACGGTCGGGTCATTCTCCAGCACTTCGCCCAGCGAATCGGGCTGCTGGTTGAGGATCAGCGCTTCGTTATAGCTGCGGATATTGAACGGGATGTCCTCGGCTGCCTTGGTGCCGAAAACGCCGACATTGCCTCCGGCCGTCACCTTGGTCTGGTTGTTGCGCAGCGCGGTAACAAGTATCTCGTCCGCGCCGGTCGCGTCTTGCGCCATGAGGGGCGTAGCGGCGGCGAGCACGGCGGTCGCGGCGGAGAGGCCGAGCGCGGCGCGAAAGGTCGATCTGGTCATATTCATTCCCCTTTATGCGCGGCCCACACCGCGCGAAAAAAATCAGGTGCGGCGGGCGCGCATCGCCCAGCCGACGGCACAAACAGGTATGGCGAGCGCGACCCACGATGCGGCGTCGCGCAGCCCGTCGCCGGTGAGCGCGACGACGAGCCCGACGATGCTGACAAGCGCGAGCAGCAGCGGGAGGGCGAAGATCGCGCGAAGGCCGTTCCGCCGCTTCATTCGGCGGGCACCAGCTCGCCGCCGCTCTCGACCTCGCGGACGAGTGCGTCGGTGCCCGAGCGGCGCTTGCCGAGCCAGAGATAGAGGCCCGAGCCGAGGACGATCATCGTAAAGAGGGTGAGGATCGCCCAGAGCAGCTTGAGCGGGAGCCCGCCATAGTCGCCGAAGTGGAGCGGTTGCGACAGCGCGAGCGCCTTCACATACCAGGGCATCGGGCGCGCGTCGGTGAACTCGCCCGTCTCTGCATCGATCAGCGCCGAGGTGAGCAGCCGTTCGGTGAGCGGCGTGTCGCCCTGGAAAAAGACGGCATAATGATGCTTGCTGGAAAAGGCGCCGCCGGGGAAGGCGACGAACTGCGGATTATTGCCGGGGATTTCGCGGCGCGCCGCCGCCATCGCCTTGTCGATCGAGCCGTAATCCGCGGGGGCCACCGCGCCCTTGCCCGCATAGGCGCGCGTCATCTCGGCAAGCTCGGTCATCTGCCAATATTGGAAGATCGGGGTCGCGAGCGCGTTGATCACTCCGGTTGTACCGACAACGGTCATCCAAGCGAGCGCGACGATGCCGAGGAGGTTGTGATAGTCGAGCCATTTGACGCGGTGGCTGCGCGAGGTGCGCAGCGTGCCGAAGTCGAGCTTTTTCATAAAGGGCGCGTAGAGCACGACGCCCGACACGATCGCGATCACGAAGAACAGCCCCATCAGCCCGAGGAAGAGCATGCCGGGCAGGCCGAGGAACATGTCGGTGTGGAGCTGGAGCAGGAAGTGCATCACTCCGCTCTCGTCGACCGCGCCGGTTTTTTCGCCCGTCGAGCGGTCGAATAGCTGGATCGTCATATCCTCGGCGGGCGAGTCCGGGCGCGGCGCGGTGGTGATCGTCATCGACGGTTGATCATTGTCGAACGCCATGAACACCGGCACTTCGCCGGGGCGTGCGGCGAGCGCCTTCGCGAGCATCGCGTCGAGCGGTTTAAGGCCCGGCCCCTCGCCCGACGATCCGACGCCGGGCATGCCATATTGCGGCGGCGCCTCGGTCAGTTCGTCGATCTCATGGTGAAAGATCAGCGGCAGGCCGGTGACGCACAGCATCAGCAGGAAAGCGGTGCAGACGATGCTCGTCCATTTGTGGATCAGGAACCAGGTCCGGATGGTCGTGCGTTGCATGGCGAGAGGCTGCCGCTATTGCGAGGAATAATCAATAGCGCCCTATGGCGTGCGCCGCCGATTGACAACCGGATTCGCGAGCAGCATTCCATCTGTCGGGCCAGCTATGCCATCATTCGGGCCACCCGGCGGGGCGGTCCACGGCGCGCGCCGTGGGAAATCATGCGCGACGCCGCGGCCCCGCACCCTCCAAATGATGAAATACCAATTCACTTTCTTTTCACGATGCGCTGGCTATGGTGGGGCTTGAGGGACCACTCGCACCACTGGAGCAACTATGCCCTCGAGCCGCGAGATGCAGCGTTTGCGCGCCGAACATGCGGCGCTCGTCACCCTGTCGCGGATCATCCTTGCTATGACCGAAGCGCCGCATCCGTCGGATGTCGACAAGCTGGCGGTCGCGCGCGAGCAGCTTCGCGAAGCGCTGGTCCGGCATCTGAAATGCGAGGACTGGATCCTGTATCCGCGGCTGATGTCTACCGGCGATGCCGCACTCATGCGGATCACGCGCGAATTCGAGATCGAGATGGGCGGTCTTGCGGCCGAATTTGTCGCTTATGACGAAAAATGGACTGGCGAGCGGGTCGCGGCGGATTGGCCCGGTTTCTGCCGCGACACGAAGATCGTCTTCGACCTGCTCGCGATGCGCGTCGAGCGCGAGGAGCGCGAGCTTTATCCAGTGGCCGAAACGCTCTACGCGTCGGGCGCCGCGGTTGGCGCGCCGGTCATGGACGGATCGAAAGTTTCCAGCTGAGCGCGACGCGCCAGTCTTGGTCGAAACCCGGCACCGGCTGTCGCCACGCATCGGCAATTTCGAGGCCGATGGTGGCGTTTTCGGCGTAGGCAAGGCGCACGCCGCCGCCCCAGCTGCCGAGGCGGAAATTTGTTTTCGGGATCGCGGTGCGCGCGAGCAAGGTGACGTCGGCATAATCGACGAAGCTGTAGATCTCGCTCTTCGACAGCTTGCCGTCCCGTAAGGGGCGGAGTGCGACCTCGCCGAAACTCGCATAGCCGCGATCGCCATTGACCAGCCCGTCGTCGAACGCGCGGCCGAAGGTCGCGCCGCCGACGCTGAAGCGCTGCGCGGCGGGCAGGCGGTCGCGCGTCCAGCGCCCCGACGCGGCGGCGCGGATGACCAGCGCCTTGCCGATCGCCTGGTTGGCCTCGATGCTGGCGTCGGCATAGAGGAAGCCGGCTTCGCCGACGCCCGGATCGACGCGCGCGCCGGCGATGTCGAGACCTTTGGCGCCGCCGATCCGTGCGCCGACGGCGGTGCGGTCTTCGTTGAGGCGGAAGGCGAGGCTGCCGCTGGCGGTCCAGGTCTTTTCGGCGGCGATCGTCGAGCCGAAAAGGGCATTTTTGGAATCGAGATAATCGATGCGGGCTGCTGCGACCAGATTGCGCCGTGTCGCGCGGATCAGCGGATGGGTGACGCCGAAGCCGGCGCTCCACGCCTCCCCGTCGACCGCGAGGCCCTTGGGGCGCGTCCGTAGCGCCGCGCCCGACAGCTCGGCGCGCGTGCCGCCCGCGCCGATCGGGGTCGAATGGCTCGCCGCCATATAGAGCAGGGATTTAAGGTTGACCGCCGCGGCGCCGGTGACGCGTGTTTCGTCGCCGCTGCGCAGCAGGCTGGAGCCGCGCGCATTCGCCTCGACGATACCGTCATTGACGAATTGGCTGGTGCGGGTGGTAAAGCCAAAGCCGATAGTAGGCTTTTTGGCATCGACCGCGAGGTCGAGCGCGACCGCTCCCTGTTCGCCGCCGAGCGCCAGCGACGGGGTGACGGTAAGACCCGGAATGTCGGCGATATTGCCGAGTGCGCGTTCGAAGCGCGCGCGGGTAAGCGGGCGCTGCCCGGGAAGGCCCGCAGCCATTTTGGTGACGAGCGGCGCGGGTCCGCTCTCGCGCTCGCCGCTCAGCGTGACCGACCCGATATAGCCCTCAGCCGAGGCGACAGTGACGATGCCGCCCGACAGATCCTGTTCGGGGATGACGAGCGTGAAGAGCGCGACGCTCGAGCGATTATAGGCGCGCGTTAGCGCCGCGGCGAGTTTCGCGAGATTGTCGGCCGAGGCGGGCTTGCCGACGAAACGCTGTGCCGCGCGGCCCACATTGGCGGGCACGCCCGCGCCGACGAAGCGGATTTCGCGGATGGAGACGTCGGGCCGCGCGCCGAGTTCGACCTTGCCGAGCGCGAGCGGTTTGGCTTCGGGATCGGGCAGCGGGTCGCGGCTGCGATCGGGTGCGAGGGGCGGGCGGCCGTCGAGCGGCGATGCCGCGGGTTGGACTGCAAGCGCCGCGGAGGGGAGGAGCAGGGCTCCCGCCGCCGCCGCGGCACGGGCAGAGCGCAGCTTGCGCATCGGGTGCGGCCTCAGTCGCCGCGTTTCGGTTTGAGGCCGCCGAGGACACCCCCGACGGTGCCGGTGACCCCGGTGACGAGGCCGGTGACGGGGTCGACAGCCGTGGCGCCGCCCGGCGTGCTGCCGGTGCTGCCAGTGACGCCGCCGCCGACTTGCGCGAGCGCGCCGGTCGCGGTGCTGACAACATTACTGACGAGCGTGACGGGCGTCCCGCTGGGGTTGTCCGTCGTGCCGCCGGTCAGCCCGCCAGTGGCGCCGCCGAGCAGGTTGCCGCCCGCGCCAGGCTGAAGCGTGACGAGCTGGCCCGCCGACCCGATGCCGACGGTCAGCAGACTGCCGTTCTGCTGTCCGGGCGACAGGATGCTCGCGCCGATCAGCGGCGAGGCGGTCGGGCTGCCGATCGCGGTCGCCTTGCCGATCGTCGCGGTGATCAGCTGGCCGGGGGCGGCAGCGAGGCCATCGACCAGATATTGCTGGCCGCTGCCGGTCTGTACGAGCGCGACGCCGGTGCTTTTGACGACGCCGACGACGGTGCCGACGAGATTGCTGTTGCCGGGCACCTTGCCGTCGACCGCGCTGGCGAGCAGCAACCCCTTGTCGGCGATGACATTGACGAGCCCGCCCGTTTTGACGAGCACATTGCCGATCACCGGATTGGTGCTGGCGGGATCGCCGGTGTTGGCGAGCAGTCCGGTGCCGGCGACGCCGCCGGGGCCGACGAGGCCGCCGACCGCTAGGGCGCCCGCGCTGCCAAGGCCGAGGCCGCTCCCCGCCGGGCCTGCGGGACCGGCCGCTCCCGTGGCACCGGTCGCCCCGGCCGGGCCGGCCGGGCCCGCCGGCCCGGCCGCGCCGGTTGCGCCGCCGCTGCCGACGCTGCCGACGCGGTAATTGCCTGACGATTCACAGGCCGAAAGGGCGAAGCACGCCGCAGGAAGGAGAATGAGGTGGGCTGGGCGGAATTCACGAAAGGAAAAAGGCATGACATATCCTCTTCTTACATGATCTGGTCCCTGAGCCTCAGATTCCCGAATGAACGCCAAAGTTCCCCCATTGGACGAAATTAATTTATATTAACTCAATATGTAAACTGGTTACTTGTGAGTAAGCTTGGAATTGAGCCTTCGTGAATTACAATATGTTAACTGAAATTTCTCTGTGACGATTGTTAATGTCCGCTTACGGATTTGAGAGTCTGAGCAGTTTTGATAAATTTCCTGTCTCAACCGATCCATATAACAATTTTCTCGTCACGGGTTTTGATCACGGCCGCGGATCCGACTTGGTTCCGTCATCGCCCTGTCACGCCTTCGCCGCAGCGCAGCAATATCGCCCGCCTAAAGCCCCCGCGACCCAGGCGCCATTTCGCGACCGGGAAAAGGGGATCCATCGATGACCACTCAGTTCAGGAACCGCCTGCAGGCCGGGGCGGCCTCGATCGCTGCGCTTGCCATATTGGCTGCGACGCCGGCCTTTGCCGAAGATGCTGCGGTGGATGCCGCCGCCGAGGGCGGCGATGTCGAAGAAATCGTAGTGCTGGGCCAGGGCCAAGCGCGTCAGGTGCAGGAACTGGGCGCCGCCGACATCGCGCTCGAGGTGGCGGGGATCAGCCCGCTCAAAGCCATCGACAAGCTGCCCGGGGTCAATTTCCAGGCCGCCGACCCGTTCGGCGCCTATGAATGGTCGGCGCGCATCTCGATCCGCGGGTTCAGCCAGAACCAGCTCGGCTTCACGCTCGACGGCGTTCCGCTCGGCGACATGAATTATGGCAACCACAACGGCCTCCACATCAGCCGTGCGATCATCAGCGAAAATGTCGGCCGCGTCGAAGTCGCACAGGGCGCGGGCTCGCTTGGCGCGGCGTCGACGAGCAACCTTGGCGGCACGATCGAATTTTTCTCGCGCCAGCCGGCCGAAGAACTCGGCGTCGAAGTGTCGGGCACCTATGGCAGCGACGAGACCAAGCGTATCTTCGCGCGCGTCGACAGCGGCGAGATCGCGCCCGGAGGGCCGCGCCTGTCGCTGAGCTATGCCTGGGCCGATGCCGACAAGTGGAAGGGCAATGGCGTCCAGCGCCAGGACCAGGTCAATGCGCGCATCGTCCAGCCCGTCGGCGACGGCCAGTTCTTCGGCTTCGTCAACTATTCGAACCGCCGCGAGAATGACTATCAGGATCTGAGCGCCGACATGATCGACCGCCTCGGTTATCAGTGGGACAATTATGCGAAGAATTGGGACCTCGCGGTCCAGGTCGCCAAAGTCTATCAGAATCAGATTGCCCGCGCTGCTTACGATGCGGGAGTAGCAAATGGCAGCCTGCCGCTCGGGACGCCCTTCACCGCACCCTATGCTGGTGTCGGTTTGGCCTTCCCGGCGCCGGTCGCGACGGTCGACGATGCCTATTATGACGCGGCGGGCCTGCGCAAGGACTGGCTGGCCGGGGTCGGCGTCGAGGCGCCGCTTGGCGAATTTTGGACGCTGAAGGCGATGGGCTATTATCATGGCAACAAAGGTCGCGGCCTGTGGTTCACGCCTTATGTCACGACCCCCGGCGGCGCGCCGATCACGATCCGCACCACCGAATATGACATCGAACGCTATGGCATCGTCACCTCCAGCCTGTTCGAGGTCGGCGACAACAAGTTCGAAATCGGCATGTGGTACGAGGATAACGCCTTCAACCAGGCGCGGCGCTTCTATGGCCTGGCCGACACCACCGGCGCGCCGAGCCGCGGCAGCCTGAAATTCCCGAAGGACCCGCTTGCGACCCAGTGGGAGTTTGATTTCAACACCCAGACGCTGCAATATCATGTGCAGGACACGCTCGATCTCGGCAGCTTCCAGATCAACGCGGGCTGGAAGGGGCTGCGCGTCACCAATCGCGCGACCCCGGTCGTGCGCGGCGGACTCGCGGCGGGCAGGACCGAGGCGAAGGACTGGTTCCTGCCGCAGGCGGGCCTGCTCTATCGCCTGAACGACGATAACGAGCTGTTCGCGAGCTACACCGAGAAGCTGCGCGCCACTGAGAGCCCGGCGACGGGCGGTCCCGTTGCCACGACGCAGGCGGGCTTCGATGCGCTCGACCTGAAACCCGAAACCTCGACCACTTACGAACTTGGCTTCCGCACCAAGTCGTCGCGCTTTCAGGGCGTGATCGCGGGCTATTATGTCGACTTCAAGGATCGCATCATCGC
Source organism: uncultured Sphingopyxis sp. (assembly GCA_964426485.1). Classification (GTDB taxonomy): domain Bacteria; phylum Pseudomonadota; class Alphaproteobacteria; order Sphingomonadales; family Sphingomonadaceae; genus Sphingopyxis. The sequence goes on along the minus strand of CAYRQX010000034.1, from coordinate 15,459 downwards.
CTTCGCCAACGGGTCGGGCATTCAGGGCAACCCCGCGATTCTCAGCAATGTCGGCGACGTTCGCTCATGGGGTGTCGAGGCGGCGGGCACCTTCCGCGTCACCCCCGAACTCGCGCTCTTTGGCTCCTATGCGTATAACGACTCCGAATATCAGGACGATGTCGTGACCGCGGCGGGCGCCGTTGTCGCGGCGACCGCGGGCAAGACGGTGGTCAATTCGCCGAGGCATCTCGCCAAGGGTGAAATCACCTGGGACAATGGCGATTTCTTCGCGCGCGTCGGCGCCAATTACACCTCGAAACGCTATTATTCGTTTGAAAATGACGCAGAGGTCGGCGGGTTCGTGATCGTCGACGCCAGTATCGGATATCGGCTGAATGACCGCATCTCGATCCAGGCCAATGCGACAAACCTGTTCGACAAGGAATATGTGTCGACGATCGGCACCAACGGTTTCGCCAACCGCGGCGACAACCAGACGTTGCTCGCGGGCGCGCCGCAGCAGTTCTTTATCACGTTGAAGGCCGGGTTCTAGGCTTGAGGTCGCGGCGCCGGTCCCTCGGTGCCGCGTCTTCAACGATTGACGATGATGGCGCGGTCCAGCTAGGGCCGCGCCATCATTTTTTGGGAAATATAGTCATGACCGATACGCCCCCCGACCGCATGTCGACCAATCCGCGCTCGCCGCATTTCGACATGGAAGTGCTGCAACGCGGCATTGGCATCCGCTTCAAGGGCAAGGAGCGCACCGACGTCGAGGAATATTCGATCTCCGAAGGCTGGATCCGCGTCGCCGCGGGCAAGTCGAAGGACCGCTTTGGCCAGGCGATGACGATCAAGCTGTCGGGCGAGGTTGAGGCCTGGTTCGAAGACAGTGCCGCCGCCAGCGAAGGCGACGAAGCCTAAACACTCGCGTCACTGCGCATAAAAGAAGCCCCGGAGGCAATCCGGGGCTTCTTTTATGCGCGGGCTGGCGAATTCTGGTTTGAGCTTACTGGCCGAGCGAAGCGGCGACGAATTCAAGGTCGTTGCCGGGTTTCCAGTCGTTCTGCGCCCAGACCGGCGCCTTGAAGCTGGGCGCCTTGTTCGGTGCGCCCGCTTCGCCATCGGCATAGATGAAGCCCTGCACCGGATTGGCGCGCAGGCCCAGGTCTCCGATCGGGGCGTACCAGACGCGAACCATGCTCCAGTCACCGGCATCGCTGACGTCGACGACGCGGACGCCGCGCTCGATCTGCCCGCGGCGGCCGTTGATCGGCGACCAGTTGGCATGGTCGATCAGGATTTCGCGGTCGCTGACGATCTTCTTGACCACCGCGACATGCCCCATCGGCATGCCGCCGGTGCCGGAAAAAGCCATCACGGCGCCTTGGCGGGGCTCGTCGCCGCGCTGATAGGTGCCGGCGGCCTGCGCCCACCATGTCTTGGCATTGCCACGAATTTCGACGCCCGATTCGGCACGGGCAAAGGGGACGCATTGCAGATAGTTGCGGGCAGCAGCCGGAACGCTGACGAGCAGGCCGGTGATGGCCATCACAGACGCGATGGCGGCTGCCAAGTAACGACGATAGAGCATGAAATGCGACCCCCGAGGCTTGTCTTCAAGCGTTGGAGCGTCTTTGCCACGGCGCGTGCGGTACACCACCCGGATAGCGACGAGTCGCGCCGTCGATGCGGTGGATGGGGGAACCTTTTATTAAAGCTTTCAATTCGTCGTGCGGGTATTTCGGCCTGTCGCCGTCAGGCGACGCGTATTTCAATTATGCCGCGACGGTCGCCACATCGTCGGGGGCACGGAACAGCGTCAGCACATCGCTGGCCGGCATCGGTCGCCCGTAATAATAGCCCTGGATATTGCTGCATCCCATGCTGCGCAGCGTTTCGACCTCAAGCTCGGTCTCGGCGCCCTCGGCGGTGGTCGACATGCCGAGGCTGTCGGCGAGCGCGACGACAGCGCGGATGATCGCGATCGATTCGATGCTGCCCTTTGCCGCGCCGACGACGAAGCTGCGGTCGACCTTGATCGTCGAAAATTGCGTCTTGCGCAGATAGCCGAGCGATGAATAGCCGGTGCCGAAATCGTCTAGCGACAGGCGGATGCCGAGCCCGATCAGCTGGTCGAGCAATTGCGCCGCGCCGCCGCCGTCGCGCAGGAAGACGCTTTCGGTGACTTCGATCTCCAGCCGTTGCGGCGAGAGACCGCTTTGCGCCAAGGCCGAGACGACGACCGAGGCGAAGCTGGGGTCGGTGAGCTGGTCGGCCGAGACGTTGATCGCGACCTTCAGGTTCGACGGCCATTTCATCGCCTCGTGGCACGCGGTGCGCAGCACCCATTCGCCGATCGGCGAGATCAGGCGCGCATCCTCGGCGAGCGGGATGAAGCGGCCCGGCGAGACATTGCCAAGCTTTTGGTTGTGCCAGCGGATCAGTGCCTCGAACCCGTTCAACGTGCCGTCGACTGCGGTCACCACCGGCTGATAATAAAGTTCGAATTCGCCGCGTTCGAGCGCGCCGCGCAATTCCTGTTCCATCACGCGCCGTTCCTCGGCCTGGGCGTGAAGCGATGCGACATAGCCGGCGACGACATTGCCGCCCTTGTCCTTGGACTTGTAGAGCGCCAGATCGGCGTTGCGGGTCAGCGTTTCGACCGTCGCGCCATCGGTGGGTCCGATTGCGAAGCCGATGCTGGCGCCGACGAAAAGCTGGTGATTGTCGACGACATAGGGCCGGCTGACCGTCGTGATGAGCCGCTGTGCGAGGTCCTCGGCGGCATCGGCCGACGGGACATTGTGGAGCACGACGGCAAATTCGTCGCCGCCGAGCCGCCCGCACGTCATCCCGCGTTCCATCAGGCCTTTCAGCCGCGCCGCGACCTGCGCGAGCAATTTGTCGCCGACCGGGTGGCCCAGCGTGTCGTTGACCGCCTTGAAGCGGTCGAGGTCGATCATCAACAGCGCGCAGCGCGACTTGGCTTCGAGCGCATTGTTGAGCGCGCGGGCGAGGTCCTCGTTGAGGCTGAGGCGATTGGGCAGGCCGGTCAGATTGTCGAATCGCGCCATTTTGGCGATCTGTTCGGCGGTCGCGCGCTTTTCGGTGACGTCCGATCCGACGCCGCGGAACCCGAGGAACTTCCCGCCTTCGTCGAGGCGCGGCGATGCGGACAATTCCCACCAGCGCGGCAGGCCGCCGATCGTCACCGGAACGATCAGGTTCGAAAAGCTTTCGCGCCGTTTCATCCGCTCGGCCATGTCGTGCAGGCTTTTGGGGAACAGGCCGGTGTCCCAGGCATCGCCCGAAAGTGCCTGCAACAGCGGCACGCCCTCGAGCGTCTCCGCAGTGCCGCCGAGCGCATAGGCGAGGCGCGGCGAGACGTGGACGAGGCGGCGGCTGTTATCGGTCTGCCACAGCCAGTCGGCCGAGGTTTCCTCAAATTCGCGCAGCAGCAGGCTGACCGTTTCGGTCTTTTCATGCAGCGTCTCTTCGGCGCGGCGAAAGCGGATATGGCTTTGCGCGAAACGGACGCAGAAGGCGCAGAGCAGCAGCCCGGCGACCAGCGCGACAGCGGCCAGTTGCGGCGCACCGGCGCGCACCAGCGCGGCGGCGGCGGACAGGGTGACGGGGGCGATAAACAGCGCGCAGGCGAGCGGGACGCTGTGCGCGACGATCGCCAGCGTCACCATCATCAGCACCGCGATCGTCCACATCGAAAGCACATGGTCGAGTGTCGGGGTGAGCCCCTGCAGCCAGAAAGGCGATCCCCAGAGAAGCGCCGAATAGAGCGCGTGACGCGTACACAGCCGATATTCGGTGACGCCCGACAGCTTGGGGTCACCAAGCGGAAGGCCCTGAAACTTGCTGTACGACCAGAGGCCGAAAACGAGCGCGCCGCCTAGCCAGGCGGCGGCGACCGACAACGGCACGCTGAGAATCATGGTGAAAGCTGCGACGAGCGCCATACCCATGCCCATCAGCAGGCGCAGCGATCCGCGGCCGCGAAGCGGCGCGAGCTGGAGCTGGCGGAGGTTGCCAAGGTCCTCATTTCGCGGTCCCAGCCCCAACAGGGTCCGCGCGGGAACGACTTCGGCAGCAATGGGATCGGTCAACAGGCTTTTCACACCTGCCGGTTTAGCGTGCGGGTGTTACCCGAAGGTAACCAAGCATGCGCCAAGCCATGGTTTTTTGTCCCTTCGCGGGACAGGAAAAACGTGGCCGTTCAGCGCGGTAATCAGGCCGCCATTGCGAAAGGCTGGATTTCCCCGGCCAGATATTGGGCGCGCGCCTTCGACCGGCTGAGCTTGCCCGAACTGGTGCGCGGCAGCGTGCGCGGCGGGATCAGCTCGATCAGGCAATTCATGCCAGTGATCGCGCGGACGCGGTCGCGAATCGTCTCGCGCAGCGCGAGGCGTTCGGCCTCGTCGCTGGTGCGGCACTGGACGAGCACCGCGGGGGTTTCCTCGCCGCCGGGCGCGGTAATCGCGAAGGCTGCGATGTCGCCCGATTTGAAGCCCGGCAATTGTTCGACCGCCCACTCGATATCCTGCGGCCAGTGATTCTTGCCGTTGATGATGATCATGTCCTTGGCGCGGCCGACGATATAGATGTAACCGTCTGACAAATAACCCATGTCGCCCGTGTCGAGCCAGCCGTCCTTCATGCAGGCGGCGGTCGATTCGGGATCGCGGAAATAGCCGGTCATCAGCGACGGACCGGTACACCAAACCTTGCCGACGGTCTGGTCGGGCAGCGCATTGCCCGCTTCGTCGCGAACCTCGATCACCATGTCGCGCGCGGCGCGGCCGCAGTTGACGATCGCGCGGTAGCGCGTCGGACGGCCCGCATCATTGGCGGCGCCCGACAGCTCGGTTTCCTCGACCAGTTCGACGACGATGCCTTCGCCCGGCGGCATGATGCTGACCGCGAGGGTCGCTTCGGCAAGGCCATAGCTCGGCAGGAAGGCGCTCGCCTTGAAACCCGCATCGGCGAAAGCGTCGACGAAGCTCTGCATCACGTCGGGGCGGATCATGTCGGCGCCATTGCCCGCGACGCGCCAGCGCGACAGGTCGAAACGGTCGGCGACATGCGTCTGGCTCGAAACGCGGCGCGCGCAGATGTCGTAACCGAAAGTCGGCGAATAGCTGAGCGTCGTGCCTTCGTTGCGGCTGATCAGGTCGAGCCAGGCGAGCGGGCGGCGGGCGAAATCCTCGGTCTTGAGATAATCGACCGACACCTGGTTCGCGACTGGCGAGAGCAGGCAGCCGACCAGGCCCATGTCGTGATACCAGGGCAGCCACGAAACGCAGCGGTCGCTGTCGCGCACTTCCATGCCGTGGCTGTGCGCGGCGAGATTGTTGAGCAGCGCGGCGTGGGTAACCGCGACGCCGTGCGGGAAACGCGTCGAGCCGCTGCTATATTGGAGATAGCAGGTTTCATCGCTCTTTTGCTCGGGCAGCGCGGCGACCGGCGCCGGATTGCTTTCGAACGCGCGCCAGTCGACGGGTTTCACGCCTTCCTTCTCGGCCGCTTCGACCGCCATCGCGGCGATTTCGGGCGGAAAAAAGAGCATCGTGGGATCGCAGCTGGACAGCTGGACGACGAGCTGGCCGACATAGCTGTCGCGCCCGCCGAAACTGGTCGGCAGCGGCAGCGGCACCGGCCAGGCGCCGGCATATATGGTGCCGAAAAACAGCGCAGCGAATTCGGGGCCGGTTTCGGCGATCAGCGCGATGCGGTCGCCGGGCTTCACACCCGCGGCGATCAGGCGGTAGGCGGCCCTAAGCGCGTCGGCTTTGAGTTCGCTGTAAGGATAGGGCCGCACGAGACGTCCACGCGGATCATGGAAGTTGAGCCCGCGCGTCCCGTTCGCGGCATAGTCGAGCGCTTCGCCGACGGTGGCGAAGTCCGAAAAGCGGCGCGGCTGCGCGCAGAGCGTCGGGGTCGACGTCAGCGCGTCGGCCGATGTTTCGATGGTCTGGGTCATAGGGGGTGCGACATCCCGTGAAGCGGGCCGCGCGGCAACAAGCATGTCATCTTTTGAAGCCATAGTATGTGCGCGAGCCCTGTGTTGTTTAGAACAATCGCCCATTTCCGGGCGTTATCCCCCGATATGGCGGTGTTGATCGTTCTCAATCAGGCCCGACTGTGGCACAAACATGGCATATGGCCAACCGGCGCGCCCCACCCGACCGTTCGAAAAGGCCGCTTGGCGCCGCGAAGCTCGACGAACTGGCGCTCGCCTATGTCGCGCGATTCGCGACGAGTCGGGCGAAACTCACCCGCTATTTGTCACGAAAAGTCCGCGAATCCGAATGGATAGACGAAGTTGACGCCGTGACCGCCTGCGAGGCGGTCGCCGACCGGATGGAGCAATTGCGCTATCTCGACGACCGCCAATATGCCGCGATGCGCGCGGGCGCGATGACGCGGCGCGGGCTGGGCGTGCGGCGCGTCAAGGCGCAGCTCTATGTCGACGGCATTGCAGCGGCGGATAGCGGCGAAGCAATCGAAACGGCCGAGGGCGCGGCGGTCGCCGCCGCGATCGGTTTCGCCCGGCGGCGGCGGTTCGGGCCGTTCGCGGTGCGATCGAGCGACGATCCGAAGCAGCGCGAGCGGCAAATTGCCGCTTTTTTGCGCGCGGGTCACAGCATGACGATCGCGCGCCGCATCCTTGCCGTCCCGCCGGGGGACGAAGCGGCGCTGGCGGTGCTGGACGAGGAAGCGGAGCTCGATTAGGTCCCGCAGCATCATTTTCGAAATAGGAACTGCCGATGCGCGCCATTTTGACCGCCCTTGTCCTGTCGCTCGCGCTGCCGATGGCGGCGTGCAGCAGCGATGCCAGCGAGGAGGCGAGCGCCGCAACGATCCCGGTCACGATCAATGCGGCGGGCAAGGCGCATGTCTTCAATGTCGAGGTGGCGCGCACCGACGAAGAGCAGGATCGCGGGCTGATGTTCCGTACCAGCCTGCCCGCCGACGGCGGCATGATCTTTCCGTTCAAGAAGCCGCGAATCGGCATTTTCTGGATGAAGAACACGCCGATCCCGCTCGATATGATCTTCATTCGTGCCGATGGCAGCATCGACCGCATCGCCGAGAACACGATCCCCGAATCGCTGGAGCCGGTGGTCAGCGGCGGCGAGGTGTCGGCGGTGCTCGAACTTGCCGGGGGGACGGCGGCACGGCTCGGTATCGACGAGACCGCGAAGGTGACGTGGAAAGACAAGAAATAGCGGTGCGGCGCGTGGTTTGCAGCTTGCAGACCGCGCATGCTTGGCTGTAAACGCCCCAGCCATGAGCATCTTGGGCAAGATTTTCACCTGGTGGGACGGTGCGACCGTCGGCACGTTGCTGAACAGCTGGAGCACCGGCACGAAGGTGGGCGAGGACAGCCTCGGCAACCGCTATTTCCGTGCGAGAAAGGGCAGTCGCCGCTGGGTCCTTTACAATGGATCGAACGATGCGAGCCGCGTGCCGCCCGAATGGCACGGCTGGTTGCACGGCACGTTCGACGAACTGCCGACCGATATGCTCCCCGCGCCGCGCGCGTGGGAAAAGGAAGCAACCGCGAACCTGACCGGCAGCACCGGCGCCTATCGCCCCGCCGGCGCGCTCGAGCGCGGGGGTCAGCGCGCCGCCGCGACCGGCGATTATGAGGCCTGGCGGCCCGAGTGAAACCCAGCGTGGCGCGCCCGATTTCGACCGCGCTGATCGCGCTTCTGGCCGCGACCGCGCTGGCCGCGTGCGACCGGACGCCATCGAAGGGCAATGACGGCGCGACGGTGCCGACCGTCGCCAAATCCGAACGCGTGCCGCAGGAAGTCGGCGGCATCGAAGGCGCGACCCCGATGGCCGATCGCGTCGCCGTCGTCGGTCTGCTCAACAAGCGCAACGGGCTTGTTCGCGACCTCGAGATGAAGCCCGGCGATGTCGCGCGCGTCGGCCGCGCGATCGTGCGGCTGCGCGCGTGCGAGCAAACCGCGCCGTGGGAAGATCCGCCGGAGACGGGGGCATTTGTGCAGTTGACGGTGCAGGATCAGCGCGACGACAAATGGTATCGCGTCTTTTCGGGCTGGATTTTCCGCGAACGGCCCGACCGCAATGTCATTCAGCACCCGATCTATGACGTCTTCGTCAAAAGCTGTGCGATGACATATCCGGGCGGCGAACCCGTTGCGCGTTCGGCACCGAAGGCGGGTGCGGCCGCGGCGCCCAAGGCATCGAGCGCGCCCCAATCGCCCGCGACGAACGGCGGCGAGGGCACGGCCACGCCCGTGGCGCCGCCGCTGGTTCCAGCCCCGGCACCCAAGGCGGCGCCATCGCCATCGCCACCGGCCAACACCGAATAGAGCCGCGCAAGATAGTCGGTCTGGCGGATTTCGATCGCGCCGAGGCTGGCGAGGTGCGGCGTGATGAACTGGCAGTCGAGCAGTTTCCAGCCGCCCGCGATGAGGCGCGCGACGAGGTGCGCAAGCGCGACCTTCGACGCGTCGCGCGCGCGGCTGACCATCGATTCGCCGAAAAAGGCGCGGCCAAGCGTCACGCCGTAAAGCCCACCGACAAGCTCGCCGCCCTGCCAGCATTCGACGCTGTGCGCGTGGCCAAGCTGGAACAATCGGTCGTAGCTCGCGCGAATCACCGGGTTGATCCACGTCGTCGGCCGGTCGTCGGCGGGCGCGGCGCAGAGTGCGACCATGTCGGCAAAGGCACTGTCGGTGGTGACGCGAAAACGGTCCGACACGATGACTTTTTTCAGGCTGTGCGAGAGGTGAAAGCCGTCCAGCGGCAGGATCGCGCGCAGCCTCGGTTCGACCCAATGGACCGACGGGTCGTCCGCCCCGTCGGCCATCGGGAAAATGCCCTGCGCATAGGCACTGAGCAGCAGCGCAGGGTCGATGGATTCAAAGTGTTTCAGCTCGCGGGCTTCACGAATTTCAGCGTCATGCGGTCCGATTCGCCGATCGCGACATATTTCGCGCGGTCCTTGTCGCCTTCGCGCAGGTTCGGCGGCAAGGTCCATACGCCCTTTTCATAATCCTTCGTGTCCTTGGGATTGGCGTTGATCTCGCTCTTTTCGGCCAGTTTGAACCCGGCGGCTTCGGCAAAGGCGATGATCGAGCTTTCCTTCATATAGCCCGACTTTTCCTCCTTCGCGGCATCGTCGCTCTCGTTCAGCCGGTGCTCGACGACGCCAAGCGTGCCGCCGGGTTTCAGCATCGCGAAGATCTGCTTGAACGCAGTGGCGGTGTTGTCGGCGCCGCCGAAGCGCCAATTGTGGACGTTGCGGAACGTCAGCACGACATCGGCGCTGGCATCGGGGACTTTGGGATTGGTGCCGGCATTGGGAAATTCGGCGAGCTTGATGCCGCCGTAGAGGTCGGCGTTCGCGCCTTGCCATTCCTTGATCCGGTTCAGGCCGCGTTCCCACGGCGCCGCGGCATAGAGCGTGCCGCCGCCGGACTTGGCGAGCGGGGCGAGGATTTCGGTATACCAGCCGCCGCCGGGCCAGAGCTCAACCACCGTGTCGCCGGGCTTCACGCCGAAGAAGGCGAGCGTTTCGGCGGGGTGGCGCCAGGGATCGCGCGCAACGTTCGCGGGGGTACGGGTGGGGGCGGCAACCGCCGCGGCGATCGGGCCGCCGCTCTTGTGCGCGGCGTGGTCAGCATGACTGTCCTGCGCCATGACGGCGGCGGGAACGGCGATCAGGGCGGCGGCACTTGCAACCAACAATAGGGAACGCATATGGGGCACCTCTCTCCAGGGGGAATGCCCCTGTTTGCGAAGGGATGCGCGGTAATGCAAGTGTCCATGCTGTCAGTGGGGATCGGCGCGGCGATATTGTTCGGCGTTGCCGAAGCCGCGAACTGGCGCCGCAACAACCGCCGCGACGTCGATAATGTCGGTTTCATGCCCTGGCGCGGGATTGCGCTCGCGTCGGCCGGCATCGCGTTGTTCGCCACGGCGTTCTGGCTGGCGGGGAAATAAACCTTCTCTCCTAGAGGGAGAAGGATATGGAGCCTTGTCGTGAAGCGATTAGGCGGCGTTGGATGAGGGGCTCAAACGCCGCTTTCGCGCGCCTCGTTCATAGCCTCACCCAGCTTCGACCAGGCAGCAAGCTGCCAAGTCTTTGCATCCCTCTCCCCCAAAGGGGAGCGGGGAACAATTACAGACAGGCCTCAAGATACGGCTGGTCGAACCCATATTGGCGCGCTTTTTCCAGCGTATAGGGGCGCAGGCCCATCGCGCGATATTCGCCGACGATCTTGCCGTCCTTGTCCTCGTCGAGATATTCGAACTTGAAGAGTTCCTGGGTGACGATGACGTCGCCTTCCATGCCGATCACTTCGGTGACGTTGGTGACGCGGCGCGAACCGTCGCGCAGGCGCTTGATCTGGACGATCAGGTCGACCGAATCGGCGATCTGTTTCGAGATCGCTTCCTTCGGAATCTTGATGTCGCCCATCAGGACCATATTCTCCATACGGCCGAGGCATTCGCGCGGGCTGTTGCTGTGGAGGGTGCACATCGATCCGTCGTGACCGGTGTTCATCGCGGCGAGCAGGTCGAAACATTCGGCGCCGCGAACCTCACCCATGATGATGCGGTCGGGACGCATACGCAGCGCGTTCTTAACGAGATCGCCCATGTGAATCGCGCCATTGCCCTCAAGGTTCGCGGGACGCGTTTCGAGCGGCAGCCAGTGCGGCTGTTGCAGACGCAATTCGGCGGCATCCTCGATGGTCAAAACCCGTTCGCCGGGGTCGATCATCTTCGACAGCGCGTTGAGCATGGTGGTTTTACCTGAACCCGTGCCGCCCGAGATGACGATGTTGAAGCGGCTGGCGCCCGCGATCTTCAGCGCGGTACACATCTTCTGGCTCATCGCGCCCCATTGGCAAAGCATGTCGAGCGTGATCGGCTTGGCTGAGAATTTACGAATCGAGATCGCGGTGCCGCGCAAGGACAGCGGCGGCACGATCACGTTGACGCGGCTGCCGTCCTTCAGGCGGGCGTCGGCGAGCGGGGTGGTCTGGTCGACGCGGCGGCCGACGAGGTTGCAGATGCGCTGTGCGATCTGGAATAGATGCTGCTCGTCGCGAAACTGGATCGGCGCGATGACCAGCTGGCCCTTTTTTTCGATATAGGTCTGGTACGGGCCGTTGACCATGATGTCCGAAATGTCGGGATCGGCAAGTAGCTCTTCGAGCGGGCCAAAGCCGAGCAGCTCGTCGACAAGCACTTTTTCGAGTGCGAACTGTTCGCGGCGGTTAAGCGTGATTCGCAGCTCGGCGAGCACTTCGAGGATGATCGGACGAAATTCCTCGGTCAGCTCGTCCTTGTTGAGCGTCGCGGCGGCTTCGGGATCGACGCGCTCCAGCAGGCGCGGCAGCACCTGTTCCTTGATCTTGTGGACGCTGGCTTCGAACCCTTGCGCCTTTTCGGGCTCCACCGCCTCGGCGGTCGAACGCTGGTTCAGCCGCTCCATCGCCTCTTCTTCGGGCGTCAGATTCGACGGCATCTGCGGGATTTCAACAGGGGTGTCGATCGCGGGGAACTGCGTTCCGCCGGGCACGCCGGGCCCAGTCTGCATCGGCTTGGCCACGCCAAAGGCGGGGCGGCCAGCGGTTCCGGGTCGGCGTCCGAATGCACTCATCGGTTTATCCTGCTTCCATATCTTCGGGAGTCTCGCCGCCTGTGCGGATGAACCCCCAACCGACACGGTGAATAAACCGGAAACTTTGACATTGTCCTAATGCGCCGGGCGAATGCGCGCCGGAATAAAAAAAGCCCGCATCCATACGGATGCGGGCTTTTCATCGCCGTGGACGGCGGAAAAGGTTCAGCTGGCGATATGCTCGGCCAGCACGGTGAGGCCCGCTTCGTTAACCTCGGCAAAGCCGCCTTCGACCTCGATCACCTCGGGCGCGGCGCCTGCGGTGGCATAGACGGTCAGCGGCCCGTTGCGCAGCGTCGCCATGAAGGGCGCATGGCCTTCGAGCACCGAGAAATCGCCCTCGCTGCCGGGTACGGTGACCATATGGACGTCGATCGACCGCTCGAGGCGGGCGGGGGTGACGAGTTCGAACTTCAGAGCCATTTCAATTCTCCCCCCTCCCGCTTGCGGGAGGGGTCGGGGGAGGGACTGTTTCGTTGCAGGTGAAGGTCTGTCCCCCGACAGGCCCTCCCCTAACCCCTCCCGCAAGCGGGAGGGGAACTCGATTACGCGTCTTCGGCGAGCTTCGCGGCCTTGGCGACCGCTTCGTCGATGCCGCCGACCATGTAGAAGGCCGCTTCGGGCAGATGGTCATATTCGCCATCGACCACCGCCTTGAACGACTTCACCGTGTCTTCGATCGCGACGAACTTGCCGGGGATGTTGGTGAAGACTTCCGCGACGTGGAACGGCTGCGACAGGAAGCGCTGGATCTTGCGCGCGCGGGCGACGACCAGCTTATCTTCTTCCGAAAGCTCGTCCATGCCGAGAATCGCGATGATGTCCTGCAGCGACTTGTACTTCTGCAGCGTTTCCTGAACGCGGCGGGCGGTTTCATAATGCTCCTGGCCGACGATCGCGGCGGTCAGCACGCGGCTGGTCGAATCGAGCGGATCGACCGCCGGATAGATGCCGAGTTCCGAAATCGCGCGGTTGAGCGTCGTCGTCGCGTCCAAGTGGGCGAAGGAGGTTGCCGGGGCAGGGTCGGTCAAGTCATCCGCGGGAACGTAAATGGCCTGCACCGAGGTGATCGAGCCCTTGTTGGTCGAGGTGATGCGCTCCTGCAGCGCGCCCATGTCGGTCGACAGCGTCGGCTGGTAACCCACCGCCGACGGGATGCGGCCGAGCAGCGCCGACACTTCCGAACCGGCCTGGGTAAAGCGGAAGATGTTGTCGACGAAGAACAGCACGTCCTGGCCTTCGACGTCGCGGAAATATTCGGCGATCGTCAGGCCCGACAGCGCGACGCGGGCGCGGGCGCCCGGGGGCTCGTTCATCTGGCCGAACACCAGTGCCACCTTCGATCCCTCGGGGGTCGGGTTGCCGTCGGCGTCCTTGGCGATAACGCCGGCGTCGAGGAATTCGTGATAGAGATCATTGCCTTCGCGGGTGCGTTCACCGACGCCCGCGAACACCGACGTACCACCATGGCCCTTGGCGATATTGTTGATCAGTTCCTGAATGAGAACGGTCTTGCCGACGCCGGCGCCGCCGAACAGGCCGATCTTGCCGCCCTTGGCGTAAGGCGCGATCAGGTCGATGACCTTGATGCCGGTGACGAGGATGCTCGATTCGGTCGACTGGTCGACGAATTCGGGGGCCTTGGCGTGGATCGGCGCACGGCTGACGGCATTGACCGGGCCCTGTTCGTCGATCGGCTCGCCAATGACGTTGAGGATGCGGCCGAGCGTCTGCGGGCCGACGGGCACCGAAATCTGCGCGCCGGTGTCGGTGACGGGCTGGCCGCGGGTCAGGCCGTCGGTCGCGTCCATCGCGATGGTGCGGACGGTGTTCTCACCGAGGTGCTGCGCGACTTCGAGAACCAGGCGGTTGCCATTGTTGTCGGTTTCGAGCGCGTTCAGAATCGCGGGCAGGGTGCCGGTGAACTGGACGTCGACGACGGCGCCGATGACCTGCGCGATGCGGCCGGTTGCGATGCCGGTGCTGGCGGCCTTGGGAGCAGCGGCCTTCTTCGGCGCAGCAGCCTTGGGCGCGGCGGCTTTCTTGGCGGGAGCCTTCTTTTCAGGGGCGGGTGCGGTTGCCATTGTCTTGTTCCTTGCTTGGATAGCTTACAGCGCTTCGGCGCCAGCGATGATTTCGATCAGTTCGGTCGTGATCGCCGCTTGACGCGTGCGGTTGTAGATGATGGTCAGCTTGTTGATCAGGTCGCCCGCGTTGCGTGTCGCATTGTCCATCGCGGTCATCGACGCACCCTGTTCGGACGCGGCGTTCTCCAGGATGCCCTTGAAGATCTGGATCGTGATGTTGCGCGGCAGCAGATCGGCGAGGATCGCTTCCTCGTCGGGTTCGTACTCGACTGCGGCGCCGCTTAACGCCGGAACGTCGACAGGCGCGGGAACGGGGATCAGCTGCTGGCCGGTCGCTACCTGGAGGAGCGCCGAGCGGAACTTCGAATAGAAGAGATGCGCGACGTCGAACACGCCGGCCTCGTACATCTCCATGACCTTGGCCGAAACCTCGTGCGCCTGATCGAAGCCGATGTCGCGGATGCCGGTCGTCTCATAGAGCTCGGTGATCTGGCCCGCGAACAGGCGCGCGATGACCGGGCGGCCCTTGCGGCCGATCAGGTAGAAGAGGACCTTCTTGCCCTCGGCCTGCAGCTCGAGCGCCTTGTCGCGCGCGGCCTTGACGATGTTCGAGTTGAACGCGCCGGCGAGGCCGCGGTCGCTGTTAAGCACGACGAGCAGGTGGGTGTCGCTCTTGCCGGTGCCCGCGAGCAGCTTCGGCGCGCTGTCCGACCCGCCGACCTTCGACGCCAGGCTGGCGACGACGCCTTCGAGGCGCTCGGCATAGGGACGCGCGGCTTCGGCAGCCGCCTGCGCCTTGCGCAGCTTGGCCGCCGCGACCATTTTCTTGGCCTTGGTGATCTTCTGGGTCGATTTGACCGAGTTGATCCGCCCTTTGAGTTCTTTCAGGTTTGCCATGAAGGCCCCTATATTTCGTCATCCCGGCCGAGGCCGGGACGACGTAAAACCTTTAAGCGAAAATCTTGGCGAACGCTTCGAGCGCGGCAACCAGGCCCTTCTTGGCGTCGTCGCCAAGATCCTTGGTGTCGCGGATCGTCTTGAGCACGCCGGCATGGTCGCTGCGCAGATAGGCGAGCATCGCCTGTTCGTAGCGCGAGACGTCGGTGGTGGCGACATTGTCGAGATAGCCGTTGGTGCCGGCAAAGATCGACGCGGTCTGCTCTTCGAACGGCATCGGCTGGAACTGCGGCTGCTTCAGCAGCTGCGTCAGGCGCGCGCCGCGGTTGAGCAGCTTTTGCGTCGATGCGTCGAGGTCCGAACCGAACTGCGCAAAGGCTTCCATTTCGCGATACTGCGCGAGCTCGAGCTTGATCGAGCCCGACACCTTCTTCATCGCCTTGGTCTGCGCGGCCGAGCCGACGCGCGACACCGACAGGCCGACGTTGATCGCGGGGCGGATACCGGCGTTGAACAGGTTGGTTTCGAGGAAGATCTGGCCGTCGGTGATCGAAATCACGTTGGTCGGGATATAGGCCGACACGTCGCCCGCCTGCGTTTCGATGATCGGCAGCGCGGTGAGCGAGCCCGAACCATTGTCGGCGTTCATCTTGGCCGAACGCTCGAGCAGGCGGCTGTGCAGATAGAAAACGTCGCCGGGATAGGCTTCGCGGCCCGGCGGGCGGCGCAGCAGCAGCGACATCTGACGATAAGCGACGGCCTGCTTCGACAGATCGTCATAGACGATGACGGCGTGCATGCCGTTGT
>CAYRQX010000033.1:0-33688 GCA_964426485.1 uncultured Sphingopyxis sp. | reverse complement strand
CCGACTCCGTAAAGCCCACCTGGGTCGGCCCTCCCGCCCGCGACCCGCGGCCCCGACGATGGCGCTGCTGTCCAACGTGGCCGAACGCCTGTCCCTGATGCCCCTGGTCGCCGCGTCGAAAAGGGCGAGCGGCCGCGCGATCGAAGACCCCGAACGAGAAAAGACCGTCCTCCAGGCGGCCACCCGGGCGGTGCGCAAAGACGCCGAACGCGAGGGAGCGCGATCCCCGAGCCGGGCTGGTTCCTGTTACGCGGGCTGGTGAAGCACGACCTCGCGAACCGCACGAGCGAAGAATATGAATTCGGCCCTGGCCGCTTCGGCAGTGAGGCGCCTTTTGCGCCGCGGATCGATGCCAAGGACGAGGATGACGGTTACCTCGTATCGTTCATCGCCGACCTCGAAACCGACAAGTCGGAATGCGTGCTGATCGACGCGAAGAATATCGCGGCGGGGCCGGTGTGCCGGATCATCCTGCCCGAACGCATCTGTTCGGGAACGCACAGCGTGTGGGCGAGCGGCGACGATATCGGCATGGGCGAAAACAGCGTGCTGGCCGCCTGAGATGATCGTCGCGGGAGAGGATAAAAGGCGGCGATATCGGGAAAGCGGCTGGTGGGGCGACCAAACCTTTGCCGACCTGTTCGCGGCCAATGCGGCGGCACATCCAGACCGGCTGGCACTGGTCGATGCGCCGAACCGCAGCGACTTCGCGTTCGGAGAGCCGCAGCGACTGACCTATGCCGAACTCGCGGCGGAGATCGACCGGCTCGCGGGCGCGCTCGTCACCGCCGGGATCGGCAAGGACGATGTGCTGCTGGTCCAGCTTCCCAATATCAGCGAGTTCGTGGCGCTTTATTTCGCCGCGGCCAAGATCGGCGCGATCGTCAGCCCGGCAGCGGTGCAATATCGCAGCCACGAGTTAAAAGGCATGATCGGGGTGGTCGAGCCCAAGGCGTTCGTTTGCGCGACGCAGGTCAAGGGCTGCGATCACGTTGGGGTCGCGGCGTCGCTTCTGGACGACATCACACTGATGACCTTCGGCCCCAACGCCCACGCTGCTGCGCTCGACCTCTCGACCGCAGCAGCCGACGCCGACGCCCTCGCCACCCACGTCGCTTCGAACCCCGTCGATGCCGACGACATTTTCACCATCTGCTGGACCTCAGGCACCACCGGCGTGCCCAAGGGTGTGCCGCGCAGCCACAACCACTGGATCGCGGTAGCGGCGGCGGGTTATGAGGCGATGAAGGTCGGGCCGGGCGACATACTGCTCAACCCCTTCCCGCTCATCAACATGGCGAGCATTGGCGGCATCACGATGTGCTGGCTGACCAGCGCGGGGACGATGGTGCTGCACCATCCCTTCGACCCCGGCGTCTTCCTCAAACAGATCGCGACCGAGCGCCCGAGCCTGACGATCGCCCCGCCCGCGGTGCTCAACATGCTGCTGCAGAATGGGGCGCTGCTCGCGTCGGTCGATCTGTCGAGCCTGCGCGTCATCGCCTCGGGATCGGCGCCGCTCGCGCCTGCGATGGTGCGCGGCTTTCAGGAAAAGCTCGGCATCATCATCGTCAACGTCTTTGGCTCCAACGAGGGGATGAGCTTCATCACCGGCGAGGGCGACATGCCCGACCCCGACAAGCGCGCCAGCCTGTTCCCGCGCCGCGGCCAATATCCGCCGCCCTATGGCGAGGGCCGCGCGCCCAATATCGAAAGCCGCCTTGTCTCTCCCGGTGGCGGCGATCCGATCGAAGATGACGGCGTGTCGGGTGAGTTGCAGATCCGTGGGCCGAGCTTATTCGAGGGTTATCACAACGCTCCCGACCGCACCGCCGAAGCCTTCACCGATGACGGCTGGTTCCGCACCGGCGACCTGTTCGAGATCGCCGAGGGCGGCGACTTCTATCGCTTCGTCGGCCGCTGCAAGGATCTGATCATCCGTGGCGGGGTGAACATCTCGCCCGAGGAAATCGACCAGCTTTTGGGCGGCCACCCGTTGCTGGCCGAGGCGTGCGTCTTTGCGCTCCCCGACCCGACGATGGGCGAGCGCATCGGCCTCGCCTATGTCCCGCGCGGCGAAGGAGATGTAGGGGTCGACGAGGTTACCGACTATCTGCGCGGGCACGATCTCGCGGTGTTCAAGCTGCCCGAACGCCTGTTCCGCTTCGCCGCCTTGCCGCGCAACGTCACCAACAAGGTGATGCGCAGCGAGGTGCGCGAAATGGCGCTCGCCACTCTCGAAAAGGAAGCCTGACATGGCGAAAGACGTCTTCATCCTCGGCGGCGCGCAGAGCGATTTTGCGCGCAACATGGAGCGCGAGGGCGGCGGCTTGTTCGAGCTGTTTCGTGATGTTGCCGAAGCAGCGTTCGCTGCGACGGGCATCGAACCCAAAGAGGTCGAGACCGCACATGTCGGCAATTTCGTTGGCGAATTGTTCGCCGGACAAGGCCAGCTCGGCGGCTTTTTCGGCCACGTCCATCCCGACCTCGCGGGCATTCCGGCCTCGCGCCACGAAGCCGCCTGCGCCTCGGGCAGCATCGCGATCCTTGCCGCAGCCGCCGAGATCGAGGCCGAGCGTTACGGCCTCGCGCTGGTGCTCGGCATCGAGTTGATGCGCAACGTCCCCGGCCAGCGCGCCGCCGAATATCTCGGCGCCGCCGCCTGGGCGGGCCGCGAGGCGCAGGAGGCGCGCTACATCTGGCCGTGGATGTTCGCGCGCGTTGCCGAGGAATATGAGGAACGCTTCGGGCTGGACCGCGCGCATCTGCGCGGCATTTCGGCGAATAATTTTGCCAATGCGAAGAAGAACCCGAACTCGCAGACGCGCGGCTGGGCGGTGACCGACGACCATCTGGGCGAGAATGACGAGGTCAATCCGCTGATCGAAGGCTCGCTTCGCAAATCCGATTGCGGGCAGGTCACCGATGGCGCCGCCGCAATCTTCCTCGCCTCGCGCGAAGTCGCCGAATCCTATGCGAAACGCCGCGGCATCCCGATCGAGAGCATCCCCCGCATCAAGGGCTGGGGCCATTCGACGGCGCCCCTGCTCTACTCGACCAAGGTCGCGGGCAGCCGCGGCGAACCTTATGTCTTTCCCAGCGTGCGCAAGGCGATGATGGACGCGCTGCGCCGCGCCGAAATGCCCGATGTCTATGCGTGCGACGGGGTGGAAGTGCATGATTGCTTCTCGATCACCGAATATATGGCGATCGACCATTTCGGGATCACCCCGCCGGGCGAAAGCTGGCGCGCGATCGAGGATGGAACGATTGCGCTCGGCGGAAAATTGCCCATCAATCCGTCGGGCGGGCTGATCGGCCTCGGCCATCCGGTCGGCGCGACGGGGGTGCGGATGCTGCTCGACAGCTGGCGGCAGGTGACCGGCAACGCGGGCGACTATCAGGTTGAGGGCGCTAGGAATTTCGCGACCTTCAACGTCGGCGGCAGCGCGACTACCGCGGTCAGCTTCGTCGTCGGCACCTGATTTGGTCGACGTCTATCTTTACGATGCCGTCCGAACGCCGCGCGGTAAGGCGCGGCCCGACGGTGGCCTCGCCGGGCTGAGCCCGCAGGAGCTGGTGCGCCAGCAGGCGGCGGCGCTCGCCGCGCGCTGCGGCGATATCGCGACGACGCCCGATGCCCTGCTGCTCGGCTGCGTCACGCAGAGCGGCGCGCAAGGCGGGCATATCGCGATGCTCGCCAAGCTGCACGCGGGGCTGCCCGACGCCACAGCCGCGCACAGCATCAACAATTATTGCGCCTCAGGCCTGTCGGCGATCGGTCAGGCGGTCGCGAAAGTCGCGAGCGGCGGGGCGACGCACATTCTCGCGGGCGGGGTCGAATCGATGAGCGCCGCGCCATTTCTCACCGATCGCGCGGGCTTCTATACGAATGACGAACTGCCGCCGCGTGCGCGCTTTGTCCCGCCCGTGCTCGCCGCCGATCGCCTTGCAAATGCCGAGGGCATCAACCGCGCCGACCTCGACAGCGTGGCGCTCGCTTCACAGCAAAAGGCAGGCGCGGCCGAAAATGACGCCGCACTCCAGAAGTCGCGGATCGCAACGGGACCATTGGCAGGCGAAGAATGCACCCGTCCGCAAACCACGGCGAAATCGTTGGCGACGGCACCGCCCGCCTTCGGTGAGTTGCAAGCGCAATATGCCGGCGCGCTCGAAGGCGCGAGTTTCGAGCCGCTCCACAGCATCGCACACGCTCCGCCGATCTGCGACGGCGCGGGGCTTGCCCTCGTCGGCGGCGAAGGGCTCGGCATCGCGGCGCGCGCCCGCGTGATCGCCTTTGCCGAAAGCGGCGGCGATCCGGCTGCCTCACTGACCGCAGGATTCACCGCTATGGACAAGGTGCTCGCACGCGCAGGGCTGACGCTTCGCGACATGGACCGGATCGAGTTCATGGAGGCCTTTGCCGTCACCATCGCCAAATTCCTGCGCGACCGCGATGCCGATCCGGCGCAGGTCAATGTCAGCGGCGGCCATCTCGCCAAGGGGCATCCGATGGGCGCGAGTGGTGCGATCCTGACCTCGACCTTGCTCGATGCGCTCGATGCATGCGGCGGCAGATACGGACTTGTCGTGCTGACCGGCGCGATGGGCGTCGGCGCCGCAATGATCGTCGAACGGCAATAGGCGTTGCCAAAAAGCGCCGCTCCTTTATGGGCTGCGCAAGCGGGGCTTGCCCCGCGCATGATCGCGCCGGTGCCCGCAAGGGCTGAAAACGGGAACGCGGTAACGGGGTCCGTCCTGGCCCCCGGAAGCCGAGGCTGTCCCTGCAACTGTAAGCGGCGAGCGCGATGCACCGTTCGGATTTCGATCCGGGCAGCCACTGGGGTCCCCTGGGAAGGCGTGCATCAAGCCCTGACCCGCGAGCCAGGAGACCTGCCGGCGTGGGTCGCTCAATGCCAAGGCCCAGGGAAAGGCCGCGGCACGGAGGTTTCCGTCGAGCGACGACCAGGCGGGTGGAGCCGCCTTGGTGCCGGGGCCGCAGGCATGACGCCGCCTGCGATGCCAGCACCGGTCGATCGCCTATGCGCGTCGGCAGGCTCCGCCTTCGTTGCCGGCGTGAGGGGCCTTCCCATGAAGACGCGTACCGACGCCGAACATACCGCGAAGATGAAGAAGATGCAGGCGGCGCAGGCGAAAAAGATCGCAGCGAAAACCGTCGAAAAAGGGCTGGTCATCGTCCACACCGGCCCCGGCAAGGGCAAGACCTCGGCCGCGCTGGGCATGGCCGTTCGCGCGATCGGGCACGACATGAAGGTCGGCGTCGTGCAGTTTGTGAAGGGCGCGATGGCGACGGGCGAAAAGGCGGTATTCGACCGCTTCCCCGACCCGATCGAGTTCAAGCCGATGGGCGAAGGCTTCACCTGGGACACGCAGGATCGCAGCCGCGACATCGCGGTGGCGCGCGAAGCGTGGGACGAGGTGAAGCGGATGATCGCCGATCCAAGCTATGCGATGGTGATCGCCGACGAGCTCAATATCGTGCTGCGCTACGACTATCTGCCGGTGGGTGAGGTGCTCGAGGCGCTCGCTGCCAAGCCGCCTATGACCCATGTCATCATCACCGGCCGCAACGCGCCCGAGGCGCTGATCGACGCCGCCGACCTCGTCACCGAAATGGCGCAGGTGAAGCACCCGTTTCGCGAACAGAATGTGAAGGCGCAGCGGGGGATCGAATTTTGAGGCCACGCCCCCTCATTGGCCTCGCGACCCTGATTGCGGGCGCGGGGACGCTGTGGGCGGCTTCTGCCTCGTCGCCCGCGAAGCCGCCGACGGTCCCGCAGCGTATCGTATCGATCAACCTGTGCGCCGACCAGCTCGTGCTGGCGCTTGCCGACCGGGGGCAGATCGCCGGGCTGACCAAAAATGCGACCGATACCGAAATGTCGGGCGAAGCGGCGAAGGCGCGCGGACTGCCGCTGCTCAGCAATTCGGCCGAGCAAATCCTCGCCATCGATCCCGACCTGATCGTCGGCATGCCCGCGAGCCGCAGTGCGGCGCTCAGCGCGCTGCCCGAACAGACCTATCCGCTGCTCGACCTCGGCACCGCGAACACGCTCGGCGAAATCCATATGTCGATCCGCCAGACCGCGGTTGCTATCGGCCATCGCGAACGCGGCGATGCGCTGATCGCGCGGATGCAAGCCGACCTCGCCGGCCTGCCCAAACCGGGCCGCGGCCGCGTCGCCGCCTATTACCAGCGCCGCGGCTATATGACGGGCACGGGCACGTTGATCGACGAGTTGATGACGCGCGTCGGGCTCGTCAACCTTGCGGGCAAGCTCGGCAAGCCGCCGCTGTCGCAGCTCAGCATCGAGGAGATGGTAGCAGCGCAGCCCGATTATCTGATCGTCGAAAGCGCGACCGACAAGGTGACCGATCAGGGGAGCGAAATGCTGCACCATCCGGCGTTGAAGGATATTCCGCGCATCAGCGTGCCGCAGGCGTGGACGGTGTGCGGCGGCCCTGCCTACACGGCGGCGGCGCGGAGCATGGCGGCACAGATCATGCGCCTTGACGGGCGCCGGTCATGAGCCGCTTTGCCCTGCCCCGCTGGTCGCTGATCGCGGCGCTGGCGGCGCTGGCCTTGGTCGCCGCGGTCGCGTCGCTTTTGTTCGGCGCGGTCGACCTGTCGGTCCTCCGGCTGTTCGCCGCCGCGACGGGCAGCGGCGACAAGGTGGCGTCGATCATCTTGTTCGACCTGCGCCTGCCGCGCACCATCCTCGCGCTCGCGGTCGGCGCCATCCTCGGGCTCGCCGGGGCGGCGCTGCAAGGCTATCTGCGCAATCCGCTCGCCGAACCCTCAGTGCTCGGCACGTCGAACGCCGCGGCGCTCGGCGGTGTCGCGGCCATCTATTTTGGGCTTGCCGAAATCCATCCGATCATCTTGCCGCTGCTCGCCACCGGCGGCGCGCTCGTGTCGCTCGCTTTGCTGTTCATCCTCGCGGGCAAGGCAGAAAGCCCGCTGACCTTGATCCTCGCGGGGATCGCGGTCGGGACGCTGGCGGTTGCGGGAACCAGCCTTGCGCTCAACCTGTCGCCCAACCCCTTTGCGGCGATGGAGATCATGACC
This sequence comes from uncultured Sphingopyxis sp., assembly GCA_964426485.1. Taxonomy (GTDB): domain Bacteria; phylum Pseudomonadota; class Alphaproteobacteria; order Sphingomonadales; family Sphingomonadaceae; genus Sphingopyxis. The sequence continues at coordinate 26,598 of CAYRQX010000033.1, read as the reverse complement.
TGGCTGCTCGGCAGCCTCGAGAACCGGTCGTTCGACCATGTGTGGATCGCGCTGCCGTGCATCGCGATCGGCATGGCGATGCTGCTGTGGAACGGCCGCGCGCTCGATGCGCTGACGCTCGGCGAGGATGCGGCACAGGCGCTCGGCACCGACCTTAAGAAAACGCGGCTGCGGCTGCTGATCGGCACCGCGATCGGGGTCGGTGGCGCGGTTGCGGTGTCGGGCGCGATCGGGTTTGTCGGGCTGATCGTGCCGCACCTGATCCGCCCGCTGACCGACCGCAGTCCGTCGGCGATCCTGCTGCCCTCGGCGATCGGCGGCGCGGCGCTGCTGACGCTCGCGGACCTGGGCGTCAGGATCATCCCGACGACGAACGAACTCAAGCTCGGCGTCGTCACCGCCTTCCTCGGCGTACCGATCTTCCTTCTCCACCTGATGCGGGAGCGGCGGCTATGGTGACTATCACGCTCGATCATGTCGGCGTCACGCTCGGCCGGCGCGCGGTGGTGCACGGCGTCAGCGCGGCCTTCGGCGCCGGGACGCTCACCGGGATTGTCGGTCCCAATGGCGCTGGCAAGTCGACGCTGGCGCGGGCGATGCTGGCGCTGGTGCCGGCGAGCGGAACGGTCGAAGTCGATGGCGTCGATGTTACTGCGATGCCCCGCGCCGAGCTGGCACGGCGGATCGCCTATGTACCGCAGGGGCAGACCTTGCACTGGCCGCTGACCGTCGAAAGACTCGTCGGGCTCGGGCGCCTGCCGCACCTCGCGCCGATGTCGCGGATTTCGGATGCCGATACCGCCGCAATCGCGCGCGCGATGGACCGTGCCGACGTGCTGGAGCTCCGCGACCGGATCGCAACCGAATTGTCGGGCGGCGAACGCGCGCGCGCGCTGTTTGCGAGCGCGCTGGCGGTCGAGGCGCCCGCGCTGATCGCCGACGAACCGCTGGCGAGCCTCGATCCGGGGCACCAGATCGACGTGATGGACATGCTGCGCGCCGAGGCGGCGGGCGGCGGGCTGGTGATCGCGGTGCTCCACGACCTGACCCTCGCGGCGCGCTATTGCGACCGGCTGCTGCTGATCAACGAAGGGCGGATCGTTGCCGACGGCACACCCGCCGAGGTGCTGACCGCCGATAGGCTGCGCGCGGTCTATGGGATAGACGCGCGCGTCGAGACGGGCGGCGAATGGCCGACCATCACATTGTTCGGGCGCGCACCGTGACGAACGGACCCTGTTCGCGGAACAGGGTTAGAACAAGATCTCTGGTCACGATGGTCACGCGCAGCGCGAAGCCGGGCCGGATGGTAAATGTGGGGGGGGGGGGGCACCCGGAGCTCGCGTTCGACAATCTGGCGACCCGTCTGGGCTGCGCTATCCTGTCGGCCATCGCGCAGCGCCCTTACCAGGTCGTCGTCGCTGTCCGCGCCAAACTCGGCGCGGACAGCGAGCAGAAACTGCACTGCGCCCTCGGCGGCGAGATGCAGGGGTGCACCGCGATGGTGGTTACCATGGGCAGGCCGCGAGATTTTTTGGCAGCCCTCGCCGCAAGGCCTGCGCTCGCCGGATTGCCCCTCACCTTCGCGCGTCCGCTCTCCCCCGATTAACGCGGGAGAGCAAGGCGCAATAGCCAGTCATTGCTTTCTGACCGCAAGGGGCGCAGATCATCAACCCCACGGACGCTGGCGCGTGACCGGGCTGTCAGTCTATTCGCCGACTATACAGGAAAAACGCGACGCCATCGGGACGCTTGGCGATGCCGATGGTGACAAACCCCTGCCCGTTCAATGCCAGGCGGTTTACCGTTTCGCCGCTTTGCAGAAGATCGATCACGGAACTGGCTTCTGCACTTGCGTGCGGCGCCTTTATGAGCCCCCTCGCTTCACATAAGCTACTCGCACAGTTGGTGCGGATATCTATCCCTGGACGGTTGAACAAACTGTCGCCGACGGCGGATCTCAGATTATCTTCGGACCGCGACGCCCAAGCCTCATCTCGCGGTTGTGACCGGATTTTTCGATGAAGCGCAGCCGGATTAAAATCGGCGGCCAATCCCGGGTCATGCATATCGCTGACATCGTCCGCATACGTCATCCCGGGCCCGTTTGAAGGCTCCACTAGGTCCGACCGTTTGACCTCGGGATCTTCCGATTTCTGGTGCTGGACGGGCAAGATGATATGAAAGGGCTCCTCGGATTCTGAAAGAACTTCATCCTTGCCCGCTACACCTACAATCAGAAGCAACGACATGAGCGCGAGCGCGGATGCCAAGGTGAACATAGTTTTTCTGGCCATATTTACGTCTTCCAGAATCCGGCAAGCCAATGGATAGAAAATTCAGTACCCTTGAATGACAGCCAGTCGGGCAGCCACAGCCGCGAAGCTGTAAAAGTGCAAGCCGCCCGAAGTTGTGATCGGCTGCGGGAACGTGCCGTTAGTCACTTGGCGGCCATATCGGGAGATATATCCCCAGTTATTCTCCAGATCGACCTGCAGGGCGCCCAGATGGTTCGGGCTGGTCTGAACCCGTGACATCGCCGTAGCGAACTGACCATACACGTCATAGAGGCGCGCGCCCTCGGCGAGCATTCCGATGAAATACAGGATGGCCCCGCGATAATTCTCCGCCCCCGCGCCATGGGACGGCGTATCTTGAACGCTGCGCCTCAGGACATCGAACTGGGTCCGAAGATTCCCATATGCCAGGCTTTGGAAGGTCCTGTTGACAATCGGAATCCCTGGGTAGATGCGCTCGAGATCCGTATAGCTTCCGGTATACGGCAGCCACCTGTAATGTTGGGTGGCCCAACTCTGCCCGGTACGATTTAGCGCATTGAAAAGATTGCTGTCGCTAAAACCTCGCGTTCGGTTCTGGCGCGTGTAACTGTCCCAGGCCGTGTAGCCGAGAATATACATATTATCGGGGCGCATCCAAAAATCGATGGATGTGTTGCCGCGACGGAGGGTAATCCTCAAAAGACCGTGGTGATGATCATTTCTCGGAAATGTTATCCCGGTATTGTGCGAGTAATTCGTACTGACTTCATCCCTTATTCTGTTGATCAATGCCGTATATCTCTGCGCCATGAGACCCGAGGGACCTTCTTCCAAATCCAGATATATATGAACCACGCCATTCAGCGGGACATCGGCATGTGCGGGCGCAATATTTGTGAATGAAACGGAGATTGTGGCCGCGATTGCAAACCGAAGAAATTTTATTGCCCTCAAAATTTTGAGCGCAGAAATGGCTTTGGAAATCATCGTAAGAATCCTGAACTTGTTGAATTGAATGTGCAATTTAACGACATCATGCCGAAAATATATCTGCACCGGGCTGCAACTGTAATGTGGACGCCCAGCCCGGCAGACCATCGAGCTGCGAGCGACATTGCCGTCGCGCACCGGCGGACGACGCCCGCTATTCTTCCGGCGGCTCGAGAATGTCCGTGCCAAATGTCCTGGCGATCGATTCAAGATCGCTGCCCTTCAGGCCGTGACAGGCCCGGATCAGCGCCTCGATTCCGCCCGGAGAATAGGTCAGCATGAGCATGAGCGGCGTGTCGCCGGATGGACGCCAGCCGTGGACCGTATCGCGCGGCAACGCGACGACGGTTCCAGGGCCTCCCTCGAATTCTCTGTTATCGTAGGAGAGCTGCAGGCGGCCCTGCATCACATGGATGACGAGATCCATGTATCGGTGCCTGACCCTGAGCAGGTCCTGCCCCGGCTCGACAAGGGCTTCGATTTGCGAGAACCGTCCCATGACCTGGTCGCTGTGAACGCGGACGCGGATCCGTTCTCCTGCGAGCCCCTCGGTCCAGCCGCGCGCGCCGGGCTCCGCCAAGATCGGGCGTGGCCAACGGGCGAAAGCCATTTCGCTGGCCGCCTCGGTTCCAGGCGCAGCACTTTCGGCGATGCACTGCTGGCTTATCCATTTCATTGGAAATACCTTCTCGGGAAAATTGGCAGACTAGGCTGCCTTGGCTGTGCGCTTTCGGGCGGGAGTGGCCGGCTGCAATGCGGCAATGATCTCGGCATGTCCTCCGCGCTCGGCATCGTCCAGGGGGCGATTGCCCCACCGATCGACGACGTCGGCGTTCGCGCCGCGTTCGAGAAGAAAATGCACGGCATCTGCGCGCCCGTCGCTCGCCGCGAGGTGAAGCGCGGTCCGACCATCATAGTCGGCCAGATTGATATCGACGTTGCGCGCAACGAGGCGTCGCAACTCGTTGATATCGCCTTTGGACGAGGCGGCGCAAAGATGCATGGCTTCGTCAACCGACGATTCGGTGGAGCTTCGCCGGGGATTGTTCTTGCGGCTGTCCGCGACCAGGTCCGAGAAGGAATGAAAGGCGAACTCCTCGGTCAGCCGTCTAGAAAATTCGACGCCGCGCACCGAGTTGCCGAGGGCATCAAGCCGCGGACTCCAGATCGCGATGCCGCACAGCCCGGGAATGGTGATGAATAGCGCGCCCGACACGCCGGACTTTGCCGGAAGGCCGACGGTGAAGGAATATTCGCCCGAGAAGTCGTACATGCCGCAGGACGCCATCAGCGACAGGCAGTTCTTGACGCTGTCGCTGTTGAAGATCCGTTCGTTGGTCGTTGGGCATACCCCACCATTGGCGAGCGTCGCCGCGATCAACCCCATCTGGGGCGCGTTCACCGTGATCGAGCAGCACTGAAAATAGAGATCGAGCGTTGCATGCAGGTCCGTGCTCGCCGGAAACGCGCCATTTTCGCGCATGAAGTAGGCAAGCGCGAAATTGCGGTCAGCCGTATCGCGCTCCGAAAGAAACACCGCATTGTCGAAGCCTACGCCGCCGCCGCCGCAAAGGCCGCGCCATGTCTTGATGATGCTGTCGAAGCGGTCGGCGGGCGAAAGCTCGGGGGCAATGAGCGAGGCACAAGCAATAGCACCCGCATTGATCATCGGATTATGAGGCAGACCGCGCGAGTTGAGAGTGATTTCGTTGAACGAGCGCCCGGAGGGTTCCCGGCCGACGTGGCGGTGTACCGCATCGCCGCCGAGCCGATCGTGCGCGATGGCATAGTTGATCGGTTTGCACGTCGACTGCACGCAATAATATTGATCCGTATCGCCCAGCGCGAATTGCTGTCCGTCGACGGTACATACCGCCATCGCAAAGGCGTCCGGATCGACCCGCGCCAGCTGCGGTATATAGCTGGCGACATTCCCGTCTCGGTTCGACCGGACGCTTTCGAAAATCTCGCCCAGACGCTGGGAAAAGGCGGAGAAGTCGGGGATGACGAGCTCGCCGCGCAGGGCGCGGCCGAGCAATGTGGTGCTCACACCCAAAATGGCCGGCGCGATGTCCTCGAATGCGATCGGGTCGTTGAAACCGCGCTTGGAAAGGAACTGGTTCAGCGAAGTCAGACGGGGATCGCTCAGCGCAAGCCCGCTTTCGGCGAGTGTGGCTTCGATGGCCATTCGGGTTCCCGTGCCCCCGGGACCGGCGAGCGATGCAAAGATCGCGCGCGCCGCCGTGTCGGCTGCGCCGTGCGACGGGAACGATATGGTCACTTCGGGCATCTGTCTTTGGCTCCTTGCTCGGTAGTTCTGCCACCGGAGGGCCCTCGATAATCAGGCACAGGTTTCATCGGCGCCACGAACGCACGCAACATAGTTGCAATTGTAACGGTGAAGCTTTCATCGTAGCGCCAGCGACCGTCGGCGCTGCACCGCACGCCCCGACACGTTCTTTTTCAAAAAAAGGGGGAATGAATCGTCGCCGACGCTGTCTTAACTCTGGTCGCACCGAAAAGAGGACAGAATCACCCGACGATCGATCGCCTTCGCCGCGGCGGCGCTGCTTGGCACTGCCCCACATGCGGCAGTGCCGCATCCGCTTTCACCCGCGCCATGGACCTAGCCATGGACAGGATGATCAGCGACATGCACGTTCCCGCAGCAGTTCTCGAACACCGTTTCGATGAACGATCCAGTCGAAGGCAAACTGCTCGGCGTCATTCGCCTGGGCGACACCCAGGCCGCCAATTTCAGCCCGCTCTACAAGGGGCAGCTCCTTGTCCACGGACTCGGCTTTTCCCCTGCGCCTGGCATAGCTTTCAAACGGCGAAGGAAACGAGGCGCGCTCAGAACATTGTCTCGACGCTCGCGTCGAACCGGTATCCCAAGCCGCGTACGGTCTGAATCCAGCTTTGCGACGTCGGACGACTTTCGAGGCGGCGACGGAGACGCAGGACCTGCACGTCGATGCTCCGGTCATAGATGTCCTCGTGCGTCCGCGTCGCGTGCATCAGATGCACGCGGCTCAACGGACGGCGCGGCGCCTCGAGAAACGCCGACAGAAGCGTGAATTCCCGCTTGGTGAGTTCGACGACGGCCCCTTCGGCGTCGCAAAGGGATCGCCGCTTGTGTTGAAATTCCCAGCCGTCGAATCGAAAACCCCGGATAGCCTGGGAACCGACGGCGTTGCGGCCGATTTCCTGGCGTCTCAAGATGGCCCGTGCACGAGCAAGAAGTTCGTTGGGGCGGACGGGGCGGATAAGCACATCGTCGGCTCCGAGTTCCAGACCAACGACATAATCAATGTCACCGCGCTTCTCGTCCGTGATGAGGATCAAAGGCACACAGCTCTGGAGGCGGATTCGGCCAAGGATCGCATAGCCTGCAGCGCCGCGCGCTTCGAAATCGACCACGACGAGGGCGTAACGCCCGCTCTGCAACTGCCGTAGCAAATCGTCCCCGGCGGTTTCGACGATCTGGCAGCGATGGCGTTCGAGAAACTGCGCAATGGTCGTTCGCAATTCACGATCGTTGCTGACGATCAGCACGCGACCGAGACAGGTCGTCAGCCCGATCGACTTTTCCCAGGCAAGCGCGCCCGCCTGATCTCGGGCGGGCGTCATATACGCCGCCCCCCCACCATCCCCGTCTTCGGCCGGCAGCCGCGCGCGGCTTTCTCCCCTGCCGCCCGGCTGCCGCCGCGCGGCAGGGCGCACCCGCGAAGGGATGGAAGCGCATCGCTTCCATGGCGGTTGCCCGAGGACAGGCTGTGGACGTTGGCGAGCGGCAAATAACTGCCCCTCGCGCCGATAGGGAGCCGGGTGGCCTGGGGAGAGGCTGGCGCCGTCATCATTTTCCTTTCGCGTCGGGCTCCAAAGCGGATACCCGAGCCTTGAGCTGACGCTTTGAATCTCCCCTCTGACCAAAGCGTCGTCCTAATATCAAATCTATCATTTCTATCAAGAATGATTATTTGCCGCATCGGGGGCAGGCTGATACATATCGTCCCAAGGGGCCGCTTCGGCGGGGATGAAGTGCGGGATGCGATGAACGACGATATTCTGACGACGGCGCAAACCGCAAAGCTGCTGGGCGTATCCGTGCGCACGGCACAGCTTCTCATTGAGGGCGGGTCGTTGCCGTCGTGGAAGACGCCTGGCGGTCATCGCCGCGTCTATCGCCGCGATGTCGAAGCGATCATCTCCGAAAATCCTACCGAAGCGGATCGGCGCTCCTCGCATGTCGTTGCGCTCGCGTCGGGGCAGCTGCGCGCCGACCTCGAAAGCGCCGCGGCATCGATGGCCGAGTTCACGCTCGACATCGTCGACAACCGCAGCGCCGCGCTCCTTGCGATCGGCGAGACCAAGCCGGCCGCGCTTATCATCGACGGCAGCGACGCCGAGTCCGCAGCCTCGATCGCCGCAGCGACCGATATCGCGCCGGACCACATCATTCTCATCGCCGAGGGCGCGCGCCCATCCGACAACCGCCTCGCGGGCGTGCAGATCCTATCGACAGCGCGGGAGGCCGCATCGGCGATGCGCGAACTGCTCTCCGATCCGCCGCAATTCCACATGGATATGAAGGATCTGCCTTATCCGGTTGCTCTCAACGAGCAGCAGCGCCTCATCGCACTCGAACGCTCCGGCCTTGTCGACAGCGCACCCGAGGAAGCCTTCGATCGCCTCGTGTGGCTCGCCGCCAACACCCTCGATGCGCCGATCGCGCTCGTCACGCTGCTGACCCCGACACGGCAGTTCTTCAAGGCACGGGTCGGCCTCGACATGATCGACACACCGCGCAGCTGGGCATTTTGCAATCATACCATCCTGCAGAAGGACGTCTTCAGCGTCGAGGATCTCAGCCAAGATGCCCGCTTCGCAGACAATCCGGCGGTGGCGGGCGACGACGGCTTTCGCTTCTACGCCGGCGCGCCGATCCGCGATGACAGCGGCTTTGCTATCGGCTCGCTCTGCGTGATCGACTTTGCCGCGAGGCACCTGGATCCCCGCCAGCAAAAGATGCTCGCCGAGCTCGCCGAGCTCGGCGGGGTGGAGATGCGGCTTCGCGATGCAAAGCGCCAATTGCAAAACGCGAAACGTCAGGCGCGACGACCGGCCGATCGGCGCAAGCCAGCCGCACCGATTCCGCAATCCCGGCGCTGAGGCGCCGCGCTCAGGCCCACGCCGCGGCTGCGATCGTCACGCGGATGACCGTCGCGGCGATGCTTGCGCCGCGCTCGGCGGACGGCCCTCCCACGGCTTGCCGACGTATCGACTTCGGACAGCTGCTCGGCCGTTGCCGAGAGCCGCGGGCCAACGATCATGCGTCCCTGGACATAATCACTAGCGCAGTTGACGCAGTCAATTGTGATAACCTTGCCGGCCTTCAGATAGACTAACGAGAAGTCGCGTTTCGCGAGATCGCCGCGCAGAGCGGCCCGGTCATGCCCGATGCGGGACGCCTGTTCTTCGATCAGATCGGTATTCCTTTGCGGGACATACACGACGCCATCGAGGCCGCGCGCTCCCAACAAGCCGCTCCGTCGGGGGTATTTCGCATCAACAGCTTCGCAATCGCAGCGCAGGAAATCTTGCCGCTCGTTCTCGAGTTTCTGCGGCGATATCCGAACGTCCATGTCAATATCGTGTCCGAAGGCTTTGATCTGGGCGTTCGTTCGGCAGACCTCGTACCGAGCGACATGATCGCGGTGTCGCTCGGTGGCCCGCTTCGGCGCGTCGTCGTCGCCGCGCCGAGCTATCTCGCCGGAAAGGAAACACCGCGCGTTCCAACGGACCTTGGCAGCCATAGCTGCATCCGGATCCGGTTGCCGGACGGCGCCCTCTATCGTTGGGAGTTGCGCAAGGGCGCGCAAACCGTACAGCTCGACGTTAGTGGGCCGATCACGCTCGGCGAACCCGAGCTTGCGCGGCGAGCGGTTCTCGACGGGGTCGGCATCGGCTTCTTCATGGAGCCCACCGTGCTGCGCGACCTCCAAGCGGGACGCCTCGTCCGGGTGCTCGAAGACTGAACCCCGCCCTCTCCCGGTCTCAGCCTTTACTATCCGAGCCGGCGCAACCCGTCGGCGGCGCTCCAGCGCCGCACCGGCGCAAGCGGCCGACCGCTCGGAATAGCCCAAAGCGCCCTAGGGCTCCAGGATTGCATCGGCGCCATCAACTTCCCAGCCGCCGATGTCGCGATAGATCGCGTCGCGCAAACGGCGAACGTCCGCATTGAGATGACCGAGTTCCTCAGGCGTCTGGCGCGAGGCGCGAAGCAACGCCTCGCCCAGACATCCCGCCTTCGAGCGAAGACCTCGGCCCTCGTTAGTCAGTGCGACGACGACCTGCCTTTCGTTGGCCGGATTGCGGGTCCGCTTGACGAAGCCTGAAGCTTCGAGTCGCTTGAGCAGCGGCGTCAAAGTGCTCGACTCCAGGGCGAGCTTCCCGGCGATCTGCCCGACTGGCTGCCCGTCTTCGCGCCAAAGGACATTCAGCACGAGATACTGGGGATAGGTCAGGCCCAGGCCGTCGAGCAGCGGTTTATACGCTCGCTGGATCGCCATGCCGGCCGAGTAGATGGCATAACAGAGCTGATCTTCGAGGGGCACGGGCGGCGAATTGCTGACGGTCATTAAAAGTTCCTTTCCCCCTATATAGCGCGTCATACGCAAAAATAAATATCGCGATAAATCTTACTGGACAGCAATCGCGAATCAACCTAGAGACATAATTATCGCGATAATGGTTATCGCCGAAATAGAAAGGATATCCCCCTCATGAGCATTTTGTACCGCACGCAAGCCACGGCAACCGGCGGACGCACCGGCCAGGCCTCGACCAGCGATGGCGCGTTCAGCGTGGCGCTGTCGACGCCGAAGGAACTCGGCGGTGCTGGCGGCGAAGGAAATAATCCCGAACAGCTCTTTGCTGCGGGTTACGCCGCCTGTTTCCTCGGGGCGCTCAAATATGTGGCCGCGCAGCGCAAGGTGAAGCTCGCAGAAGAGGCAAATGTCACCGCCGCCGTCGGCATCGGGCCGCGCGACGATGGTCAAGGCTTCGGCCTCGACGTTGCCCTTACCATCGCCCTTCCCGGCGTCGATGCAACGACCGCGCAGGAACTCGTCGACCAGGCCCACATCGTGTGCCCCTATTCGCACGCGACGCGCAACGGACTCGACGTCCGGCTCGGCCTCGCCGCCTAACTGTTCTTCCGGAAAAGGATCATCCCATGCTCGTCAATTTTCGTACGATCGCCGCCGCCGCCGCCATCGCGGTGTCGCTTCCCTTCTCCGCAAAGGCGCAAACCGCCGACATCGTGGTACATAGCGCCGCGGAGCATCCCGTTCGCAACGTCGTTCTGGTCCATGGGGCCTTCGCCGACGGATCGGGCTGGCGCGGCGTCTATGACGATCTCACGAAGCGCGGCTATCGCGTGACCATCGTCCAGAACCCGCTCACATCGCTCGCAGACGACGTCGCGGCGACCAGGCGGGCCATTGCTCGCCAGGACGGCCCGCTGATCCTCGTCGGCCATAGCTGGGGTGGCACGGTCATCACCGAAGCCGGCACCGATCCTAAGGTCGCGGGGCTGGTCTATGTCTCGGCCCTGTCGCCCGACGTCGGCGAAACGACCGCGCAGCAGTATGAGGGTTTCATCACGCCGCCCGAATTCGTGGTCGATACCCATGCCGACGGCTTCGGATATGTGAAGGCCGAGTCTTTCAAGGCCGGCTTTGCCGCAGATACGAGCGAAGCCGACGCCGCGTTCATGCGCGACGCGCAGGTGCCGATCGCCATGTCGGCATTCGGCACCAGGCTAACCGCAGCCGCGTGGCGCACGAAGCCGAGCTGGGCGGTCATCGCGACCGACGACAAGGCGTTCGACCTTCGCATGCTTCGTCATATGGCAAAGCGCATCGGCGCGCGCACGACCGAGGTTGCCGCAAGCCACGCGGTCTTCATGACCCAGCCCCGCGTCGTCGCGAATGTCATCGATCAGGCAGCAAAGCAGGTCTCGCGCGAAGCACCCTGAGCCCCGGCGCCCCGCTCACCCCCCTCACCGGGCGGCGCGCGAAGCGGGCGGGACACGCAATCCCGCCCGCTTCTTCTCCTTTGTATCCGGCCGCCTGACCCGCCCGGGCGAGGCCCATCCGGATCATGGGCGGCGCTGGGCTGTCGGCCTCCCGTATTCGGGGTTCCACTTGCTGCTGGCCTTGTTCGCTCCCCTGCTGGTCCAGCTTTTTGTCGCGCTGCCAGTTCCCGTCATCGCGATCCTTACCGGACTCGCGCTTATCCTTGCCTTCGTCAGCGCAGCAGAAGCGATGCTCGGCGGGAGTGCCGAACGCGATCCGGCGCTGCTCTCTTCCTTGCGACGGCATCGGGCGTGTCGCTGCTGGGAATCGGCTCGGCCTTCTGGGGATTGCTCGCCGGTTTCAGCGCCTTCCTTGTCCGTCGGCTCGCTGCTCCGAGACCATGTAAATAGCGCTGTCGCACCGTAGCGGGCGCAGAAATGCGACCGAAGGCCATACTGCGACTATCTCCTTAAAATAATAGTATTGATATATTTGATATATTTGATACTTCGACTGCGTCCCCTGCGAGAGACAGGGACAAGTTTCGATGGCTCCCTCAATCCGCGTCACCTCCCTCCCCACCAAGAAAGGACAAACGATGTCAGACGACCCTCTCCCCGATCAGCAACAGGAATTCGCCCGGCGCGCGCGCGAAAATCAGGCGCGCCTCAGCGCCAATCTGAAGGACAATTACGATTTCATCGTCTGCGGCGCGGGCTCGTCCGGGTCGGTCATCGCGCGGCGCCTTGCCGAGAATGCGGACCTCGACGTGCTGCTGATCGAGGCCGGCGAGGACGACGAGGTCGAAAGCGTCCTCGACCCGGCGCTGTGGCCCACCAATCTCGGGACCGGGCGAGACTGGGGTTTTCAGGCCGAGCCCAATCCACATCTCGACGGCCGCTCACTCTCGATGTCCATGGGCAAGGGCTTGGGCGGCGGCTCGAGCGTGAATGTGATGGTCTGGGCGCGCGGGCACCGCGCCGACTGGGACCATTTCGCAGCAGAGAGCGGCGACAAGGGTTGGGGCTATGATGCCGTCCTCGACATATACCGCCGTATCGAGAACTGGCAGGGCAAGCCCGACACGCACCGCGGAACCGGGGGCGAGGTCTGGGTGCAGCCCGCCCATGACCCCAACCCCCTCGCCCATGCGCTGATCGGAGCGGCGCGCGAGCAGGGCATCCCCACCTTCGACAATCCGAACGGCCTGATGATGGAGGGTCCTGGCGGAGCGTCGATCGCCGACATGCTCGTTCGTGGCGGCCGCCGTCAGTCACTCTACCGATCTTATGTCCGGCCCTTCTCCGATCGCCCGAACCTGACGATACTGACCGACGCCCAGGCTCGCCGCATCCTGTTCGACCAGCGCCGCGCAATCGGTATGGAGATCGAAAAGGGCGGCCGCATTTTCTCGGTCGGTGCGCGCGTCGAAGTCATCATCTCGGCCGGCGCGATCAATACGCCCAAGCTCTTGATGCTCTCGGGCATCGGTGATCGAGCGGAACTCGAGCGCCATTCGATTCCGGTGATCCAGCACCTGCCCGGGGTCGGCCGCAACTTCCAGGACCATGTGTCCTTTGGCTGCATGTGGGAATTGTCCGGACCGTTGGCGCCGAGAAACAGCGGCAGCGAGGCCACCCTCTACTGGAAAAGCCGTCCCGAACTGGAGGCGCCCGATCTGCTCTTCTGCCAGGTCGAGTTCCCCGTTCCGAGCGAACGCACCGCAGCCCGCGGCGTCCCCGAGCACGGCTGGACGATGTTCGCCGGGCTTGCATCGCCAAAGAGCCGAGGACGGGTCACCTTGCGCGATGCGAAACCGGGCACCGCGCTCGTCATCGATGCCAATATGCTCTCCAATCCCGAGGACCGCGAGACCGCTCGCGCCTGCGTCCAGCTATGCCGCGATCTGGGCAATGCCTCGGCATTCAAGCCGTTCGTGAAGCATGAAGTCATGCCGGGAGACTGCGACTTGGGCGACCGCGATGCTTTCATTCGGGACGCGGCGGTCACCTACTGGCATCAGTGCGGTACGGCAAAGATGGGCCTCGACGATATGTCGGTCGTCGATGCATCGCTCTCGGTCTACGGGATCGAGGGACTGCGCGTGGCGGACGGCTCGATCATGCCGAGTGTGACCCGCGGCAACACGCAGGCACCCTGTGCCATCATCGGCGAGCAGGCGGCCGCGCGTATCCGCGCCAAGCACGGGATCTGACAAGGGCGCGAGGTCTCGGCGGCGGGGACGCAGGATTACGCGTCTCCGCCGACACGCTTCCTGCCTCTCAGCACCGGGGCAGGCGAACCCGGATGAGACCGGGAATCATTCACGGCGGCCGGCGATCGCCAGCCCGACAACAAGGAAAATCTGGATATGGATAATCTCTCCCCGCGCCGGCACCTGGTCGAAATTGCCGGAAGCTCATTATCGGTCCTCGATGTAGGCGAAGGGCCGGCGGTGCTTCTTGGACATGGATATCTTTGGGACTGGCGAATGTGGGAGCCGCAGATTGAAACACTGCAAGACCGATACCGCCTGATCGTTCCTGAAATGTGGGGCCATGGCCGATCCGGCCCGCTGCCGCAGGGCACATCCAGCAACGTCGATATCGCGGCACAGATGCTGGGTTTGCTCGACCGGCTGGAGATCGAGCGGGTCGCGGTCGTGGGTTCCTCGATGGGCGGCATGTGGGGCGCACATCTCGCTGCCCTGGCACCCGGCCGCATCGCAGGTCTCGCCATGCTGAACAGCTATCTGGGAGAAGAGCCGGCCCACAATCGAGAGGCCTATTTTGTGATGCTGGACGCCGTCGAGCATGAGGGGCTCGTCAATGAGAGCATCATGGCCAACATCGTTCCGCTGTTCTTTTCGAGCGCCGCGCTCAAGGATACACCCGATCTGGCAGCGCGGCTGCGCGGCCAGATCGCGAGCTATGGCGCCGACGGGCTGCGCCGGTCGATTGCACCGCTCGGCAGGATCATCTTCGGGCGTGAAGATGCCCTCGGTCTCCTCGAGACTCTCAAGATGCCGGCTATGATCGTTGCGGGCCGCGACGACCGGTCGCGGCCCCCAGCGGAAAGCATCGTCATGGCCGATCTCCTCGCCATCACGGCCCATATCATCGACAATTGCGGCCACAGCGCAACCCTTGAACAGCCGGCAACCGTGACGGAGCTTATGGCCGAGTTCCTGGGCGGGATCAGCTGAACGCACTGTTACGATTGTAACCTTCGGGACGTCGCGGGTCACCAGCGGGTAGCGGATCCCTGTCAATATCATCACGGCATCGGGACAGAAGAATCCCGGGCCGCAGGAGGCCAGTTCGAGATCGCGCCGCGAGGCCCGGCGGGTTCCCCCCGTATCCGCAACAGAGCCCGAACGGCTGTCTCGAACTGGCATTTCCGAGCTGGACACCAAGCCGTTGCTCGCCTTTGGACACCGGATGACACGTCTGGCAGCAGTCGAAGCGTCGTCGGAGTGCGCGAGGTACGGAACAAGCCGGATACTGACCGAGTTTCAATCATTTCCAGTCAGGAACAGACCAAATTGTGAAACAGATTATCGTTCTGCTTACCGCAGCCAGCTGCTTGCCGATCGGCGGTTGCTCGCCTGCCTCGGACCGAGCGTCGCGATCGCCTTCGGAAGAAGGCTCGCCCGCGCACATCCCGGACACACCCTCCAAAACGGTCGTAACAGTCGAGGGCCTAGATAGCTTGATGATCGGACACCCTGTTCCCCAGCAAAGCGAGTGGGAAGTCCGCGGCGCGCCGGTGGATCAAGGTTGCACAACTGCGCGGTCAGCTGATGTTCCCGGCGTATATGCCATCTTGGAAGGCGGCAAGGTACGCCGCATTACCATTGGCGAAGGTTCCAAGGTGAAGCTCGCCGAAGGTATCGGCGTGGGATCCCGTGAGGGCCAGCTCAAGGCGAAATTCCCGTCATTTCGCGAGGAGCCGCACAAATATGAAGAAGCGCCCGCCAAATATATCGGCTCGCACGATCTGAAGCCGGGTGCGTCGGGATGGCGGTTCGAGATCGCTTCTACCGGCAAAGTCTCCCGGATCCACGTTGGACAGATGCCCGTGCTCGCCTATGTCGAGGGCTGCGGCTGAGCGGGTAGCTGCGCAAACTCGTCGGTTCGGAGAATGGGGTCGCTGGTACGCCTCCTCGAAAAGGCTGCTGGCGCGCCCGACATAAGTGCCCATCAGTACGTTTCCAGGGCCGGGAGGCGGTAAATCCGATACTCCGCGACAACAAAAAAATCCGAGCCGCCGGTAAAGCGGAAACCCCGCTGGCTAGGCTTGCAACGTGGCGATGCGAGCTCCCTTCGATCGTCCATGCGCGATGGCAGCTGCGGTGACGGCCGCTCCCAGGCGACGGCGGCGATGGCGCTCGTCGGTCGGGACAAGGATCGCCCGTCGAGGTGCGGGAAGCGAGGGCGAAGATGAGAATGACCCGAATAGTGCATGGCTTGCTGGCGCTCGCAGTGTCGGCAGCGCTGGTGCCGCCTGCTAACGCGGCCGCAGCAGCAGCCACGCCCGAATGCACAGCGGAATCCGGTTTGAATACGGAAAAGCCCCTCCGCTCACGCGTCGGCCCGCCAACCGAACATGTGCTTAGCACCTACCGCGACGCCGGCGCGACGGACGTGACGCCGCACAACCTCACCGATGCCGAG
Source organism: uncultured Sphingopyxis sp. (assembly GCA_964426485.1). GTDB lineage: Bacteria > Pseudomonadota > Alphaproteobacteria > Sphingomonadales > Sphingomonadaceae > Sphingopyxis. The sequence goes on along the minus strand of CAYRQX010000033.1, from coordinate 10,572 downwards.
TGGACTGCGGTGGAGGCCGCGTTGGATCGGCTCCCGGCGCTGCACACAAGATCCTTGAAGATGCACCTGCGGCGCTTGAGCGTCGTCGAAACCGATGCGGGGCTCGGATCGGCCCTCACCAGCCTTGTCGAGACCTGCGACGGGTCGTTGCAATTCGACATAACGTTGCGCTCGGAGCTGCTTCACGGCGGTCTGAGCGAATTTCTCGCACGCAAGGAACAGGGCCTGTTTGCGCCTGATCATTCGGGCTATTCGGTGCACATCGACGCCGGCGACGCGTCCGCGCTCCTCTATATCCTGTTGCACGAGGCAACGCATGTTGTCGATCGAAGCGGAGCCATCGCGCAAGGCTCAGCCGATCTTCGCAAGCATGTCTGGAGCGACGATGCGCGGACGCTTGCGGCGCCCTACAATGAAAGCATGGTGAGCCGCATTCGCTGGCGAGGCGCACCACCGACGCCGATCGGGGAGGCACCTCGGCTGTATGAAGGATTGGCTGCGTCGCCGTTCGTGTCGCTCTACGCCGCCACCGCGGCAAGCGAAGATCTGGCCGAACTGGTAGCCTGGCAGCAGCTTGCGGCGCATCACGAGACGCGCTTGAAGATCGAAGTCCGCGATCGATCGGGCGCGATCATCTCCAGCGTCAAACCACTGGAAACCGCCACCGTCCGCGCACGCCTCGAACGTGTTGCGCAGATATTGGCGCGCGATTGAAGGAGCGGCGGCAGCTCGCTTGTCCAAAAGCGATTTTAAGCGTCCGCTTCGCCCAGCATATAGTCTGCGACGCTATGGGAATGGCTTGCCTGATAGGCGTTCCGGCCCCGGTTCATATGAGTCAGGTTGAAACGCCGCACCGACCGAAGGGCGCGCTGGATGGTCAGGAAACGCTCGATAGATGCCGCGCCCGCTAGCTTCAGCACGGCGATATCACCGCCCTGCGGCGACGAAGGGTTCCAGCCGGCGAGCGAAGCCCGGCAATGCGCGAGAAATTGCCTGTCGGGCCGGTCCGTCAAGCAGGAACCGTCGCTGGTGATATCAGAAAGATGGACGATGAACCGTGCCTTGAGGTCTGCTTTATCGGCGTAGAGCGTGAACAATTCCATCCAGCTCGCGCTCACCCGCACCAGGGGCTTGTCCGATGTCGAGGGCAGACAGGAGACCGACCAGTAAAAGCGCTCGGTCGCGCGCGGGATGGGAAGACAGGTCCGCCCGTAGATTTCTAGAAGCCTGAACAGCGCCGGCGCCTGTGGGTAGCCTGACAGTTTCTGGAACCGATGCGCATATTTCATGCGCTGCTCCATGGACACGAGGCGCTCTGCGGCATCGACCAGTTCAGCTCTGCCCACCAGCCATGCGGCCTGCTGCTCGAGGTCGAGAAACTGTCGCAGGCCCTTCGGACGCGAAGACGGATTATCCTTCATGCGCGACGCATGCGAAACTTCCGCGCGATCATCAAGCGCCGCAGCCAGCAGCACGATCTCAATAAGGTTCGGACGACCGCCATGAAGCTCGCTGTGCAACCCCTCGAACCCGCGCGCCGCCAAGGGGAGCGCGCGGGTTCAGCGGGGAGCGGGAGGCAGGCTCCCCGCGAAATGGACGATGGCTTCGCGCGGGAAGCGAGCTCGATATCAGCGCGCGAATGCTGCGCGCAATTCGTTCGCCGCCTGCGTGATCGCCGCCTTGGCGGCAATGCTGCCCGCGAGCGCATTCAACATCACGAAGTCATGGATCGTGCCATTGTAACGGGTCGAACTGACCGGCACGCCGGCAGCCAGCAGCTTGCGGCCGTATGCCTCGCCTTCATCGCGCAGAAGGTCATTCTCGGCGGTAATCACCGTTGCCGACGGCAGTCCCTTCAACTGGTCGACGGAGGCCTTGAGCGGAAAAGCCAAGATCTCGTTCTGACGATCGCGGGGATAATTCGCCTCGATGAAATAGTCCATCGCCTTGCGGGTCAGGAAGGGGCCTTTGCCGAACTCGCGATAGGAGCTGTTGTCCGACACATTGTCGGTTACTGGGTAAAAGAGCACCTGGTGCGCGATCTTCGGGCCCTTGCGATCCTTGGCCATCATCGTGAGCGCAATCGCCATATTGCCGCCGGCGCTGTCACCCGCAACCGCAATGCGCGACCCGTCGAGACCAAGGCGCGCCGCATTGGCCGAGACATAATCGAGCGCGGCATAAGCCTGTTCGTTGTTCACCGGATAGCGGACCTCGGGGGCATTGCCATATTCGACGAAGACCACCGCCGCGCCCGACTGGGCCGAGAGCTGACGGATGAGGTGATCATGGGTGTTGCGATCGCCCATCACCCAGCCGCCGCCATGAAGATAGACCACCACGGGCAGCGGAGCCTTTGCTTCCTGCGGCCGAACGATACGAATGTTGACCGAACCCGTCGGGCCCACTTTCCACACAGCGTCTTCGATGGTCACCGCCGGTGATGCGAGCTTGTCCGCCTGCACGGTCGCCAGCACATTGCGGGCGCCGTCATAAGGGAGGGTATAGATGGGGGTTCCTTGGTCGGCAGCCGCAGCGAATGCCTTCGCTTCGGGCTGGAGCTCGGCGGCTGAGGCCGGGGCGGCGAGGAAGAGGGCGGCCGATCCGGCCAGGGCGAAACGCAGCTTGTTCTTGGCCATGTCTACCTCCATTGAATCGATCACGATTTGATCGTGCACGATTTAATTAGATGATTCGCTGACCGATGTCAACGCTTGCGATTGAATCGTGCACGATATATATTGCCGGCATGACACACTCTTCCCCCGACGCACCTCGCCCCGCCGATCCTCTCGACGATTTTCTCTGCTTTTCGCTCTACGGCGCCGGCTTGGCCATGAACCGCATCTACAAGACCCTGCTCGAACCCTTCGGCATAACCTATCCGCAATATCTTGTGCTGGTCGCACTACATGTGCGCGGCGACCGTCCCGTCAGCGACCTCGGGGAACGAGTTCAGCTGGAGTCCAATACGCTTACCCCGCTCCTCAAGCGTCTCGAAGCTGCAGGCCTGCTCGATCGACGGCGCGATACCCGCGACGAACGCGTGGTACGCGTGAGCCTCACGGATGCGGGACGCGAAATCGCAAGTCGTGCGCTCGCCTGCGTTCCGGATGAGGTTTTGAAAGCTACCGGTCTGAACACATCAGAGCTGGAGACGCTCAACAGGTCAATCGTCAAGCTGCGCGATACGCTGCTTCAGCGCTAACGCCGGTTCACCTGCGGCTGGTGCGCAAGCTGCATTTCGACCCAGTCGGACTCGAACAGGCCGCTTTCGTTCAAAAATCGTGCTCGCCAGTGACCGCAACCCCGGTGTGATGTCGCGGATGTCGTGATCCCCGACGGCCGGGAACACGTCGCCTTCAAGGCAGCGGACAGGGGTCGCATATTTGAGAACCCAGGCGAGCTGGCGCGAACTTAGCCACTCGCGCGCGATTTCCTCGAACGTGGCTCCAACCTCGGGCTTCGCAGCTACCAACAAAATTGCAAAAACGGCTTTGGGCTGCAAGAGGGGCGGGTGGGACGCGACGAGACGCCGCATAGCTGTAACCCGCTTATTTCCTTGCTTTTTATGGGACGTCCTGGGTCCCTATGGGCCCTCTTGGGATCCCGTCCTGGCAGGGGCAGTAGGACTCGAACCTACGACCCTCGGTTTTGGAGACCGATGCTCTACCAACTGAGCTATACCCCTAGGCCGGAGTGCGCCACTAGCCGGATTGCGGAGGCGGGGCAAGAGGGATCGCGGGTTGCGCGGGCGGGCCGGGCTGATATGCGCAATTTTAGATGAGAGTCGCGTCGTCACCCGCCCCGCCCAACGCGGCCCCGCAGAATTATCTGGGCGGCATCGGACTGCGGTTGCTTGCAATGGCCAGCCTGTCGCTGATGTTCGTGCTCGTCAAATATATCGACGCCGCAGGCATCCATATCGTCGAGAGCCTGTTCTGGCGGCAGGCGCTGGTGCTGCCCTTCCTGCTGCTCTGGGTCCAGGCGACGAGCGGCCTGTCATCGCTCAGGACGCAGCGGATCGGGGCGCACGCGCGGCGGATGCTGATGGGGCTGACCGGCATGGCGTGCAATTTCGGGGCGATGATCCTGCTGCCGATGGCCGAGGCGACGACAATCAGCCTGTCGGTGCCGATCTTTGCCGTGATCTTTGCCGCGATCCTGCTCGGCGAGGCGACGGGATGGCAGCGGTGGAGCGCGGTGATTGTCGGCTTCCTCGGCGTCCTTGTCGTGCTCGACCCGATTTCGAGCTTTGCTGGCGGCTTCGGCGGCACCCATGGCCTCGGTACGCTGGTCGCGCTCACCGGCGCGATCATGACCGCGCTGATCACCATTGCCGTTCGCGACCTTGGCCGCACCGAAAATGCGGGGACGATCGTATTCTGGTTCAGCCTTTTGTCGATGATCCCGCTCGGCATCGCCCTGCCCTTCGTCATCACCCCGCATGACGTACATGAATGGCTGCTCCTGATCGGGCTCGGATTTCTCGGCGCGGTCGTCCAGATGTCGCTGACCGGCGCGCTGCGTCTCGCGCCCGTGTCGGTCGTGATCCCGATGGATTATTCGAGCCTGCTATGGGCGATCGCCGCCGGCTGGTGGTTCTTTGGCACGCTGCCCGCCGACACCACATGGGTGGGCGCGCCGCTGATCATCGCATCGGGCCTGTTCATCGCCTGGCGCGAGCATCGCCGCCACATCGACCGTCCAAAGGAGGTTGCCGCATGACGCGCCCCATATTGTACCACTGCCCCGACGCCCGCTCGCTGCGCTGCCTGTGGGCGGTCGAGGAAGCCGGGATCGACGTCGATCTGCGCCTGCTGAAATTTCCGCCGCGCGCCTTCGAGCCCGACTACCGCGCGGTGAACCCGCTGATGACGATCCCCGGCTGGGTCGAAAACGGGGAGCTGATGACCGAATCGGCGGCAATCTGCGAACGCATCGCCGAAGGCACCCCGCTGGAGGTGCGCCGCGACGAAGCCGATTATTGGGCGTGGCGCAACTGGCTGCACCGCAGCGACGCGACGCTGACCTTTCCGCTCGCGATCATGATCCGCTATACGCGCGTCGAGCCCGAGGAGCGGCGGCTGAGCCAAGCGGTTGCCGACTACAAAGCCTTTTTCGGTGGCCGCACCAAGAGCGTCGAAGCGGCGCTGGGCGACGGGCGCGAGTGGCTGGTCGCGGGCCGCTTCACCATCGCCGATATCGTGATCGGCTATGCCGCCTTCCTCGCGACGACACTGGGCGCCGACGATGTGCTGGGCGATGCGACAAAGGCTTGGCTGGACCGCTGCACCGCGCGCAAAGCGTTTCAGCGCGCCCGCGCGCGGCAGACAGCTGGCACCTGACAGGAAAGGGCCCCACCATCTGGTGGAGCCCTCCATGTTCCTCGTGCATGGGTTGCAAAAACAAGGAAAACTCATCGGCCTTTCGGGGTGTAAGGTCGCGTGAAAGGCCGAATGTGTGGCGAATTTATGCCTCAGCGCGATGGTTGGCTTTCACATTCTCCCAGCCGATGCGCAGCCGACAGCGGGAGTCGTTCCGGCCGCTTTGGGCGGCATGTTGCCATTTTGGCTGTGGGTGAACGCTATTTCCGGTTGGCGCGCTCCTAAAGCCACAAAAGCCCCGCATGATCGTATCGAAACTTTGCCTTTGTGGCTTCAGCAGGAAGCTGCGGAAGCCGAGGATCTCAAAGAGCTGTCTCAAGGCAGGCATGGCGCGATCAAGTAGGACCGCGATTTCCCTCTGCACTGGTTATAAGTTCCGCCTCAAATAATTGCAAATGACTCGCAATACCATATAAGCGCGTTGGCGGCGCTTGTTGCGCGCTGGAAAGGGTGATGATGTACAGCTTTGTCGATCGACCGGTGGCAAGCCTCTGCAATGTTGGGCGCTTCCTGCTGTGGGCGATGCGCTTGTGGGTCCATGCGGCCGAACGCGGGCGGTGTCCGCCGCAGATGCTGCATCGCGGCTTTGCCGCGGTCGATGCCACGGGCGTCTTGCCCGACTTTCACGCCGCGATGGCGCTGCTTGGCGGCGACATGGCCCGAACGCTGCGGCTCGCACCGATGCCATGCCTCCAGATTTCAGAGGATGAAGCAATTCTGCTTGGACTCTGGCGCGATTTTTCGCTTGGGGGCGTAACAAATGCGCGCGCGACGCTGGCCTTGCTGGCCGAGGGAGACAGCGTCGGCCCGATCGCCAAAGCGATGGGCGGCGCGATCGACCGGCTGGTCGCGGCGGGATTCGACATGTCGGCCCTCGCGGCCGGCGCCATGACACATCAGGAAAGTTCAAAGTGATGAGTGACCGTATTGCCGAAGCCGCCAAGCTGGCCCCCTCCGCCTCGCTGACCGTCGAGGAGGTGCGCTCGGTCCGCCATTGGAACGAGCATCTGTTCAGCTTCACGATCACCCGCCCGCCGAGCTTCCGCTTCCGCTCGGGCGAATTCGTGATGATCGGGCTGCCCGGCGAGGGGCGCCCGCTGCTGCGCGCTTACTCGATCGCCAGCCCCGCCTATGCCGATGAGCTGGAATTCCTGTCGATCAAGGTGCCCGACGGCCCGCTGACCTCGCGGCTGCAGAAAATCCAGCCGGGCGATCCCGTCTATCTCGGGCGCAAGCCGACAGGAACGCTCGTCGCCGACGCGCTGCTGCCCGGCCAGCGGCTCTTTCTGCTGTCGACCGGCACCGGCCTCGCCCCTTTCCTCAGCCTTGCACGCGATCCCGACATCTATGAGCGGTTCAGCCAGATCCAGCTCGTCCATTGCGTCCGGCAGGTCAGCGACCTGGCGTTCCGCGACGAGCTCGAAAGCCAGCTCGCGGGCGATCCGCTGGTGCAGGATCAGGCGCTGCTGCAATTCCATTATCTGCCGACGGTGACACGCGAGCCCTTCCGCACCGAAGGGCGCATCGACGCGCTGATCGAAAATGGCGGCCTGTTCGGCCACCCGCTGACCGGGCCCGCGCATTTCGACCCCGCGACCGACCGCATCATGATGTGCGGCAGCATGGCGATGATCCGCGATCTCGAGGCGCGCTTCGAGGCCTTGGGCTTCAAGGAAGGATCGAACGCCGCGCCCGGCGACTTCGTGATCGAGCGCGCCTTCGTCGGTTAGGGCCAAACGCCTTCAAGGCTTGTCGGCATAGGCCTTTACCAGATCGAACATATAGTCGCGCCCGACATAGACCGAGCGCACTTCCATGCGTTCGTTGAGGCCGTGCGCGCCATTGCCGTCGGCGTCGCCCCACATGCCGGGAATGCCATAGGTCGGGATGCCGACCGCGCCCAAAAAGGTGGCGTCGGTATAGCCATTGGCCATCGACGGGATGACCTTCAGCCCCGGCCAATATGTGTCGACGAGCGTCTGCATCGGCCCGATGATCTTGGGGTCAAGCGGCGGCGCGGGCGGCGCGGGGCGCTTGGGCGGCAGCTGGATGATCGTGACGCCGGGATCGCCGATGATTCTCGCCAGTTCGTCCTTGATCGACTCGATGCTGTGCCCTGGAAAGATGCGGCAATTGATGTTCGCGCCGGCGCGCTGCGGCAGCGCGTTCGGGGCATGGCCGCCGTCGAGCAGCGTCGCGACGCAAGTGGTGCGCAGGTTGCTGTGCAGAAAGGGGTCCTTGTTGACGATCTCCTCGGCGGCCTTGTCGGCGGGGTTCCGGGCGAGCGCGACCATCGCCCTGCCCGTCTCGTCACCGCGCGCCGCGCCCGCTTCGGCAAAGAAGCGCCGCGTCGTGTCGGTCATCTCGACCGGGAAGTCATGGTCTTCGATCTTCATCAGCGCGCGGGCGAGTTCGTAGATCGCATTGTCGGGGACCGGCGCCGAGCTGTGGCCGCCGGGGTTTCTCGTTTCCAGCCGGAAGTTCGCGAAGGTTTTTTCGCCGACCTGCACCGACTGGCCGAGCACCTTGCCCTGGCCGTCGCTGTCGCCGCCGCCACCTTCGTTGAGGGCGAATTCGGCGTCGATCAGGTCGCGCCTGTTCGCGGCGAGCCATTCGACCCCGTTGAACGCGCCATTGGTTTCCTCGCCGCAGGTCAGCGCGACCTTGACCGTGCGCTTGGGCTTGTAGCCCGCCTGCTGGAACCGGATCAGCGTGTCGACCCACACCGCCGCCTGCGCCTTGTCGTCGGCGGTCCCGCGGCCATAGAAATAGCCATTTTCCTCGACCAAAACGAACGGGTCGCGCTCCCAATCGGCGCGCTTCGCCTCGACGACGTCGATATGGGCGACGAGCAGGATCGGCTTCGCACGCTTGCTGGTGCCCGGATAGATGGCGACGAGGCCGCCTTCCTTGGGGTTTTCAGGGGTCGCGAACAGGGTGAGCTGATTGGCGGGGATGCCCGCCGCCTTCAGCCGCGCCGCCATGCGTTCGGCGGCAAGCGTGCAGCTGCCCGAAGACAATGTCGTGTTGGTCTCGACCAGCTCCTTGTAGATTTCGCGGAAGGCGAGCTGGTCGGGGCGCGGCGGTGTCTCGGCGGCGATCGCGGGCGCCGCAAGCAGCAGGACGGACGTCAGCAGCGCGGACAGCGACTTCATCTTTTTCTCCCCTGTTTTGCGGATCAAGGGAGCAGAAAGACGCCACCGCCGCAAGCCCGCGATACGCACCCTCTTGCGTGACGGCGGGCTTTCGCGCAATCCGGGCGAAGGGAGAGGACCAAGCGTGACGAGAATTGATGACGACCCGCCGGGGCTGGTGGCGCGCGCGGTGCGGCGGCTGTTACTGCTCCTGTACCGGATGCGCGGTTGGAAGGCAGTCGGCGAAGTGCCCGAACCGCGGCGCTTCATTCTGATCGCGGCGCCGCACACGAGCAATTGGGATTTCGTCAATTTCCTCGGGCTGACCGCCGACCTCAAGATCCGGCCCTTTTTCATGGGCAAATTGTCGCTGTTCCGCTGGCCGCTTGGCGGCTTCATCCGCCAGATGGGGGGCGTCCCGGTCGATCGCCGCGGCGGCGGCAATGTGGTGCAGCAGATGGTCGACGAATTCGCGCGCCGCGCCGAATTCATGCTGACCGTCGCGCCCGAGGGCACGCGCGGCAAGGCGGCGAAATGGCGCACCGGCTTTTATCAGATCGCGCTGGCGGCAAAGGTGCCGCTCGTCGTCGGCTTCATGGATTATGGCACCAAGACCGGCGGGCTTGGCCCGATGATCTGGCCGACGGGCGACTTTCGCGCCGACATGATGAAGGTATTTGAGGTATATAAGAGCCATACCGCCCGATTCCCCGAGCGGCAGGCGCGCTCGATCGATGATATTGTCGGCCGCGATGAGGAACGAGATATGCGCGCGTGAATGACGCCCTTTTACTGCTTATGATCAATTTCGGCGGATTGCTCGCTATGATCCTGCTCTTGTGGGGCATCGCGACATTGATCCGCGACGTGTCGTTCATCGACGCCTTCTGGGCGTTCGGCATGACACTGCTCGCATGGGGGACCTGGTGGCAGGTCGGCGCGGCGGGCGCGCATGCCAAGCTGCTGCTCGGCCTCACATCGCTTTGGGGGCTGCGGCTTGCGATCCATCTGACGATCCGCTGGGCGAGCCACGGCGAGGACCCGCGCTACAAGAAAATCCTCGCGCTCTCGATGGAGAAGCGCCAGTGGAGTTGGGCGAAGACCGCGCTTGTCATGGTTTTCCTGACGCAGGCGCCGTTGCTCTTCATCACCTGCCTGCCGGCGCAGATCGGCATCTGGGCGAGCGCGACGGCTCCCGAAAGCGGCGTCGGATTCCTCGGCTGGATCGGCGCCCTGGCCGCATTGACCGGCATCGCGTTCGAGAGCATCGGCGATGCGCAGCTCGACGCCTTTCGCAAGAATCCCGCGAACAAGGGCAAGGTGCTCGACACCGGCCTGTGGCGTTACACGCGCCATCCCAATTATTTCGGCGACGCGCTGACCTGGTGGGGCATCTGGCTCGTCGTCGCCGACCTCGGCTGGGCGCCCGCGCTCGCAAGCGTGATCGGGCCGGTTTTCCTGACCTTCACCCTCACTAGATGGTCGGGCAAGGCGCTACTCGAAAAAGGGCTGCACAAAACGCGCCCCGATTATGCCGATTATGTCGCGCGCACCTCCGGGTTCATCCCATGGCCGCCAAAGACCAGGGGCTAGGCGGCGAGGCGACGCCCGCCGACGTCAGTGCGCTCGGCGACGCGCCACGCATTCGTGCGATATTGACCGCCGCGGCGCGCGAGGGGCGCAGCGTCAGCTATTCCGAACTGCTCGGCGATCTGGGTTTCCGCTTCACCCGGCCCAAGATGCGCGCGGTGTGCCGGACGCTGGAGGAAGTCGACCGCCTGTGCGCGATGGACGGCGAGCCCGACCTGGCGGTGCTGGTGGTGCGCGAAAGCGACCGGCTGCCGGGGCAAGGCTGGTGGGTCGGCGGAACGGCGCTGTTGCTCGGCTATGACGGGCCGTGGGAAGGCGCCGCAGCGGCGCGGTTTATTCGCGAGCAGCAGCAGGGGGTGTTTGATTATTGGGAGGGGCGGTAGCGCGTAGGCTGACGACCAGAAGTGGACAAACCGCCTTCTAAATCCCGTTCGTGTCGAGCCCTTCGACTGCCTTGCAGG
>CAYRQX010000032.1:17522-34992 GCA_964426485.1 uncultured Sphingopyxis sp. | reverse complement strand
GCCAAAGCTGATCCGCTGCTGGTTCGACCCGTCGATGTTCATCGTATAGATTTGCTGGCCGCCCGAACGGTCGCTTTCGAACACGATCTTCTTGCCGTCGGGCGAGAAGCTGCCCCCGACATCGATGCCCGGGGTGTTGGTCAGCCGCACCGGGGTGCCGCCATTGGCCGAGATGCGATAGATGTCGGTGTTGCCGTTGACAGCCATCGAATAGAGGATCTGCGTGCCGTCGGGCGACCAGCGCGGCGCGAAGGTCGCGTTCGAGCTTTCGGTCACCAGTTTCTGCGAGCCCGCGGCGACGTCATAGATGAAGACGCGGACGCGGTTGTTCAGATAGGAGACGTAGACGATCTTCTTGTAATCGGGCGAGAAACGCGGGCTGATCGCGAGCGCCTGGCCGTTGGTGATGAAGCGGTGATTGCCGCCGTCGCTGTCCATGATCGCGAGCCGCTTGATGCGGTTCCCCTTGGGGCCGCTCTCGGCAATATAGGCGACGCGGCTGTCGAAAAAGGGCGCCTCGCCCGACAGGCGCGAATAGATGGCGTCGGCGCATTTATGTGCGGCGCGGCGCCAGTCGCCGGGCTGGATTTCGAATCCCTTGCGGACAAGCTCGCTGCCGAGCGCGGTGTCGTAGAGATAGCAGCCGACGATCAGGCTGCCGTTCGACCCGGCATCGACGAAGCCATGGACGACATTTTCGGCATTGCGCGCCTGCCATTCGGCAAAGCGCGGCGCCTGCACTTCGGCGCGGCTGATCGTGGGAATGCCGCTGGGTCCCATCGGATCGTAAAGGCCGCTGCGTTCAAGGTCGGCGGCGATGACTTCGGCGATTTGGCGGCCAAGGCTGTCGGTGCGCAGCCCGGCGACGTTTTGGACCGAGGCGGTCGCCAGCGCAGGGATCGCGATAATGGTACGGTCCTGCGACAGCGTGCCCTCGATCGTCTCGCGCGGCTCGGTCTGGGTGACAGCCGGGGGCGTCGGGGCGGTCTGCGCGAGCACCGGGGCGGTGGTCAGCAGCAGGGCGAGCGAGAAGCTGATCGGACGGAGGAACATTTCTCTTACCTCTTGATGAAATCGAGCGTGTAATTCTGCCAGAAGCTGTAATTTTCTTCGGGCAGGTCGAAGGGTGCAGCGAGTTCGACGGCGCGTTTGGCACATTCCTGGTGGCGCTGGATCTGGAATTTGTTGCTGTCGTTTTCGCCCGACGTCGCGACGCTGGTGAAACCTGCGAGCGCGCCCGACTGGGTCAGGCGGAATTTCACGACGGTCTTGAGCTGATCGACGTCGACGCCCGAAATGCGGCAGCCGTTCCAGCGCGGCGCAACCGCCGACTTGATGCTGACGTCGATCGAACGGCGGACTTCGGCGGCCGTGGCCGCGGCGGGTGCGCCCTTGCTTGCGGGCGATTTGGGCTGCGATTTCGAAAGCCCCTCGGCGATGCCGTCGAGGCGGCCGGTGGGGCGCGCTGGCCGATTCTTCGCGGGCGGCGCTTTAGGTGCAGCTTTGGGCTGCGCCTTTTGCGCGGCCGGAGGTTGCTTCTGCGGTACCACCTTGGGCTTCGCGACCTGTTTCGGCGTCGGCGCGGGGGTCGGACGAACAACGGGTTCCGGCAGCGGCGGCGCGGGCATCGGCTCGGGCGCCGCGATGTCGGTCATATCTTCTTCGCCCAGCCGCGCGGCGGGCGGCGTCTCGCTGATCACCGGCGCGGTCGATTGCACCGCGGTTTCGGCGATCAGGTCGACCTCCATCGGCGGATTGTCGAACCGGCGGTCGCCCGCCGTCCACTGGACCGAGAGCAGAGCGATGATCAGGATATGCGCGGCCACCGCGATGGCGATCCCGCGTCCTTCATTCCCCCTCACTGCCCGTTGTTCGGCCATCGTCTTAGCCTATTGCCCCGTTTCTGAACCGTCGGTGACCGCCGCTTCGGCGGCCGGTTCGGCGTTGGCACCCGTCGTCACCAGCGAAATGCGCGTCAGCCCGGCGCGATTGAGTTCGCCCATCACGCGCATCACCCGGCCATAATCGAGTCCCTTGTCGGCGCGCAGCATGATCTGGCGCGGCTTGTCTTCGCCTTGCCGCTCACGCGCGATCGCGTCGAGCCGCGCTGGAAGCTCGGCCTCGGGTACCACCTCTTCGCCGATATAGAGCGTGTCGTCGGCATTGATCGACAGCTGCACCGGCTCCTGCTCCTCGGTCTCGACCGGCTTGGCGCGGCTTTCGGGCAGGTCGATCGGCACCGCGGAGGCGAGCAACGGCGCGGTAATCATGAAGATGATCAGCAGCACGAGCATGACGTCGACGAGTGGGGTGACGTTGATGTCGGCCATCGGCGCGCGGCGATGGCCGCGGCCGCGCCGCCCGCCGATGCCGCCGGAAGGACCGGTCATCGCCATCAGGCTTCCACCTCAAGCTCGCGGCTGAACGTCGCGTGCAGTCCGTCGGCGAAGCGGCCGAGCCGCGATTCGAGCCGGTTCAGCCGCTGCGAGAAAGCGTTGTAGGCGATGACTGCGGGAATGGCGGCGAACAGGCCGATCGCGGTGGCGAACAAGGCTTCGGCGATGCCGGGCGCCACGACGGCGAGGCTGCTGTTATTGCTCGCCGCAATCGCGGTGAAGCTGCGCATGATGCCCCAAACGGTGCCGAACAGGCCGACGAACGGCGCCACCGCGCCGATGGTGGCCAACGTGCCGATCTTTTCGGCGAGGCGGTCGACTTCGCCCGCAACCGCGCTGTTCATCGCGATGCCCAGGCGTTCGCGCGTTCCGTCGCGGTCGACATTTTTCGTCTTGGTCGAACGGCGCCACTCGCTGATGCCGGCGCCGAGCACCTTGGCGCTCGGCAATTCCTCGCTGCCATTTTTGTCGAAGAATTTGTCGATATTGTCGGCGCGCCAGAAATCGCGCTCGAAGCGTTCGGACGCGCTCATCAACTTGCTGACGCTGCGCCCATGGGAGAAGATCACCGCCCAGACATAGATCGAGGCCAGCAGCAGCCCGATCATCACCGCCTTCACGATGATGTCGGCCTGCAGGAACAGCGCGACGGGGGACAAGGTCGCCGCGTCCGCGGCCAGCGAGATATTGTCTAGCAAGGGAAAGTCTCTCCATTCATGATGGCGGTAAATCGGTCGGCCCAACCCGCGGGCTGGCGGCGCGGCCGGCCCTCGGGCGACAGGAAGGCGGCGGTGACTTGCCCGTCGGTCAATGTCTCGCCGCTTAACGTGTCAGTTCCGCGAAGGATGCGCTGCGAAATGATCACGCTGGCGCCGCGTACGGCGTCGACGGTGCTGACGACGAGCAGGTCGTCATCGAGTTTGGCGGGGCGCCGGTATTTGATGGCGAGGTCGGTGACCGCCCAGCTGCCGTCGCCTGCGTCCATTGCGGCGCGCTGGTCGATGCCCGCGATGCGCAGCATGTCGGACCGCGCGCGTTCCATATAGCGCAGGTAATTGGCGTGATAAACGATGCCGCTGAGGTCGGTGTCCTCGAAATAGACGCGCGCCCGGTAATGATGCTCAGCCCCGACGAAGGCGCCGGGGATTAAGGGGGGCGGGGCGTTTACCATGGGGTTGATCGATAGCCGCCCTTCGACTCGTCGCAAACCCCAAACCGACGGTTCGTCGCAGATGGGGGCCATTTGGTGGGAGATGATGGCGGATTTCCGCTCCATTCTTCTGAGGCTCGCGCCCCTGCGAAGGCAGGGGCCCATCACCGACCGTTACGGACTACCCAGCCGTTCGCGCAAGGATGTGACGTCCGGTGATGGACCCCTGCCTTCGCAGGGGAACGGTCACTTTCCGTTGTCGAATAACTCGTCCTGCGATCCGGCGGGCGGATTGAGCCCGAGGTGCTTCCACGCGCTCGCGTTGAGCATGCGGCCGCGCGCGGTGCGCGCGATCAGCCCGACCTGCAGCAGATAGGGTTCGATCACATCTTCGATCGTGTCGCGCGGTTCGGACAGCCCTGCCGCCATCGTCTCGACCCCGACCGGCCCGCCGCGATAGATATCGGCGATCATCGTCAGGTAACGGCGGTCCATCGCGTCAAGCCCGAGCGCGTCGACCTCGAGCCGGTTGAGCGCGGCATCGGCCGCCTTCGCATCGACGATCTGATGCCCCGCAACGGTCGCAAAGTCGCGCACGCGGCGCAGCAGCCGTCCGGCAATGCGCGGCGTGCCGCGCGAGCGTTTCGCGATTTCGAGCGCGCCGTCGGACGCGATCGGCAGCGCGAGCAGGCGAGCGGCCCGCGTGATGACTTGCTCCAACTCGCCATGCGTATAGAAATTGAGCCGCACCGGAATACCAAAGCGGTCGCGCAGCGGCGTCGTGAGCAAACCCTGCCGCGTCGTCGCGCCGACCAGCGTGAATTTCGGCAGGTCGATGCGGACGCTACGCGCCGACGGCCCTTCGCCGATCATGATGTCGAGCGCGCGGTCCTCCATCGCCGGATACAGGATTTCCTCGACCGCGGGCGACAGGCGGTGAATCTCGTCGATGAACAGCACATCGCCATCCTCGAGATTGGTAAGCAATGCGGCGAGGTCGCCCGCCTTTGCGATCACCGGGCCGCTGGTCGAGCGGAAACCGACGCCCAGCTCACGGGCGACGATCTGCGCCAGCGTCGTCTTGCCGAGCCCCGGCGGGCCATAGAAAAGCACATGGTCGAGCGCGTCCGACCGCGCCTTCGCCGCCTCGATGAAGATCCGCAGATTCTCGCGCGCCGCCGCCTGCCCGACGAATTCGGCGAGCGTCTTGGGCCGCAGCGCGGCGTCGGCATCCTCGGGGGTGCGGATGGGGGTGGTGAGGCCGGCGGGTTCAGTCATAATGCTCTATTGCATCGCCGATGATCGAAACCCAAGGCTCCTTGCGGTCTTCGTAAACCGAATAGTCGGGCGCGAAGCCGTGTCCGGGCTCAAAATTGCCGAGCGGTATTGCATAGGCGTCGTGATGGGGCCGCGCGCGGTACCAGACGCCCGACCCACAGGTCGGGCAAAAGAAGAAGTCGGCGGTGTGGCCGCTGTCGCCAGTATATTGCCACAGCTTCGCCTCGCCCTCGGTGCGGACCTGTTCGGCGGGGAAACGGACCTGCGCGGCAAAGGCGCTGCCGCTGCGCGCCTTGCACTCGCGGCAATGGCAGACCGAAATGCGGATCGGCTCGCCGGTGCAGGCAATGCGGACCTGCCCGCAGCGGCAGGATGCGTTGCGGGTGCGGTCGGTCACTTGGCCGCTTTCTTGAGCGCCACGCGGACCAACGCATCCAGCCCGGCGCCCGCGCCCAGTTCCTCGCTCGCTGCCGCAACCGCGGCGCTCGCCTCACCCGGCTTGAAGCCAAGGCCGGTGAGGGCGGTGACGGCGTCGGCGAGGGGGCCGGGGGTGGCGGACACATAGGCCGCGCCGCTGCCCGATATGCCGCCCAGCGCGCCCGCCTTGTCCTTCAATTCATGCGTGATCCGCTGCGCCAGTTTCGGCCCGACGCCGTTCGCGCGCGCGATCATCGCGCTGTCGCCGCTGGCGAGCGCGCGTTGCAGGTCGGTGATTTCGAGCGCCGAGAGGATCGCGAGCGCGACCTTGGCGCCGACGCCCTGGACGCTGGTGAGCAGGCGGAACCAGTCGCGCTCCTCGGCCTTGGCAAAGCCGAGCAGGCGAAGGAAATCCTCGCCGACGAGCATTTCGGTGTGGATGGTGACGTCGCCGCCAGCAGGACCGAGCGCGTCGAGAGTGCGCGCCGATGCCTCGACCAGATAACCGACGCCGCCGACGTCGATCACCGCATGGCCTGCTCCGCTGCTGTCGAGCCGTCCGGTGAGTTTTGCGATCATGCTCGTGCCTAACGCGGGGAGAACGAAAAGGGAATCAATTTCCCGTCTTCGGGATGCTGGACTTGATCGGGCATCCAAGGCAGCGGCCGTTACATGGACCCCGGATCAAGTTCGGGGTGACGAGGTTCTATTATCGCGGCCGATGATTCGCATGGCAGATTGCGACCGCCAGCGCATCCGCCGCATCCGGCCCCACGACCTTCGCGCCGGGCAGCAGCACGCGCAGCATCGCCTGCACCTGTTCCTTCGCCGCGCCGCCGGTGCCGACAATCGCTTTCTTGACGAGGCGCGGCGCATATTCCGCGACCGTCAGCCCGCCGCGTGCGCAGCCGAGCAGGACGACGCCGCGCGCGTGCGCAAGCTTCAGCGTCGATTGCGGATTGTCGTTGACGAAGATTTCTTCAACCGCGGCGCACGCCGGCGCATGGTCGGCGATCACCGCCGCGAGCACGGTATCGAGATGCGCAAGCCGATCGGGCAGCGGCGCCTTGGCGTCGGTTTTCATCTGCCCGTTGGCGACATGGCTGATCCGGCTGCCGTCGACGCGAATGACGCCCCAGCCGGTGCAGCTGAGCGAGGGGTCGAGGCCGAGGATGATCATCAAATTCCGTTCGTGTCGAGCCCTTCGGGCGTCAATAAATAGGGACAGTCCCTATTTAATAACAAGCAGTCGGCCGCCCAATCGCATGTCGCTGACAATTAAATAGGGACTGTCCCTATTTATTGACAGGCGCCTGACCGAGACAGGCCGATTTCGCTCGATACGAACAGGTGTTGTTTTTTAGCCAAGTTTCTCCATCACCGCATCGGGGATTTCGTAATTGCCCCACACGGTCTGGACATCGTCGTCGTCGTCGAGCGTGTCGATCAGCTTGAACAGAGTTTGCGCGGTTGCTTCGTCGGCGACTTCGCTCTTCAGCGTTGGGCGCCACGCGAGCTTCACGCCTTCGGCTTCGCCGAGCTTGGCTTCGAGCGCCTTCGCGACTTCGTGCAGGCTGTCGACGCTGGTCCAGATGTCGTGACCGTCCTCGGACGATTCGACGTCGTCGGCGCCGGCATCGAGAGCGGCTTCGAACACCGTGTCGGCATCGCCGACGCCAGCGCCATAGCTGATCATGCCGAGCCGGTCGAAACCGTGGCTGACGCTGCCGCTGGTGCCGAGGTTGCCGCCATTCTTGCTGAACGCGGTGCGGACGTTGGTTGCGGTGCGGTTGCGGTTGTCGGTCAGCGCCTCGACGATCAGCGAAACGCCGCCGGGACCATAGCCTTCGTAGCGGATTTCTTCGTAATTATCGCCGTCGTTTCCGGCCGCCTTGTCGATCGCCCTTTGGATATTGTCCTTCGGCATCGACTGCGCCTTGGCGGCGTTGACCGCCGCACGCAGACGCGCGTTGGCGTCGGGATCGGGCAGGCCCATTTTTGCCGCAACGGTGATTTCGCGGCTCAGCTTCGAAAAGAGGCTGCTGCGTTTTTTATCCTGCGCACCCTTGCGGTGCATGATGTTCTTGAATTTACTATGGCCGGCCACGGCCTACCTCCATCGAAACGGGAAATGTGCCGCCGCCCTACAGCGGCGGCCCAAAAGAGACAACAGCATCAGATGACGACGGCGGTTCCGCTTGCCGAGACCATCAGCATCGATCCGTTCTGGCCAAGCACTTCATAATCGAGGTCGACGCCGATCACCGCGTTGCCGCCGAGCTTTGCGGCTTCGGCTTCCATCTCGGTGATCGCTTCCTTGCGCGCGCGGGCGAGGACGTCCTCATATTTGCCCGAGCGGCCGCCGACGATGTCGGTGATCGACGCGAACAGGTCGCGGAACAGGTTGGCGCCGACGATGACCTCGCCGGTGACGATGCCCAGATATTCGCGGACCGGACGGCCCTCGACATTATTGGTGGTGGTGCTGAACATTCGTCACTCTCCTGTGCTTCAAGGGGATTGGCGTCAGTCGATTCCGAGCGCCGACTTATAGACGTCGAGGATCGCTTCCATTTCCTTCCGGTCGTGCACCGGCAGTTTGCGCAGGCGCACGATCTGGCGCATGATTTTCGGGTCGTAACCCTGCGATTTCGATTCATTATAGGTGTCGCGGATGTCGTCGGCGATGCCCTTTTTCTCTTCTTCCAGACGCTCGATGCGCTCGATGAAAAGGCGCAGTTGTTCGTCGGATACGGTGGCTTCGCTCATTTTGGGCTCCGGTAGTTGGGAATGGTCCAGCGCAAGAATCGCGCTTGGCGCGTCCCTAATGGCCCGAAGGATTTTTGGCCATGCTTTCTTCCATTCGCGCCAGCTGTTCGGGGGTCGCGGCGGTGTGGTGAAGCGCTTTCCACTCCGCGGTCGGCATGCCGTGGACGATCGCGCGGCCGGTTTCCTTGTCCATGTCGCCCGCCTCGGCGATCCAGTCGCCGAGGCAGTTGCGGCAAAATCCGGCGAGGCCCATCAGGTCGATGTTCGCGGCGTCGCTGCGATGCTGGAGCAGGCGGACGAGGCGGCGGAACGCGGCCGCCGCGACGGCATCGTCCAGGGTGTTCAGCGCATCGTTGCCGGTCGTCTGATCGTCACTGCAGGACATGGTTCCTCCGTCTGATGATTGAATAGCTATACGGCGGTTGCCTTCCTATCATCAAGGCGGCATTGCCCTAGCGTCCCCTGCCAAATCTACCCATATTATCGGAGCATTTGTGGTTCAGACCTTTATTCCCCGCCAGCGCAAGGTTCGCATCCTGGCGACCCTCGGTCCCGCAAGCGCCAATCCCGCGATGATTGCCGAACTGCACCGCGCCGGCGCCGACGCCTTTCGGGTCAATATGAGCCATGGCGACCACGCCGGCCATGCGAAGGTGATCGCGGCGATCCGCGCGCTCGAAAAGGAAACCGGCCGGCCGACGACGATCCTCGTCGACCTGCAGGGACCGAAATTGCGTGTCGGTACCTTCAAGGATGGCCCGGCCGAATTGGTCAATGGCAAGAGCTTCATCCTCGATACCGACAAGACGCCGGGTGATGCGACGCGCGTCTACCTGCCGCACCCCGAATTGTTCGCCGCGCTCGAAGCCGGCACCCGCCTGCTGATCGATGACGGCAAGCTGGTGCTGCGCGTCAAAAGCGTCGCGCCGGACAAGATCGAAACGGTGGTCGAGGTCGGCGGGAAAATTTCGGATCGCAAGGGCGTCAACGTCCCCGACGTCGTCGTGCCGCTCGCCGCGCTGACCGAAAAGGACCGCAAGGACCTGACCTTCGCGCTCGAACAGCATGTCGACTGGATCGCGCTGTCGTTTGTGCAGCGGCCCGAGGACGTGGCCGAGGCGCGGACGCTGATCGGCGGCAAGGCGGCGTTGCTCGTGAAGTTCGAGAAACCGTCGGGCGTGCAGCGGATCGAGGAAATCCTCGAGCTCGCCGACGCGGCAATGGTCGCGCGCGGCGACCTGGGGGTCGAGCTTCCTCCCGAAGCCGTGCCGCCGCTCCAGAAAAAAATTGTCGCGACCGCGCGCCGCATGGGCAAGCCCGTGGTCGTCGCGACGCAGATGCTGGAATCGATGATCACCTCGCCCTCGCCGACACGCGCCGAAGTGTCCGACGTCGCAACCGCTATCTATGACGGCGCCGACGCGATCATGTTGTCGGCAGAGACCGCAGCGGGCGCATTCCCGGTGGAAGCTGTCACCATGATGGATTCGATCGCGCGCTCGGTCGAAAGCGACCCCGACTATTTCCGCCGCCTGCATTTCACCGAAACAGCGCCCGACGCGACGACCGCCGACGCGCTGGCCGAGGCGGCGGGGACAATCATCCAGACGATCGCCGCCGACGCGATCATCTGTTTCACCGCATCGGGTTCGACCGCGCGCCGCGTCGCGCGCGAGCGGCCGGGCGCGCCTTTGCTTGTGCTGACACCGAAACGCGAGGCGGCGCGGCGCATGGGGCTGCTCTGGGGCGCGCATGCGGTGCCGACCAAGGATATCGGCAGTTTCGAAGAGATGATCGCCAAGGGCAAGCGCATGGCGCTGCGCCACGGCATCTGCAAGGCGGGCGCGAAACTGGTGATGATGGCGGGCGTGCCGTTCGGCACCCCGGGGTCGACCAACGTGCTGCATGTGGCGACGCTGACTGGCGACGAACTGCGCGGCTACAATTAGGTTTTGGGCCCAGTCGATTCAAATCGGCACAAAAGTTACCGGCTGATTCACAAAATTTTCGGGGTGATTCAGATCGGGACGTTTAAAAATGGTAAATGGACTTTGCACCATTGACGCCGCGCGGCATAGTTGGTGCAAGAAGCGCGTCGGACCCGCGTCGGGGGGCTCCGCATTCGTCAGTCCGGAGGTTTTTCCGCGTGTCCGCACCGTTCCGTTTTCCGCGCTTTTTTGTCACCAGCCCCGCGCCCTGCCCCTATCTGGCCGGCAAGACCGAGCGTAAGGTATTTACCGAACTCAGCGGCAATTCGGCGAATGAACTGAACGACGCGCTGGGCCGCATCGGGTTCCGTCGCAGCCAGTCGGTCGCCTATCGTCCGAGCTGCGCCGACTGCTCGGCCTGTGTGTCGGTGCGCGTCTGCGCGGGGGAGTTTACGCCGAGCAGCTCGCAGAAGCGGACCATGCGCCGCAACGGCGATCTCGTCGCGACCGCGTGCAAGCCGTGGGCGACCGAAGAGCAATATGCGCTGCTGCGCTCTTATCTGGGATCGCGCCATCCCGATGGCGGCATGGCCGATATGGACGAGCAGGATTTCGCCGACATGGTCGAACAGACCCCGGTCGACAGCTATATGATCGAATATCGCGAACCGACCGTGGATGGCAGCAAGGGCCGCCTTGTCGGCTGCTGCCTGACCGACCGGCAGGGCGACGGTTTGTCGATGATCTACAGCTTCTTCGATGCGGCGCATCCGATGCGCGAGGGGCTCGGCACCTATATCATCGCCGACCATATCCAGCGCGCGGCGCATGCGGGCTTGCCCTATGTCTATCTCGGCTATTGGATCGAAGGGTCGGCGCGCATGGGATACAAGGCGCGGTTCCGCCCGCTCGAAAAGCTTGGCCCCGATGGATGGTCGCGGTTCGAGCCGACGCAGTCCGAGCGCATCGCTGCGATGTTCGAGCTCGCCTGATCGCGCCAATTGCGGTTGTTGAGAATGGCTCGCAACAGCCAGTTTCTCGCCTCGGCCGGTTGACCTTTCCCCGCTTTCAAGGGCATAGCCTTGCATCCAGGACATAAGTCCGGGTCGCATCCGTTATGTATTCGCCGGGGGGCTGGCGAGAGGGGGGTAGGATGCCCGTGCGCGCGTTCGTCAGCATCACCGCAAGCGACCGGAAGTGCGCCTTTCGTCGCCGCTTGGCGCGCGCATGAGCGAGCCGGTCCCCCTGGATCGCGTCAAGGTCGCGATCATCGGGTCGGGGCCGGCGGGGCTGAGCGCCGCATCGCGCGCGGCGCAGCTGGGGCTGAGCCACATATTGCTCGAAAAGACCGACCATCTGTCGGACACGATCTTCAAATATCAAAAGGGCAAGCGCGTGCTGGCGACGCCCGAGCGGCTTGACCTCCGCTCCGACTGCCGCTTTGCTGAGGGTGCGCGCGAATATATCCTGGGCAATTGGGACGAGGACGCCGCGAACAACAAGGTGAATGTCGCCTATCACGCCGAGGTCGCCGACGTGACCGGCGAAAAGGGCGGGTTTGCGATTCGGACTGCCAAGGGCGATGTCTACACGGCAGAAAACATCGTGCTGGCAATCGGGACGCAGGGCAATCCGAACCGGATGCGCTGCGGGGGCGCCGACCTGCCGCACATCATCTATCAGGTCGATGATCCCGAGGATTTCAAGGACAAGCATATCACCGTCGTCGGGTCGGGCGACGCGGGGATCGAAAATGCGCTGGGGGTTGCTGAAGAGGCGCTGGAAAATACCGTCACGATCCTGAACCGATCGAAGGATTTTGCCCGCGCCAAGGCGAAGAATGTCTCCGACATGATGGAGGCAGGCGAGAACGGCTTTATGTCGATCCGCACCGAGACGCAGCCAAAGCTGGTCGAGCCCGGCTGGCTGACGCTGGAAACCCCGAACGGCGACGAGAAAATCCAGTGCGACGTGATCGTCGCGCGGCTGGGGTCGGTCGCGCCGCGCGGCTTTGTCGAATCGATGGGGATCGAGTTCACCGGCCCCGACCGCGAGGCTTTCCCGAAGCTGTCGCCGACGTTCGAGACGACGGTCCCCGGCATCTATGTCATCGGCGCGCTCGCGGGCTATCCGCTGATCAAGCATTGCATGAACCAGGGCTATGACGTCGTCGAGTTTTTGAACGGCAACACGGGACTGACCCCGGCGGACGAGAAAGATCTGGCGGCGATCTTTGCTGATTTGCCGCAAAAAAAGTCGGTCAGCGAGTGGCTGGAATATCTGCGATCGCGGGTCAGCATCTTTGCCGATGTGTCGCCGCTGCAGATGCGCGAGTTCATGCTCGATTCCAAGGTCGCTTTTTATCGCACGGGCGAGGCGGTGTTCGAAAAGGGCGATCCGGGGTCATCGCTGTTCGCGATCGCCGACGGTCATGCGGTGGTTGAGGTCGGCCCCAATTTCACCGTGCCGATCGAGCAGGGGTCGATCTTTGGCGAGGTCGGGCTGATTTCGGGGCGCAAGCGCGGCGCGACGATCCGTGCGGGCGAAGACAGCATTTTCGTCGAAGTATCGCGCACCGCGGCGCTCAAGCTGATGGCGGCGGTGCCTGGCGCCAAGCGCGTGATCAATCGCATCTCGCTCGAACGGCAATTGCTCCAGATTTTCAAAGGCGGGTTGACGGTCGAGGATCTGGGGCCGGTCGTCGATACCGCCGAGGTCGAGCGCGTCCCTGCGGGCAAGGTTGTGCTGACCGAAGGCGAGCAGGGGGACGATGTCTATGTCATCCGCTCGGGATCGATGGTGGTCGAAAAGGACATCGGCGGCAAACCGATCTTCCTGCGCTATTTGCCGGCGGGCAGCTTCTTTGGCGAGATGGGGGTGCTGAGCGGGCAGCCGCGCAACGCCACGGTCAAGGCGGCGGTCGGCAGCGAAGTGATCAAGCTGACAGGCGAAAGCTTCCGCAAGATGCTCGCGGCGCGCCCGCAAGTGCGCGCCGCGACCGAGGCGGCGGTTGCCGAGCGCGCGCAGATGAACGACTTCATCGAATCGCGCAAAGCGAGCTATTCGAGCGCGGTCGATCTTTATTCGGACACCGCGACCTTCATCATGAAGGAAGGGCTGGGCGAGGCGACCGATGCGCTGTTGATCGACGAGAATCTGTGCGTCGGCTGCGATAATTGCGAAAAGGCGTGCGCCGACAGCCATGAAGGCCTGTCGCGGCTCGACCGCGAGGCGGGCAAGACCTTTGCGCATCTCCATGTGCCGACGAGTTGCCGCCACTGCGAGCATCCGCATTGCATGGCCGACTGTCCGCCGAACGTCATTCACCGTGGTCCCGACGGCGAAGTGTTCATGGAGCCGGGGTGCATCGGCTGCGGCAATTGCATGCGCAACTGCCCTTACGGCGTGATCCGAATGGAAGCGGCGCCACCCGAAAAGCCGAGCCTGCTGCGCTGGCTGCTCACCGGTTTCGGCCCCGGTCCGGGCGAACCGTCGCCCAAATGGACCAAGAAGCAATTGGGGGACGAGAAGCCCAAGAAGATCGCGGTCAAATGCGACATGTGCAAAGGCATCTCGGGCGGCCCGGCATGCGTGCGCGCGTGTCCGACAGGTGCTGCAATCCGCGTGTCGCCCGAAGAGTTTCTTTCGATCGCGCGGCTGGAAGAGGGGACCGACTGATGGCCTTGCTCTTTCAACGGCGGCGCAACAAGGCGACCCAGACCGAGCGGGTGCGCGAGCGCAAGCATGAGGGGTTCCTGCGCTATGCAGGCTTTCGCTGGGCGAAGATTTCGGGCGGGCTGTGCCTGCTGATCATCATTTCCCACGCGCTGGTCGATGTCACGCCGCGGCACAATGGCGGCAGCTGGTATGGCTATACGCTGGGGACGATCGGCGCCGGGCTGATCCTGTGGCTGACCGCGCTCGGCTATCGCAAGCGCAAGATGACGAGTGATTACTGGTCGCTGAAAGCGTGGACCTCGGCGCATGTCTATCTGGGTTTGAGCCTGATCGTCATCGGCACCTGGCACACCGGGTTCCAACTCGGCTGGAATGTCCACACGCTGGCGTGGGCGCTGATGATGCTGGTCATTCTGTCGGGGCTCTACGGCGTCATCGTCTATGCGACCTTGCCCGCGGCGCTGTCGAACAACCGCGACGAAATGACGCAGATGCAGATGCTGGAGGCGATCCGCGCCTTCGACCGCCAGCTGCATAGCGCGGCGCAGCCGCTGACCCCCGCCGACACCGCACCCGTGCTGGCGGCGCCCGACGAAGACCCGTTCGCGGGCGGCATCGGCGCGCGGCTGAGTGGGCGCTATCCGAACTGCGCGACCGCCGCAGCGCTGCGTATCCTCGCGGCATCGCAGAGCAGCGACGCGGCGGCGCGCGAGAAGGTCGTCGGGTTGCTCAAGCAGAAGGTCGCGGCGCTGGCGAGGTTGCGCGCGCATCTGCGGCTGCGCGCGCTGCTCGAAATCTGGCTCTATGTGCATGTGCCGCTCACTTTTGCGCTGATCGCGGCGCTGTCGGCGCACATCATCAGCGTCTTTTTCTACTGGTGAGGCGGGGACGATGAGCTTCATCCTGCGCCGTATTTCGACGACCAAGACGGGCAAGCAGATTGTCCGCGACCAGCCATTGCCGGGCGACACGATCACGCTGGGCCGTGACGGCAGCAACGTCATTCATGTCGCCGACCTGGCGGTGAACCCGCATCATGCGACGATCAGCAGCAGCGACGGGCGCAGCGTTCGGGTGACCGCACAGGAGGGGCTGGGGTTCGACCTCAACGGGCGTAGCGAGACCGTTGCCGACATCGACAGCGGCGCGGGCGGCGAACTGCGTTTCGGTGGGCACCGGCTGACGATCGCGCGCGAGGGGGAGAATATCATCCTGCTCGTCGAGCGCATCGACGAGCTGTCGCAATCATCGAAGGATGTCGACGAGGCCAAGGCTTTCTCGCTGCAGGGCGTGATGCTGGGCAAGCGTATCGGGGCGTGGGCGTTCGGCATGCTGATGCTGCTCGCCTTTCTGGTCGGGCCGATCTGGGCCTGGTACAGCTACAAGAACGTCAATGAGCGTCCCGACGGTTTTCATGCCGACAGCAGCTGGTCGTCAGGGCCGCTGTCGAGCGCGCACGCCAGCCTGAAAGACGATTGCCAGTCGTGCCATGTCGAACCCTTTGTGGCGGTCACCGACACCGCGTGCGTCAGCTGTCACACCGGTGAGCATAAGGCGATGAGCACCGCCCACGCCAATGCCCCGACCGCGATGCTGCTGGCGGCGCGCGCACCCGACGGCGGTTTCGACAAATTGCTGGCCAATGTCGGCGAGGCGTTCAACCGGCCGCAGGGGCGCTGCGTCGATTGTCATACCGAGCATGAGGGTGCGGGGCCGATGGCCGCGACGCCGCAGAAATTCTGCGCCGATTGCCATGACGGGATGCAGGGCAGGCTGAAGAGTGCGGGGCATCCGACCATGCTGGCCGACGCCGGTGATTTCGGCACCGGCCACCCTGAATTTCGTCCGATCGTCCGCGCCGCGCCCGGCGCCAAGCTGGCGCGCGCGGCACCGGGCAAGGGGATTGTCGATTACAACGGCCTCAAATTCCCGCACGACATGCATTTGCAGGCCACCGGCGGGGTCGCGCGCATGGCGGCGAGTTTCCGCGGCCGTTAT
Organism: uncultured Sphingopyxis sp.; assembly: GCA_964426485.1. GTDB lineage: Bacteria > Pseudomonadota > Alphaproteobacteria > Sphingomonadales > Sphingomonadaceae > Sphingopyxis. Next base: position 19,378 of record CAYRQX010000032.1, on the reverse strand, counting down.
GATTTCGGGCAAAAGCTGGAGTGCGAAAATTGCCACCGGGTCGAGGCCGACGGGGTGCGCGTCAAGCCGGTCGAAATGGAACGCGACTGCGCGATGTGTCACAGTCTGGCGTTCGAGACAGTGGGCGGGACGACGCGGACTCTGCGCCATGGCGAACCCGATCAAGTCGTCGCCGACCTCACCGCTTATTACCGCTCGACCCCGCCCGCGCGGCCGCTCCAATTGGGCGGGATGCAGCGGCGGCGCCCCGGCGCCTATGCCGAGGGGCAGGTTTACAACATCTACTTCCGCGAAGTCGCGGTGCGGCCGAGCCGGGCGCAGGATGCGGTGCGCGCGGTCTTCTCGAAAGGCGGCGCCTGCCACGATTGCCATACGATCTTTGCGCCGCAGGCTGGGAACGGCTGGCGCGTGGCGGCGGTGAACCAGACCGCACGCTATTTGCAAAAGGGGTGGTTCGACCATGACGCGCACCGCGAGACCGACTGCGCCGATTGTCACACCGCTGCAACGGGGTCGAAAACGTCGGCCGATCTGCTCGTCCCCGGCCTGCGTCAGTGCCGCGATTGCCATGTCGGCGAGGGCGGGGCGCGGCTGGTCAAGGTCGAAACCGCGACCGAATCGCCATGTGCAATGTGCCACGAATATCATTCGGACGGCGGTCAGCCATGGGTGCCCAACCGTCAGCGGAAGGTAAACGCCGCGGCAATCACAAATAAACCCCTCGGTGCTAGCTATGGTGTGAGCCTGATCACAGGAGCCGGGGGGCAGAACCTGTACAAAGTGACGTGGCGCACACCTGTCTTGCACGGGGCAAGTCGGGGCGGATAGGTTTAGGATCAGGTCCGAAACGGGCCGGAGCAGGGGACGGATGTGCTGATCGCGCAGATCACCGATATCCATTTGGGGTTCGATCCGGACAATCCGGCCGAATATAACCGCAAACGCCTCGACGAGGTGCTCGATGTGCTGATCGACGGGCCGAACCGCCCCGATCTGTTGCTCGCGACCGGCGACATCACCGATCGCGGCGACGAAGAAAGCTATCGCCGCCTCGCCAACGCCCTTTCGCGCTGCCCCTTTCCGGTTTGGGCCAGCGTCGGCAACCATGATCTGCGCGACAATTTTCACGCGCGCTTCCCCGGCCTCGACGACGGCAACGGCTTTGTCCAATATGCGATCGACCTGCCCGAACTGCGGCTGGTGACGATCGATACGCTGGAGGAGGGGCGCCACGGCGGCGCCTTTTGCGACGCGCGCGCGGCGTGGCTCGATGCCGAATTGGCGAAGGAGCCCGCCAAGCCGACCTATATCATCATGCACCACCCGCCCATCGAGAGCGGCATCGAGTGGATGAACACCCATCCTGACGAACCATGGGTGGCGACCTTTACCGACGTTGTGCGGAAGCACAGCCAAGTGCGCGGGCTGATCTGCGGCCACCTCCACCGCAGCGTCACCGTGGCGTGGGAAGGGCGCACCGTCGCCATCTGTTCATCGACCGCGCCGCAGGTGTCGCTCGACCTGAGGCCCATCGACGAGAACCGCCCCGACGACCGCCCGATGATCGTCGCTGAAGACCCCGCCTATGCGCTCCACCGCTGGAACGGGCGCGAACTGGTGAGCTTCTATGACTTTGCGGGGGCGCATACGATGCTGGCGAAATATGACGCGCATCTGCAGCCGCTGGTGCGCGAGTTGAAAGCTGAGCGGCCGGGGTAACAGCCTTCGCCCCCGCGAAGGCGGGGGCCGCAATCGGCCTTTTCCTGCATCGCTGCGTAAGCCGACAGCGGCCCCCGCCTTCGCGGGGGCGACGGTTACTAATACCCCAGCGCCAGATCCACCCGCGGCTCGACCGG
>CAYRQX010000032.1:0-17422 GCA_964426485.1 uncultured Sphingopyxis sp. | reverse complement strand
GCGGGGGCGACGGTTACTAATACCCCAGCGCCAGATCCACCCGCGGCTCGACCGGCTCGCCCTTTTGCCAGCGATCGAGGTTCTCCAGGAATCGCTGCGCCGACCGCACGAACATTTTGTCCTGCGCGCGGCCCGACAGGTGCATGGTAATATGCGCGTTATCGAGGCTCCACAGCACATGATCCTCGGGAAGCGGCTCGGGCGTCGTGACGTCAAGGAAGGCCGACGCGATCTGCTGGCTGTCGAGCGCGGCGACCAGCGCGTCCTGATCGACGACGCTACCGCGCGCGATGTTGATCAGCGTCGCGGTCGGCTTCATCGAAGCGAGCTCGGCAGCACCGATCATGCCGTCGGTTTCGGGGGTCGCGGGGACCGCGAGGATTACCCAGTCAAAATCGCCGAGCTTGGCGCGCCACTGGTCGGGGGTCAGAGTGTTTTCGCCCGGCGTGCGACGAACCACAGTCACGTCGACCGCGAACGCCTTCAGCCGCTCCTGGATCAGCTTGCCGATCGCGCCATAGCCGAGCAGCAGCGCTTTCGACCCGAACAGTTCGATTTTACCGGGAGAGTCCATCAGCCATTCGCGGCGCTCCTGCGCGCGGACGACGTCGCGGTAGCCCTTGGCGACGGTCAGCATCCCCATCACGACATATTCGGCGATGGTGATCGCGTTGATCCCAGCGCCGTTGGTGACGACGGTGCCGCGCTGCTGCAAGAGATCGAGCGGCATTCCATCGACCCCGGCGTAGATCGAGTTCAGCCACTGGAGGTTCGTCGCGGCGGTGATGGCCGCGGCCATGTCCTTCTTGTCGTACATGTCGAACCAGCCGATTTCGGCTTGCGGAGCGAGAGCGAGTGCCTCTTCCTTCGATTGAAAGAAGTGCGGTTCGACCCAATCGGGCAGGCGGTTTTCGACGAGCGGACGGATGAGTCCCGACAGGACAGTGACGGTTTTGGTCATACGTTTTTTCTCCCATTCCCGTTCGCATCGAGCGAAGTCGAGATGCCCATCGTTTAACGCATTCCTTGCTGGTGTCTCGACTTCGCTCGACACGAACGGATTGCGAGGTTCGCTTAAGCCTCCAACCGCCAGTCCCAGCCAAGCGGGTCGCCATCCATTACCTCGACCCCTGCGGCGGCGAGTTCGTCGCGGAGTTTGTCGGAGGTAGCGAAGTCCTTGGCGGCGCGGGCTTCCTTTCGTAGCGTGAGCGTGGCTTCGATTTCCTCCGCCTCGATCATTGCGGCCTTGGGGCGCACGCGCAGGTCGGCGCGCTCGATAGCCAGGAGGCCGAGCCCCAGCACTGCGTCCATCGCAGCGAGCGCCGCACGCTTCTGGCCCGCGTCGATTTTCTTCATCGCCGCAGCTTCTTCGAGCAGCGTGATCGCGACCGCCGTATTGAGATCATCCGAGATCGCGGCGTCGAATTTTGCCAACAGGTCGGCGAGCCGTCGGTCGGTCGGCGCAGCGGCCTCCGCATCGCGGACCGTCGCGGCGGTCATCACCAACCGCTTCAACCGCGTCAGCGCCGCGCCCAAACCCTCCCACGAAAACTCCAGCTCGCTCCGATAATGCGCCTGCAGGCACATCAGGCGATAGGCGAGGGGATGGTAGCCTTTGTCGATCAGCAGTTGCAGGCGCAGGAATTCGCCCGCGCTCTTGCTCATCTTGCCGCTGCGTTCGATCAGGAAATTATTGTGCATCCAGATGCGCGCGCCGCTGGCGTCGCTGCAGCTATGCGCCTGGTTTTGCGCGATCTCGTTTGGATGGTGGATTTCGCGGTGGTCAATCCCCCCGGTGTGGATGTCGAACGGAAAACCGAGCAGGGCTTCGGACATCACCGAGCATTCGAGGTGCCAGCCGGGGGCGCCTCGACCCCAGGGCGAATCCCATTCCATCTGCCGCGTCTCGCCCGCCGGCGTCTTGCGCCAAATCGCGAAATCTTCCTCGTTGCGCTTACCTTCGACAGTCTCGATACGACCCTCGCGGAGCCTTTCTCGTGTCGCGTTAACGCTGGCGATAAGCTGTTCGGTCAGGCGATCCTCTATCACGCCGTCTGCCCAGCTCCAGATTTCAATGAGATCCCGGTACTTCTTAAGCGCCTTTCGGATATGCATTGCCCTTAACGTCGCCAAGAATTTCTGGGCAATCGAGCGGAACTCGACTTCAAGCGCGGCAGCATCCTGAACTGACTCGAGTGATCTCAACCTCGTGCTTACTTTAGCGAACTCGACCATCAGATCGTCTTCTCGAGCAAGTCGTCCATAATCGGCCACGGTCGAGGTGTCGAAATAGAGGCCGCCCTCAAGCTCGTAGCAATGCTTGTCGGCAATCGCCTTCGCAAACTCGATCATCTGCGGCACATAATCGGTAGCGATCGACCAGTGCGCCGGCTGGCGGATATTGAGCGCCTTTATGTCGGCCCAATAGGCCTCGGTATAATGGCGCGCGATGTCCCAGATCGACTGCGCCTTTTCGGCCGCCGCCTTTTCCAGCTTATCCTCGCCCGCATCGGCGTCGTCGGTCAAATGGCCGACGTCGGTGATGTTGATGACATGGGTGAGCTTGTACCCCTTGAACGACAGCGTGCGCCCGAGCGTGTCGGCGAAAACATAGGCGCGCATGTTGCCGATGTGCGGGTAGTTATAGACCGTCGGGCCGCAGCTATAGACGCGGGCTTCCGGCGGGTTCGCCGGATCACCAGGAACGCCGGGATGGACGGGCTCGAACTCTTCGAGGCTGCGCGTCAGGCTGTTGAACAGCATGAGCGGAGAGGCGGGGGCGTCGGTCATGACCGCGCCCATGCCTTGCTCCGCCCGCTGGCGTCAACCAAAAGGCGGATTACTGCGTTGGCGGTGTCCACAGATCGTCGTTGCCCGCGCCGGTCACCGGATCGTCGAGCAGTGGCTCGCCCGTCATCGGATCGATATCGCGCATCGTGATCAGCGCCTGCGGGACAGTATTGCCTTCGCCCACGCCGTCGTCATCCTCGACCTCTTCGTCGATGACATCCTGGACGGGAAAGCTGTTCTCGAAGTCGATGGCGACCGTCGTGCAGGCGGTCGGGCTGGCAATGAAGCAGCCGTTGAAGGTCGACCGGGGGTCATAGCTGCCCGCGACCGGTGCCGAGCCGTTGATTGTCAGAAGCGGGACCGCGTCGATGTCGGTGATCGGGCCATTGGCACCAAGCTGCACCCCGTTAATGACGATGCGCGACGTGCCCTGCGTTTGAACGTCGAGGCCGCCGGCACCGAAGGTAAGGCCGCGGCGCTGGGCGAAGTCGGTCCCGGCGCCGCTGTTTTGCACATAGAAGCCCCCAGCCACGTCGGCGCGGATGCCGCGCGCGACAAGTGCCCCCTCGTCGAGCGCGACACCGTCATTCTGGCCGAGGCGCGTGTTGATGGCGTCGATCGTCGTCGCCGTGCCGACAGCGGTGATCGCAGCCTGCGTCGCGACGATGATATCGTCCGATTGCATGTTGAGCTGTCCGCCCGGCGCGTTGTTCGCGCCGAGCAGCCGCACGCTGCCCTGGCCAAGAATGACCTCTAGCGCGTCGCCCGCGACGAGGTTGAGCGCGTTGGCGTCAGAGAGGCCCGTCAACTGGACATTGCCGATCACGCGCATCTTGCCCGGCGTGCGGATCGTGAGCGCGCCATTGGCGCCGAGGTTGGAGTTCGATGCGCCGCCGGTCATGGTGAAAGTGTCGACCACGACGTCGGGCTGCGCCGCCGACCCGACCGAAATCGAGCTCGCGGCCTGTACCTCGGGCGCGAAGATGTCGATCTGCGTGCCATAGACGCGCGTCAACTCGTCGGCGTCGATATGATAACCATTGGGCCCGTTGGGGCCGGCGATGCCGCCGACGAAGCTCTGGTTGTCGGCGTTGTTGTTTTCGATAGACAGCTGCTGCGTCACGCCCGCGGTGCCGACGCGCCCCGTCGGCGCGATGCCGATCCCGGCCGAGGCGAGCGAGATGGACTGGCCGGTGACGACGCCATTGATCCCGAGCGATGCGAGCGCCGAGGCCGCGAGATCGCCCGCGACGGTGACGGTGTCGAGATTGAGGAAGCCGCCGCTATTTTCGATGATGGCGTTCGCGGCGGAAAGGTTGCCGATCGTCATCGCCTCGCCCTGCGTGCCGAGGTCGGCGGTGCCGGCGACCGTGCCGCTCGCGACCGAGAAGTCGCCGCCGCCGCGGACATAGGCGTTGCCGGTCGCGGCATTCAGCAACGTGAAGTTCATGTCGCCGCCGCCTTCGATACGGATTGCGTTGGCGCTGGCCGCAATCGTGCCGCTGGAGTCAAGGCCGCCGATCCGGATATTGCCGCCTGCGCTGTCGAGGCTGGTGGCTCCCGACGAGGAGACGGTCCCGGCGGTGATGCCGTCTGGGCCGTTGAGTGCGACGCTCGTCCCGCCGCCGACATGGGTGACGTCAATGATGGTTCCGGCCGTCAGTGCGATGTCACCGAAGGCCTGCGTCCCGCCGCCGCTGATGTCGGCGGCCGAATTGATCACGATATTTCCGTCCGCCGTCAGCGTATCGATCGCGCCGCCGGGGCCCATGAGCGTCGCGAGGCCTACCGATGCGGCGTTGATCGTGACATTTCGCCCCGCCGCGACCGGGCCGGTGAGCGTGGCGGCGCCCGCCGCGTCGACGATGATGTCGCTGAAGCTGTCCACATTGCCGAGCATCGTCGCGCCGCCCTGCGTGCGGACGCTGCTGTCGCCGCCCGTGGTGCCTAGACCGAGCGTCGTGGCGCCATTAACCGCGATGCCATTGGCGGCGTTGAGCAGGATATCGTCGCCCGCCGACAGCGCCGCCGCATCGATTGCGCCGGCGGTCGACGCCATCACCATGTCGGCGCCGTTGATGCCCTGCGATCCTTCGCCCGTCCCGATGGTAAAGGTCGGGCTGCCCGATGCGGCCGAGAAATCGAGAATATGCGTGTCGGCGCCGGTGCCGATGGTGCGGACATTCAGCGCGTCAATATTGGCTGCGGCGCGGACGGTGATGTCGTCGCCGCCCGTGACGTCGGTCAGGTTCGCCGTCGTTCCCGCGATGACGAGGATGTCCTCGCCCGCCGTGCCGCCGTCGATCAATGCTGCGGTCCCGGCGTTGACGCCGAACATGCGAGCGGCCGAGCTGTCGGTGAGCGTCGCATCGCCCGCCGCGATGACGAACAGATTGCCTTCCGCTGCGAAACCGTTGCCGTCGACATAACCGCCATTCGCCTGCGCCGAAGCGTCGATGTTGGCGTTCGAGTTCAGGAAGATATTTCCGCCTGCCACATAGGTGCCGGACAGGTCGGCGGCCGAGAAGATCGAGATGGTGCCATCGACATCCGCGTCATTTACCGAAACCGCGCCGCCGGTGCCGAAGGCGAAGAAGGACGCCGCGCCCGTGACATTGCCGGTGAGCGCGATGCTGTTGGCGAAGAGGTTGATGTCGCCGCCCGCGGCGATCGATCCGCCATTGATGCCTTCGGCGCCTGCGGCCGTGCCGTCCGCCGAAAGCCCGACCGACAGGCCGGCGGTGATCGCGCTGAAGGCGATCGACTGGCCCTGAACCTGAACAAAGCCGCCTGCGGTGGAGTTGCCGAGGTCGACGGCGCCGGGCGAGGTGATCGATATGTCGCCGCCGGTGATGATCGAATTTAGTCCGGTACGGAAGCTGCCTGCGGTGGCGGTAAAGTCGTTCACCGCTTCGGCATGTTCGACGCTGGTGGCGGCAAGGCTGCTGAGCGCGATATCGTTACCGGCGAGACGGTCGACGCCGATCGTGCCGTTGGGGCCGGTGACGGTGAGGGAAAGCAGGTCGCCCGAACCGATCAGGCTGCCCGGCGCCGCGCTGATGCTGGTCGCCGCGGTAGCGATCAGGCTGTCGCTGGCCTGAAGCGTTGCCGCTGTGCCCGTGCGCGCGTCGTGGCGAATGTCGATCTGGTCGCCAGCGGCGATCGTCAATATGCCATCGACGTCGAACATGCCGTTCGACTGGGCATAGACGCCGACCGAGCCGTCGGTGGTCAAGGTGACGTCGCCCTGGCTGGCGATCGTTCCGCTGGTCGGTGCGATGAAAATGCCCGTGAGCGATTCTTCGGTGTCATTGTTGGTGGGCACGACGAGGCCCAGCGCCTGTGCATCGAGGCCTGCGAATGTAATATCGCCGTCGGCACGGATTTCGATGCGGCCGGCCGAATCGCCGTTCGCTGCAATGTTAGTGAGGCCGAGATCGATCTGGCCGGGTCCCGAAACGCCAGCCGATGCCTCGATGACGACGCGGCCCCCGCGTGTTGCGTTGGTCGCCCCGCTCGCGCCGTCCGTGCCGCCGCCCTGACCCAGTCCGCCGACGCCGACTTCGCCCGAAATGCCGTTTGCCGTGATGTCGACCGCTGCGGCATTTGAACTGATCGTGCCGCCCGTGGCGATCAGGCGGATCGTGCCGCCCGCACCGCTGCCGCCGTTGCCGCCGTTGCCGCCCTGATTGTTGGCGACGTCGACAGCGTTGCGTCCAGCGCCGCCGATACCGCCGCGCCCGACGCTACCGAGGACGACGTCGTCACCGGCGACGAGGCTGCCGAGCGTGACGGTCGCGCCTTCGCTGGCGGCGATTTCGATCGCACCGCCCTGACCGTTGCCGCCGTTACCGCCATCGGGTGCGATGGTCGGGAAGGAACTGAAGGAAAGCCCGCCAGCGCCGCCATTGCCGCCGATGCCGCCAGTGATGAAATTGGTTTCCAGCGTCGTCAGGCTGGCCGCCGCGCCGTCGGCGAGCATCCCCGACGTGCCGCCCGTCCCGTTGCCGCCATTGCCGCCCGCGCCGTCACGTCCGCCCGCGCCATTGCCGCCGGTTCCGGTCGAATCAAGCGTGACGGCGAGCTCGCCTGCGTCGAACCCCCGGACAATTGCTTGCGCGATACCGCCGAAGCCATCGCCGCCGTTGCCGCCGACATTATGGTCGCCACCGGCGCCGCCGGTGCCCAAAGCAACGCCGTTCGCGATCCCGACGCCGGTGAGCGGCGTTCCGAGCGCGATCGTCGCGACGCCCCCGCGTCCGGCACCGCCCGTGCCGCCGACCCCGACGCCCGTCGCGCCGCCGCTGCTGCTCGAAAAGAAACTGCTGCCTCCCTGACCGCCGATGCCCGAGGCATTGGCGATCATGCCGCTCGCCGTGGTGGAGCCGCCGAGCACATTGACCGCTGCGCCGCCTCCGATCCCGTCGCCGCCCGCGCCCGGCGTGCCCGGAACGCCGCTGAAGCTCGAGAAATTGGAGAATTCACCGCCGACCCCGCCAATGCCGAGGGCGCTCGCCTGAATGACGCTCGCGCCGACGATCGCCGCTCCTTCGATATTGATCGTCGCGGTGCCACCGCTGCCGAGACCGCCGACACCGCCCGGGATGATGTTCGCCGGATCCTGATCGGTGCCGAAAGCACCCGCTCCGCCTTGACCATCGGCGGTCGCAAGCATGTCGGCCGCATTGATGGTGCCGCCGAGGAGGTCGATCGTCGCAATACCGCCTTGGCCCGTGCCGCTCAGGCCGTTCGTGCCGAGATCGGCGATGCCATTGGCTTCGACTGAGACGTCCGAGGCAGACACGCTGCCGCCGGTGATCGTCAGGCTTGCGGTGCCGCCCTGGCTATCGCCGGTCAGCGCGTCGACTTCGCCTGAGGCCTGGACCGCGAGTGTACCCGTTACCGACAGCGAGCCGCCCGAAACATTTATCGCAGCATTGCCGTTTGCGGCGCCCAAGCCGCCCGATAGCAGAGCCAGTTCGCCCGTTGCGCCGCCCGATTGGCCGGTACCGATATTGAGCGCGGCGCTTGTGTCTCCGATGAAAGTCCCGTTGCCCTCGACAAAAAACTGACCCGCCGACGACAGCGGCGGCGGCGTGGTCGGCAGCGTCTGCGTCGGCGCGGCGATGAACGCGCCGCTGGCGCGCGCGACCGTGTCGCTGCGGAACAGCGTGTCGCCGGCGGTTATATTGGCTGCGGTGGCATTGGCGGGCGCCGCGGCCACTTCGCCGCCGACGACATTATAGCCCGCCGACAGCCGCACCGCGCCATCGGGGTCGACCTGTGCCGACAGCGCATCGTCATATCCGATCGCGCCCGACACCAGCATCGTCACCGCGTCATTCTTGGGAATGGCGACCATATAGATGCGGCTCTGGTCGATATCGCCCTGTTGGTGTGCGGGGCCAGTGGTGGTGCCCGTGTGCGTGATCGCGTTGCCGCCCTCTGCGCCCCGCGTGACGCTGATGTCGAACAGGCCACTGTTGATACGGATATCGACCGCTTCCGCGGCGACATAGGCGACCGAACCGTCGGTCCGGACGGTGCCGGCCTGCACGACACGCGGCGCGACGAGCGCGACATAGCTGTTACCCGGATTGATCGCGATGTTCGTGTTGATCGTGCCGTTGACGGTGATGGCCGATGTGCTGCCCGCCGCGCCGTCAAAGCGGATCTCGCCCCCGGGGCCGAACAGGCCGCCCGTCGTAATGATATCGTTGCTGGTAAGAACAAGGCTGCCGACGTTGATCACGCCGGTCGCGCCGATCAGGATACCGCCCGCGTTGTAGAACCAGATATTGCCGCCACGCTGTCCCGACGTCGCGGTGTCGACGCTGTTGACCGTACCGTTCAGCGCAATCTGGCGGCTGAGCGCGCCGCCGCCGCCATTCACGAACCGGTTGAGGACGGTGTAGTCGCCCGAGCCGCTGAAATTCCAGCTCGAGCCGGTGGGCAGCACGTCGATGTCGCCGCCCGTGGGCGCGGTATCGGTCGGAACCCAGCTGATGATGCTCTGCGCCTGTGTGACGTCCACATTCGTCTGGTTGCCCGCGTTGTTCACCGAAGTGCCCGCGCCGACGCTGGTGAAAACCGGGTTCGCGGCGACCTGCCCCAGCGCCGGGCCGCCATAGGCCAGCGCGGCCATGCCCGCGGCGATCGCGCAGCTGGTCATCAGGCGCTGCCTGCCTTTGCTGACGGGCGACGGAGTGATGGTGGCGCGCATGGTGTTTGTCCTCGATGAGAAGGTCATGTCAGCGCGCCCTCACGCCGAATAGGGTGGTCAGCGATATCAGCAGTCGCGGGTCGGGCCGCTCGGTGAGGAAGCCGCCACGGTTGAGCGGGACGGCGAGCGTCATATCGAGCCGCGCGAGATCGCCATAAGCGACGCGCACGCCGCCGCCGGCCGAATAGAGCCTCTGCGGGTCGAGGCCATCGAAGGCCGTGTCCTTGTTCCATACCCACGCCGCGTCGAAAAAGACGAAGGGCTGGAAAACGAAGCTTTCGGTATTGGCGGGGATGAACGAGCCGTAGCGTGCCTCCAAAGCCACCGCGACGCCGCTGTCGCCGATCACCGTGCCGGGGTCGAAGCCGCGTCCGACGGTGAAATTGCCGCCCGAAAATTCTTCATAGGCGAGCAAGGGATCGTTCGCCCATTGCGCGCGCGGCGCTGCCGACAGCGTGAACAGCTTGGCCGGCCGCCATTCGGCGAGCGCATTGGCGCGGACGAGGAAGGCGTCGGGCTGTCCCTCGACACGCGTCAGCGGGACCGCGCCGGGCAGGAAGCAGGCGGCGCCGCCGAGGCCGCAATCGTCGCTGGCGCCGAGGAAGGAGGCGCCCTTCCGCGCTTCGATCGACGTCGAAAGCGACCAGCGCGGTTCGCTGGGGCTGTACCCGCCACGCCCTGCGATCGAGCCTGGGTCGATCCAGCTTGCGTCGGCGCGCAGGTTGAAAACGCGGAGCCGATCCCGGTTGATCGGGACATTTGTCAGGCTGATGTCTTGGTCGATGATATCGAGCCCGCCGCCAAGCATCACGCGCCGCGCCTGCGTCAGCACGAGCGGATAGGAGCCGTAGAGGCTGATGATCTGGGTGTTCGATTTGACCGGAAAACCCGTAATGTCAGGGCGCGTCCAGGCGTAGGTATAGCTGGCGCCGAAGCGCAGCCCTTCGCCGCCGACGCGAAACTCGTGCGACGCCTGCACAACTTTTTGCTCGTCGAAATCGGGGGTCGCGTAAAAGCTGACCGTCGTCAGGTCGCCCATGCCGGTGAGGCCCGCGAGGCGCGCGCGTGCGATGCCGCCCCAGCGGCCGACGTCCCCCGATCCGAAATTCTGGGCGTTGAAGTCGAAGCTGAAGGGTGTGCGCGTGACGGTGACTTCGCCGACGACTTCGCCGGGCGCGGTGCCGGGGCGCAGCGTCAGGCGCGCGTCCATCCCAGGGATATCGCGCGCGAGCAGCAGGTAACGTTCCGCATCGACGATATTGAACACCGGCTGATCGTCGAGCCGCGACAGATAGCGTTGCAGCAGGCGTTCGTTCGCACCGGCATCGCCGCGCACCTCGATCCGCGACATTCGGGCGGTCAGGACATCGAGTCGGACGACGCCGTTGCCGATCGTCTGCGGCGGCACCCGGACCGCCGCCAGATAGCCCTTGGATCGCAGGATCGTCGCGGCGCGGTCGCGAATGTCGCACACCGCCGAAATTGGCAATTCCTGGCCGACGCGGTCGGACCAGCTTGGCGCCAGCAACGCATTGTCGACGCCCTCGACGCTGGAAAACTCGACTCCGCGCAGTGTGAAGCGGACGTTGGCGAATTCGGGGTTGGCGAGCGGGCAGGGCGCGCGCTCGATGCCGTCGTCGACCGCGACCACCTGTTCGTTGGGCTGGACGGCGGGAGGGGGCGCCGGGCGCTGCAGTTCCTCGCGCGTCGGAATTTGCGGGGTCGCCTGCGCCCAGGCGGCGGCGGGCAGCGCCGCTGCGACCAACGTCGCCGAACCGGCCAACGCCATTGTGATCGCGGCGCGTTTCGGCCGTGCGATCCCATTAGTTCCGAAGTCCCCCGACACGGTCATCACCACCCCTTGTGTACAGGCGCACCGCAACGATCGCGATGCGCCAACGCCGCTGGCTCAACTGGAGAACCGGCGGTGCTAAATTTCGACCCAAGGAAATGTTCCGTCACGCGACTGGCGGAATTTTCTTGGGTGATTATCAGACGGATGGGGCAGCGACAATGGCCACCCCAATCGATTCACCTCATCCCGCTTCGGCTTCAGACATCGTATCGACGAGCCGGTTGAGCTGCGGCGAGCAACCCTTGGCCATGAGCATGTCGATCGATCCCTCGGCCGTGTCGGGCGCATTTTCCATAGCCGCGAAGCGCACTGTCACCGGCTTGGCGAGGCCGGCGCCCGAGAGGCGATAGTCGGTGCCATATTGCACCGGCATCACGTCGGTCGGCCATTTGCGGAAATTCGCGCCATCGACGATCGCGACGGTCGCCTTCTTGCCCGCGCTTTCGATCTCGAGCGCGGTGTCGCCTTCCATATTCGGGCGCCACAGCATCAGAGCGGCGGGATCGAGGACGCAAAAGGTCCCGGCCTCGCGGTAGTCGAGCAGCCACAGATTCGGCGCTCGGACATTGGCGGGGGTTTCATCGCCCGGGCCGCGCGAAAATCCGCCGCGCGACCGCATCGTCGGTCCCTTGGCAAGCATGCGCGTGACATTGCTGCCCAGCGACTGGCTCGCCTGCACCGTGCCGGTGGCGCCGAAGGTGCCCGGCCCCGACAGGGTGCGCGTCTTGCCCGCCTGCATCAGCACGATCTTGTCGCCCGCGACGAGGGTAAGCTTGTCGGCGGACTTGAGCTTGGCGCCGGCGGGATATTTGCTCGCCGACGGGCCGGTCGAGCGAACGACCATCGATTGGGCGGCAGCGGTACCGACAACCGCAATGGCGGCGATGGCGGCTGCGGCGGCAAGGCCGAGGCGGCGCATCCGGTATTCAGGAAAGGACATAGCTTTCTCCCTCTTTTGTCTCGTTAAGGCGTTCTATCAGAAACATGATGGCTGCATCCTGACCGAAATCCGCCTGTATTGCTGTGGCACAGGTCACATAGGTTTTTTTATCGCCCGCGCCGTGCGCGGCGACCAGCGCGGCGATGCGCGCGCGCTGGTCCGCGGCAAGATCGGGGCGCGGGGTGAAGACATCGACGGGTTGCGCCCGGCCGCGCAGCGTGACGCGGCCCATCGGCACCAGGTCGTCGCGCCCCGAACGCGCGGCGGCCTCGGCTGAGATCAATACGCCAGTTTTCAGCCCCTTGTTTGCTGCCTCGAGCCGCGATGCCGTGTTCATGCTGTCGCCGAGCGCCGTATATTGGATGCGTCCTTCGCCGCCGAAATTGCCGACGATCGCGTCGCCGACGTGGAGACCGACGCGCGTCATCCCGATCGGCGGGACGTCCTCGCCCGCCAGGTCGGTGCGGAATTTCTCACCCTCGCGATACATGGCGAACGCCGCCGCCGCGGCCCGCTCGCCGTCGTCGGGGCGGCTGAGCGGCGCGCCCCAAAAGGCGACGACCGCGTCGCCGACGAATTTGTCGATCGTCCCGCCATGTTCGAGCACGATGTCGGACAGGCGATCGAGATATTCGTTGAGCAGCCGTGCGACGGTTTCCGGCGTCACCGCGTGGCTGAGCTTCGTAAAGCCTTCGAGGTCGGTGAAGATGCAGAAGATATTGCGCCGCTCGCCGTGGAGCGAGAGCTGGTCGGGATCGCGCAGGATCTGCGCCGCGACGTCAGCCGGCAGATATTTGCCAAGCGCCGATTGTGCGAAAGCGCGCTGGCGCGATCCGACGGTGCGCGCGGCCGTCCCCACCGCGGCGTATCCGAACAGCCAGCCGATCGCCCAGCCGAAGGTTGGCAGCGTCGTCGTGTCGACGCCGCGTCCCTGCAGCCAAAAGGGGAAGGCGATGAAGAAAGCCATCTGGCCCAGAAAGGCGAGCGCCACCCAACGCGCGCGCAGGTCGATGAGGCTGGTCAGGCCCCCCGCGAGAACGATGAGAACCGCGAGCACCCACAGTGCCGGTGCCGCGATCGGCTTGGTCCAGGCCTCGTCGAGCTGTTGCGCCAGCATATGCGCGTGGACTTCGAGCCCTATCATTGTCTCATGCTGCCCGGTGATCGCGTCGGGAAAGCGGCTGAGCGGCGTGTTGAACTGGTCGTTGTCGATGATGTCGCCGCCGATGAGGACATAGCGGCCCCTTACCAGCTCCGAAAAACCGGCGCGCATTTCGTCATCCATCGGCAGCGCGAACGTGTCGATCGGGATATTGGCGAAGACGGGCTCTTCCTGCCCCGCGGCGGCGCGGGCGGGGACGAGGAAGCGGATATTGCCCCGAAAATTCGCATGCGCGGCATCGACCGGCGCCAGCGCGTTTGACATCAAAGGCGGCAGATTTTTCGGCCGGTCGGGCCAGTTGCGAATCACGCTGTCGTCATCGGTGCGGAACAATACGCTGGTCGGCTTCGTCTTCGCGGTCGTGACGTCGGCGATATAGGCTTGGAGGAATTTCTGCTGTTCGTAGAAGATCGTGTTCGGGTTGCTCGCCTGTTCGGCATAGGCGAGCCAGGTCGGGGTCGTCATCGCGCGGAGCTGCGCTTTCAGAACATCATCGTCGGGGCGCGGCGAATCGAACGCGATATCGATGCCGATCGCTTTCGCACCCATCCGGTCGAGGTTGGAAAGCGCATTGGCGAGCAAGGTGCGGTCGAGCGGCGATCGGATGCCGGTGTTGAACAAGGTCTCGTCATTATAGGTGACGAGGGTGATGCGTTTGTCCTGTTCGACATGCGGCGCCATCAGCGTAGCGCGCGCATCGTAAAGCGCCCGTTCGGCGGCGTCGATCAAGGGCATTTGCCAGCTGAAGCGGGCGATCAGGATCGCGATGACGAGGAACGCGATCGTCGCGGCCATCCGTGACGGGCCAAGCTGCATGACCAGCCGGCGCACCCGTTTGCGCAGCGGTACCGCGGCCTGCCGGCCGTCCTGCGTCGGCGCGTCGGCCGCGGGAATAAGGACGTCGGGTGCGTTCATCGGATCAACGGGCAGCGCGCCCGGCAGCCTCGCCATTTCGGGCGGTCGCGCCGCTGTGGAGCAGCGCCTGGCCGCCGTCGCCGATGATCGCAAAACCGGCCCAATAATAGGGATGCGACGTCTGCTGGTCGTCCATCAGGTGCAATTGCGTTCCCCACAGGGCGTCGGCGACGCTCGTGCCCTGATTGGCGGCAAACAGCCCGCCGATCAGCCGCTTGGTCGCGTCGAAATCGTCGGGTGCGGGCCAGTGGCTCGCGATGACCGAGCGGCCGCCGGCGCCGATGAAGCTGCGCACGAGCCCGTCGAGGGCGTTGCCGCCGCCCGACAGGCCGGCTTCGCGCGTTGCCGCGACGCTCGCCGCGCCGGCAGTATCGCACGCGGAGAGGATCACCAGGTCGGCGTCGATCTTCAGATCGAAGATTTCCTGAAAGGTCAGCAGCCCGTCCGAATCCGCCCCACCGAATGAGGTGATCAGCGCTGGGCGCGCCGGGCAGGCGGGGCGCGGCGCCGTGACAAGGCCGTGCGTCGCGAAGTGGATGATGCGATAGTCGCCAAGGTCAGCGCGATTTTTCACGGCCGTGTCAGTGAAGGCGCCGCCGGTGAGCAGCGTGCCAGCCTGGCGGCCCATCGCGTTGCGCGCGGTCACCAGCTCGTCGGCCGATATCGGGCGCGCCCATTGCGCGACATCCCACAGGCAGTCGCCGTCGATGCTGCCGCCAGCACCGCCTCGCGTGCCGAGCGATGGTAGCCGTGCGCCCACCGGCAAATTCTCGCCGAGGCCGAAATATTGATTGGCGGCTTTCGACGGCGCGGCTTGCCGCGCGTTGCGGAAGCCGAGCGTCGAGACCGCGGTGCTTGGCCGCGACGTTCGGCCGAGCCATGCGATCTTCCGCATGTCGAACGGATCGGCGTTCGGGTCGAGCAGGCGCTGTTCATAGGCGGCAAGCCCGGTATCGGCGGTGATCAGGAGGTTGATCGGCAGCCGCAGCATCGCGCCGTCGGGCTCGAAGATCAGATGCGCGATCTTGGGAAGGCGCGCCGCGACCGGGCCGAACAGCTGGCCATAGAGTTTGTAGGAGGTGGCGGCGTCGAAAGGATAGGTGACGCGGCGGCCATTTTCGACGATCGAGATGGTCGAACGGATCGTGTCGACTGCGGTGTCGAGGCCCGACGCGCTGACGTCGGATTTCCAGAGCTGCGCGCCGCCCTGTTCGATCAGCATCGCATAGACGCCGTCCCCGACGACAAGCATCTTCAGATAGGCTTCGTCAGGACGCAGGACCTGCTGCAACTCGGGGAGGTCGAGCTTGCCCGACGCGACGACGCGATATTGCGGAAAGGCCGACAGCGCGACGACGGTTTCGGCCTGCTGGAATGACAGATTTTCGAGCTGCGCCTTGATGTCGGCGCGCAAGGCGTTGACTTCGGGCGAGTCGGGCAATTGCGCGAGCCGCGCGTCCTCGATCCGCGCGCGTTCAAGATCGCGATTAAGCGTCGTCGCCTGACGGAACAGGCGCGCGCCGTCGCTGCTGCCGCCCGACAGTTCGCGCGCGAGCACCGCCTGCGTATCGGCGACGCCGGGGCGGATCTGGAGCTGGCTGGCGACGAAGAAATCTTCAATCGCTTTGGGGTCGGTCGCCGAACGCGCGGCGAGCAGCCGGTAATAGGGCGCCATCATGTTCGCCATGCCCGCGGTCGAGCGCTGCGTATTTGCGAGAGCGGTGACGACCTCGCGATAAATGCCCAACGCCTTGTCGTCCTGTCCCTCGCGGGTGAGGAAGGCGGCATAGCGCGCACGCGCCGACGCAAGCGCGTTGGTTTCGGGATATTCGACGGCGAGCAGGTTCACCGATTCAAGGAATCGCGCGTCGGCGGCACCTTTGTCGCCGCTCGCCTCTTCGGCCAGCGCGAGTTCGCCGAGCATCTGCGAACGCAAGCGGATGATCGAGGTGACGCGGCCTTGGCGCACCGCGACCGCGTCGGTTAGCCCCTTGAGCTGCGCCTTTTTCGCTGCCTGGGCATTGCCGCGCAGCCGTTCGACCGTGCCGAGCAGGTGGATCGCCTGCGCATCGATGATCTGCGCGCGTTCGAGCGGTGACAGGCGCTCGCGGTCGCTCGCCTGACGGATCACGCGGGCATTTTCGCCGCTGTTGACCCCGGCGGCGATCTGCGGCGTCAGCGTGACCGCGTCGCCCAAGATCGTCACGCCGCTCGTGAGCGGGGGGATGGGCGTCAGGAGCCGCGCGGCGGCGCCATCATAATCGCGCTGATTGAGCGCGTTGATCGCCCGAAAATTGCGGCGAAGGCGCAGTTGGACCGGGTCGCCGGTCGGGATCGCTTCGACTTCGGCGAACAGCCGTTCGGCTTCGGCGAACTCACCGAGGTTCGATCGTTGCAGCGCGCGGTTCAGCGTGACTTCGGTCGGGTCGATATCGGCCGCCGATTGGTCTTCGGCGGTGCGGCGCGACAGCGCTTCGAAAAATTCGGCCGCCTCGGCATAATCGCCGCTGTGGTTGCGGCGGTATCCCTCGGCCAACGCCTTGTCGACGTCGATCGTCCCGGCGATCGTCCTGGCAAAACCGTCGTTGCCGCCGATCGATGTCGTGGCGACCTTGATCACGCCCGGCATGACCCGGCGCTGGCGCACCGATTCCAGCGCAAGGTCCAGCGCGTCGGAATAGGCAGCAAAGCCTTCGACGCTATAGGTGACACGGCCCTTGGTCTCGACGCGCGTCTGCCACGCGATATTGCTGTTCTTGAGGGTGCAGGCGCCCTCGGCGGCGCAGATGACAGTACCCGCGCGAGCCTGTCCGATCCGGGCGAGTGCCTCGGCCGAGCTCGCGCGCAGTTCGCGAACGGTGCCGACCGGCTGGCTCGCGTCGCGGCACACGATCGTCCAGGCGCGATCGAACATGCCCTGGACGACGCTATCGCGGACGGTCGCCTGCACTTCGCAGAGCGAGCCGCCCTGATCGCCGATCGAAAAACTGTCGCGCAGCGTGGGGTCGGTGCCCTGAGCGCGTGCAATTCCGGGTGCGGCAAATGCCAGCAACACCAGAATCGGCACAAGTTGCGGACGTCGAGCGGTCATCACAAATCCCCCAAACACAGGCGCAGAGACGCCATGCCGGTTCAACGCCGACAGGACGGAAACTTTATTGCTGCGGTGCGACCCATTCCCTTGGGGTTGAACCCTAACCCCTTCGTAAGCGAAAGGGAAGTGATCTGCCGCACAGGCGGCTTGCGCCGCGAGGACGCGCAACCTATCTGCGAAGGGACACTCCATTCGGACGAGGACAAAATGAGCGGATTCGACGATCGTGAACGCGCCTTCGAGGCCCAATTTGCACGCGACCAAGAGGTTCAGTTCCGGATCACCGCGCGCCGGAACCGGCTGGTCGGCGAATGGGCCGCCGAACGCATGGGCCTGACGCCCGAGGAAACCGACGCCTATGCCAAGGCGGTGGTGCAGGCCGATTTCGAGGAAGCGGGCGACGAGGACGTCATCCGCAAGCTCGCGGGCGACCTGACCGCGGC
>CAYRQX010000031.1:0-38553 GCA_964426485.1 uncultured Sphingopyxis sp. | reverse complement strand
CGGCCCTTGGGATTCCTCCCGGAATTCGGGCGTCAGATGCTCGACGGCGAGCATGTCCATCTTGATCAGACGATGCTCGCGCCCGGTCTCTTCGCGCATGATCGAAACCTTGTGCCCGTTCGGCGTGGGCGTGAAATAGACGTCGATCATGCTGCGGTTCGCCTCTTCAAACAGGTCACGACCGCCACCGCCGCTTCCCTGTCGAGGAAAGCGTCGATGGCGGCCGATCCCTGGGACATCCTATCAGGCCCTAGAATTTGATCCCGGCCTCGACCGAAATGTTGCGCGTGGGTTCGAGATAGAGGATCGCGCGCGGCGTCGCGGTGATCGGCGACGGCAGGTTGAACGCGCTGCCGATCGTCTTTTCGTTGGTCAGATTCTTGCCGACAAGCGCGACGTGCCAACTATCGTCCTGGTCTGCCAGCTGCACGCGCAGGTCGAGCTTGGCATAGCCGTTCTGAACCCCGAAGATCGGGCTCTGGTTGTCCGAGTTGAAATATTTCGACCGCGCCGACGCGACGCCGGTGATGTCGAATTTCAGATCGCTCGACAGGTCGAAGCGCGCATGCGCCGTCACGCTGCCCGTATATTTCGACGAATATGCCACGGGATAACCAGCCAGATTGTTCGTCGCCGGGGTGCAGCCAACCTGCGAGGCAAGGCAGGCCGCGCCCGGATAGTCGTCATATTTGATGTCGGCATAAGCGGCCGACGCGCTGATGTCGAAATTGGGGATCGGGAAGATGCTGAGCGATCCTTCGAGCCCCTTCGACGTGGCGGCGGCGGCGTTGCCGGTCAGATAGCTCGACGTGGCCGGCTGATAGACCGAAACCTGCAAGTCCTTGAACTTGGTGTGATAGGCGGAGACGTTCGCAACGACCTTGCCGTCGAACAAAGTCGACTTGATGCCGGCCTCGAAATTCTCCGACTGTTCGGGTTCAAAGGTAAAGGTCGCGCTCGTCGTGCCCAACGTGTTCGACACGAAGCCGCCCGATTTGGAGCCGCGGCCCCAGGTTGCATAGACCATGATGCGCGGCGCGATATCATATTGCAGCGTCACTGACGGATCGACATTGCCTTCGCTGATCGAACCCGTGGCGCTCGAGATCGGACGCAGCGCAAAGGGGCCATAGACGAGCCGCGATGCAAAGTCGCCGTCCTTCTTGGTGTGGCTGTAACGCAGGCTGCCGATCGCGCGGAACGCGTCGCTGATGTTGACCGTAGCCTGGCCAAAGACCGACCAGGATTCGGCTTTCTGCCGGAATAGGCTGTCGATGCGGCCGAAATAGTTCAGGCTGGCGATGTTGAAGCCCTGATATTGCTCCAGCGTATAGTCCGATTTGTCATAATAGGCGCCCGCGATGAATTCGAAGGTCTTCCCCGTCGGCGACAGGATGCGGATTTCCTGCGAAATCTGGTCGAAGCGTTCAGGGAAGGCGTTGTAGACCGAGTTCGGAACGAAGGCGCCGCCGCTGTTCGGGATCGTCTGGTCGAAGCCGTTGACGATCTTTGACTTGAACCAGCTGTAGCCGGTGACCGAGGTGAGCGTGAAATCGCCGAGCGCGAGGTTGCCGACGCCCGAGATCATTACCGACTTGTTCTTGTTGCCCTCGTCGCCGAGCGCCGCGCGTTCGAGATAGCGCGTCGTCTGCGGATCCTGGCCGCTGGTCAGCGGGCTCGATACGGTGATGCCGCCGATGACTTCGCGGTTTCCGTACTCGACCTTCGCCGTATAATCGAAATTGTCCGACGGCTCCCATTTGACGGTCAGGCGCAGCAGCTGCGACTTGATTTCGGGGTCGTCATGGTCGGTCGCACGGTTATAGATATAGCCGTCCTGATTGACGATCTTGTACGCAAAGCGTGCACCCAGCGTGTCGCTGATCGGCCCCGACAAATAGCCCGAAAAATCGGTGCCCTTGTGGTCAAAATTGTAGATGCCGGTGATCGCGCCTTCGAAATCCTTCGTCGGGCCCGCCGACACGACGCTGACCGCGCCCGCCGCGGTGTTCTTGCCGAACAGCGCGCCCTGCGGCCCGCGCAGCACTTCGACGCGCGCGAGGTCAAAGAAGGGCGCCTGCGCCTGACGGTTGCGGCCGGCATAGATGCCGTCGACATAGAGCGAGACCGACTGGTCGAAAGCGAAGTTCGCCGGCGGTGAGCCGAAGCCGCGGATATAGATGACATCGTTGCCGGCGGTCGACTGGACGAAGACGTTCGGCGTGTAGTTCATCACCGCCTTGATATCGCGGGTGTTGAATTCGGCGAGCTTGGCGCCGCTGACGACCTCCATCGAAATCGGCACGTCCTGCAGGCTCTGCTCGCGCTTTTGCGCGGTGACGATGATTTCGTTGGTGTTGCTGTCGTCGATGTCCGCCGCGTCGGCGGAGGCCGCCTGCGCCATCGCCGGTGCGGCATTGGCAAGCATCGCGATCGCCGCCACGCCGGACAGCAGGAACTGGTTATGCGCCTTCATCTTCACCCTCCCATAGAGCTTATCGTCGCGGTCCCGGAAAGCCTTCCGATCCGTCAATCTGATTGACCCTTAGTATACTAATGGTTTTATGCTTGTCCATAGGCAGGAAGAGGATTCGCACGATGAACGAAGAAAATTCGCATGATATGCCCGCCGCGCTCGCGACACGCCATCTGTGCACCGTCGAGTTCGAGGTCGGCGGCGGCATCATCGGCATCGGCGCGTCGCCCTTCGGCGACCAGCGGCTCGGCTATATCAGCGGCGGCCGCTTTTTCGGACCTCGTATCAACGGTATAGTGTTGCCGGGCGGCGGCAACTGGTCGCGCAGCGGCCGGCTCGGCGACGGCGCTTCGGTCGGCACCTTCGATGCCCGCGCGGTGTGGCAGACCGACGACGGCGACCTTGTCTATCTAAGCTATACGGGCCGCAACATCATTCCCGACGATGTGCGCGCGACCTTCACCGATCCCGCCGTCCCCGACGCCGACCCCTCGCGCTATTATCTGCGAATCGCGCCGGTGTTCGAAACGGCAAGCGCGAAATATGGCTGGCTCAACGGGGTGCTCGCGGTCGGCGTCGGCGAGCGTACCGATTTCGGGGTGCGCCATGTGATCCACGAGGTGCTTTGAGATGATCGACCTTCATTATTCGGCGACCCCGAACGGACAAAAGATCGCGATCATGCTCGAGGAGATCGGCGCGCCCTATCGCGTCATTCCCTATGACATATTCGATGGCGACCAGCTCACGGCCGCGTTTGGGCGGATCAATCCTAACCATAAGCTGCCCGCGATCGTCGACCGCGGCCCGGTGGGTGGCGGCGATCCGATAACGGTCTTCGAGTCAGGCGCGATCCTGCAATATCTGGCCGAGAAGAGCGGCCGCTTCCTGCCCGCATCGGGCGCGGCGCGCGCGACGACGCTGTCGTGGTTGACCTGGCAGGTCGCGGGGCTGGGGCCGATGGGCGGGCAGGCGAGCCATTTCCTGCGCTACGCCCCCGCGGGGCAGGATTATGCGACCGAACGCTACACCAAGGAATTGAAGCGCCTTCTCACGGTGCTCGAAAAGCGGCTGGAGAAAAGCACTTATGTTTCGGGCGACGATTACACGATCGCTGACATCGCAATCTGGCCGGGCCGCGCGTCGGCGTTTGTGATGGGCATGGGGCTCGATGAATGGCCCGCGATGCACGCGTGGTTCGAGCGCATAAGCGAACGGGCTGCGGTCGCCCGCGCGATGGCACGCGAAGACCTCAAGCCGCCAGCGAAATATATCGGCCGTCATCAGCGACTGGATGACGAGGAATGGTCAAACATGTTCGGCGAGGCCAATCAGGCCGCGGCCGCAAAAGACTGACGCTCAGCGCTTTGCGTGTTGGCGGTCGCCCCACAGGATCGCGCGATGTTCGTCGGTGAAGCCGGTGAGTCCGCCCTCGATCGTCTCGGCGCGCGCGACGCCGACCGTCATCCCTTCGGCAACTGCGGGGCGTGCAAGCATCGCCGCGCCCCAGCGATCGACGTTTGGAAAGCGCCCGGCCTTCTCGATCAACTGGCGGCGGAGGTAGGGCAGGGTCGCCATGTCGGCGATCGTATAGTGGTCGCCCGCGAGCCACTCGGCCTCGCCCAAACGCTTGTCGATCACCATCATCAGCCGGTCGACCTCGCGGCTGTAGCGATCGATGGCATAGTCGTGCCGGTCCTTGGCATAATGGGTAAAATGCGCTTCCTGCCCGAACATCGGGCCGATCCCCGACACCTGGAACATCAGCCATTGCCAGCAGATCGCGCGCCCGACCGGATCGGTGGGCATGAAGCGCCCGGTCTTCTCGGCAAGATAGAGCAGGATCGCGCCGGTTTCCCAAAGCACGAACCGGTCGCCGCCGGGACCTTCGTCATCGACGATCACCGGGGTCTTGTTGTTCGGATTGAGCGCGAGGAACTCGGGAGTCAGCTGATCGCCCGCAAGGATGTCGATATAGTCGAGCCGCCATTCGAGCCCCATTTCGAGGAGGGCGATTGCGATCTTGCGCGCGTTAGGGGTGGGGCCACCGTAGAGGGTGATCATGCGGTGTCTCCCGTCCGTCCCAGCCAGCGTTCGAGCACGTCGGCGCTATCCTGTCCCACGCCGAGCGGGGCGGGGCGGCGGACGCTGCCGGGGGTGACCGACAGTTTGGGGAACACACCCTGCATCGTAACTTCGCCGAATTCCTCGTCTGCGATCGTCACCAGAGCCTTGCGCGCAGCGAAATGCGGGTCGGCCAGCATATCTTCGGCATCGAAAACGCGGCCCGCGGGAACGCCCGCCTCCACCATCTTCGCCTCAAGCTCTTCGATCGTCAGCGTCGCCGTCCATTCGCCGATCAACGCGTCAAGCTCCTCCTGCCGCACGCCGCGCGCGCGGTGCGTGGCATAGCGTTGGTCGCTGGCGAGTTCGGGCCGTCCCATCGCGGCTGCGAGGCGCGCGAAGACGCCGTCCTGGTTGGCACCGATCAGATATTCGCCGTCCTTGCACGGGTAGACATTTGATGGCGCGATGCCGGGCAAGGTCGAGCCGGTGCGCCGCCGCTTGGTTCCGCTCGCCGAATAGTCGGACACGGTCGATTCCATCACCTGCAGCACCGCTTCGTAAAGCGCCGAATCGACGATCTGGCCCTCGCCGGTCTTGCTGCGATGGTGGAGCGCGGCGAGCGCGCCCATGCAGCCGTAAGTTGCTGCGAGCGTGTCGCCGATCGACACGCCCATGCGTGCGGGTGGCAGGTCAGGGTAACCGACGATGCCGCGCCATCCCCCCATCGCCTCGCCGATGCCGCCGAAACCGGCGCGCGCCGAATAGGGGCCGGTCTGGCCATAACCCGACACGCGCACGACAATCAGCCCCGGGTTGGTCTTGCGCAGTTCGGCGGGATCGAGGTTCCATTTTTCGAGCGTCCCGGGCCGGAAATTCTCGATCAGGATATCGGCCTTGGCGATCAATTCGCGGGCGAGTTGCTGGCCTTCTTCAGACCTCAGATCGGCTGCGACCGAATATTTGTTGCGCGCGATCACGCGCCACCAGCTGGGCCTGTCGCCCTGGCCCCAGTTGCGCATCTGGTCGCCGGTCACAGGCGGTTCGAGCTTGACGATCTCGGCGCCCATATCGCCGAGAAGCTGACCGCAGAAGGGACCTGCGATCAGCTGCCCCATCTCGACGACCCTGATGCCTTCCAGCGCGCCCCCGCTGCCCGTCTCGCTCATATCATTCCTTTCGCGGCCGACTCTGATAGAGACGACCTGCCTCGCCCATGGCGTTCGTATACTTAGAATGCTATGTAATTTTCAACCCTGCAAATGACTCGAAAAATTCAGGACGCAAGATGTTGAAAAACCAAATGGTGGAAATGGTCGAGGTCGGTCCGCGCGACGGGTTGCAGAATGAGGCGGCGATCGTCTCGACCACCCACAAGCTTGAGCTGATCCATCGCGCGATCGACTATGGCATCCGCCGTATCGAGGTGACGAGCTTCGTCAATCCGAAGAAAGTGCCGCAACTCGCCGACGCCGAGGATCTGGTGGCGAGGCTGCCCGAGCGCGAAGACGTGACCTATATCGGGCTCGTCCTCAATCGCCGCGGCGCCGAGCGTGCGCTGGCGACCGGCCGGATCGACGAACTCGGCGCGGTGTGTGTGACCAGCGACAGTTTCGGTATCCGCAACCAGGGGCAAAGCTCCCATGAATCGCTTGCCGCCGCGATGGAGATTGTCGCGCTTGCGAAAGAAGCTGGGCGCCGTGGCCAGATCACCATCGCAACCGCGTTCGGCTGTCCGTTCGAAGGCCCTATCGCGATCGATCGCGTCGTCGAGATGGCGAAGCGCGCTGCCGACGCTCACCCACGCGAAATCGCGCTTGCCGACACGATCGGCGTCGGCGTGCCCGCCCAGGTTGCCGAGATGGTCGGCCGCGTGCGCGACGCGGTCGGCGACCTGCCGGTGCGCGTTCATTTTCACAACACGCGCGGGACTGGCATCGCCAATGTCTGGGCCGCAGTTAATGAAGGGGCGGCGACGGTCGACGCGTCGCTCGGAGGACTTGGCGGCTGCCCCTTCGCGCCCGGCGCGGCGGGCAATGTCGCGACCGAGGATGTGATCTATATGCTTGAAAAGAGCGGTATCCCGACGGGCGTGATGCTGTCGCAGGTCGTCGAGGCGGCGGGCTGGCTTGCCGGGATCATGGATCGCCCGCTGCCTGCCATGGTCAGCAAGGCGCCCGCCTTTCCCTAAAAGGTCGCGAGCAGCGCCATGACCACCCCGCCGACGACGAGCAGCAGCCCGGCGATCTCATGCCAGCGTACCGGCTCGCGCAGATAGAAATGCGCGAAGCCGATCGTGAAAACGACCTCGACCTGTCCGACGATCCGCACCAGGGCCGCCGGCGCCGCCGCGAAGCCGATATACCAGCAGGCCGAACCGAGCGCGGACAGCAGCCCGACCTGGCTTGAATTGCGCCACGTTCGAAACACGGCGCGCAGTGTGTCGCGGTCGCGCAGCGAGACCCAAAGCAGATGCAGCCCGGTCTGGATCGTCATGACGACGACGAGCGTGACAAGCGCCGAGCCGATCAAATCGACATTTTCCAACTCGGCCGTCGCGAGCTTCACCGCAATCGCCGCGAGCGCGAACATCGACCCCGCGCCAAGCCCGCAGAGTGCGGCGGGCTGACCAAGCGCACGCCATATCTCGCGCCCCGAAACGCCGCGCCCGGCGAGCGCGAGCACCAACACCCCGACGACGCCCGCAACGATGCCGATCCATGCAAGCAGCGGCAACCGCTCGCCGAGGAATAGCGCAGTGACGAGGGCCGCCTGCACCGCTTCGGTCTTCGAAAAGGCCGTGCCGACGACGAACCCGCGATGCCCGAACGCCATGATGAGCAGGATCGTCCCCGCCATCTGGGTGATCGCCCCGGAGATCGCGAACCCGGCGAAGGCAGTCCCGAATGCCGGGATCGCATCGCCTGCGATCGTCAGCCAGATGGCGGCGAAGCAAAGCGCGAAGGGAGCGCCATAAAGATAGCGGACCAGCCCCGCGCCGCTGACGCTGAGTTCGGCGCGCAGGCGCTGCTGCATTGCGGTCCGCCATGCCTGGAACAAGCCGCCGAACAGCGAGGCGGGAAGCCAGACTGGATCCATGCCATTCCCTCTCTTATGTCCGACTCTCGTCTCGCCTATGCAATAGTTTTATTACTAAGTATATTGCGACGATGCTTGCGGTGGGACGATGCGCTGCGCGACCTGATACACCAATCAGCTAGACTGGAGGGGAGGGATGCCTCAGGAAAAATGCGGGAGAGCCGGAAGTGAGCTATGATTCTCGACAAACGGCATGGGCGCGCCGGAGCGTCCGGCCGACACGCCGGTAAAGCGGCATGGCTGAACTGGACCTGCCGCTTCGTGAGGAACAGCAGATGCTGCGCGACAGCGTTCAGCGTTTCCTCGCCGACAATCCTCGACCGGGGTGGCGCGACCTTTCGGAATCACTCGGCCTGGCCGGCATTGCATTGCCCGAGAGTGTCGGCGGCTTTGGCGGCGGCATGATCGACATTGCGCTGGTTGCGGCGGAACTCGGACCGGCGCTCGCCGGCGCCGATTGGCTCTCACATGCCGCGGCTACAACGCTGCTGGCGCGCGTTGCGCCCGACCATCCGGACCTGCGAGACCTCGCGGCAGGCAGCAAGCGCCTCGCGATGGTCTGTGCCGCATCGACGGCGGCGATGCCGATCGTCGATGCCGGGGCGGTTCGCGGCGGCGCGGCGCTGCTGGCTGGCGGCGCCGAGGCCGACCTGTTCCTGCTCGCCGACCGCGATTTGCTTTTGCTCTTTGCCGCCGACGGCGCAAAAGTCGAGCAGCGCCATCGCATCATGCATGACGGCAGCGTGTCGGCCGACCTCGGCTTCACCCTGAAAACGGGTGATGGCGAGATACTGGCCGAGGCGAGCGAAGCGCGCTTGCATGCCGACTATGCGAACGATCTGATCCTCGCGGCGCGCTGCGCCGAAGCGGTCGGCCTGATGCAGCGCATGATTGCGGACAGCGTCGACTATCTGGGCCAGCGCAAGCAGTTTGGTACGCCGATCGGCCGTTTCCAGTCGCTCCGCCACCGCGCCGCCGACATGCAGCTTGCGGCGATGAAGGCGGCGGCGCTGACCGAAGCGGCGATCCTTGCGGTCGATGCGGGACGGGGCGATCGTGCACAGGGGGTCAGCGCCGCCTGCGTCGAAGTCGGCGACGCGGTGCGGATCGTCGGTGAAAGCGCGGTACAGATCCACGGCGCGATGGGGCTGACCGAGGAACTCAGCCTCGGCGGCCATTTCAAGCGGGCGCTGGCGATCGCGGCGGCCTTCGGTCCGCGCACCGAGCATCTCGCACGCTCTGCCGAGGCGGCTGCCTAGCCCAGCATCATGCGCGCGATCAGGTCGCGCTGGATTTCGTTCGATCCCGCATAGATCGTCGCGGCGCGATCGTTGAGATAGCGCGGCACTGCGACCGCCAGCTCGGCGGGGGTCTGCCCGTCAGCGTCGGCCCAGGCGGCATAGCCCGCGACCTCGCAGGCCAGCGTGTCGATGCGCTGCGCCGCTTCGGTCCCCAGCACCTTGAGCGCCGAGGCATATAGCGCCGCGCTGCCGCCGACGCCGCGCATTGCCTTGAGTTCGAGCGCCTGAAGTGCCTTCAGCGTCACCGCCTCGCGGTCGAGCTGCGCGCGCAGCACCGGATCGACATCGCGCCGCGCGCGCAGCCGTTCGAGCCGCCCGATCAACGCCGGCGCATATTTGCCGCCGCGCTCGAAGGTCAGCAGATGTTTGGCGACCGCCCAGCCTTCATTCTCGCCGCCGAGCCGGTTCGTCTGTGGGACGCGAACATCGTCGAAAAAAACCTGGTTGAATTCATGGTCGCCCGCGAGAGTGCGGATCGGCTCGACGCTGATTCCCGGCGTCGCCATGTCGAGCAGCAGGAAGCTGATCCCTGCCTGCGGTTTACCCTCGTTCGATGTGCGAACGAGCGCGAACATGCGGTTGGCGAAATGCGCGTGGGTCGTCCAGATTTTCGACCCGTTGAGAATATAATCGCCGCCGTCGGGCGTCGCGCGAAGTTGCAGCGCAGCAAGGTCCGACCCCGCGCCAGGTTCCGAAAAGCCCTGACACCAATAATCCTCGCCCGACAGGATGCGCGGTAGATAATGGGCGCGCTGTTCGGGGCTGCCATAGTGCATGATCACCGGCGCGACCATTTTGAGTCCCATCGGCGCGAGATTCGGGGCACCCGCCAACGCGCATTCAGCGGCAAAAATATACCGCTCGATTTCGGTCCAGCCCGGACCCCCATATTCGGCGGGCCAGTCGGGCGCTGCCCAGCCCTTGGCATGAAGAATATGCTGCCACGGCAGCGAGACGCCGGGATCGATGAAGACACTGGTGGCGCGCGCCGCGGCACGGCGGATGTCGCCCGGCAGATGGGCAGCCAGGAAGGCGCGAACCTCGTCGCGAAAGGCGGTAAGCGCCGGGTCGTTCAGCATGTCCATGCGCCGGATATGTACGTCGCCGCCGCGCAGGGCCAAGCTGGCACCTGCATCAGGCCGCGCGCGCGCCGACGAAGCCAAGTCCTGCGGCGATCTGGACCGACTGTGCCCGTCCGGTCGCACCGAGCTTCGCCGATGCGTTGCGCAGGTGAAAGCGCACCGTCGATACCGAAAGCGACAGGATGGTGCCAATCTCGCCGTCGGTTTTCCCGGCTGCGGCCCAGCGCAGGCACTGAACCTCGCGGCGCGTCAGCGTCTGCGGCACCGTGGCGTTTCGCGGGCGGTCGCGCGCCTCGTTATGCGTCGCGACGAGTTTCAGCGCCAGATTGTGCAGGTCGCCAGCATGTTTGGCGAACAACGCCGCGACGCCCACAGGCTCACGCGAGCACCAGAAGACCGCGCCGACCAGCCCGCGCGGCAAATGCACCGGCGCGATGATCGCCTCGCCGAAATTGGGCGTATTCCGGGCCTGCGAGCAGTCGACGCCTTCGAGCAGATGCGTAGCGCGCCAGGTACCGAGGCGGCCGTCGCTGTAATAGAAGGGCTCGGCGACCAGCCGCGCCGCGGTCAGGAAGGCGATCTGCAGCGCGAGCTTGCGGTCGCGCCAATAGGCATAGTCGGGATCGATCCAGCGGAAGCTGGTTTCGGCATAGGGTCGCCCCGCCTCGTCGCTCATCGGTTCGGGGTCGCCAAGGTCGGCTTGCGCCGCGACAAAGGGCAGCCCGATCGCATCGCCCGCCGTCTGCACCGCTGCAATCAGCGCGGGCATGTCGGCCCAGGATTTGCGCTGATGATCCATGGCCGACTTTCCCCTCCGCTATCCCTGACACGGGTGTCAGCTTGCCCGCCCAGCCGCAATCCTTTGTTCTGCCACGGTCCGGTTTCGCAGGCTCGCACAAAGACGAGCCCGACGGCAAGCCGTTTGAGGGAGGAACGCGGCGCGACCGCGCCGCATTGTCAGGCGGGCGTCCGCCTCCGCGTGCCACATGATTTCCTGTTCGGCTCGCCCGCTGAACAGCGGTGCCTGCTCGCCGCTTCGGGTCCTGAGCCTAGTTGCAGCGGTTGAAGCCCGCGCCGCGAACGGCGCGTCCGGGCGTCGCGCCACTATGTTCACCGCCCTTCAGCACCTGGACGCCGTTGACGAAAACGTCGCGCACCCCGACCGAATATTGGTGCGGTTTCTCAAAGGTCGAGCGGTCGCCGATTGTCGCCGGATCGAAGACGACGACATCGGCATAATAGCCGGGCTTCAGCGCGCCGCGATCCCTGATCCCCAAATTGGTCGCGGGCAGGGTGGTGAGGCGGTAGACCGCCTGCTCGAGCGAAATCAGCTTCTCGTCGCGGACATAACGGCCGAGCAGCCGCGCGAAATTGCCATAGGTGCGCGGGTGTGCGCCCGATTTCAGGAACACCCCCTCGGTCGCCTGCGACGCTGCGTCGGACCCGAAGCTCATCCACGGCAGCTGGACCTGCTTGCGGACATTGTCCTCGGACATCAGGAAATAGACGGTGCCGACGCGCGAACCATCCTCGACGACGAGGTCCATCGCGGTCTCTTCGGGCGATTTGCCGCGCATCGCCGCAACCTCGGCCAGCGTCTTGCCGGTCAGCGGTTTCAAGGCGTCACTCTTGAACCCCGACAGGATCATCTTGTCGGCGCCCGCACCGAAATAGAGATTTTCCCAGTCGCCGCCGGGCTTCTTCATCTCGGCGGCGACGCGGGCGCGGATCGCGGGGTCTTTCAGCCGCTTGATCCATTCTTCGAGCCCGCCCGCCTGCACCCAGGTCGGCATCGCGGCGTCGAGCCCGGTGGCGCCCGCGGTGTAGGTGTACATGTCGGTCGTGATCTTCAGTCCCTCGGCGCGCGCGTCCTCGATCTTTTTCACGATCGTGTCGAGCTTGCCCCAATTGCTGCGCCCCGCCATCTTGAGATGGTAGATTTCGGCCGGAGCGCCCGAGCGGCGCGAAATGTCGATCAGCTCGTCGACGGCTTCCTCGATCCGGTCGCCTTCTGAGCGCATGTGGCTGATATACATGCCGCCGCATTTGGCGGCTTCGCTGGTCAGCGCGACCAGCTCGTCGGTCTCGGCGTAAGAGCCGGGTGCGTAGATGATCGAGCTGCCGACCCCCATCGCGCCTTCGTTCATCGCCTGCTTCACCAGCGCCCGCATGCGCGTCAACTGCTCGGGCGTCGGATCGACATCGCCTTCGCCAAGTTCATGGACGCGTACCGTTGCGGCACCGACAAAACTTGCGACATTGGTCGATATCCCGCGCTTTTCCAGCCAGCCGAAATAATCGCCGAGCGTGGTCCACTCGATCGGATATTTGATGTCGCCCTGGCGCTCGGTCTCGAGGGCCTTCATCGAGGCGTTCATCGGCCCCATCGACCAGCCTTCGCCCATCACCTCCAGCGTCACGCCCTGACGGATATCGCTCTGGCTTTTGGGGTCGGCGATCAGCGACTCGGTCGCCCAGCTCAGCATGTTGATGAAGCCCGGTGCGACCGCCATGCCCTTGGCTGCAAGTTCGGTCTTCGCGTTGCCGTCGACCTTGCCCACCGCGACGATGCGGTCGTCCTTGATCGCGACGTCGCCTACGACCGGAGGCTTGCCCGACCCGTCGTAGAGCGTGCCGCCGCGGATGATCAGGTCATAGGCCGGAGCCGGACTCTGTGCGGCAACCGACGCCGACAGCAGCATCGAACTGCACAGCAGCATCAGGGAAGGGGCGAACTGCCGACGCGATGCCATATGTTTTCTCCGCAAAAGAAGGGGTTTTTAGCCGTGCAGGCTCATCAAACTGTCCATCAGCCCGTCGTCGGCGCTCGAACAGACGCCCAGCACCAGCGCCTCCTCATATCCCTCGGCGACGACATAGGCATGGCCCATCGACGAATCGAGATAGATTCCCTGACCCGTCTTCAGCGCGACCGGATCGTAGAATTCGGTGTGAATCTCGACCTCGCCTTCGAGGACAAAGATGAACTCCTCGCCCTGATGCCGGACGAGATCGCCAAATTCGCGCGCGCTGTGCGCCCGGATTCGCGTGATGATCGGGATCATCCGCTTTTGCCGGAGGTCGGTGCACAGATAGTGATAATCATAATTGTCGGTGGTGACGCGCACCGCCTGATCGATCGTGCCGATGCTGCGGCGGCCGGTCACACGCGGCGTTGCACCCTCGTCATCTTCGGCGAACAAGTCCGACATGCGGATGTTGAGCCGCTGGCTCAGCTGCTGGAGCTTGTCATAGCTCAGCGTCAGCCTGTCATGTTCGACCTTCGACAGCGTCGATACCGGGATCCCCGATTTCGCGCTCATTTCCTTGAGCGTCCAGCCGTTGCGGCCCCTTATGCCCTTCATCACCGCGCCTAGCGTCGGCGGGGTTGCCCCATCCGCCATCAGTTTTTCCATTCCATATTTGACAATTTTCTAATCAGGATCATTATGTCCCTATCGGGCCAATAGATGTTGGTCCTTGGTAAGGGGTCGCGCGGCTTGCTGCAAGATGTGAGACGCCGCGACAAGGAAAAGGGGAAAGTGATGCGTTTCATCCGAAAGGCGATGATCGGGCTGGCGGCGTTCGCCGCGCTGCCACTGGCGGCGCAAGGGCCGGTGCCGGCACCGGTGAAGAAGGCCGAAGCAGCTGCCGTTCCGGTGGCAAAAAATGCTGCGGCGCCGGTTGCGCTCGATGCGAAGGATCTCGAAGCCTGGCTCGACGGCTATCTGCCCTACGCGCTCGAACGCGCGCGTATCCCGGGCGCGGTGGTGGTCGTGGTGCGCGGCAACCAGGTCGTGCTCGAAAAAGGCTATGGCTTCTCCGATGTCGCCAAGCGCGCGCCAGTCCTCCCTGCGACGACGCTTTTCCGCCCGGGTTCGGTGTCGAAGCTGTTTACCTGGACCGCGGTTATGCAGCAGGTCGAGGCGGGCAAGATCGACCTCGACAAGGACGTGAACGCCTATCTGGATTTCAAGATTCCGCCCTATCAGGGCAAGCCGATCACGATGCGCAACATCATGACGCACACCGCGGGTTTCCAGGAATCGGTGCGTCACCTGATCAGCAGCGATCCCAAGGCGGTGATGACGCTGAAGCAGCAGATGCCGCTCGCGCTGCCCGACCGCGTCTTTGCGCCGGGCACCACGCCGGCTTATTCGAACTATGCGACCGCGCTGGCGGGCTATATCGTTGAGCGTGTCAGCGGTGAGCCCTTCGACAATTATATCGAAAACCACATCTTCAAGCCGCTGAACATGACATATTCGTCGTTCCGCCAGCCGCTTCCCGCCAGTCTCGCGCCGCATATGTCAAAGGGCTATCCTGACATCACGCAAAAGGCGAAGCCGTTCGAGATGGTGATCCCGGCGCCCGCGGGCAGCCTGTCGGCCAGCGGCGCCGACATGGGGAAGTTCATGATCGCGCACCTCAATGACGGCGCGGGGCTGCTCAAGCCTGAAACCGCGAAGCAGATGCACGATTTCAAAGCGCCCGGCGTCGGTCCGCTCAACAGCATGGCGCTCGGCTTTTACGAACAATGGGTCAACGGCCGCCGCGCGATCGCGCATGGCGGCGACACCGTCTGGTTCCATAGCTATCTGTGGCTGTTCCCCGATGCCGACATCGGCGTCTATATTTCGATGAATAGTGCCGGGAAACAGGGGGACGCGGGCGCGATCCGCAGCGCGCTGTTCCACAAATTCGCCGACCGCTATTTGCCCGGCGAGGAAAAGCCCGGTCAGGTCGATGCGAAGACCGCCAAAGACCATGCGCAAATGATGGTTGGCAATTATATCAGCAGCCGCGGGTCGTTCACCAACTTCATGAGCCTGTTCGGCCTGCTCGGCCAGGCAACCATCTCGCTGACCGAGGACGGCAAGATCACCTTCCCGGCACTCGATGGCCTAGGCGCCGGGGCGCGCGACTGGGTCGAGGTCGAGCCCTTCGTCTGGCGCGATACCGGCACTGGCGAACGTCTCGCCGCCGAGGTCAAGGACGGCCGCGTCGTGCGTTTCAGCGTCGATGCCGGTTCGCCCTTCATGGTGTTCGAGCCGGCGCCGTTCGCGGTAAATGCCGCCTGGCTCAACCCCGCGCTGATCTTCGCCTTCGGCATCATCCTGCTCGCCGCGCTGGCGTGGCCGGTGCGGGCGCTGGTGCGCCGCAACTTCAAGGCGGAATTCCCGCTCGAGGGCAAGGCTCGGCGTGCCTACCGCCTGTCGCGTGTCTTTGCGTGGCTGGCGATCGGCGCGCTCGCCGGCTGGTTTGGCCTGATTGCCGCCTTTTCGGCGGATATCGGCGCGATCGGCGGTCCGCTTGACTGGCTGATCCACCTGCTGCGCATCGTGACGCCGCTCGCCGCCTTCGGCCTGCTCATCACCGCAGGCTGGCATTTGTGGCTCGGCATCAAGGACAAGCGGCGCTGGACGATGAAGCTCGGCGCGGTGCTGCTGATCCTGGCCGCTCTAGTGCTGGTCTGGGTGACCCTCGTCTTTCATCTCTATGGCTTCGGGATGGTCTATTGATGGCGACGCAGAGCATGCGCGAATTGACGCTCGACCTTCGGGTCGAGCGTTTTCCCTATCACCAGCCGTTCCGCATTTCGGGTCATGTCTTCTCCGAAACCGCGCTGCTCGTCGCCGAAATTTCGGACGGCACGCACGTCGGGCGCGGCGAGGGCGCCGGGGTCTATTATCTCGGCGACGACATCGACCATATGCTGGCCGAGGCGACGCGCGTGCGCGGCGCGATCGAAGACGGCGCGACGCGTGCGGATCTGCAACAGCTCCTCCCTCCCGGCGGCGCGCGCAATGCGCTCGATTGCGCCTTTTGGGAACTGGAGGCAAAGCAGACGGGTATCCCGATCTGGGAACTCGCCGGGCTGAGCCCGCCCAAGGCGCTGCGCTCGACGCTGACACTCGGCGCCGACCGCGCGGAGACGATGGCGAAAGCCGCACTGGCGATCGATCCGGATGCGCCGATCAAGGTCAAGCTGACCGGCGACCTTGCCGACGATATCGCGCGCGTCGTCGCGATCCGCACTGCGCGGCCGCACGCGTGGATCGGGGTCGACGCCAACCAGGGCTATGATATCGCAACGCTCGCCGAATTGCTGCCGGTGCTGGTATCGACCCGCGTCGCGCAGCTTGAACAGCCATTGAAGCGCGGGCGCGAGGCCGATCTTGACGGTCTCAAGCGCCCCTTGCCGTTCGTCGCCGATGAAAGCGCGCTCTCGCTCGCCGACACCGCCTCGCTCGTCGGGCGGTTCGACGTCGTGAACATCAAGCTCGATAAATGCGGGGGATTGACCGAAGGCCTCGCGATCGCGCGGCAGGCGAAGAAGCTCGGTCTCGACGTCATGGTCGGGAATATGATGGGCACCAGCCTGTCGATGGCGCCCTCCTATCTCGTCGGCCAGCTCTGCGACATTGTCGACCTCGACGGACCGACATTTCTTGCCCGCGATCGCGAGCCAGGCGTCGGCTATCGCGATGGCATGATCCATTGTCCGGCGGAAATTTGGGGTAATTGACCAATTGTCCCAATTGGGTTGACATTTCTCCAATTAGGACAATAGTCGCAAAACTGACATCTTCTTGGGGGGAGATTGAATGATGGGTGAGGGCAGTTTGCTGCACCACCGTCCGGCTTTCGGGCACGACGTCGCCTGAATATTCTATTGATAACATAATAATTTACGAGGCCGCGTTGCGGCCCAAGTCTGGGGATAAGATGATGAAACAGGGACTATTTATCGCAGCAAGCATGGTCGCGGTCGCCGCCGCGACGCCGACGCAGGCACAGGAGGCCGCGGTCGAAACGGCGGGCGAAATCGTCGTAACCGCACAGAAGCGCGTCCAGAATGTGCAGGACGTGCCGATCTCGATCGCGGTCGTCAGCGGCGAAGTCCTGCAAGAGCAGGGCTCGGCGTCGCTTGTCGACTATGCGGGCTATGTCCCCGGCATGAACGTCAGCAACAGCGGCACGCCGGGTCAGACGACGATCACCTTGCGCGGCGTCGCGCCGCTCAACGCGAGCCAGACTGTCGGTATCTATCTCGACGACGCGCCGGTCGGATCGAGCGCGATCTACAATCGCGCCGGGGCGTTCACGATCGACCTCATGCCTTATGATCTCGAACGGATCGAGGTGCTCAAGGGGCCGCAAGGCACCCTCTATGGCGCAAGCTCGATCGGCGGGCTCGTCAAATATGTGACCGTCCAGCCCGACACGACGCAGTTCAAGGTCCGCGCCGGGGTCGAAGGTTTCGCGATCAAGGGCGGTGACGGGCTCGGCTGGGGCGCGCAGGCAATGGTCAATGTGCCGATCGTGCAGGACAAGCTGGCGGTCAGCGGCAGCTTCGCCTGGCGCAGCACCCCCGGCTGGGTCGACAGCGTCAACAATGCCGCGCTCAAAGACCAGAATGATTATGAACAGCGCGGCGGCCGCGCCGCCTTGCTGTGGACGCCGACGCCTGAATTCAGCGTCAAGCTCGCCGGCATCTGGCAGTCGCTCGATTCCGAGGGCAACGGTCTCTATGCGGCCGACCTGACCGGCGCGCGCCTCGGCGACGGGCGCTCGTACAATAATTACGTCCCCGAATCCTTCGACATCGATCTCGACTATTATTCGGCGACGCTCGATTATGACTTCGGCGCCGCGACGCTGACCTCGGCGACCACCTACAGCAAGACGCAGAGCCGGCAGGTGCAGGATGCAAGCTACGCCTTCGGCGTCCTTTTTCCCTTGCTCACCGGCGGCGCGGTGCCCGCGGGGATCACGCCTTTCTCGCTCGACCTCGGGCTCAAGAAATGGACGCAGGAAGTCCGGATCGCCTCGCCAAGCGGCAATCGCTTCGAATGGCTGATCGGTGGCTTCTTCACCGACGAAACGACGAGCAACGCGCAGCTCGTCCGGTCGTACGACATGGCGGGCAATGTCATCCCCGCACTCGATCCGCTTGCGATCGTCGGCCTGCCCGCGACCTACAAGGAATATGCGATCTTCGGCAACGGCACCTTCAAGCTCAGCGAGCAGTTCGAAATCACCGGCGGTCTGCGCTGGGCGCGCAACAAACAGACCTTCCGCCAGATCAGCTCGGGCGCGATCGTGCCGCAAGCGGACGATCCGGGCAAATCGGCCGAAAGCGTCTTCACTTACTCGATCAGTCCGCAATTTCACATCAATGAGGACGCGATGCTCTATGCGCGCCTCGCCACCGGCTACCGCCCGGGCGGGCCGAACGTCATCGTGCCCA
This sequence comes from uncultured Sphingopyxis sp., assembly GCA_964426485.1. Lineage (GTDB taxonomy): Bacteria > Pseudomonadota > Alphaproteobacteria > Sphingomonadales > Sphingomonadaceae > Sphingopyxis. The sequence goes on along the minus strand of CAYRQX010000031.1, from coordinate 20,277 downwards.
ATGTGCCGCCGACGGTCGATGCCGACCGCATGAAAAACTATGAAATCGGGTTGAAGGCCGACTTCGCCGATCGCATGGTCTCGGTCGATGTCGCCATCTTCATGATGGATTGGACCGACATCCAGGTCGTTCGCTCGTTCGGCGGCGTATCGGGCGGGGCAAATGGCGGCAAGGCGCGAAGCAAGGGTATCGAGGGCAGCTTCGCGCTGCGCCCGGCGTCCGGCCTGACGATCAGCGCTACGGGCAGCTACACCGACGCCACGCTCAGCGAGGACGTTCCCGATATCAGCGGGGTCGACGGCGACCGGCTGCCCGCCGTGCCGAAATTCAGCGGCGCGCTGCGTGCCGATTATGAATTCGAACTGGGCGGCGGCAACAAGGGCAGCTTTGGTGCGGGCATCCGCCACGCGAGCAGCCGCTTGTCGCTCGTCGAAAGCGATCCGCTCGCCGCGCGCGCCAAACCCTACACCTCGGTCGACCTCAATGCGTCGGTAACGCTGAGCGATCACTGGACAGCGCGCGCCTATGCCCGCAATCTGTTCGATAACAAGGGAGAGATGGCGCGGTCGACGATGGCCGACGGTCTCAACCAGCCAAGTTTTCTTGCGATTTCGCCGCTGCAGCCGCGGACGATCGGCGTCGCGCTCGACATGGCTTTTTGAGCGGATTGGAGTTGGACCAGATGAACGCGCCCGTCGGCAGGCTGGAGGACAGCCTGACCCTGCCGCAGCCCTATTTGCTGTTCCTCGGCGACACGACCAACGCGGCCTATGCCAAGACCGCCTTTGGTCTCGCCGACTGGGCAGGGGACCGCTGCACGGGTGAATGGGCGATCGACGGTTGCACCGTTTCGACCGGACTGCCGCGCCTGTCGCCCGCCGAAGCGCGGGCGGCGGGTGCGCGGTCGCTGGTGATCGGCGTCGCCAATCAGGGCGGCATTATCGGTGCGGCCTGGGTCGCGGTGCTCGTCGAGGCGATGGAGGCGGGGCTCGACATCGTCAGCGGGCTCCACACCAAGCTGACGAGTGTAGCCGCGCTCGTCGAGGCGGCGCGGCGCACGGGGCAGCAGTTGATCGACATCCGCACCCCGCCGCCCGCGATCGCGGTCGGGACCGGGCGCAAGCGGACGGGCAAGCGGCTGCTCACGGTCGGCACCGACTGCGCGCTTGGCAAGAAATATACCGCGCTCGCGTTGCACCGGGCCTTTGCCCTGCGCGGTCTCGATGCCGATTTTCGCGCGACCGGCCAGACAGGCATCATGATCGCGGGCGGCGGCATGCCGATGGACGCGGTGGTGTCGGATTTCGAGGCGGGGGCGGCCGAAATGCTCAGCCCCGATGCGCCCGCCGACCATTGGGACGTCATCGAAGGGCAGGGCTCGATCTTCAATCCCGCCTACGCCCCGGTGTCGCTCGGTCTGCTCCACGGCAGCCAGCCCGACGTCTTCGTCGTCTGCCACGACCCGACGCGCAAAGTGATCCTCGGTATGGAAAACTTTGCCTTGCCCTCGATCGAGGAAGTTATCGACATGACGATCCGCCTGGGCAGCCGGACCAATCCCGCGATCCGCTGTGGCGGGGTCAGCTTCAACACATCGAGCTACGACGTCGCCGCCGCCGAGGCGCTGATGGCGGCCGAGAGCGACCGCCTCGGGCTTCCCGTTGCCGATCCGATCCGTGGCGGCAAAGGTTTCGACGCGCTCGTCGAAAAGTGTCTCGCATGAGTGTGGGCGAGAAGGGCAGCGGGGCGAGCTGGTTTCAGCGCTTTCTGCTGCCCGGATTTGCGCTCAAAGCCGTCATCATCGGCGGCGGCTATGCGACGGGGCGCGAACTCGCCGAATATTTTGTGCCGTCGGGGCCGTGGGGCGGGCTTGCCGCGATGCTGCTCGCGACATTGATCTGGAGCGTCGTCGCGGCGCTGACCTTCGCGCTCGCGCTCAAACTCGGCGCCTATGATTATCGCAGCTTTTTTCAACGCCTGCTCGGTCCGGCGTGGGTGGCTTTCGAAATCGCCTATCTGATTTTCGTCGTGCTGATCCTGGCGGTATTCGGTGCGGCAGCGGGCGCAATCGGCGCCGCGACGTTCGGCTGGCCCGAACTTGCCGGATCGGTCCTTTTGGCGGTGAGTATCGTGGCCTTCACCGCGTTCGGGACCGAAATCGTCGAGAATCTGTTCAAATATGCGACGATGCTGATCTATTCGGTCTATGCGCTTTTTCTGATTTTCGCGCTGACCAGCTTCGGCGATCTGATTGTTCAGGGCTTTGCCAGTGCGCCCCGGCCTTCGGGCAACTGGGTTGCCGGCGGGCTGACCTACGCCAGCTATAATATCGTCGGCGCGGTGATCATCCTGCCGGTGTTGCGGCATCTGACCAGCCAGCGCGATGCCGTCATTGCCGGCCTGATTGCCGGACCGCTCACGATGTTGCCGGCGATCCTGTTTTTCGTATCGATGATGGCCTTTTATCCATCGATCGGCGCCGAAACCTTGCCCTCCGACTTCCTTCTGCGCCAGATGGCGGTGCCGGGATTCCATGTGCTGTTTCAGCTGATGATCTTTGCCGCGCTGCTCGAAAGCGGCGTCGGTGCCATCCATGCGATCAACGAACGGGTTTCGGGCGTCGTCGAAGCGCGCGGACGACCTCCCATTGGCACCGCGGTGCGGGCGGCGATCGGAAGCGTCATACTGGTCGGCTGCATGTTCGTTGCCGCGCGCGTCGGCCTCGTCGACCTGATCGCCAGCGGATACCGCTTCCTCGCCTGGCTGTTCCTTGCCGTCTTCGTCCTCCCGCTCATCACCGTCGGAAGCTGGCGCCTGCTGCGTCCGTCCACCGCTCCCCCAATGGAGACCCTGCCATGAAAACCGTTCGCCTGCTCGCCTTGTCGCTGCTGCTGTCGGTCGCCGCGCCGGCATGGGCCGAACCGCCCGCCGATATCGGCGAGAGTGTCGAGGCGCTCCGCAAGAAAGTCGGCGCGGCGGGCGTGTCGATCGCGATCGTCGAGGACGGCAAGACGACGCTGTCGCGCGGCTGGGGCGTGCGCAAGATTGGCGAGCGCGCGCCGGTCGACGGACAGACGATCTTCCAGACCGGCTCGACCGGCAAGGCGATGACCGCCGCCGCGCTCGCGATCCTCGTCGACGAAGGCAAGATCGCGTGGGACGATCCCGTCATCAAGCATATGCCGTGGTTCCGCATGTATGACGCGTGGGTCACGCGCGAAATCACGATCCGCGATCTGCTCGTTCACCGCAGCGGGCTCGGGCTGGGGCAGGGCGATTTGATGTTCGTGCCGCGCACGCACCTCACGCGCAAACAGACCGTCGAGCGCGTCGCTTACCTGAAGCCCAAGACGAGTTTCCGCTCGGCCTATGCTTATGACAATATCCTCTATGCCGTCGCCGGCCAGCTGATCGAGGAAGTCACCGGACAGACGTGGGAGGATTTCATGCGCGCGCGCGTGCTGCGCGCCGGGGGCATGAAGAATGCGACGAGCGACAGCGAGGACCGCTTCCGCATCCCGAACCGGTCGTGGCCGCACGCGCGGCTGTCGGGCGCGCTGCGCGGTCTCGGGCCGCAGGCGGCGCTGGGCGAACGCGACGAGCTCGGCCGCAACGGCGCCCCCGCCGGCGGGCTCGCGCTCAGCGCCGATGACATGGCGGCGTGGCTCAAGATCCAGCTCGCACACGGCGCGCTGCCGAATGGCAAACGCCTGTTTAGCGAAAAACAGGCGGAGGAGATGTGGAAGCCCGTCACCCCGATGCCGATCTCGCCGCTTCCCGACCAGCTCAAACCCGCGCAACCGACGCAGCAAGCCTATGCGCTCGGATGGAACGTACAGGACTACCGCGGCCACCGCATCATTCAGCACGGCGGCGGCGTCTTCGGTTCGATTACGCGCGTCGTGATGATCCCCGACAAGAATGTCGGTTTCGCGATCATGATGAACAGCGAGGACAGCGGCATGCTGCTCGGCCTCACCTATGATTTGCTCGACCATTATCTGGACCAGCCGGATTATGGCTGGACCCAGAAATGGGAGGATTGGTATCAGTCGCGGCTCGCAGGCGGAGTCGAATATCTGAAACAGGCAAAGGCCTCGCCGGCGCAGAGCGGTCCCTCGCTCGCGCTGGCGGGCTATGCGGGCCGCTACCGCGATCCCTGGTATGGCGACATCGTGATCGGGCAGGCGTCGACCGGCCTGACGATCGATTTCACCTCGACACCGCGGATGGCGGGGCGGCTCAAACATTGGCAATATGACAGCTTCGTCACCGATTTCGACGATCCGGCGATCGAGCCCGCCTATGTGACCTTTGCGCTCGACGCGGAAGGCAAGATAACCGGCGTGACGATGAAGGCGGTGAGCAAGATTGCCGACTTCAGCTGGGACTATCATGATCTCGACCTGAAGCCCGTGGGGGACAAGAAGTGAAGCACCTTGCCATTCTGCTGACTGCTACCGCGCTGACCGCCTGCTCGGGCGGGGAGAAGCCGAAGGCGGCGCCCGAAGCGCCGCTGCACAGCCGGATGCTCGTGCTCGATACGCATCTCGACACGCCGCTCCATTTCGAGCGCGCGGGCTGGAGCTTCGCCGATCGCCACGCGCTCGCCGAAGATATGGCGCAGCTCGACATTCCGCGGATGAAGGACGGCAATCTCGATGGCGGCTTTTTCGCCATCTATACCGACCAGGGGCCGCTGACGCCGAAGGGCTATGCCGACGCGCTCGCCTTCGCGCGCAAGCGGTCGGACCTGATCGACAAGACGATCGCGGCGAATTCGGGCACGATCGCGCCCGCGCTGACTGCGGCCGATGCGGTGCGGCTGAACAAGGAGGGCAAGCTGATCGCCTTCAAGTCGATGGAGAACAGCTATCCGCTCGGCGAAGACCTGTCGCTGCTCCAAGAATTCTACAGCAAGGGCCTGCGCCTCGCGGGGCCGGTCCATTCGAAGGATAATCAGTTCGCCGATAGCGCGACGGGCGAGGGACGCTGGAAGGGGTTGAGCCCGCTCGGCAAGCAGTGGGTCGCCGAAATGAACCGCCTCGGCATTGTGATCGACGCGAGTCATTCGTCGGACGCGGCGTTCGACCAGATCCTCGCGCTGTCCAAATATCCGATCCTGCTCTCGCACTCGAGCCTGCGTTCGGCTTTCGACCATCCGCGCAATCTCGACGAGGGACGGCTGAAATCGCTCGCCGCAAAGGGCGGCGCGATGTGCATCTCGACAATCTTCATGTCGGAAATGAACATGTCGCCCGCGCGTGCGGAACTGTTCGGAAAATATGAACGCATCGGGCAGATCACGCCTGCCGAACAGGCCGACCTGAACCGCCAGTGGCGCGAGCTTGACAAGACCGAGAAGCTCTGGGCGGCCGATTTCGACGGCTATATGAAGATGGTGCTGCGCGCGATCGAGGTCGGCGGCGTCGACCATATCTGTTTCGGCGCCGACTGGGATGGCGGCGGCGGCCTGCCGGGTATCGAGGATATTTCGGCGCTACCCAAGGTCACCGAACGGCTGAAGGCCGCGGGCTATTCGAACGCAGACATCGAGAAGATGTGGAGCGGCAACATCCTGCGCGTCCTCGCGGCGCAGGGGAAACCGATCACGCTCTAGACTCACCCTAACCAGCGATGCCGGGCGCCGCCGCCTTTTACAGCGGGTGTGCGCGCGACCATCTCTTGTCTCTTGGCATTTTGTGCTACGGCCGGGCGAACATGCCATAGCGACCGGAGATCCCGATGCCGACGCGCCCTTTCGACTTTCACAACAGCGCCGGCGACCGCCTTTCAGGTCGCCTCGAACTCCCCGTCGGTTCCACAAGGGCGTGGGCGCTGGTCGCGCACTGCTTTACCTGCGGGAAGGACAACAAGGCGGCTGTTCGGATATCGCGGCGCCTCGCCGGAGCCGGAATCGGTGTCCTGCGCTTCGATTTCACCGGGCTCGGCGCCAGCGAAGGCGAATTCGGCGCGTCGGGCTTTAGCCATAATGTGCAGGATCTGGTCGACGCCGCCGGTGCAATGGCGGATGCGGGCATGCCGCCGATGCTGCTTGTCGGGCATAGCCTGGGCGGCGCGGCGGCCATTGCGGCGACGGCCTCGCTGCCCGGTATCCACGCCGTCGCGACGATCGCGGCGCCTTTCGACGTTGAACATGCGCTGCATCAGTTCGACCCCGAAGGGCTCAAGACGATCGAGCGTGAAGGCAGCGGCGTCGTCGCCATCGGCAGCCGCCCCTTTACCGTCCGCAAGGAATTCGTCGCCAGCCTGCGCGAACAGGATCAGGGCGCGCGGCTTGCAAAGCTGAAAAGGCCCCTTCTGTTCCTCCATTCGCCGATCGACCAGGTGGTCGGGATCGAAAATGTTACCCGCATGTACCTCGCGGCAAAGCATCCCAAAAGCTTTGTCTCGCTCGACGGCGCCGATCACCTGCTTGGCAATGCGCGCGACGCCGATTTCGCGGCCGACATGATCTCGGCCTGGGCCGGGCGCTACTTGCCGGCGATGCCGCCGACCGCCGCCAGCCAGTTCGACGCGGAGGCCGAGGAAACGGGGCTCGGCAAATTTCAGCTGGCAATGCGGGCCGGGAAGGCGGCCTTCATCGCCGACGAGCCTGAGAGCGTGGGTGGATTGGGCTCCGGCCCGACGCCGTTCAACCTGCTCTCGGCGGCGCTCGCCGCCTGTACGACGATGACGCTGCGCCTCTATGCCGATCGCAAGGGTTGGTCGGTCGAACGGATTCGAACCGGCGTCTCGCACCGCAAGGACAAGGGTTCGGAAAAACCCGATGTCTTCAGCCGCCGCGTCGAAATTGAAGGCGCGATCGACGATGCGCAGCACGCCGAACTGCTCGGCGTGGCCGACCGCTGCCCCGTGCATCGTACACTTGAGATCGGATCGCGCTTCGAGCCGACCGAGGCGGGGTGGGCCGATGCGGCCCCGGCCATCGAGAATGCCGCCACCGATAGCTAAGCCAGCGGAACGAACCGCCGAGCCAGGCGTCCAATAGGCGCCCGTCCGCTGAGGACAGGCGGGCGCCCTCGGTCATTGCGGCCGCGGGCATTCGCGATCAGGCTGGAGGATCGGATGCAGGCGCTGGAAGGACTGGACGCCACGCCATCGCGGCGCCTGTGGGACCGGCACGCCAGCCCGATCTCTATCCTCATTCTCGGGGGCCTCTTGGTGGCAGCGGGGTTCGGTTTCACCGGCGGACAACGCAGCCCGCCTCGCACCGCCGATCTCGGCGAGGCGCGGCTGACGGTGAAAACGCCGACGATCATTCGCAACGGCGAGTTCTTCGAAACCGACATCACGCTGACCGCCGACGCTCCGCTCGAGGACGCCGTGGTCGCGGTATCACCCGCGCTCTGGCAGGACATGACCGTCAATACGATGATCCCGGCGCCGGCCGAAGAGAGCTTCAAGGACGGCCATTTTCATTTTTCCTACGGCCCGCTCGGTGCCGGCGACAGCCTTCGCATCAAGATCGACGGCCAGATCAACCCGCCGCTGTTCGCCGGCACCAGAGGCGAAATCGCGGTCCTCGACGGTAGCCGCCGCATTGGCGCGATGCCGCTCCGCATCAAGGTGCTGCCCTGATGGATATCGTCCTTCGCGCCACGGTGATGTTTTTCATCCTGTTCCTGCTCATCCGCCTGCTCGGGAAGCGCGAGCTTGGGCAGATGACACCGTTCGAATTCGTCGTGCTGGTCGTGCTCGGCGATCTGATCCAGCAGGGGGTGACCCACAACGACTTCAGCCTGACCGGCGCGACGCTCGCCATTTGCACCTTCGCCTTTTGGGCATTGGTGCTAAGTTGGACCGCCTATCTGTTCCCGCGCGCCAAGGATCTGCTGGAAGGCACCCCGCGCGTGATCGTGCGCGACGGCGAAATCGTCCAGGAAAATTTGCGGCGCGACCGCCTGACGCGGGACGAGATTCTCTCCGAAATGCGGCTCGCGGGTATCGGCCGGATGTCCGAGGTCGCTTGGGCGATCCTCGAGCCGCAGGGCAAGATGAGCTTCATCAAGAAGGGCGGCCAGTCCTCGCCGCAGCAGGACCAGGACGATCCCGCCGGCTAAGATCGGCGTGATCTGCATCTGCATCTGCGGAAGCGGCCGCGGGTCGCGTCGCTGAAGTTGGGGCGAAGGCGGGGCTTTTCCGCTTCTTGTCCCGCCACGCGGACCATGTCGCCGTCCGCCTTGACGAAGCCGACCAATCCGAAGCATCGCACAACGCAATTGCTTATGCTGTGTTGGGGCTGTAATACGGGTGTTGCGCATGAAATGGTTCCGTAAACCCGAAGGCCCCGACCCCACCCTCGTCACGACGCCCGGTGGGCCGTTCGCCGACATGGCAGCGCCGCCACCGCCCATCCTTCCCGAGACGCGCGGGCGCAAATGGATGCGCCGGATTTCGCGCGGCTTTGCCATCTTTTGCGTCATTTTCGTCCTGCTGGTCGGCTGGCTTGCGCTCACTGCGCCGCTTTCCAAATCGCTCGAACCGATCGCGCCGCCGCAAATCACCTTGCTGGCATCGGACGGCACGCCGATCGCGCGCATCGGGGCGATCGTCGACACGCCGGTGAAGGCGGCGGCCCTGCCAAAACATGTAACCGGCGCCTTCCTCGCGATCGAGGACCGGCGTTTCTATACGCATTGGGGCGTCGACCCGCGCAGCATCGCGCGTGCGGTGTGGAGCAATGTCACGGGCGGACGCACGCAGGGCGGCAGCACGATCACCCAGCAACTCGCGAAATTCACTTTCCTGACGCCCAAGCGCACCCTCGGGCGAAAGGCGCGCGAGGCGCTGATCGCCTTCTGGCTCGAAGCGTGGCTGACCAAGGACGAGATACTCGAACGCTATCTCTCCAACGCCTATTTCGGCGACAACACCTATGGTCTGCGCGCCGCGTCGCTCCATTATTTCTATCGCCAGCCCGAGAAATTGACCCCGGCGCAGGCGGCGATGCTCGCGGGGCTGGTGCAGGCACCGTCGCGCCTCGCGCCGACCAAAAATCCCGATCTCGCCGAAAAACGCATGAAGCTGGTGCTGAACGCCATGGTCGCGACGGGCTATCTTAGCGAGCGGGAGCGGGCGGCGCTCCGCACCCCGCGCATCGACGTGCGCAGCCGCAATACGTTGCCGACCGGCACCTATTTCGCTGACTGGGCGCTGCCCGAAGCGCGCAAATTGAGCGATGTCGGCTATTCGCGCCAGACGATCGCGACGACACTCGACGCACGATTGCAGGGCATCGCGCGCCGCGTGACCGGCCGTGCGGGGCTGGGCAAGGCGCAGGTGGCGCTTGTTGCGATGCGCCCGAATGGCGAGGTCGTCGCGATGATCGGCGGCAAGGATTATGCGGCGTCGCCCTTCAACCGCGCGACACAGGCGCGGCGGCAGCCGGGCTCGACCTTCAAGCTGTTCGTCTATCTCGCCGCGCTGCGGGCCGGCTGGGAACCCGACGACATGATCGACAACCGTGCGATCGAGATCGGCTCCTATCGTCCCAAAAATTCGGGCGGCGCCTATTCGAGAGAAATCAGCCTCGAAGATGCCTTCGCCTCGTCGAGCAATGTCGCCGCGGTGCGGCTGCTGCGCGACGTCGGCGACGACAAGGTTATCGATATGGCCCGCGATCTCGGCGTCACCGCGCCGATGGCCAAGGGCGATCCCAGTCTCGCTCTCGGCACGTCGAGCATGACCCTGCTCGAACTCACCGCCGCTTATGCCGCCGTCGCGGCGAACAGCTATCCGGTCAAACCCCATGCATTCGAAGCCGATGAAAAAGGCTGGTTCGAAAATCTGATTTCGGGTCCGTCGCGCTTCGGCTCGCGCGAGCATGCGGACATCGAACAAATGCTGCGCGCCGCGGTCAATCGCGGCACCGGCCGCGCGGCGCGCCTGCCGCAGGCGAATTTCGGCAAGACCGGGACCACGCAGGACAATCGCGATGCGTTGTTCGTCGGCTATGCCAACGACCTTGTCGTCGGCGTCTGGATCGGCAACGACGACAATAGCCCGCTGCAGGGCATATCGGGCGGCGGGTTGCCGGCGCGGATCTGGCGCGACTTCATGACCGAGGCTTCGGGCAGAAAGGCCGCGCCGCAGCCCAGGAAGGCTGTCGATCCGACGGGTCCTGTCGAACCGCTCGATATTCCCGATATCGGCGACATTCCGATCGGCGACCGGACGCGGATCGGCATCGAGGATGGCGACGCGGTCATCACGACCGAAATCAACGGCAGCCGCATCGACCTGCGCCTGCCGATGCAGGAGGGGCGTCCGGCAATTCCGGAAGGGCGCCCGCCGCCCGAGGCCGAGACCACGCCGCCCCCGGGCTAGGCAAAGCGCCCCGTCGAGATCAGTCCGACGGCAGAATATCGAACGCCCCGGTCGCCATCACCTGTCCGTTGACGATCAACTCCACCTCGTGCCGTCCTGGATGGTGGCGGCGGGTGCTGAAGTCGCGGATCGTCTGGCTGATTCCAAGCGATACGGTTTGCCGCGCAGCAAGGTCGAACGTCTTCAGCTTGAAAACCTTGGCAGCGCTCTTGCCGCCCGCGCGGGCGTAATGGACGCGATAATCGACCACCAGCCGCTGATTTTCAGAGGAATCCGATGCGACGTTGGCGGTGATGGAAATCCGGTCGCCAAGATGGACGGCTGGCGGGGAAATGCTGAAATCGGGCACGCGTACTGCGGCGCCATGGCCGACACCGATCAGCGCCAAGGCCGCAGGATCGCCCTTCTTGATCAGCGTGCGCAGCGCGTGGCGGATGATCCAGACCGTGCGCGCGTCATCCTGCGGCCATTCATCGAGGCGCGCCAGCAACCAGTCGGGCCGATCCTTGGCGATATCGTTCAGATGGTTCGCGACCGATTTGCGGACATAAAGTCTCGGATCAGCCTTCAGTATTTCGAGGATCGGCGCCGCCAGCGTCGGGTCGGCCTTCAGCGCCGGAACGCGCGCGGCCCACGGCAAGCGCGGCCGGGCTCCTTCGCTCGCGAGACGCCGGACATGCTCATCGTCACTGCCGGTCCATCGCGTCATGATGGCCAGCGCGCGTGCCGTATCCGCGGCCAGAAACGGGCGGATCGCAAATTCGGCCGAACCGAAACGCGTCAGATCGGCCAGCGCCGCCATCGACAGGTCGAAATCGTCAAGCCCGTATCGCGCCACATATTCGGTGACCGCCATCGCCTGAAAGCCATGCGTGAGCTGCGGCGCCATCGCGCGGACGACCACAAGCGCGGCTGCATAATTGCCGGGCAGCGCCGGGCGGAGTGCGTCAGCGATATGGCGCACGCGTTCCATGATCGACAGCGCAGCAAGGCCATCCGACGCCGCAGCCAAAAAGGCGGCGCGATCGAAGCGGGGGGACGCCGCCATGCCGGCATCGCCGATCGTCTCCAGCGCGTGCGGGCCCAGAATATCCTTGAGCAGTGTAGGGTTTTCCTGGGTCATTACGGCTTTCCGGATAGCGGGCGCGCAAGGCTGGGCTTCCTTAGCTGTCGCACGATACGGGGGCGAAGGCCGCAGCTCAGGGGCGCTCGACCAATCCGCCGCCCAGCGCGACATAGAGCGTCACCAGATTGTCGACCTGCGCACGCCGCAGCTCGATCAGCGCCTGTTCGGCGGCGAACAGATTACGTTCGGCGTCGAGCACTTCGAGATAGGTCGAAACCCCCTCGCGATACCGTTTGCGCGCCAGGTCGGCGATCTGGCGCGTCGCGAGCGTGCCGCGTTCCTGCGCCTCGACCTGATCGGCGAGGTAGCGGCGTCCGGCAAGCGCGTCGGCGACTTCGCGAAACGCCCCCTGCACCGTCCGCTCATAGGTTGCGACTGCGATATTCTCGCGCGCTTCGGCGACGGTCAGATTGCCCTTATTGCGCCCGAAATCAAAAATCGGCAGGGTGATCGAGGGGCCGAAGCTCCAGCCGAAACCATCGTTGCTGAACAGGTTGTCGAGCGAGCCAGAGGCGAAGCCAAGGTTGCCGGTCAGCGAAATCGACGGGAAGAAAGCAGCGCGCGCGGCGCCGACATTGGCGCGTGCGGCGCGAAGCTGCTCTTCGGCCGCGACCACGTCGGGCCGCGCGACCAGCAGGTCCGATGGCAGGCCAGCGGTCAGCGTCGGCGATTGCCCCTGCGCGACGAGCGGCAGCGGCGCGGGGAGAGGCCCCGTGACAGGCCCGCCGGTCAGGACCGCAAGGAAATTGTCGGCCTGCGCCTTGCCGAGCTTCAGACTCGCGAGCTGCGTTTCGGCCTGCGTGAGCAGCGTTTCCGACTGGCGATAATCGAGCGCCGACGTCACCCCGGCATCCAGGCGGCGCTTGGCGATGCGCAGCCCTTCCTTGCGGCTCGTCACCGTGGCTTCGGCCAGTTCGATCTGTTCCACGGCGCCGCGCGAGGCGAAATAGGTCGAGGCAACGTCGCGAACCAGCGCCAACCGGAACGCGCGCTCGGCCGCTTCGGTCGCGAGATACTGGCTGCGCGCGGCCTCGGACAGATTTTTGACGCGCCCCCAAAAATCGAGCTCGAACGAAGTGACCCCGACGCCGACCGAATAGCGGTTGGTGGTGTCCGTCCCGACGCCGGTCAGCGATTGGCCGCGCGTCCGGGCGGCATCGGCGCTGGCGCCCACCGTCGGCAGGCGGTCGGCGTCCTGGATGCGGTACAGCCCGCGCGCTTCTTCGATCTGCGCCACCGCGACGGCGAGGTCGCGGTTGCGCTCGATCGACTGCGTGATCAGCACCTCGAGCTGCGGGTCGGCGAAAAAGTCCCGCCACGACACGTCGGTTGCGCGCTGCCCCAGCGTCACATCGCCCGCGAATTCGGCCGGATAGGCGGGCGCAGTCGGCAACGCCGGACGCTCATGCTTGGGCGCCATATTGACGCATCCGGCGAGCGTCGTCGCCGCGAGCAGCGCGATCAGGTTACGCATGACCGGGTTCCTCATGATGTCCTTTTTCGGTGGGGGCAGGGGGGCGCTTGCGGCTGATCCATTTGCGCACCGATAGATAGAAGAGCGGGATGAAGAAGATGCCCAGCAAAGTGGCCGCGATCATCCCGCCCATCACGCCCGAACCGACCGCGATGCGGCTGGCGGCGCCGGCCCCGCTCGCGATGACGAGCGGCACCATGCCGAGGATGAAGGCGAGGCTGGTCATGATGATCGGCCGCAGGCGCAGCTTCACCGCTTCCATCACGGCGTCGAGCGTCGACTTGCCCTCGGCCTCCTGCTCGATCGCGAATTCGACGATCAGGATCGCATTCTTCGCAGCCAGGCCGATGATCGTGATCAGGCCGACGTTGAAATAGATGTCGGCCGACAGCCCGCGCAGCATCGAAAAAAGCACCGCGCCGAGCACACCAAGCGGGACGACCAGCAGCACCGCGACCGGCACCGACCAGCTTTCGTAGAGCGCCGCGAGCAGCAGGAAGACGACGACGAGCGACAGGCCGAGCAGCATGCCGATCTGGCCCGCCGACTGCTTTTCCTCATAGGAGATGCCGGTCCATTCGAACGAGAAGCCTGCGGGGAGTTGCTGTGCGAGCCGCTCCATTTCCGCCATCGCTTCGCCGGTCGACTGGCCGGGCGCGGGTTCGCCCGAAATCGTCATCGCGGGATAGCCGTTATAGCGTTGGAGCTGCGGCGCCTCCGCCGACCATTCGGCGCTGCTGAACGAACCAAAGGGCACCATGTCGCCGTTCGCGCTCCGCACGCGCAGTTCGAGCACGTCCTGCGGCGTCATCCGGCTTGCGGCATCGGCCTGGAGCAGCACGCGCAGCACGCGGCCTTCGCGGGTGAAGTCATTGGCGTAGGCGCTACCAAAGCTGATCGCGAGCGTCGCATTGACGTCGCCGATAGACAGGCCGAGCGCGCGCGCCTGGATGCGGTCGATATCGACCTTCAGCACCGGCGCATCTTCCTGCCCTTCGGGGCGAACATTGGCGAGCAGCTTGCTCTGCATCGCGCCCCCCAGCATCTGGTTGCGCGCGGCGACCAGCGCATCGCGCCCGTTGCCGCCGCGGTCCTGCAGCTTGAAAGTGAAGCCGCTCGACGTTCCGAGTTCGGGGATCGACGGGGGGCTGAGCGAGAAGGCGAACGCCTCCTTGATCCCCATGAACGTCCCCATCGCCTTGCCGGCGATCGCGTCGGCGCTGTCGCCTTCGCCCGTGCGTTCGTCCCACGGCTTGAGCGGCGTGAACATGATCGCGTTCGCCTGGCCCTGGCCAAAGAAGCTGAAGCCGTTGACCGACACGACATTGGCGACCTGCGGCTGCTCGGCGAAGAAAGCTTTCACCTGCTTGGTGGCTTCGTTGGTGCGCTGCGTCGTCGCGCCGGGGGGCGCCTGGATCACGGTGATCAGATAGCCCTGATCCTCCTGCGGCAGGAAAGAGCCGGGCAGGCGAAAGAACAGCAGCGCGGTCACCGCGACCATCAGGGCGAACACGCCAAGCCAGCGCAGCGGCGCTGACAGCATCTTGCCGACGCTGCCCTGATAACGGTTGGTGGTGCGCCCGAACCAGTCGTTGAAGCGGGCGAAGAAGCGGTCGGCAAACGCCCCGATGCGGCCCTTGCGCTCGGTCTGGTCGTGCGGTTTCAGCAGCGTTGCGCAAAGAGCGGGCGTCAGCGTGAGCGCGAGCAGCGCCGAAAAGGCGATCGAGATGGCAAGCGTCATCGAGAATTGGCGATAGATGCCGCCGGTCGATCCGGGAAAAAACGCCATCGGGATGAACACCGCGATCAGCACCAGCGTGATACCGATGATCGCCGAGGTGATCTGGCTCATCGCCTTCACCGTTGCCTCATAGGGCGGCAGATGTTCCTCGTTCATGATGCGCTCGACATTCTCGATCACCACGATAGCGTCGTCGACGAGGATGCCGATCGCGAGCACCATGCCGAACAAGGTCAACACGTTGATCGAGAAACCGAACATCCACAGGCCCAGACAGGCGCCAGCAAGCGCGATCGGCACGACCACCGTCGGGATCACCGTCGCGCGCCAGTTCTGGAGGAACAGGAACATGACGAGGAACACGAGCAGCATCGCTTCGCCCAGCGTCACCACCACTTCCTCGATCGACAGGCTGATGAACGGCGTGGTGTCATAGGGGATCGACCAGGTGATGTCGGGCGGGAATCCCTTCGACAGCTCCGCCATCTGCGTACGAATACCCTCGGCGGTCGACAGCGCGTTGGCGCCCGGGGTCAGCTGGACCGCGAGGCCCGCCATCGGCTTGCCGTTGAGCTCGGACGAGAAGAGATAGCTTGCGGCGCCCAGCTCGACGCGCCCCACGTCGCCCAGCGTCACCGCCGACCCGTCGGGGTTAGCGCGCAGGATGATGCTTTCGAACTGCTCGGGCTTGGTAAATCTGCCCTGCGTCGTAATGACCGCATTAAGCTGCGCACCCTTTGCGATCGGCTGGTCGCCGAGCTGGCCGCCCGGGGTCTGGCTATTCTGCTCCTGCACCGCGCCCAAGGCTTCGGCCGCCGAGAGATTATAAGACGCCAGCTTTTGCGGATCGAGCCAGATGCGCATCGCATATTCGGGCGCAAAGGCCTGGACATTGCCGACGCCGTTGACGCGCCGCAGCTCGTCGAGCACGCGCGTGTTGGCGAAATTGTTGACCTCCATCGGGTCGGTATCGCCGCTCTTCGACGTGATCGCGACGATCAGCAGAAAGCCCGAATTGGCCTCGGTGACCGAGATGCCCTGGCGACGGACGTCCTCGGGCAGGCGCTGTTCGACGCGGCGCAGGCGGTTTTGCACCTCCATCTGCGCATTGTCGATGTCGGTCCCGGCCTCGAAGGTCAGGGTGATCGACGCGGTGCCGTTCGATTCGCTGGTCGAGGCCATGTAGAGGAAGCCCTCGACCCCGTTCAGCTCCTGCTCGATGACCTGCGTCACATTCTGTTCGAGCGTGCTCGCGTCGGCGCCCGGATAGGTGACGCCGATCGTCAGCGATGGCGGCGCGACCGTCGGATATTGCTCCACTGGCAGGCTGCGCAGCGCGATGATGCCCGACAAGAGGATGCCGATGGCGATGACCCAGGAAAAAATGGGCCGGTCGATGAAAAAGCGTGGGGTCATGTCAGGTCAGCGCTTCGCGGGGGGCGTCGACGCCGTGCCCTTGGGTGGGGCGACCCGAACCGGCTGGCCCGGCTGGACCTTTTGCAATCCGTCGACGATCACCCGGTCGCCCGGCTTCAACCCGTCAAGGATCGCCCACTGGCCTGCGACCATCGTTCCCAGCTTAACAGGGCGCGGGGTCGCGATATTCTTTGCATCGAGGACCATCACGCTCGCCGCGTCGGCGGTCAGCTTCACCGCGCGCTGCGGGATCAGCATGCCGTCGGCGCGGTTGCCAGCGAAGATGCGCGCGCGAACGAACTGGCCGGGGAGCAGAGCCGAATTCGGGTTCGGGAATTCGGCGCGGAGCGCGGCGGTGCCGGTCGCTTCGTCGATCGACAGGTCAAGGAAGTCGAGGTGGCCGACGACCGGATAGGCGCTGCCATCTTCCAGGATCAGCTGCACTTCGACGCGGTCGAATTGCGGCACGCTCACTTTGCCCGAACCCATGTCGCGGCGGTTCGCAAGCAGGTCCGAACTCGACTGGCCGAAATTGACATAGACGCGATCGATCTGTTCGATCGTCGTCAGCAGCGTGCCTTGTGAGGCGCTGACAAGCGCGCCCTCGGTGACTTGAGCGCGGCGCGCGCGGCCCGAAATCGGCGCGGTGACCGATGCATATCCCAGGTTCAAGCGCGCGGATTCCAGATTGGCCTGCGCCTGCTGCACATCCGCTTCGGCGGTGCGCTGCGCGGCAACGGCGGCGTCATATTCCTGCTTGCCGATCGCCTGATCGGCAAGCAACGGCTGGTAGCGGCCAACCACCTGACGCGCGTTCGCCGCCGTCGCTTGCGCACGGGCAAGCTGCGCGCGCGCCGCATTGGCCGTCGCGATCAGCTCGCGTGGGTCGATCCGGAACAGTGAGGTGCCGGCGCGAACATAGCTACCCTCATCAAACAGGCGGCGCTCGACGATACCGTTGACCCGTGCGCGCACTTCGGACGTGCGAAACGCCTGAACGCGGCCAGGCAATTCGATCACATTCGGGACGGCCTGCGTGCGGATCGTCACGATATTGACCTCAGGCGGCGGCGGCGCGGGGGGCGCTTCCGACGAGCATGAAGCCAGCACCAGAGCCAGCGCGGCGCCGGCGGCGCAGCCAAGAGGACGGAAGCGACTCATAAGGACCCCTGAAAAATCGCAGTTGTGCGGGAGTTGTATATAGGCAAAAGCTTGCGCTGGCGCGCCGTGTAATGTAAATTACAGAAAAGAGCAAGCGAGAGGAACTGCAAATTGAACACGCCGGAATCGGATTTATGTCAGATAGATAGGCTGTCGCCGCGCGAACGGCGTCAAAGCGCCATCCTTGACGCGGCGGAGTCGCTGTTTCTCGAACAGGGCTATGAGCGCACCAGCCTTGCCGAAATCGTCAAGCGCTCGGGCGGTTCGCTGGCGACGCTTTATGAATTGTTTGGCAACAAGCAGGGGTTGCTCCATGCCATTGCCACGCGCTGGTGCGACGAAGCCATGCTCCGGTCACTCGACGGTGAAGCAACCGGCGAATTGTCGAGCGTCGAAACCCTGAAAGCCTATGCACATCGTCAAAGTGAGTTGATGGAATCGCCCCGCGCCGTCGCGCTGATGCGCATGCTGATTTCCGAAAGCCTGCGAGACCGCGAATTTGCGTTGCAGATTTATCGGGACCTTCATGTGCCCGCGCTTGACGAGCTGGTCGAGTTATTTGCCGAATGGGCGGCTACGGGCAGGGCAGAGATCGATGATCCGAAAGCCGCCGCGCGGTTGTTCTTCGATATTGTCGTCGGCGATTCGATGTTGAACACGCTGATGGGGGTCGAAGAGCAGTGGCTTGATCGGGACCAGATTGATTGGCGCCTCCAGCCCTTCCTGTCGCATTTCAAAATCCGGTAGACGCGGAGCCCGTCAATCCGACGCGCGCCTGTTGACATGACTGTCAACAACTGAAAGCCTCGCATCTCCTGTTTCGGGAGCATCGCGCCTTGGCCACTACTGCCCTGCCTTCGGCCTCCCATGCCGATGAAACCCCCGCGTTGCGCCTACGCACGGTTGCCGCTTACGCCGCGACGGCGGGGCCGACCGTCATTCTCGGCCTTCCTTTCAGCGTCTACCTGCCGCCTTATATCGCCGAGGGCGGGGTCATCTCGGTCGCGCTCGTCGGACTGCTCTTTTCGCTCACGACCATTTGGGACGGCGTCGTCGATCCGCTGATCGGCACGATGGTCGACCGCGTCCGCACCGGGCTCGGCGCACACCGGCGCTGGATGCTGCTGGCGATCATGCCGCTGGCGCTGTTGTTGCTTGCGCTGGTGACCGTCGGCGACCGGCTGCCCTTTGCGGCGCTGTTCCTGATGATGGTGCTCTTCTATTCGAGCTACAGCCTCTACGAAGTCGCCCAATTATCGTGGGGCTCGGCGCTCGTGCGAACGCCCGCCGACAGCGCGCTTCTTTACGGAATGCGCGATTGGTTCGCCAAGATCGCGCTGATCCTCGCCTTCGCGGCCCCCGCGGCGGCGCAGCTTCTGATTCCGGGGCTCAGCCTCCAGGGGCGGATCATGGCCTATGCCAGCCTGTTTCTACTGATGGTCCCGATCGCGCTCTTTGCGATCCGGCTCGTTCCTCCTCGCGCCGTCGTGGCCGAGCCCGGCATCGGCTGGCGGCACGAGATACGGGCGTCGCTGTCCTTCCCGCCGTTAATGCTGTTGCTTGGCGTGCAGTTGCTTAACAGCTTCGCCTTCGGATCGCTGACCTCGCTCTTCGTCTTCTTTGCAGCCGCAGTGCTCGATCTCGATGCGCAGAGCGCGGTGCTGCTTTTCGCCAGTTTCATTGGCGGGGCCTTTGCTTCGCCCGTCTGGACCTTCCTCGCGCGACGCTTCGGCAAGCCGCCGATGATGATCGCTATGGGGCTGCTGATCGCAGGCCTGCTTGTCGCGACGCTTGCGCATCAGCCGCGCGGCCTCGCGCAGGCCGTGGGCTTCTCGTTGATGCTCGGGACGGGGTTCGTCGGATTGCTCTTCACTTACTCTATGCTCGCTGATCTGATCCCGCAGGATGCCGCGCGTTGCGGCCGCAACCGGTCGGCCTTTCTCTTCGCCTTATTGAACCTGATGCAGAAGTTCGGCGTCGCCGCCGCGATCGCGGTCAGCTATCTGCTCCTGGACCTCGTCGGCTTCGATCCACAGAACGGCAAGGCCGCGGCGCGCGAGCTGCACCTGTTGTTCGTGCTCCAGCCGACGGTCAGCTGGATCGTCATGGCGGGGCTGCTGCTCGGGATGCAGCGCACGCTGTCCCGCCTTTGACTTGCAATCGCCGCATCGCGCAAGTAAAGGCCGCTTTCATTCGGACAGATGCGCCGTTTTCCTACCGCCTTTCGCCGATCTGCTCGGGGAGGGTGGGCGGACTATTGCCCCAAGCGCGCTTGACGCGTGGGGGGCGGCAACCCATCTGGCCCGGATCATTGACGCAAAAAGACAGGACGATCGACATGGCGAAGACCAGCCCGGCTGAGTTCATCAATCAGGTACGCGCCGAAGCCCGCAAGATCGTGTGGCCCACCGGCCGCGAAACGGTACAGACGACGATCATGGTGCTCATCATGACGACGATCCTTTCGCTGTTCTTTTTCGGCGTCGACACGGTTTTCAACGCGATCGTCAGCTGGCTGACGTCGCTCGCGCGCTAACGCCCGCGGTTACAGGGACAGGATACGGACACATATGGCGCGCTGGTACATCATTCACGCCTATTCGGGTTTCGAGAACAAGGTTCGCGATTCGGTGCTTTCCGAGGCCGAACGCATGGGCCTGACGGATTTTGTCGAAGCGGTCGAAGTGCCGGTCGAAACCGTCACCGAGGTGAAGCGCGGCAAGAAGGTCCAGGCCGAACGCAAATTCTTCCCGGGCTATGTCCTTGCCAAGCTGACGATGACCGACGATGTCTATCACCTCGTCAAGAACACGCCGAAGGTCACGGGCTTTTTGGGCTCGATGGGCAAGCCGCAGGCGATCAGCGAAGCCGAAGCCGCACGCATCCTGAACAGCAAGGAAGAGGCCGCAGCCCGCCCGAAACAGGAAATCCGCGTCGACTACGAAATCGGCGACCAGGTCAAGGTGCTCGACGGTCCCTTCGCCAGCTTCAACGGGCTGGTCGAGGAAC
>CAYRQX010000030.1:0-38557 GCA_964426485.1 uncultured Sphingopyxis sp. | reverse complement strand
AGCGTGCCTTCGAAGCTGCCGTCGGCCTTGACGTTGAGGTTGGCAATGGTGGGCATATCAAATCTCCTTCGCTTGCTCGGGGGACATCCCCGATGGCGCCGGAAGAAGGGGCCGCGAGCTGCCGTCACCGAGCGGCACGCGAGGGCGAACCCCGCATGGGGTTGACGGCCAAAGGCGAGCCGGACCCGCAAACAGGCGAAAGGAGGGGGTGACCTCGGGCAGGCCAGGGAGCGTTGCCCACCGCTGCCCAAAACCAGCCGACGCGCGAAGCTCCGTCTGGTCCCGGCGGGCTCGGTCGCCGAGATCCCGCAAGGGCCTTTCCCCGCGACCCACAAGAGAAAGTGGTGCGACTCACAGTGCGACCGCGGACGGCGGAGAGGGCCGGATGTCTTGGAGCAAAGCAGGGCGACAATTGCCGCCCAGGCCCTGCAATCATTCCACAGGGCCTCGACGCCGGCGCGAAGCGCCCGAGAAGAAGGCGCTCTTGGCGAGCCCGCGGCCGGGCGGCGTGCGCGCGGGCCTGGGGGCCAGCCGCCGCCCGGCAAGGATAGCGAGCCAAGTGCGCCGCGCGGCCCAAAACAACGCGCGGCCCCTGGCGCCGCCCGGCGGCGCCAGAGCACGCCCAATTCAGCCGCGCTCGATTTGGCCGGCCGGATTCCGGACGTTCAACCGTTGTAGCGGATGACCGGCCCTGGCTCTCCGCAGAGGCCGCAGGGGCCTCTCAACCGCTCGAAGCCTCCGGTCCCGCTCGCCGAACTGGTAGCGACACTCGCCTGTGCGATCGACGAAAGGTCGAGCCGGACGGCGATACATTCGTCGCAAAGCGGCGTCCCGTCCATCCTGCGGACCAGTCCTGCCACTCGCTCCGATATGGTGGGCCGCTTTGTCATGAATGCTGCGATAGTCAGGCAAATCGACAAACGGAAGCCCCTGCGAAATTGGCCGATTGCGGACTGGCAGCTTATGGCCAATGAGATCAAGAAGCAGACGGTTGAGTGATTTCGGGGTTGTACTGTCAAATTGAAGGAAGTGACTGGCTTGCGAAAGCCCACCCCTTGAGGTCGGGGCTTGCCGCGCGGTCGAGAAGCTCTTGGGCGTCCCCAATCGTCCAGGCGCCAGCCTTATCGACATCGGCGAGCGCACCCCAGCCTATCGGTACCGCGACCGGCGCATTTTCGCGCGCGCGCGCCGAATATGGCACGATCGCGGTGCTGCCGCGCTGGTTGCGCAGCCAGTCGATGAAGATCTTGCCCTTGCGTTTCGCCTTGCTCATCGTCGCAACATAGCGGTCGGGCTCGGCGAGGCTCAGCGCTTCGGCAAAGCGTTTGGCGAAATCCTTGTGCGCTTCCCAGCTGTGGCCGGGATCGAGCGGCACGACGACGTGCACACCCTTGCCGCCCGACAGCATCGCAAAGCTGACGAGGCCGATGTCGGCGAGCTGCCGGCGGATGTCGAGCGCGGCCTTTTTGACGTCGGCGAAATCGAGCCCTTCATCGGGGTCGAGGTCGAAGATCAGGCGATCGGGCCGTTCGATCGCATCAACGTGGCTCGCCCAGCCGTGAAATTCGATCGTCCCCATCTGAACGCAAGCGAGGATGCCGTCGCCGTCCTCGACATAGAGATAATCCTCATGGCCCCCGTCCTTCTCCTTGATCGGGACGTGGTGGACATGCACGCCGAAGCTGCCCGAATCATGCTTCTGGAAAAAGCATTTCTTCGCGCGCCCCTGCGGACAGCGGACGAGGCTGATCGGGCGGCGCGCCATGTGCGGGAGCATCAGCGGGGCGATGGCGGCATAATAGTCGGCGAGGTCGCCCTTGGTCGCCTTTGCCTCAGGAAAGATGACGCGGTCTCGGCTGCTGATCGTGACGTCGCTTGCCGGTGCAGGCGTGGGCTGTTTCTTCTCGGGGGTCACGTCCTTGGCCTCCTTGTCGCTGCGCAGGCCGAGGAAGCTTGCGTGGCGGACCGATCCGCTCGCGGTGAATTCCGCGAAGGCGATTTCGGCGACAAGTTCGGGCCGGAGCCAATGCGCCTTGCGCGCGGTGGCAGCATCGACGTCGAGCGGGGCCGTCGTGCGTTCGCGCCGCGCGAATTTCCTGGCAAGGTCGGCCATCGTCGCGGCGTCGAAGCCGGTGCCGACATTGCCCTTGTAGACGAGTTCGCCCTTTTCCCGCTGCGCGAGGAGGAGCGAGGCGAAGGGGCGGCCCTTCGCCGACGAGGGGTTCCAGCCGACGATGACGAATTCCTGGCGCCGGGTGCATTTGACCTTGACCCAGTTGCGGCTGCGGCGGCCGGTGTAGGCGGCGTCGGCGCGTTTCGAGATGATGCCTTCCTGCCCCGCGCCGCACATCGCGGCGTAAAGCTTCTCGCCCGCGCCGATGACATGGTCGGCGACCGCGACCGGCGGCGCGGCATCGCGCAGCAGCGCCTCGAGCCGCTCCTTGCGTTCGAGATTGCCGAGCTTGGTGAGCGATTTGCCGCTGAGTTCGATGAGGTCGAAGGCGAAGAAATGGAGGTCGGTGCCCGTGTCCTGCGCGCCATGGCCGCGTTTGAGCACGGCTTGCAGCGACGAGAAGTCGGGGTTGCCATCCTTGCCATAGGCGACGATCTCGCCGTCGATCAGGCAGGGCGGCAGATCGAGCGCGGCGATGTGGCCGACCAGCGGGGCGAATTTGTCGGTCCAGTCGAGGCCGTTGCGTGTGTAGATACGCACGTCCGATCCCGCGGCCGCAATCTGCGCGCGGTAGCCGTCGAACTTGATCTCGTGGAACCAGCCGTTGCCTGCGGGCACCGCATCGACGAGCGTCGCGAGCTGGAGCGGGCGAAATTTGGGCGGCGCGCCCTTGGCTTTGGGCTTCGCAACCTCTTTGTTGTGCGCGGCGGCGGCTTGCATCTTCTTCGTAAAGGCGGCGCCCCTGGCGCCCTTCAGCGATTGTTCGCCGCCTTCGTCGCCCGCAATCTCGGCCATCGTCCGGTCGGTGAGGATGCTCGTCAGATGCCGACCGACCAGATCATCGGGGCCGCCGGCATAGGCGTCGTCGATCTTGCGGAGCAGCCAGTTCTCGCGCTTCTCGCCGGGCCGCGGTTTCATGCGGACGAGCAGCCATTCGCCCTTCATCCTTGTCCCGTCGAGGATGAAATGGAGATGGCCCTTGTCGATGTCCTTCGCGCTCTTGCCCGCGACCGGCTCCCAGGTGCCGCGATCCCACAGCATCACGCTGCCGCCACCATATTCGCCCTTGGGGATCACGCCCTCGAAATCGGCGTAGCTCATCGGATGGTCCTCGGTGCGCACCGCGAGTCGCTTGTCGGCGGGATCGGCGCTCGGCCCCCTGGTCACCGCCCAGCTTTTAAGCACGCCGTCGACCTCGAGCCGGAAGTCGTAATGGAGCCGCGTCGCATCGTGCTTCTGGACGATGAAGCGCCCGCCGTCTGCCTTCGCGCCGGTTTCAACCTTGCCCGCAGGCTCGGGGGTCAGCTTGAAGTCGCGCTTGGCGTTATATTGGGCAAGGGGGTCGGTGCGCGCCATGTCAGGCGCGCTTTCTCGCCGCCGGTTTCTTTGCGGGCGCCTTCTTTGCGGCTGCGGCGGGCGGCTTTTTCTTGCCGTCGACCGATGCTTTCAGCGCCGCCATCAGGTCGATGACGTTCGACCCGCGGTCGGTGGTGGCGGGCTCCTCGACATCTTCCGGCACGCGTTTCCCTTTGGCTTTTGACTTTTTGGCGACAAGCCGCTCGATCGCATCGACATAATGGTTGCGAAAGTCGCTGGCGTCGAACGCGCCGCTCTTCTTTTCGATCAGCGTTTCGGCAAGGTC
Source organism: uncultured Sphingopyxis sp. (assembly GCA_964426485.1). GTDB lineage: Bacteria > Pseudomonadota > Alphaproteobacteria > Sphingomonadales > Sphingomonadaceae > Sphingopyxis. Next base: position 34,742 of record CAYRQX010000030.1, on the reverse strand, counting down.
GAGCAGGTCGGCGTCGGGTTTGGCATTGCCGACGTCGCGGAAATAATTGGCGGCCTTGTTGACTTCGTCGGCATAGCGCAGCGCCTCCAACACCAGGCCCTTGCCGCAGGGGCGCAGCGCGACGAGCTGTTCCTGCCCGCGCAGCGAAAGCTGGCCGAGGCCGACCTTTTTCGTGCGGCGGAGCGCCTCGCGCAGCACGATATAGGCTTCTTCGGCCAGTTCGTCGGCGGGGACGACATAATAGGGCTTGGCATAATAGAGGATGTCGATGTCGCCGGCATCGACGAACTGGACCAGCTCGAGCGTGCGCTTGCTCTCCAGCTTGACCGCCTCGATCTCCTCCTCGTCGAGCAGGACATAATTGCCCTTCGACAGCTCGAAGCCCTTGACGATGTCGTCATGATCGACCGCGCCGATGCCGGGCACGGTCTTTTCATATTTGACCGGCTTTCCACTCGGTTCGTGGATCTGGCGAAAACTGACCGCGGCGCCCGATTTGGTCGCCGAATAGATTTCGACCGGGATCGACACCAGCGCGAGGCGGATCTGGCCCTTCCAGTATGCGCGTGCAGGCATCGTTGATTTCCTTCCGCAAGGAAAATGCCTGAACCGATTTGACGTTCCATGCGAACGCGGATCAACCGACGCGGATTGGCCGTTAGGAGACATTCCGCTTTGCGGCGCGGACGGGGCTGATCCGGACATTCCCCGCATTCAAATCGCGCCTGCTTGTCAATCGCCACACCCGCGATTACACGCAAAGCCGTGTCGAACCAGCTCGCTCTTGCAATGGACCGCTTGATTGCCACGCTTTGCGTTGCGCTCATGCTATTCTATGCGGCGACAATTCCGTCCAAAGCGGCGAACCAGATCCAGCACGCGCCGGGACTGATGATCGCGCACGACCATGATGCCTCGGCCAGTTTCTCGGTCGATACCGTCCACGATAATGATGACGCGCACGCCGAGCATCATGAAGACATCTCCGATAGCGAGGACGATCCCGGTGATCGCGCCGGTGGTGGTCATCATCATCATGGCGACAGCGGCCCCAATCTGCTCGTCCCCGAAGCCGCCGCGGGCCACGCCACGATTTCGCCCGTCAGCCTTCACCAGGCGATTCGCGAACGACATATTGTCGGGCTGCGATCGCCCGGTCCCGAACGACCACCCAGAAGCGTCACGCTGAACGCCTAGACCCCGCGTCACCTGAGTGGCGCGGTGATGTTCCCACGCCTTTCAGCGAGGCTGCTATCTCATGTTTTCCTTCCATCGTGCGCGCTCCGGCGCGCGTGCCGCGCGTAGAGCCATGCTCTGCGGGGCGGCCCTTCTCGTTTTCACAGCGCAGTCCGCATCGGCGCAAACTCTAGGCCTCGACGAAGCGCTTTCGCGGGTCGCGACGAGCGATCCCGCTATCGCCGCCAATGCCGCGCGCCTCGAAGCCGCCGACGCCGCGATATTGCAGGCCGACGTGCGCCCGCGCGATGTGATCGGCGTCGACTTCGAGGATTTCGCCGGGACCGGACCCTATTCGCCGCTGAACCGGTCGCAAGCGACCGGCTGGTATGAGCGAACGTGGGAACGCGGGGGCAAGCGCGAGGCGCGGATCGGCGCGGCGCGCGCCGACGTTGCGATCGTCGGAGCGCAGAACCGCGTCCGCCTGCTCGATCGCCTCGCGCGCGTGCAGGCGGCGTGGGTCGAGGCGCTCGCCGCCGATGCCGCCATCCCCGTCGCCGAGGCGCGGCTCGCCGATCTCCAGCGCGTCGAACTCGATGTCGTGAAGCGCGTTACCGGCGCGCTCGATCCGTGGTTCGCGGCCGAGCGCGCGCGGACCAATGTCGCGCAGGCTGAAATCGCACTTGAACAGGCGCGCGAGAGCGCACGGAATGCGCGCAATAATGTCGCGGCCTGGTGGGGCGGCAGCGGCGACTTCAAGCTCGACCCCGCCCTTTTCGAGACACTCGATCTCGCCGTGCCGATAAAGGAGGATTCGGCCGATGTTGCCGTTCTCGCGGCCGAACTCGCGGCCGCCGACGCCAAGGTGAAGCTTGTCGAGGCGGGCAATGTCGCCGATCCGAGCGGGCGGGTCGGGCTTCGCCACTTTGGCGAGGGCAATGACGTCGCCGTGATGGTCGGCGGCTCGATCCCGCTCGGCACCAAAACTGCCAATCGCGGTAATGTGGCGCGGGCGCAGGCCGAGAAGCGCGCCATCGAAGCCGATGTCGCGGTGACGCGGGTCGAGATCGAGCGCGAAATCGGCAAGATCGTGGCCGATCGCCAGCTGACTGCCTCCGAGATCAAGCGCATTGATGCCGAAGTCCTGCCCAGCGCGACGCGCGCGCTGCGGCTGATCCGCGACGGGCTGGAGCGCGGCGGCACGGCTTTCACCTTCCTCGAATTTTCGCAGGCGCAAGCGGCGGTGTCCGACGCGCGGGCGCGGCGGATCGAGCTGCTGCGCCGCTTTCACCTTCTTGGGGTCCGGCTCGACCGTTTGACCGGCCGCCACGCACCCCTGCTTGCCAAATTGGAGACGGTACGATGAACAGATATCTGCTCGGGGCGGCGTCGGTCATCGCCCTCGCTTTGCTCACTGGTTGCGGCGACAGCGGCACGGAGAACAAGGAAACCACGGCGGCGAAGGCTGGCGAATATGAGCGCGGCCCGCACCGCGGCCGGATGCTGCGCGACGGCGATTTCGCGCTCGAGGTCACCATCTTCGAAGATGGCGTCGATCCCGAGTTTCGCGTTTACGCCTATCGGAACGACAAGCCGGTCAAACCCTCGGACGTCAAGCTGACGATCGAGCTCGGCCGCCTCGGCGGCAAGGTCGATCGCTTCAGCTTTGCGCCGCAGGAAGATTTCCTGCGCGGCAGCGGCGTCGTGAACGAACCGCACAGTTTCGACGTTCGCGTCGCCGCGTCCGAAGGCGGTCGCAACCACAAATGGGCCTATCAGTCCTATGAAGGCCGCACGGTGATCGCGCCCGAAGCCGCCAAGGCTGGCGGGGTCAAGGTCGAGGCCGCAGGACCGGCGACGGTCAGCGACCTCATCGACATGGGCGGCCGGATCGAGATTACCCCTGAGGGCAAGGCCGATGTCCGCGCGCGGCTGCCGGGCCTGATCGTATCGCTGAACGGCAAACTCGGTCAGCAGGTCCGCCGTGGCCAGGTGCTGGCGCGGGTGGAATCGAGCCATTCGCTCCAGATTTATACGGTGCCCGCCCCGATCAGCGGCACGATTGTCGAGAAAAATGTCAATGTCGGCGACACAACCGGCGACCGTGCGCTGTTCGTGATTGCCGATCCGACCAAGCTCCACGCCGAATTCTTCGTCTATCCGCGCGATGCCGAGCGAGTGCGCGTCGGGCAGCCGGTGAGCCTCAAGAGCCTGTCGGGTGAAGCGCGCTTCCAGGCCGAGGTCGAAGCGTTGCTGCCGACGGCGGATGTCGCCAGCCAGACGATGCTCGCGCATGTTCATCTGCCACCGGTTGCATCGCGCGAGTTCCGGCCCGGCATGGGCGTGGAAGGCAGCTTTGCCGTGTCGCAAGCAAATGTCCCGCTCGCGGTGCGGACCAAGGCGATCCAGCGCTTCCGCGACTTCGAGGTCGTCTTCGCCAAGGTCGGCAACACCTATGAGGTGCGGATGCTCGAAATCGGTCGCCGCACTCCCGAGTGGACCGAAGTGCTCGGCGGGCTCGCGCCCGGCGAAATCTATGTCGTCGATGGCGCTTTCCTGATCCGCGCCGACGTCGAGAAGTCGGGGGCGAGCCATGACCATTGATTCAGCCTCAAGGGGTAAACTCTCTTTGCTCGAACGGCTGATCGCGGCCGCAATCCGCTTTCGCTGGTCGGTCATCGCAATTGTCGTTTTGCTCTGCGCGATCGGCGTCTGGAGCTTTCAGCGCCTCCCGATCGATGCCACCCCCGACATCACGAACGTCCAGGTCCAGATCAATAGCGAGGCGGCGGGCTTCTCGCCGCTCGAAGCCGAGCAGCGCGTGACATTCCCCGTCGAGACGGCGATCGCCGGCTTGCCGGGCCTCCAATATACGCGTTCCGTCTCGCGCTATGGCCTCAGCCAGGTCACCGCGGTTTTCGAAGATGGCACGAGCATCTATTTCGCTCGCCAGCTCATCAACGAACGACTGCAATCGGCGCGCGAGCAGCTCCCGCCCGGCGTGACGCCCGAGATGGGGCCGATCGCGACCGGCCTCGGCGAGATCTTCATGTATACGCTCGAGGCCGAGCCGGCGGCGAAGAAGCCCGATGGCAGCGCTTATACGCCCGAGGATTTGCGCACGCTGCAAGACTGGGTGATCCGGCCACAGCTCCGCAGCACGCCGGGCGTGACCGAGGTCAACAGCATCGGCGGCTACGAGCGCCAATATCATGTGACCCCGATCCCGGCGCGGCTCTCGGCCTATGGGCTGACGCTCGGCGATGTGGTGCAAGCGCTCGAACGCAACAATGACAATCGCGGCGCCGGCTATGTCGAGCGCTATGGCGAGCAATATCTCGTCCGCACGCCCGGCCAGGCTGCCGGCATCGACGAACTCGGCATGATCATCGTCAGCAACCGGGGCGGCGTGCCGATCCGCATCGCCGACATCGCCGACATCGGTATGGGCGAGGAACTGCGCACGGGCGCCGCGACCGAAAATGGCAAGGAGGTCGTGCTCGGCACCGTCTTCATGCTCGCGGGCGAGAACAGCCGCATCGTTGCGCGCGCCGCCGCCGAGCGCCTCGAAGAGGCTGCCAAAGCACTCCCCTCAGGTGTGAAAGCCGTCGCGATCTACGACCGCACCGATCTTGTCGAGCGCGCGATCTGGACCGTCGAGAAAAATCTGATCGAAGGCGCGCTCCTCGTCATTGTCATTCTCTTCCTGCTGCTCGGCAATGTTCGCGCGGCCATGATCACCGCGGCCGTCATCCCGATCACGATGCTGATGACGATCAGCGGTATGGTGCGCGGCGGCATCTCGGGCAATCTGATGAGCCTCGGCGCGCTCGACTTCGGCTTGATCGTCGACGGTGCCGTCATCATCGTCGAAAATTGCCTTCGCCGCTTCGGCGAGGCCCAGCACCAGCTTGGCCGCCTGCTCGATCGCGAAGAGCGCTTCAACCTCGCCGCTTCGGCGACGTCGGAGGTTATCCGCCCGTCGCTGTTCGGGATGCTGATCATCGCGCTCGTCTATGTGCCGATCTTCGCGCTCACCGGCGTCGAGGGCAAGATGTTCCACCCGATGGCGATCACCGTCGTGATGGCGCTGACCGCGGCGCTGATCCTCTCGCTTACCTTCGTGCCCGCAGCGGTCGCGCTGTTCGTCACCGGCAAGGTCGAGGAGAAGGAAAGCCGGTTGATGGGTTGGGCGCGGCGCGTCTATTCGCCCGCGCTCGACAAGGCGATGCGGCTGCGCACCGTATTCGTCGCGGGCGCCGTCGCGCTCGTCCTCATCTCGGGGATCGCTGCAAGCCGGATGGGTTCGGAGTTCATCCCGAACCTCGACGAGGGCGATATCGCGCTCCACGCGCTTCGTATCCCGGGAACGAGCCTCAGCCAGGCCGTCCAGATGCAGACCGCGCTAGAAGCGCGGATCAAGCAGTTCCCCGAGGTCGACCGGGTGGTCGCGAAGATCGGAACCGCGGAAGTTGCGACCGATCCGATGCCGCCCTCGGTCGCCGATACCTTCATCATCATGAAAGACCGCGCCGACTGGCCGAACCCGCGCAAGCCCAAGGACGAGCTTGTCCGCGAACTGCAAGCCGCGGTGGCAGAGATTCCGGGCAATAATTACGAGTTCACCCAGCCGATCCAGATGCGCTTCAACGAACTGCTTTCGGGGGTGCGCGCCGATGTCGCGATCAAGGTCTTCGGCGACGATCTCGATACGCTGCTCGAACTCGGTCAGCAGCTCGAAGGAGTCGCGTCGGGCGTCGAAGGAGCGGCGGACGTCAGCGTGGAACAGGTCACCGGCCTGCCGATGCTTCAGATCACCCCCGATCGCGGCGCGCTTGCGCGCTTCGGCATTAACGTCGGCGATATTCAGGACGTCGTCGCGGTGTCGATCGGCGGGGTCCAGGCCGGCCAGATTTTCGAGGGCGACCGGCGCTTCCCGATCATCGTTCGCCTGCCCGAGAACGTCCGCGAACGGGTCGACGAGATCGGGCGGCTGCGCATTCCGCTTCCCGCCATCGGCCCATCGGCCGACGTGACGATGGGAGCGGCGCCCGATGCGGGGCTGCGCGGTTTCGTGCCGCTCGCCGATGTCGCGAAGGTCGAGGTCGTGATCGGCCCCAACCAGATCAGCCGCGAGGACGGCAAGCGCCGCGTTGTGGTGACCGCGAACGTGCGGGGCCGCGATCTCGGCTCGTTCATCGCGGAGCTTCAGGCCAAGGTCGATGCCGAGGTCGAGGTGCCCCCCGGATATTGGGTCGCTTATGGCGGCACCTTCGAGCAGCTGATCTCGGCGGCCAAGCGCCTGCAAGTCGTCGTGCCCGCCGCGCTACTGCTGATCTTCGGACTGCTCTATGCGCTCTTCCGCTCGGCCAGGGATGCGGCGATCGTCTTTTCGGGGGTGCCGCTCGCGCTCACCGGGGGCGTCGCCGCGCTGCTCATCCGCGACATGCCGCTGTCGATCTCGGCCGGGGTTGGCTTCATCGCCCTGTCGGGGGTGGCGGTGCTCAACGGCGTCGTGATGCTGAGCTTCATCCGACAGCTGCGTGAAAGCGGCAGCGGGCTGGACGAAGCGATCCGCGAAGGCGCGCTGACGCGTCTGCGCCCGGTGCTGATGACCGCGCTGGTGGCAAGCCTCGGCTTCGTGCCGATGGCGTTCAACGTCGGCGCCGGTGCCGAGGTCCAGCGACCGCTCGCGACCGTGGTGATCGGCGGCATCGTCTCCTCGACGATCCTGACCTTGCTCATCCTGCCCGCGCTTTATCGCATGGTCCGCGGACGCGGGGCGAAAGACCAGACAACCGAGCCCCCAGCGGCCCGGCCTTAACCGGCCTGACCGCTCGCCCCGCGCATCCTTGCGGCGCGCGGGGCACCCATCACCAAGGAGAATATCCGCATGTTCATCCGGACGACCGTCCCGCGGGGCAAAAATCTTCAGAGGCTCCCGCTCGCGCTAAGCCTGACCCTACTCACGCTCGCGGCAGGCGCCGATGCCTGGGCGCATAATGTCGCCGAGGGCGACAAGGGCTATATCCAGGAAAGCAGCGGCGTCCTCTTCTGGCCGTTCGTCTATCTGGGCGCCAAGCATATGGTCACGGGCTACGACCATCTGCTCTTCCTCTTCGGCGTCATCTTCTTTCTCTACCGGATGAAGGACATCGGGCTGTATGTGACCCTGTTCGCGATCGGCCATTCGACGACGATGCTGTTCGGCGTGCTCACCGGCATCAGCGCCAACGCCTATATCATCGACGCGATCATCGGCCTCTCGGTCGTCTATAAGGCGCTTGATAATCTCGGCGCGTTCCAGAGATGGTTCGGTTTTCAGCCGAATACCAAGGCGGCGACGCTGGTCTTCGGTTTCTTTCACGGCTTTGGCCTCGCGACCAAGATCATCGAGTTCGAGATCGCGCAGGACGGCCTGATCCCCAACCTGCTCGCCTTCAACATCGGGGTCGAGATCGGGCAGTTGCTCGCGCTCGGCGCGATCCTCATCCTCATGGGCTTCTGGCGCCGCACGCCCAGCTTCATGCGCCACGCCTTCGCCGTCAATGTGCTTCTGATGACCGCAGGCTTCGTCCTCGTCGGCTACCAGCTTGCCGGCTACGCCATCAGCTAATCCAAAGGAAATCCATTATGTTCAATAGCCAGAAACCCAAAATCGAAGACTTGCCAACCAGCCGTCAACTTTTGCGCGCAACCGCGATTGCAATCATCGCAGCAGGCGCGATCCTCGTGACCGTTGTGCTTCCAAGCGAATATGCGATCGATCCGACGGGCATCGGCCGCCAGCTCGGCCTCACCCAGATGGGCGAGATCAAGGCCCAGCTTGCCGAGGAAGCCGCAGCCAATGCCGCCGCTGGCGCCGCGCCAGCTGCCCCGGTTTCACAGACAGCACCCGCAAAGGTCGCGGCGGCGGGCGCAGCTGCCGCCGCGCGCTCGGATACGATGAAGGTGACCCTTGCGCCCGGCCAGGGCGCCGAGATCAAGGCAACAATGGCCAAAGGTGCTCGCGTAAACTTTGACTGGTCGGTCGAAGGCGGCCGGGTCAATTTCGACACCCACGCCGACGCGCCGGGCGTCGATTATCACGGCTACGGCAAGGGCAAGGATACCGCCGGTGAATCCGGCGAGCTTGTGGCCGCTTTCGATGGCAAGCATGGCTGGTTCTGGCGCAACCGTTCACCCGGGCCGGTCACGATCACGCTGCGCACCGACGGCGCCTATACCGACCTGCGCCGCGTCGTCTGACGAGGGGGCGACCTGACCTCCGGCCGGCGGCATCCGGCCGGAGGCAATTGCCGGGAATTTGATCATGCTCGACGTGCTTGCCAATCGCACCTACCGCCACCTCTTCCTCGCGCAGATCATCGCGCTCGTCGGCACCGGGCTCGCAACCGTCGCGCTCGGACTACTCGCCTTCGAGATCGCAGGTGCAAACGCAGGCGCGGTGCTGGGAACCGCAATGGCAATCAAGATGGTCGCTTATATCGGCGTCGCGCCGGTCGTCGGTGCCTATGCGAACCGTCTGCCGCGCAAGGCCTTTCTCGTCGCGATGGACGTCGTGCGCGGTCTCGTCGCGCTCACCCTCCCCTTCGTCGATCAGGTCTGGCAGATTTACCTGCAGATCTTCATCCTTCAGTCGGCATCGGCCGGGTTCACGCCGACCTTCCAGGCGACGATCCCCGATGTGCTTCCCGAAGAAAAAGACTACACCAAGGCGCTGTCGCTCTCGCGCCTCGCCTATGACATGGAAAGTCTCGCGAGCCCGGTGCTCGCCGCCGCGCTGCTCGGCATCATGAACTTCCACTGGCTGTTTTCGGGCACCGCGTTCGGCTTCGCGGCGTCAGCGCTGCTCGTGCTCTCGGTAACGCTGCCCCGCACCGTCGCGAAGCCGCAGCCCGGCGGGATTTACGACAAGACCACGCGCGGCACCCGCCAATATCTCAAGACCCCGCGCCTGCGAGGGTTGCTCGCCGTGACACTCGCCGCCGCGGCGGCGAGCGCGATGGTCATCGTCAACACGCCAGTGCTCGTGCGCGGCGTGCTCGGTCTCGGGCAAAGCGAGGTCGCGATCACGCTCGCGGCGTTCGGCGGCGGCTCGATGATCGCGGCGCTGCTTCTCCCCCGTCTCCTCGACCGTTTCGCCGATCGCAGCGTCATGATCGCGGCGGCCGCCTTCATGACCGCCGTTCTGGCCCTGCTGACGGCGTCATGGGCTGTCACCGACGCGTCGCGTCACTGGCCAATCATCCTGCTGGGATGGTTCGCGCTCGGCCTCAGCTATGCGGCAAGCATCACGCCGGGAGGAAGATTGCTGCGCCGCTCTTCCGGCGCCGAGGATCGCCCTGCCTTGTTCGCCGCGCAATTTGCGCTCAGTCATGTGTGCTGGCTTGTCGCCTACCCGCTTGCCGGACAGGTCGGCGCCCGCGCTGGCATGGACGCTGCACTCGGCGCGAGCGCGGTGCTCGCGCTCGTCGGCACGCTCATCGCAATCCGGATATGGCCGCAAGGCGATCCCGAAGTGCTCGCGCACCGCCACGACGACCTGCCGCCCGATCACCCGCATCTGGTCGAAGGCCATGCCCAGGGCGAAGCAAAGCACGCCTATGTCATCGACGAACTGCACCCGGAGTGGCCGGGGAGATAGAGGCGCCCGCCGGTTGGCGGACGCCCATCGCGTTCAACGAACGAGCGGGCACACCCTCAAAGCGCGAGCAGCCAACCCCCGAGACCACCGCCAACAACGAGCGCCGGCATCACGAGCTTGCCCTTCAGCCTCCATACCAGCGCAAGCGCGACAGCGAACAGGACCAGCGACAGCCCGAGGCTCGACGCGCGCTCGGCGGTCGACCAGCCGAGCTGGACCAGCGTCGCGGCAATGACGCCGACGACCGCGGCGGCGACGCCCGCAAGCAGGCGATGCAGCGCCGGATCCTCAACGACGGCTTCAAGCCGTTCGAAGAAGATCATCGAAAAGGCGAAAGCGGGAAGGAACATGCCCACCGTGATCGCGATCGCTCCCTCCCAGCCGCCGACGACATAGCCGGCGAAGGTCGCGAAGATGACGAGCGGCGCCGGGAGGATGCCGGCAAGCGCGACGCCATCGAGAAACGACCCATCGGAAAGCCAGCCGCGCCCGACGGTATCAGCGCGGACATAGGGGATCGCGGTATAAGCACCGCCAAATGTCAGGAGCCCGCCCTTGAGCCCGGCGATGAAGAGCGCCAGCGTCGTCGCGGGCACAACCGTCGCGCCGACGGCGCCCGGATGAATCGCGTTGGTCGACGGCATGACGAACGCCAGTGCGATTGCTCCGGCCAAGACCGCGACGGCTAGCGCCTTGCGCACAGCTAGCGAATAGATCAGCCCTCCCGCGAGAAGGGGAATCCAGAAGGGTACGCCGATCATCGTCGCAGCAAAGCTCGCGCCCGCCAGCACCCATAGCAGCCAGTCTTCGAGAATATGGCTACCGATCCGGTGAACCGCGCGCAGAATGATCGCGAGCACGACGATCTGAATGCCAAAGAAGATGCTCGCGGTTCCGGGCTGGCCGACGATCCAGCTGTCATAGGCCCAAGCGGCGAGCAGCATCAGGAAGAAGCCCGGCAACATGAAGCCCAGTCCGGCAAGTAGTCCGCCAATGCGTCCACGCGCCACCATCCCCAGATGGACGCAAAGCTCATGCGCTTCCGGCCCCGGCAATATCTGCATGACGGCCAAAAGCCGATTGAAGCGCTCCGACGAAATCCAGCGCTCCTCGTCGACCAGCGCTTGCCGCACCATCGCGATTTGCGCGACAGGCCCGCCAAAAGCGAGGCAGCCGAAGCGCAGGAATTTGAGGAACAGCCGGGTCAGGCTGAGGTAAGGAGGAGAAGGTTCGAGATTCGTCATGCCAAGCGCGCTCCCGCCGCAAATCGCGGCCAAATGGAGCGGAACTTGGGCGACATGCATCGCCTGATCGGGCGTCCGCGTTGGCCCGCATGGCCGCTTTATCACGCGGGTCGTCGTAAGGAAGACAGACTTGCTATGCGGCCGGTAAAGTTCGAGTTTGGCCGATAGCTGCCTGACGGCTTTGAGCTCAAAATGTCAAATAGCGGCCATTCGGCAGCAGATATCCATAGAAAAGCTGAAACCTGCTAGCAGATTTGTGCGCTGCAGCGTAAAGCCGCGGTCATGAGGATCGCGATCATCGACACCAGCACGACGCGCGCTGCCATCATTTCGGATGGGCTGCGCGAGGCTGGGCTCGACGACCTGGTCTTGATCGACACCGCGGGTCCGCTGGCCGCCCAGATCGAAGCGGCACAGCCCGAAGTCGTCCTGATCAACCTCGAAAACCCCAGCCGCGACCTGCTCGAGGATTTCTTCGCCATGTCGCGCGCGCTGGCGCGGCCGATCGCGATGTTCGTCGATCAGAGCGATGCCGAGGCGACGGGCGCCGCAATTGATGCCGGGGTGTCGGCCTATGTCGTCGACGGGCTGTCAAAACAGCGAATCAAGCCGGTGATCGACCTCGCGATCCGTCGCTTCCAAGCCTTTTCGCGGCTGCAACGCGAGCTCGACGAAGCGAAAAATGCCCTCGTCGAACGTGCGGCGATCGATCGCGCCAAGGCGATCCTGATGAAACGGCGCGCGATCGACGAACCCGCCGCCTATGCCTTGCTGCGCGGTCAGGCGATGCGCACCAACCGCCGCATTTCGGAAATAGCGGAAGCGATCGTGACCAGCGACGCACTGCTGGGAGACATGGAATGACCGCCGAGACCTTCCGCATCGGCTTCCTGCCGCTGGTCGATGCCGCGCTCCCGATTCTGGCGCACGAGCTGGGTTTTGCAGCGCGCGAAGGCGTACAGATCGAACTGGTCCGCGACATGACTTGGGCGACGGTGCGCGACCGTCTGCTCTATGGCCATACCGATGCCGCGCACATGATCGCACCGCTGGCGATCGCCACTGCGCTTGGCCGCGATCGGCCGGCGGTGCCGATGGCGGTGCCGTTCGTGCTGGGGCTCAACGGCAATGCCGTGACCTTTTCCACCCAGCTCGCCAAGGATGTCGGGCTGGGCGACACGCTGGGCGATCCCGCCACAATCGGCGCGGCGCTGCAGCGCGTGGCGGCGGCGCGTAAAATTGCGGGCAAGCCGCTGCGCTTTGGCGTTGTGCATCGCTATTCGAGCCATAATTATATGCTGCGATACTGGCTCGCGGGGGTGGGCATTCGTCCCGACCTCCATATCGATATTGTCGTTACCAGCCCTCCCTTTGCCGCCGATGCGCTGGCCGCGGGCGAGGTCGACGGCATTTGCGTCGGCGAACCCTGGAACTCGATCGCGGTCGAACGCGGCGTCGGCCATATCGCGCTCGCCACTGCGCAGATCTGGCGCCGCGGCGTCGAAAAAGTGCTCGCGCTGCGCGACGCCGTCGTCGATGAGCGCCGCGATGCGGTCGAGGCGCTGCTCCGCGCACTCCACGCTGCCGCCGCCCATTTCGTCGAACCCGGCACCGCCGAGGACAGTGCCGACATCTTGTCACGCCCCGAATATCTTAACGCGCCGCGCGATGCGGTGCTGCGCGCGATCACCGACCGCGTCCGGCTGACCCCGGGCGGCGACGCGATCCACTATCCCGATTTCATGTTCCAGCACCGTGAAGCCGCCAATTTCCCGTGGCGCAGCCAGGCGGCGTGGCTCTATTCACAAATGCTGCGCTGGGACGCGGCGCCCTATTCGAGCGCCGACGCCGCCACTGCGGCCGCGGTGTTCCGCCCCGACATCTATCGCGCCGCGCTCGCCGGATCGGGAGCACCGCTGCCGGGGGCGAGTTCGAAGCTGGAGGGCGGCATCGATACCCCGCTTGGGGCCGGGTCGGTGCAGGGGCGCCTGCTGCTCGGTAGTGATCGGTTTTTCGATGGCCGCGCCTTCGATCCCGACGATATTCAGGGCTATCTTGCCGATCTTCCTTAGTTTTTATTTTATGCTGCACCTGCGAAATAACCGCTTGCGGTGAGGCCCCGAATCAGGCAGCTTAAGGGCACTCGGCATTGCTGCCGGGGCAGGATAAAGCGGCTACGGCTCCAACGACGGGGCCGGTCCGCGCGGCAGGCGGGAAGCCTTTTCCCGTAATCCAACAGGCAATGAAGCCGTCAGGATGCGCCCGCGTGGCCGCCGTCCTGGCGGCTTTTTTTATTGCCCGTCACACGAAGGGGACGGACGATGACGATGGCACATGCAGGGGCGACCACCGCGCCCAAATCGAATTTCTGGTCCAGCGGGCACTGGCCGACGCTGGTCGCCGCCTTTCTTTATTTCGACCTCGCCTTCATGGTGTGGGTGCTGCTGGGACCACTGGCTCCCGCAATTTCCGCTGACCTCGGACTCAGCCCGGCACAAAAAGGGCTGATGGTCGCGGTGCCGACGCTCGCCGGGGCGCTGCTGCGCGTCGTCAACGGCCTGCTCGTCGATCGCATCGGCCCCAAGCGCGCCGGGGCGATCAGCCAGGTGATCGTGATCGCCGGGCTGTTCCTCGCCTGGTTGATGGGGGTGACCAGCTTCACCGGCACGCTCGCGCTGGGTGTGGTGCTCGGCTTTGCCGGTGCCAGCTTTGCCATCGCGCTGCCGCTCGCCAGCCGCTGGTACCCGCCCGAGCATCAGGGCAAGGCGATGGGCCTTGCCGGAATGGGCAATTCGGGCACCGTCCTCGCGGCGCTGTTCGCGCCCGGTCTCGCGGTGATGTTCGGGTGGAACGCGGTGCTCGGCCTCGCCTGCATCCCGCTGTCCATCGTCGTCTTTGTCTATGTGGCCATGGCGAAGGATGCGCCCAACGCCCCCGCGCCCAAAAAGCTGGTCGATTACTTCCAGCCCCTCAAGACGGCCGACGCCTGGTGGCTGATGGCCTTTTACTCGGTGACCTTCGGCGGCTTCGTCGGGCTGGCCGCATCGCTGCCGATCTATTTCACCGACCAGTTCCGCCTGACCCCGGTGATGGCGGGCTATTGCACCGCGGCGTGCGTCTTTGCCGGGTCGCTGGTACGGCCGATGGGGGGCGCGCTCGCCGACCGGATCGGCGGGGTCAAGGCGCTGATGATGGTCTTCGTCGTCGCGGCGCTGGCGCTCGCCGGGGTGCCGCAGGCGGACACCCTGCCCGCCGCACTTGGCCTGTTCGTGATCGCGATGCTCGCGCTCGGCACTGGCAATGGGTCGGTGTTCCAGCTCGTGCCGCAGCGTTTTTCGGCCGAGATCGGCGTGATGACCGGGCTGGTCGGCATGGCGGGCGGCATCGGCGGTTTCTATCTCGCCTCGTCGCTCGGCTTTGCCAAGCAGTGGAGCGGCAGCTTTGCGCCGGGCTTCTACATCTTCGCCGGACTGGCCGTTGTCGCCTTGGTCGGCCTGCTCTTCGTCAAGAGCCAGTGGCGCGCGACCTGGGGCGCCGCAGAAGGCGTGCGGATCTAGTCATGGCCCGCACCCTCATATACTTGCTGGCGCTCGCGCCGGCCGGGACGGCGCATGCCCAGGCCGTCCAGATCAAGCCGCTCGGCGAAGCCCGCCTCCGCTATGAAACAGTCGATCAGGACGGCCTCGCCGCCAACGCCGAAGCCCTGACCCTGCGGCTGCGCGGCGGGGTCGAGGCCAAGGCCGATCGCTGGTCGGCACTGATCGAGGGACAAGGCAACCTCGCCATCGTCGAAGATTATTTCGACGGACTCCACGGTGCTGCGACACGTCCGATCGTCGCCGATCCCAGAAACATCGCCCTCACCCGCGCCCAAGTGCGCTACGTCGCGCCCGGCTTTGCGGTCACCGCGGGGCGCCAGCGGATCGGTTTCGACGACGAACGTTTCGTCGGCAGCGTCGGTTTTCGTCAAAACGGCCAGAGCTATGACGCGGTGCGCGCCGAGGTGACGCCGGTGAAGGGCGTCAAGGTCGACTTGGCCTATGCGTGGAGCGTGCGGACGATCTGGGGCATCGACGGCGCGGGGGCGCGGCAGCAGGCAGTGTCGGGCGACAATGTCTTTGCCAACATCGGCGCCCCGACCCCCATCGGCAAGCTCAGCGGCTTCGCCTATCTCGTCGATCAGGACGAAGCCGAGATGCAGGGTTTCCGCATGTCGAGCCAGAGCTATGGCGCCCGGCTCGACGGATCGAAGCCGCTCGGCAAGGCGAAGATCGTCTGGCAGCTGAGCTATGCCCGCCAGTCGGACTGGCACCGCAACCCCAACGACTATAGCGCCGACTATTATCTGGCCGACGTTGCAGTCGATCTTGGTGGCCCCCGGGTCGGCGTCGGGTACGAAATACTCGGTGCCGACAACGGGGTATCGCTCACCAGCTTCCAGACCCCGCTCGCGACCGGCTTCAAATTCCAGGGCTGGGCCGACAAACTTCTCGTTACCCCGCCCGATGGTGTGCGCGACCTCTACGCTAGCGCGGGGTGGAGCTGGAAGGCCGTCGGTCCGCTAAAAGCCGTCACCCTCCAGGCGGTGTATCACGACTATCGCAGCGACCGCGCCGTGAGATCATATGGCGACGAAATCGACCTCCTCGCCAGCGCCAAGCTCGGCAAGGTGACCGGTTCCGTGCGCTACGCCCACTACAACGCCGACGGCTTCGCCACCGACACCGACAAATTTTGGCTTCAACTGGACTGGATGCTCTGATGGAACACACACCCCTCAAGCCCAAGGCCGACACGCGCGAGCATCTGGTCGTGATCGGCAACGGCATGGCCGGCTGCCGCGCGGTCGAGGAACTGCTCGCGCGCGACGCCGACCGGTATCGCGTGACAATTTTCGGCGCCGAACCGCGGGTCAATTACAACCGCATCATGCTCTCGCCCGTGCTGGCGGGCGAAAAAAGCTTCGACGACATCGTGATCAACGATGCCGGCTGGTATGCGGCGAACGGCATCGCACTGGTCGCGGGCGATCCGGTCGCCGCGATCGACCGGGCGGCGAAAACGGTAACGACGCGCGGCGGCACCACCGAATGCTATGACCGCCTGCTGATCGCGACCGGCTCCGACCCCTTCATCATCCCGGTGCCGGGCAAGGATTTGCCCGGGGTGATCGCGTTCCGCGACATGGACGATGTCGACACGATGCTCGCGGCGGCCGATGCTGGCGGCGACGCAGTGGTCATCGGCGGCGGCCTGCTCGGGCTCGAGGCCGCGCACGGGCTTTCGCTGCGCGGCATGAAGGTCACCGTCATCCACCTGATGCCGACGCTGATGGAACGCCAGCTCGACGAAGCTGCGGGCTGGCTCCTGAAAAACGCGCTCGAAGCGCGCGGTCAGACCATTCTGACCGGCGCCGACACCGCTGAGATCGTCGGCGACGGCAAGGTCGAAGGGGTGAAGCTGAAAGACGGAACGCTGATCCCCGCCAGTCTGGTCGTCATGGCGGTCGGCATCCGCCCCTCGGTGGCGCTCGCCCGCGACGCGGGCCTTGCGGTCGGGCGCGGCATTCAGGTCGACGACCATATGGTCACGAGCGATCCCGCCGTGCTCGCGGTCGGCGAATGCGTCGAGCATGATGGGCAGGTTTACGGCCTTGTCGCGCCCTTGTGGGACATGTGCCGCAGCCTCGCCGACGGGCTGGTCGAGAAGCCCAGCGGCTATCGCGGCTCGGTGACCTCGACCAAGCTCAAGGTGTCGGGGATCGACGTGTTTTCGGCGGGCGACTTTTCGGGTGGCGATGGGTGCGAAGACATCGTGCTCCGCGACGCCAGCCGCGGCGTCTACAAGCGGGTGATCGTCAAGGACGACCGCATCGTCGGCGCCGTGCTCTATGGCGATACCGCCGACGGCAGCTGGTATTTCGACCTCCTCAAGAAGCAGGAGGATGTCTCCGATCTCCGCGACCTCCTGATCTTCGGCCAGTCCTTCGCCTCGGGAGGAGGCGCCGCGGACCCTAAGGCGGCCGTTGCGGCGCTCTCGGACGATGCCGAGATTTGCGGCTGCAACGGCGTTACCAAGGGCCAGGTCGTCGCGTGCATCGCCAAGGGGGCGCACAGCCTCGACGCGGTGCGCGGCACCTGCAAGGCGTCGGCGAGCTGCGGCAGCTGCACCGGCCTCGTCGAAAATCTGCTCGCGCTCGCCTTGGGCGACGAGGTGCAGGCCGGACCCAAGACGATGTGCAAATGCACCAGCTTCAGCCACGACGACGTCCGCCGCGAAGTCGTCGCGCAGGACATGCGCTCGATCCCCGAGGTGATGCAGAAACTGCACTGGACCACCCCCGACGGCTGTTCCTCGTGCCGCCCTGCCCTTAACTATTACCTCCTCTGTGCGCTCCCCGGCGACTATGTCGACGACCAGCAGAGCCGTTTCGTCAACGAACGGCTGCATGCGAATATCCAGAAGGACGGCACCTATTCGGTCGTCCCGCGCATGTGGGGCGGGCTGACCAACCCGACCGAGCTCCGCGCGATCGCCGACGTGGTCGAGAAATATGAAGCGCCGATGGTCAAGGTGACCGGCGGCCAGCGGCTCGACATCTTCGGGATCAAGAAAGAGGATCTGCCCGCGGTGTGGGCCGACCTCAACGCCGCGGGGATGGTTTCGGGCCACGCCTATGGCAAGGCGCTGCGCACCGTAAAGACGTGCGTCGGGTCCGAATGGTGCCGCTTCGGCACGCAGGATTCGACCGGGCTCGGGGTCAAGATCGAGCGGATGAGCTGGGGCAGCTGGATGCCGCACAAGTTCAAGATCGCCGTGTCAGGCTGTCCGCGCAACTGCGCCGAGGCGACGATCAAGGACTTCGGCATCGTCTGCGTCGACAGCGGATACGAGCTGCATGTCGGCGGCAATGGGGGCATTCACGTCCGCGTCACCGACCTGCTCTGCAAGGTCGCGACCGAGCAGGAGGCGATGGATTATTGCGCTGCCTTCATCCAGCTTTACCGCGAGGAGGCCCGCTATCTTGAGCGTACCGCGCCGTGGATCGAGCGCGTCGGGGTCGAGCAGATCAAGGCGCGGATTGTCGACGACGCAGCGGGCCGCGAGGCGCTGCGCGCGCGCTTCCTCTACGCGCAAAGCTTCTCGCAGGACGATCCCTGGGCGCAGCGCGCCGAGGGCGCCGAGCGGGAGCATCATGCGCCAATGGCGCGCTTCACCCCGCAGGAGGAAATGGCATGACCGGCGACTGGCTCGACATTGGCTGGGTCGATGAAATCCCCGTTCGCGGGAGCCGCACCGTGCAAGTGGCGGGCGGCGACGACATCGCCGTCTTCCGCACCGCCGAGGGCAAAGTGTTCGCCCTCCTCGACCGCTGCCCGCACAAGCATGGGCGGCTGAGCCAGGGGATTGTCCATGGCGGGGCGGTCGCCTGCCCGCTGCACAATTGGCGGATCAGCCTGTCGACCGGCGAGGCGCTGGGCGACGACAAGGGCTGCACTCCGACGGTGCCGGTCAAGATCGACGCCGGCCGTGTCCTCATCTGCCGCGCGAGCACGCTTAAGGCCGCGGCCTGATGGCCGAGGCGGTCCGCACCACCTGCGCCTATTGCGGCGTCGGCTGCGGCATAAGCGCGACGGTAACCGCCGAGCGCGAGGTTCGGATTGAAGGCAACCCCGACCATCCCGCCAACCGCGGCAAGCTATGCTCAAAGGGCACGCATCTCGGCGAAACTGTGGGACTTGAGGGGCGTCTCCTCCACCCCATGATCGGCAAGAAACGCGCAAGCTGGGACAAGGCGCTCGACCTCGTCGCAAAGCGCTTCAAGGAAACGATCGCGCGTCACGGTCCAGGCAGCGTCGCTTTTTACGTCTCGGGCCAATTGCTGACCGAAGATTATTATGTCGCGAACAAGCTGATGAAGGGCTTCATCGGCACCGCCAACATCGACACCAACTCGCGCCTCTGCATGTCGAGCGCTGTCGCGGGCCATATGCGCGCGTTCGGCGAGGACATTGTTCCCGCCACCTACGACGATCTCGAGGCCGCTGATCTGATCGTCCTTGTCGGCAGCAATACCGCCTGGTGTCACCCGATCGTCCATCAGCGTATCCGCGCGCGCTGCGAGGCAGGCGCCAAGCTGGTCGTCATCGATCCGCGCCGCACCGAGACCGCCGAAGAGGCCGACCTGCATCTCGCAATCCGCCCCGGCAGCGACGTCGCGCTGATGAACGGACTGCTGCAGCATTGCCGCGAAGCCGGCATCGTCGATGAGGCGTATCTCGCTGCGCACGTCGCGGTGCCCGACGATTTCTGGAACGAGCTTGGAGGGGGGAACGACCTGTGGTCGGTGGCGCGGACGTGCGACGTCAGTGCTACCGACCTCAGGCGTTTCTTTGACCTGTTCGCCGCGCACCCGCGCACCGTCACGATGTTCAGCCAGGGGATCAATCAGGCGACCGCCGGGACCGACCAGGTCAATGCGATCCTCAATCTCCATCTCGCCACGGGGAGAATCGGCAAACCCGGCGCAGCGCCCTTCTCGATCACTGGCCAGCCCAATGCGATGGGCGGGCGCGAAGTCGGCGGGCTCGCGACCACGCTCGCCGCGCATATGGATTTCGCTCCCGAAAACCGCGCCCGCGTCCAGCGTTTCTGGGCCGCGCCGACAATCGCCGAAAAACCGGGACTCAAGGCGGTCGATATGTTCCGCGCGATCGGCGAAGGCCGCATCAAGGCCGTATGGGTGATGGCGACCAACCCCGCCGTCTCGATGCCCGACGCGGGCCGGGTGCGCGCGGCGCTCGCCGACTGCCCGTTCGTCGTCGTCAGCGACGTGATCGAACATACCGACACCGGCGCCTTTGCGCATGTCCGTCTGCCCGCCGCCGCCTGGGGCGAAAAGGACGGCACCGTCACAAACAGCGACCGGATGGTCAGCCGCCAGCGCGCGCTGTTTCCGCTGCCCGGCGAGGCGATGCCCGACTGGTGGATCATCAAGGAAGTCGCGCGGCGCATGGGATGGAAAACCGCCTTCAGCTATGATCGCCCCGCCGACATCTGGCGCGAGCATTGCCGCCTGTCGACCTATGAGAATGAAGGCGATCGGCTGTTCGCGCTGTCCGGCGCGGCGCAGGGCGGCAACACGGCTTATGACGATATGGCGCCGTTCCGTTGGGGCGGCGCTCACCCCTTTGCCGACGGCCGCTTTTCGACCGAAGACGGCCGAGCGCGGCTGGTCGCGGTTGTCCAGAAAGACCTACCCGAACCGCTCGCCAAATGGCCGCTAACGCTCAACACCGGACGCTACCGCGACCAGTGGCATAGTATGACTCGCACTGGGCTCGCCCCCAAGCTCGCGCGCCACCGCGAAGAACCGCTGGTCGAGGTACACCCCGACGATGGTGCACGGCTTGGCCTCAGTGACGGAGGCCTCGCGCGCGTTGATACGCCGCAGGGCGACAGCATCTTCCGCGTTGCGTTCCACGCGGGCCAGCGGCGGGGCGAAGCTTTCGTGCCTATCCACTGGACCGACCGGACGAGCAGCGGGGGGCGCACCGGCCTGCTCTCGCGACCGCTCGTCGATCCCGTGTCGGGGCAGCCGGGATTCAAACGCACCCCCGCGGCGATCGCGGCGATTACGCCGAAATGGCGCGGCTTCCTGCTCCTTGCCGGAGAGCTCGCCGACACGCCCCGCTGCCTGTGGGCGACGCGCGTCGCGGTGCCGTCGGGCGTGCTGTGGGAGCTTGCCGGTAACGGCGACCTGCGCGCTATCGAGGCGCTGCTGCCCAAGGGCGAGCGCATCGAAGCGCAGGACGCCGCGCGCGGCACCCGCCGGATCGCTGTGGTCGCAGACGGGCGCCTCGCCGCCGCGCTGTTCGTCACCGAAAGCGGCGAGTTGCCGCCGCGCGACTGGCTGATCGCGCAGCTTTCCGCCCCGCAGGTCGCGCCAACCCTGCTCGCGGGTCGTGCGCCGGGGGTCCAAGCCGACCGCGGACCCGTCATCTGCGTCTGTTTCGACATCGGGCTGAAGACGATCGCCGCCGCAATCCGCGAGCAGGCACTCGCCGACGTCACCGCAATCGGCGCGGCAATCGGGGCGGGCACCAATTGCGGGTCGTGCCGTCCGGCACTTGCAAGGATATTGGCCGAGGAGACAAGCGATGCAGCGTGACGATTTCGCCCCGGGGACTGTGTGGCTGGTCGGCGCTGGCCCCGGTGATCCGGACCTTCTGACCATGAAAGCAGTGAAGCTGATCGAGTGCGCCGACATCGTCTTTCACGACGCGCTTGTCGGAGCCGGCATCCTGAGCCTTATCCCTTCCAAGACCGAGACGGTGAGCGTCGGCAAAAGATCGGGGCGGCATTCCAAAGACCAGCGGACGATCGATGCGATGCTCGTCGAGGCGGCGACGGCCGGAAAAAGGGTCGTTCGTCTCAAGGGAGGCGACCCTTCCATCTTCGGCCGTTCGGCGGAAGAGCTTGGTGCGCTGCGCAAAGCTGGCTATCCGGTCTCCATCTGCCCGGGCATCACGACCGCATGCGCCGCCGCCGCCTCGGCTGGAATATCGCTCACGCTTCGCGGCGTCGCCCGCGATGTCCGCTTCGTCACCGCGCACAGCAAGCGCGGTGCAGCGCTCGATGTCGATTGGAATTCCCTTGCAGGCGGTGGATCGACCTTGGCGTTTTACATGGGACGCGAGGCCGCCGGAGATATCATGCGGGGCCTCATGCGTGCAGGGATGGTCGGCGACACGTCCGTGATGATTGCATGTCATGTCAGCGGTCCCGGCGAACAGCGCCTCACAACACGCCTCGACCTGCTCGAACTGGCGACCCGATCATTCGCCGCTGACGCACCCACTCTGATCGTCGTCGGGGCGGCGGTGACTCAAGCTGATGTCGCACGTGCCGGATTGACGAATGTCGCGCGGTCGACCCATGGGTAAGCTGAGTGAAATCACCGCAGCGTGCGCAGCCTCGATCGATTTCGATTCAGCACTAGCCGTACTTGCTTCCGGTGCAAGGCCGCTTGACCCGGTAGCCGTGCCGCTCTCTGACGCGGGCGGTCGCCATCTGGCGGCGCCAATTCACGCCCTCCTCGACTCTCCGCGGCACGCCTGCGCCGCGATGGACGGCTATGCCGTGCGCGATTGTGACCTTTCCAGAGGCGCCGCGACGTTCCGTTCGATCGGCATCAGATATGCTGGCAGCCACGACGCAGGGGAAATCGGACCGGGCGAGACGATGCGCGTGATGACGGGCGCTCCTGTGCCCCGCGCCGCCGATCGCGTCGTCATGATCGAATATTGCCGCCAAAGCGAAGGCGACGTCAGGATCGATAATCCGCCGTTCGGGAAACCGCACATTCGGCGGCGGGGGTCGGATTTTGCGTTGGGTCAGCTTCTGATTCCCGAGGGCACGAAAGTTACGCCGGCGGTGGCTATATCAGCGGCGGCCGCCGACCATCACGAACTGCTCGTATCGCCGCGCCCGCGCATTCAGCTCCTCGCGACGGGCGACGAGATCGTCGCGCCGGGCTCCGCAGCGGGCGGCGCATCCGTTATTCCGGACAGCCTGAGCGCAGCGATTGAGCTGCTCTGTCATTCCGCAGGAGCGACGGTGGTGTCGAGGGTCAGGCTCCCCGACGACCCGGACATGATCGCGCGCGCAATGGAATCGGCATCGGCCGACATCATCGTCGTCCTCGGCGGCGCATCGCGCGGCGATCGGGACCATGGCCGCGCCGCATTCGCTCCGCTCGGCCTGGAAATCGCTTTCGCCGACGTCGCCATGAAACCCGGCAAGCCGGTCTGGTACGGAAAAGCCGGAGCGCGGCATATTCTCGGGCTCCCGGGAAATCCCACTGCGGCGCTGACGACGGCCCGCCTTTTCCTTTCACCTCTCATCACCTGTCTTCTGGGCGGGGATGTTGCAGACGCCTTGCCTTGGCAGCTGCTCCCGGCCCTCGGGCACATCGAAGCCAATGGGCCGCGCGAGGCTTTCCTGTGTGCGGCGACATCCTTCAGAGGGGTCGAAGTCAGCGATCGACAGGAAGCATCGGGCCAAGCGCGGCTTGCTGAGACCAATGCGCTGGTGCGGCGACCGGCCAACGCGCCGCCGGTCCTTCCCGGCATGCCCGTGCCGACGCTGCCGCTATGCTGCTAGGTCTCTTGGTCCGACAGCTCGCAAAACCTTCGGCGCGCGACGCCGGGCCGCGTATCCCTGTTGCACGAACGCATCCTGAGGCACCGAATGCGGTCCTGCGTGCCATCACAGAGACAATCGCGAAGCATGGCCCGGAAGCGCTGACGCATTCTGAAAAGCTCATCTGGAACACCGCCGTCGTGATCTCCTTCATGACCGGAGATTGCAGGATTGCTGTGCCGTCCGATGCAAGGGTTCTAAGTTGGGGCGCAGCCCGGGCCGGATTCAACGAAATGGGCTTCCCCGCGCTGGCCGAGTTGGTCAGGCTGTTCGTGCTCGAACTCGCGTACCGCGCGGACCTCAACGTTCAGAACGGGACGGCAAACTCTGCCTCGCTCCTCCGCATCGCAGTATTGAAACAGAGTTTTCAAGCGAGCGAAGGTGACATCGACTTTCCACGGGAGGTCGAGCAGTTGATTTGCCGCGTTTATGAGTGGGCTTGAAAGAGGAAGAGCTCTGCTGGGTGGCAAGGGGTACGTAAGGTGACCCCATTGCCCCGGTCAGGCAGAAACGCAAAAAGAACGCGATGCATCGCAGCGCCGGCTGCCGCTACAGCGTCAGTGGCTGGGCGCGACCTGCCCGTCGGCAGTCAGGCAAATATAAAGGAGCGGACGTTCGTTCTCTGCAGCGGGGCCAAAAAAAAGCGCCCGCTCGGGTTGGTCCGAGCGGGCGTGAGGTGGAGAATTCGCCCTCTTGCGAGGTCGAGCTCTCCTTCGGTCGCGCGGCGCTGGTAGGGCCCGGATCCAGGTTGCGATTGGATGGAGACGCCAAATCGGCGGCCGGCGCATTGCCGCCCGGGCGATCAGCAGCTAGCTCTATGCAGACCAGCGGGGGCGGATGGTGATGCGCAGATTTTTCGGACAGATTGCGGCAATTGCCTGCGTGATCGGCGTGGCCCATGCAGCGCCTGCCGAAGCGCAATCGGCCCAAGTTCAGGATGAAGCGCGTAAAGCCGATTTCGACAACCGCATGGCGGACATCAGGAGGCGGCAGAGTGCGCTTCCGTATAGCGACCAAGCCGCGCGCATCGCCCTGCTCACCGAGCGCGCCACGCTGATTGCCGAATATCATGGCGAAGACAGCGTTGCCCATGCCGATGCCCTCCAGCTGCTCGCTTTCGAATATTATTCGGAGAAGCGTTGGGCCGAGGATGCAGCACTTCGCACGCGGGCTCTCGATATTCGTCGCAAGCTCCAGGGCGATCGAGCGAGCGACACACTTTATGCCGTGCGTGCTCTCGCCCACTCGCTAGCGGAAAACGGCCGAAGACCTGAAGCCACCAAAATATTGGCCGACGTTCTAGGAGCCTGGCAAGGCGGCGCCGACCTGCGCGACGCGGCCGAACGCACGGTGCCGCGCGGGCGCACCGTCGAGGGCAAGGCGCTCGGCATGGCCGCTGCCGCGCATGCGAAGCTCACGCTCGAAGGCGGCGATGCGGCCGCGGCGCTGGCGTCGGCGCGTATCGCTGCCGCCTCTTCCCTTGCCTATCGGCGCGGCTTCGGGGTTGGTGTGCTCGACGAGCAGATGGTCGAACTCGCCGAGCGGGATCCCTCCTTTCACACCGGCGAAGAGACGTTCGCCGAATGGTCACGTCTCTACGCCGACGTGCTTTGGGAAGCTGATCAGGCGAGTCCATTGACCAAAGGTGATGCGCTCCTTGTCTTGCAAGACATTATGGCGGGCCGAACTTCGCGGGCCCTGGCGCGATCGGCAGCGACGCGCGCGGCTGCCGCGTCGGGCGCTGCCGGACTTGCCGCAGAACGCGACGCCAAGGCTGCCGAACTCGGCGCGCTCTTCGCGAGGAGCGAGGGTATGAAAACCGGCAGCGATGCAGATCGTGCGCTCTGGCGAGATATCGGCACGGCCGATGCCGCGCTCGAGGCGATCGACGCCCGGCTGACCGCTGCGACGCCGGGCTATTTCGAGCTGGTGAAGCCCGCCCTTGTTGACGAGGCTTCCGCCACGGCCATGCTCGCTGCCGACGAGGCCTTTTTGATGATCGTGCCCACGCCGCGCGGCACGCATAGTCTGGTCGTGACGCGCGAACGCATCGACTGGCACCGCTCCACCATGACCGAAGCGGAACTGGCAGGTCATGTCCGCCGCCTGCTCTGGGACGTCGGCGCGAATATCGACGTTACGCCTGAAGAAGATGAGCGATGGTCTGCTGAGGGCGAAGGCGACTTCCCGTTTGATCGCGGGACGGCCTTCCGCCTCTATGAGGAGCTGATAGCTCCCCTGAGCAAGGCGCTTGCCGGTAAGCGGCATCTGTTCACGTCCGCGACGGGCTCGATCTCCTCGCTGCCTTTGGACATTCTTGTTACCGAAAAGCCCTTGGGCGTTGACGGTGACCCTGCCGCATTGCGCGCAACACGCTGGTTCGCGGACAAGGCGGCGATCGTCCAGCTTCCTTCGCTCCAGTCGCTTCAGCTTCTGCGGGCGGTGGCGAGCCGCGATGGTCCCGGTACCGGGGATGGCATGATCGGCTTCGGCGATCCCTTGCTCGAAGGCAACGCCGCGACACGCGGCGTCGAAGGACGGCTCCGCGCGGCACGCGGTGGCGGCACGCCGCTCGCCAGCAGCATGTGGCGTGCGTCGAGCGGCGAGACCCAACTTGCCGATCCCGCGGCGCTGCGACGGCTGGCACGGCTTCCCGGGACCGCGAAGGAGCTGAAGGCGATGGAGGCGCTTGTCGGACCCGGCAAGACAAGGCTATTTCTGGCTGGCGCGGCAACCGAGTCCAACTTGAAGGCCGCCGACCTCGCGTCCACCTCGGTCCTGTTTCTGGCAACCCATGGTCTCGTCGCAGGCGAGCTCGGCGATATTGGCGAACCAGGGCTCGTCTTCACTCCGCCCACGGCCGCCAGCCCAGCCGACGATGGTTTGCTCACCGCGAGCGAAGTCGCGTCGCTCCGCATCGGTGCGGGGTGGGTCATCCTGTCGGCCTGCAACACGGCAGCTGGCGACGGGCGCGCCGGCGCGCCCGGCCTGTCCGGCCTCGCACGCGCTTTCTTCTTTGCAGGATCGGAGAGCCTTCTCGCCTCGCACTGGCCGGTCCGTGACGATGTTGCGGCGGTGCTTACCGTCCGCCTGTTCGAGATCCTGCGCGCCGATCCAAAACTGTCGCGCGCCGAAGCGCTGCAGCGCGTCGAGCGAGAAATCCGCAACGACGCGCGCGACGATCCTTATCTCAAAAGCTGGTCGCACCCGAGCGCCTGGGCGCCCTTTTCGTTGATCGGAGATGTCGGCCGCTGACCCGCCTGCGACCAACCGTTGGCCGCATCCAGCGGCATTTGGCAAGATTTCATTAACCTCGTGAGCGCATGTTTTGCGCGGGGGGCACATCTAGCGGCGTTAGCCGCGCGAATGGAGCGTTCGCAGTGCTCGAATTGAGAACGAGGCCAAAATCGGTCGCTGGCCCACTCGGGCCGATCACGATGGCCGACCTCCCTTCGTCCTCGACGACCTATTGGGTCGCCCGGCGCAAGGCCGAGGTTCTAGCGGCGATTGACGGCGGGCTTCTCGGCATTGAGGACGCCTGCCAGAGATACCGGCTCAGCGAGGAAGAACTTGATGGCTGGCGGCGCACGCTAGAGCGCGCCGGCATTCCGGGACTCCGTGTCACGAAGATGCGGCGATATCGGAATCGATAGGATTTACCGAAGGTGCCGCGCGTACCCCACAATTGCGCGCGGTGCCACGAGGACGGCGCGAGCAGACTGGTCCCTCTCGCACCGTCCTTTTTTCAAGCTGCGCGATCAGGACTGCACATGCTTAGCAGGACTGCAATTGGCCGACGGCGGTCAGTCCGCTTGTAGCGGGGAAGCGTTAAATGGAGACATTTCTGGCCCGTCCGGCCGCCGACACAGCTAGGGACCAATTGCAGAAGATCGTCGTCCAAAAAGGGGGACTGGTAACCGGCCCAATGCCCCTATTAATGCTTCAGTCGGCATCGCGCTTGCCTCTGCCGCAGGTGCGAGCCGTAGCGGACTCCAAATCATTTACTGCAGGTGGCCGGGCTGCTGCGCGCTATCATATTGGCGATCAGTGCTATGCTTCGCCCAGACCTGGCTGCCGACAGCCGCATCACCGCATACTTACCTCGGTGCAGGGGCCGTCCACCCCATCACGTCACCAGCCTGTTCGTGACGGCACTGCTTGCTCTTGATCTTGTCGGCACGTGATGAGCTTCGTGCCCTGAAGAACTAAGGAAATAGGCCGCGGCGCTGCTTGGCATGCGACACGGTTTCGATTCCGATCGCTAGCGCCGCCATTCGATTCGAAATTCCAGCGACAGCCGCACGCGCCATCATTTTTTCGAAGCTCCTTTCCAAAATCTGGTTGAGGCGATTGCGAATTTCTACTTCGTCCCAAAAAAACCGCTGAATATCCTGCACCCATTCGAAATAGCTGACAATCACGCCACCAGAGTTACACAAAATGTCCGGAAGCACAAAAATGTCGCCCCGATCGGTCAGGATTTGATCGGCTTCCGGGGTGGTCGGACCATTGGCTCCTTCGGCCAAGATCCGGCAGCGGAGTTTGCCCGCGTTTTCGCCATTTATGACTTGTTCGATCGCTGCGGGAACAAGAATGTCGCATGGCATCAATAGAAGCGATTGGGGATCGATTGCTGCTTCGAAAGCGAAACCCATCAAGCTTCCATTTAAATCTACATGGCGCATTAGCGCATCGACATCGAAACCACGGCGATCATAAATGGCGCCGCCATGATCGCTTACTCCAACGATTTTAATCCCGCGATCTCGTAACTCCAGTGCGGAAATTGTTCCGACGTTTCCGAAGCCTTGGATGATTGCGGTAGCGCCGCTTGGCGCCAAGCCGATCCGATCCATTGCTTTGTCCACCAGGAATGCAACGCCACGTCCCGTCGCCTCTCTACGGCCCGCAGTGCCGCCGGATTCCAAGGGCTTTCCGGTAACGATCTCAGTGACCGTGCTCCCATGATGCATGGAGTATGTATCCATGAACCAAGCCATGACTTGTTCACTGGTCCCCATATCCGGTGCCATTACATCAATGTTAGGGCCCACGAAGGGGATCATTTCCTGCATATAGCGCCGCGAGAGCGCCTCCAGTTCGGCATAGGAGAGCAATTGAGGGGCGACGGTGATGCCGCCCTTTGCTCCGCCGTGGTGACACGCCTCGAAGAGGAGACCCGGATCGGTAAGGGCGGGACCCTGGCGGCGCAGCTGTCGCGGCTCGACCTGATCGTGCTCGACGGGCTTGGATATCTGCCGTTCGCACGCTCGGGAGGGCAGTTGCTGTTCCACCTCATCAGCAAGCTTTATGAGCGCACCAGCGTCATCATCACCACGAACCTCGCCTTCGGCGAATGGCCGACCGTGTTCGGCGATCCCAAGATGACCACGGCGCTGCTCGACCGCGTCACCCACCACTGCGATATCGTCGAGACGGGCAACGATAGCTGGCGCTTCAAAAACCGCAGCTGACCGCCACCTTCGCCGCCTTCAAAAATCTATCTTGCGCTGCGTGCGCCTCCGGGCGAGCTACGCCCGCCCTCCGCCGCACGCAGCGCAAGGCTCACCTCGACAAACCCCTATCATATCCGCAAGGGGGTCCTTCTTCGACGCCGATCGGGGGTCCCGTTTGAACGCCGTTTGACACGGGATATGATCGCATTGCGCCTGATATCCGCGATGCAGTCCATGCCGCGGACGAGAATCTAAAGTAGAACGGTGCCATTGTCGGCGTCGCCGGAATGCCTGTTCAGCTCCGCAACCCCGATGCCAAGGGTGTCCAAACGAAAATGTCGGCCTTCATGTTCTCGCCGCTACCGATCGCGGGCTTCTCCCTCATCGAAGCCGAGGACATCGCGGCGGCCGTGGACATCGTCGCCCGCACACCTTGTGCGGTGGCCCACGGCGTCGTCGAAGTCTGGCCCCTACTGGAGAGTTGAGGACAGCATTCGCTCGCCGGCAGCCCGCCAACATCATATCGCCGATGTCCCTCACTTGGCATGAGCGGAACCGGTCTGCTCCAGGCAGGTGCCATTTGCCAGTCTGTCGTCGCCAAAAGCCGATCGATCTTCCAACTGGCTTGGCGACAGACCGGTCCGGCAAGTGAACTTTCCGCTAACCAGTTTAAGAACTTTCCTCTCAGAGAAACGAGGCCCAGCGTTGCGCCAGGTGTCGTCTCATAAAAGCGGATGCCGGCCCGTGCCTGGGCAGATCATCCCGAAAAACCAGAACATATTCACACTGAGAGGAGAGACACTATGCCTCGCCACGGCGTATATCCGCGCGACATTGTTCCGCCGCGCTCGAAATATTCGGACGCCGGCCGCTTTGGCCGCATGTTCGGCGAATTGCCGCCCTTCGCCGCAGACACCCCCGATGTCCGCGCCGCGCTGATCGAGATCGGCAAGGTGGGGGGCATCATGGATGCCAAGGACAATCTGACCAAGACCCCCGCCGAGCTGATCACCAACCCGGCGCTGTCGGCGAAGAACAGCGACAATCCGACCCTGACCGCGGGCTTCACCTTTCTGGGCCAGTTCCTCGATCACGACATGACCTTTGACCCGACGTCCAGCCTCGAGCGGCAGGCCGATCCCGAACAGATCGCCAATTTCCGCACGCCGAGCCTCGGCCTCGACAATGTTTATGGCGCCGGGCCGGGAGGAAGCCCGCATCTTTACGATGTAGCGGGCGGCAAGGGCGGCAAGTTCCTGCTCGAGCCGACGGGCACCGCGAACAAATTCGATGTGCCGCGCAACAGTCAGAAGGTCGCCCTGATCGGCGATCCGCGCGACGATGAAAACCTGATCATCAGCCAGCTTCAGGTCGCCTTCCTGAAATTCCACAACCAGGTCGTCGAGCATGTGAAAACCAAGATCAAGCTGACCGGATCGGACGAGATTTTCGCCGAAGCGCAGCGGATCGTGCGCTGGCATTACCAGTGGATCATTGTCCACGAATTCCTGCGCAAGACATGCGGCAGCGCGGTGGTCGACGATGTGCTGACCAACGGGCGCAAATATTACAACTGGCGCAACGAGCCGTTTATCCCGGTCGAATTTTCGGTCGCTGCCTATCGGTTCGGACACAGCCAGGTGCGGCCGTCATACCGCGCGAACTTCACCGGCAACGGCGGCAACCCGTTCTTTGCGATGATCTTTACCCCGACCCCGTCCGATCCCAACGATCCCGACGATCTGTCGGGCGGCTGCCGTGCGCCGCGGCGCTTCATCGACTGGCCGACCTTTTTCGATTTCAGCGACGGCAATGTGAAGCCGAACAAAAAGATCGACTCGCCGCTGTCGACCTCGCTGTTCCGTCTGCCGGGATCGGTTGTGCCGAACCCCGATCCGAAGACGAACCCGGCGTCGCTGGCGCAGCGCAATCTGCTGCGCCATCTGACCTTCTCGCTGCCGTCGGGTCAGCGGGTGGCTCGCGCGATGAAGCTGCCCGAATTGTCGAAGGGTGACCTTGCGGACCTCAAGCCGCACGGCTTCGACGACCGGACGCCGCTGTGGTTCTATATCTTGCGCGAGGCGCAGGTGACGCAAAATGGCGAGCGACTGGGGCCGGTCGGGGCGCGGATCGTGACCGAGGTGTTCCTGGGGCTGCTGCAGGGCGACAAGGGCAGCTATCTGTCGCAGGATCCCGAATGGCAGCCGTTCCTGCCGACGGTCGACGCGTCGAAACAGGGCGATGACTTCAGGATGATCGACCTGCTGCGCTTCGCTGACGTAGCTTGATGTAGCGGCTTTCCACCAACCGTCGGCATCCGCATCGGTGCCGACGGTTAGGTCCGCGCGTCGATCAGATGCACGCCGCCGCCGCCCAACTAGACGAAACGACGCGCGCCTGACGATCAAGGCCACTCAGGCCGCGAGCAATTCGTCCGCGGGGCCGAAAAATTCGTAGTGGATATGGTCAGACGGCACGCCGGCAAGCGATAAAGAGGATACCGCGGCGCGCAGGAATGGCCGCGGTCCGCAAATGTAAAAATCCGCTTCGCCGACAGGCGTATTGTCGATCAGCCACTCCTCGGTAATCAGGCCCGCGCAATCATAGTCTTGGCCGGCGACCTCGTCCGCCAATGGGGTCTGGTGGAATTCGGTGACACGAACCGCGACTCCGCGCGCAGCAAGCTCCCGAACCTGATTGCGCATGGCGTGCGTCTCGCGATCGTGCGTGCCATGGACATAATGCACCGGAACATCGCTGCGCGTTTCGACAAGGGCTTCGAGCATGGCAACCATGGGCGTCAGGCCGACGCCTCCTGACAACAGCACGACCGGCCGCGCCGGATTGTCAGCCAGATAGAATTCGCCGGCAGGCGCTGCGACCTTGAGCACACTACCGACGAAGACCTGGTCATGAAGCCATCCCGAGGCGAGACCCTGCGGTTCGCGCTTCACCGAGATGCGATAGGTCGCTCCGTTGGGGGCGGCCGAAATCGAATAGTTGCGCTTGACCGGCGGATGTCCCGGCACCTCGAACCAGAAGGTCAGATATTGCCCAGGCTTGTAGGCCATGACTGGCGCCCCATCGACGGGGCGCAGAACAAAAGATTTGATGACGCTGCTTTCCCGGATCACCGCATCGACCCGAAATTCACGCCAGCCATTCCAACCACCAACGGTCTCGCGCTGGATCCCGTAAATCCGCTCCTCGCGTGCGATCAATATATTCGCCAGAAACCAATAGGCCTCACCCCAGGCACCGAGGATTTCCTCGGTCGCCGCATCGCCCAGAACCGCGGCGATCGCGCCGAGCAGCGCCTCGCCGACATGCGGATAATGTTCCGGGTGAATTTGCAGGCCGACATGTTTCTGGGTGATTCGTTCGACCGCAGGAGCCAGAGCGGCCAGATTGTCGATATTGCTCGCATAGGCGAGGATCGCGCCGGTCAGCGCTCTTGGCTGCGAGCCCGCATCGCCATGATGCGACTGGTTGAACAAATCCCGGATTTCCGGATTTTGAAACATGCGCGCATACATTTCATGGACGATCTCAAGTCCCTTAGCCTCGAGAGCGGGAACCGTGGCCTTGACGAGCGCGATCGTTCGGTCGCTCAGATTATGCGACATGCTAATCTCCTTTATATCGTATGAATGGAATTTCGTAGGAATGGAATGGAAAGTCAGTCGCCAGGCGGCTGGTCGTAGAAATCGACCCGCATCTTCATCGCACCCACGGGGGTCACGAAATGCACTTGTTCGGGCAGGATGAGGCCCGGGCGCGAAGGATCGAGCATGACCTCGGATGACGGGTCGACATAGGTGAGCTTGAGTTCGCCCTCGATCACCCGGATCAGACCCCACACCCCGGCCTTGGTATTGTGGCGATTGCGCAGCGCGTTGGGCAGCGTGTCCTCATCGAACAGCGCGGTCGAACGATATGGGGCCGGCGCTACCATCTCAGGCGACCATCCGGATGTCATCGGCGTGCTCCGGATAGGGTGCGGTGCTGGCGGCGACGGCAATCCCGGCGAGTTCGTTCGCGAAGCCGTGGTTGACGTCACGATGATGGGCTTCGTCGGCACGCACGACCAGAACGACATCGCGCAATGTCGCGTCGTCGCCAAGCTTCCAATAATGTTTGGCGATCGCAGGCGCGGGCAGGTTAGCGCTGCGGCCCTTGTCGATATCATCGAGGTAGAGCGTGTAGCTGATCACCGCTTCTTCCTCGAAATAACCCACAACGCGGTGCGCCGTCTTGGAGCTGACGAGGTAAAGCGCGAAGAAGGCGAGGTAGAAGACCCACTGGACCCCAAGAATGACCATGCGTTCGAACACGGAGGGTTTGGCGACTTCTATGAAGGTCATGAGATGCATCCGCTCATTCTCCGCCTCTTCCATCAGGGTGCGGATCCAGCCCTTGTCGTCTTCCATCCGGCGCAGGCATTTGAGGTGGGTCAGCGTCGCCCCGACCATACCGGGGACCGCCGCAACGGTTTCGAGTACGATCGCCCGGTGCCCATAGCGCTTGGCAAAGAAAGTATCGGCGCAGAAGCGTAGCATCTTGGTGAAACCCAGCGCGATGCGGTCGGAGATATCCAGGGGGCGATGATGGACATTGAGATGGGCAAACGTGGCTTCGGTCATGCTCAGGTGCTCCTTCGGAAAAATCAGTTGATCCCGCCGCGCGCGGCAACCGGATCTTCGAGGCGAAAAAACAGGGCGAGGCCGAGGCTCTCGGCAATGCGCGCCGCCTTGTTCTGGAGCGCGGCTGCGGCCCGCGCCGACATCAGTTCGTCGGTGGTCGCCGTCCAGATTGTCAGCCAGCGATCGAACATCGCCGGTGTGATCCGGCTTCGGTGCTTGAGATGCGCCGCCATCGGGCTGCCCTTGTAGCGCCCGCTCGTGAGCATGACGGACGACCAAAAGGCGACGAGCCGGTCGAGATGCCCCGGCCAGTCAGCTACCGCGTCATTGAAGATCGGGCCAATCTCGGCATCGGCGCGGACCCGCTCGTAGAAAAGCGGAATCAGACGCTCCAGTCCCGCCTCGTCGATTTCGTCACTCTCGATCACGACTCGCTCCAATCATGCATATTCCGCGCATGTATGACGGCGGATTGAAACATGCAACAAAAATGCATATTAAACTCGCGAGCCGGCGGGAGAGGTTGATGCGACTGACGCACTACACAGACTATGCGATGCGCGTGCTGCTTTACCTTGGGGGCAAAGCGGGTGAGCAACTGTCACCCATAGCCGAGATCGCGCGCGCCTATGGCATCTCGCAAAATCACCTCATGAAGGTAGTCAATGATCTTGTGAACGCGGGCTATCTGGAGAGCGTGCGCGGACGCTATGGTGGGGTGCGGCTCGCGCGTCTTCCGAGAGACATCAATATTGGCGAAGTCGTCCGTCACACCGAAGACGGTTTCAATCTCGTCGATTGCGCCAGCTGCGTCATTGCGCCCGCTTGCGGTTTGACCGGTGCCCTGAACGAGGCGCTCGCCGCCTTCATGAAGGTGCTCGATGGATATTGCCTCGAGGATCTGTTGACCAAGCGGCGCGACTTGCAGTGGATATTTGCGGCTGCCGGCGATGATATTGGCAAGCAAGCTGCGGATCAGGCCCAAATATAATAGTAAACAGAGAACTATTCCGGATCCCAGCTTGATTAATAATTTTGCGCCTCTATCTCGGATCCATGGCTACTGAAATATGTTCCCTTTGGCTCCGTAGCACGGAAAAACTGCTAACGCTGTAGCCCGCCCCACCCGGATGATTTGATATCCGGTAGTTCGGGGCCATTTTATCAAGCAATGAAGCGCGAATGATCATTCGGCCTGCTTGAATTTTCAAATATGCAATTTCCATTGAAAGAGGCGCGTTTGATGCGCTTTCTTTCTGAAAGACCATGAACTCCGTGCCGCTTCGATGGAGAGGTCGGTCGTCTCTCGCCTGCGAGTTGACGTGCTCCCCTTTTCTCCTCCACTCATAAGTAGAGTCCGGGGTTGCCAGGA
>CAYRQX010000029.1:0-38604 GCA_964426485.1 uncultured Sphingopyxis sp. | reverse complement strand
CGCCGGTGCTGCTCGCTTATTCGAGCCGCAACCGCTCGGCCTCGTGCCGCATCCCTTATGGTGCGGGCGCCAAGTCGAAGCGCGTCGAATTCCGCTTCCCCGACGCGATGGCGAACCCCTATCTCTGCTATTCGGCGTTGCTGATGGCAGGCCTCGACGGCATCCAGAACAAGATCCACCCGGGCGATCCGATGGACAAGAATCTGTATGATCTGCCGCCCGAGGAACTGAGCGAAGTCCCGACCGTGTGTGGCAGCTTGCGCGAAGCGCTCGACAGCCTGATGGCCGACCACGACTTCCTGCTGAAGGGCGACGTGTTCAGCAAGGACCAGATCGAAGCCTATGTCGAGCTGAAGTGGGACGAAGTCTATCGCTTCGAACAGACCCCGAGCCCGGTCGAATTCGACATGTACTACAGCGCCTGATCCGCAAGGTCAGCGATGCCAAGGGGGCGTCCGGTTCGGGGGAACCGGGCGCCCTTTTTCCATGGTCAGGTCCGATGTCGGTTGCGGAGTGGTGAGCGGACGTGGCCGATCCTCCCCACTTGTGGGGAGGTGGCAGCGCGCAGCGCTGACGGAGGGGGGGCGTCCTTCCGCAACCTCGGCTTACTCCGCCAGCCCCCTCCACCACCTTCGCTGGTCCCCCTCCCCGCAACCGGGGAGGATTTTTACGTCCGCAACCGGTCGTTTGCCGACACTCCAGATCAGCCCTCACCCGCCCGATCCACCATATCCATGAAATCGCGCGCGGTGTTGCGCTCGCCCTCGTCCTTGAACGCGACATCGAGGTCGGGCGCGACGCCGAGCATGTACATCAGCGCCCACAGCGCGAAGCGGCGGCCGGGGTTGGTCTCCAGGCCGAAATCGACGCGCATGCGTTCGGTGCCTGCGGCGTGCGCCTCGGAGTGGACTGCCGACAGGTCGGCGGTCCCGAAATAGCGGCGAAGCTGGTCGTCGAAATCCATGCCGCCCTTTTGGCCCGTTCGCGCTGCTTGGCAAGGTCCGCGGCAAAATCGGGCGATCCGAAGGTCCGCCCGGTTGTCTTTGCCCAAGCGCCCCGATAGGGCGGCCAGCGTGAAGACCAGCATCGACATCGGGACCGACGCCGTGGGGCAGAGCGTGCGCATCGACGTGCAGGAACTGCTCGCGACGCGTCTGCTCGTCCAGGGCAATTCGGGGTCGGGCAAGTCGCATCTGCTGCGCCGGATTCTCGAAGAAAGCGCCGCGCTGGTGCAGCAGATCGTGATCGATCCCGAGGGTGATTTCGTCACTCTAGCCGACGCGTACAGCCATGTCGTGATCAACGGCGGCGACTATAATGAGCGCGAGATCGCGGCGATGGGTGCGCGCATTCGCGAGCATCGCGCGTCGATCATACTCAGTCTGGAGTCGCTCGATATCGAGGCGCAGATGACCTGCGCCGCGGCGTTTTTGAACGCGCTGTTCGATGCGCCGCGCGAGCATTGGTTTCCGGCGCTGGTGGTGGTCGACGAGGCGCAGATGTTCGCGCCGAGCGTCGCGGGCGATGTGTCCGATACCGTCCGCCGCGCGAGCCTTGGCGCGATGACGAACCTGATGTGCCGCGGGCGTAAACGCGGGCTGGCGGGGGCGATCGCGACGCAGCGGCTGGCGAAGCTGGCGAAAAACGTCGCTGCCGAGGCGAGCAATTTCCTGATGGGGCGCACATTCCTGGATATCGACATGGCGCGCGCCGCCGACCTGCTCGGCATGGAGCGGCGGCAGGCTGAGGCGATCCGCGATTTGGAGCGCGGGCATTTTCTCGGGCTCGGTCCGGCGATCTCGCGCCGCCCGCTGTCGGTACGGATCGGCGCAACGCAGACGTCGACCCGCATGGGGACGCACAGCCTGATGCCGCTGCCGTCGGCCGGCGGCGAGGATATGCGCTCGATGCTGTTCACCGAGATGGAAGCGCCGGTGGCGCCGCGTGTCTTTGCGCCCGAACCCGAACCCATCGCGGCGAGCGAATTGCTCGAACGCATCGCCTCGGTCGAGGGGCTCCACGAAGATTTGGACGCGCCGCCGGTGTTCGACATCGTCGAAGCGGCCGAAGAAGCGGGGCACAGCGACGCGGTGGTGATCGCGATGCTCGAAGAGATGCTGTCCGACCCCGACAGCGCCTTCCAGCCCGAAGCCTATCTCTATCAGGATTTTTCGGTGCGCTGCCGGATGCAGAAATTGAAGAAGGTGCCGCTCGACCTCGCCGCCTTCCGCCGCCGCTTCGCGCTGGCAAAGGGCGGGGTATTCGATCCGTCCGAGCCGCGCTGGCGCGAGGTGCTCGCCGTCGCCGACCGATTGCCGCACGATATGTTCGCGCCCTTCCTGCAGATCGCGCGCGCCGCGATGGACGGCGAACCCTGTCCCGACGATGACGTCCTTGGCCGCGCCTATGGCAGCCGTTCGCCGGGGCGCATCCGCCGTCTGGTCGAATATATGGAAAAGCAGGGCGTCATCGTCGTGCGTGCCGATTTCGGCGGGCGGCGATCGATCGGCATTCCCGAACTGGGGCTGAGCACCGAGGCGGAATAGGCCTTAGCTATCCCTTTTTGAACAACGCATCGGCAATCGCCTTGTGGCTGGTCGCGGCGCTGCGGTGCGCCTTGACGCGCTCGATCTCGGCTTCGAGGATTTCGATGCGTTCGCTCAGCTCATCGACCGAGAGGGGATCGAGCGGCTGCTTGATCAGCGCCGTCAGAACATCGTCGCGGCGGCGCGGAAGGTCGTCATCATCCATGGCGCATCCTCCTGTAAAGGCGCGCGACTGTTGACCGGTGTCGCGGCACTGTCAATAAGGCGAGGCAGGGGGTAGGGGATGAAGGGACCAGTGGGGGATTTAGCAGCGTGACCAGCGTGCCAGTAGAAATGACCGCCATCGCCATCAGTGCGCCGGGCGGACCCGAAGTATTGCAACCGGTGACGCGGCCGGTGCCGCAGCCAGCGACGGGCGAAGTGTTGATCCGCGTCGCCGCGGCGGGGGTGAACCGTCCCGACGTGCTGCAGCGCATGGGATTTTACCCGCCGCCGCCGGGCGCATCGGACCTGCCGGGGCTCGAAATCGCGGGAATGGTCGTGGCGGTCGGTCCCGGCGGTGATCGTGAACTGCTGGGGCAGGCGGTGTGCGCTCTCGTCGCGGGCGGCGGCTATGCCGAATATTGCACCGCGCCGGCCGGAAGCTGCCTGCCGGTGCCGAGGGGCTTTTCGATGGAAGAGGCGGCGGCGCTGCCCGAGACCGTCTTCACCGTCTGGCACAATCTGTTCGAGCGCGGCTATGTGCGCGACGGCGAAACCGTGCTCGTTCACGGCGGCACCAGCGGCATCGGGACGACTGCGATCGGCCTCTGCAAGCTATTCGACATCAAGATCATCGTGACGTGCGGCAGCGCCGACAAATGCGCCGCGGCGACCGCACTCGGCGCCGACCTTGCCGTCGATTATTCGGCCGAGGATTATGTCGAGGCGGTGAACGGCTTTACCGGCGGCAAGGGCGTCAATGTCGTGCTCGACATGGTCGGCGGCGATTATCTGCCCCGCAACCTCGCCTGCCTTGCCGAGGACGGGCGCCATGTCACCATCGCATTCCAGCGCGGCGCCAAGGTGGCGTTCGATATCGCGGATGTCATGCGTCGCCGCCTGACCCTGACCGGATCGACGCTGCGTGCGCGAAGCGCCGATTTCAAGGCGCTGCTCGCCGACGAGATTCACCGCACGCTGTGGCCGCGCCTTGCTGAAGGCGGATGGAAGCCGGCGATGGATGAGACCTTCCCGCTTGCCGAGGCCAGCGCCGCGCATGCGCGGATGGAGGCGGGCGAACATGTCGGGAAGATCGTGCTCAGCGTGGGATAGCCGGGAACGATCGATAGCTTCGGCGGTTAGCTAAGCAATCTGACAATAAGGATGTTCCCGACCATGAATTTGCCGAAACCCCTGCGGGCGCTGGTCTTGCCCGCCACCGCCATTGCGTTGGCCTTGGCCGCCTGTTCATCGCCGTCGGGCAATGATGCGACGACAACGACGTCCGACGCGAGCGGCGATGCGGCGGCCGAGGCCCCGCCCCCCGCAATCAAGCCGACCGACGAGCCGACCCGGGGCGGCGACGGGACGCCGATCGAGCTGGCGACGCTGACCGAAGCGGATATGTCAGGCGCCAGTCTGAAGGGCGAACTGGGGTGCAGTTTTGCCGTCGATGCGGCGACGCCGCCGATCCTGATCGCGAAGGGAAATGTTGCGACGCAAGACCCGGCGCGAGGGGTCGTCAAGCTCGGCGATACGATCGCATCGATCGCCGCGACTGGCGGCTATGATGCGATGGCCGACGGCACGAATTTTTTCTCCGAGGGATTGCAGCTTCGCGTTGCTTTGACCGGGGCGGCGCAAGGCAGCGGCGAATCGCCGCCGCGCCCCGCGACGCTGACGCTCAACCGAGCTGATGGCGCGCGGCGCGTCATTGCCGGGCTTTGGCAGTGCGGCCCGTAGCCGCGGTTATAGAGCCGGGGCCGGCGACAATGAGCGCCTGAAATTCCGCCTCTTGCCCTTGCGTGCGGCAGGGTTTACAGCGATCTTCAATGTCCGGCCGCCCCGCGAGGGGCGGCCCTTATTATTTCCGCTTGGAGAAACCCGGCCATGGCCAATCCCGACGCCACCCCGCTGATGCCGCACGCGACCGCCGCCTGGCTGGTCGACAATACCGGCCTCACCTTCATCCAGATCGCCGACTATTGCGGCATCCATATCCTTGAGGTCCAGGCGATCGCCGACGAGACCGCCGCGACCAAATATACTGGCCGCGACCCCGTCCGTGCGCACGAGCTGTCGATGGAAGAGATTGAAAAGGGTCAGAAGGACCCGAATTACAAGCTCAAGATGAGCAAGCAGGCGCAGGACACGATCCGCCGCACCCGCGGTCCGCGCTACACGCCGGTCAGCAAGCGCCAGGACAAGCCCGACGGCATCGCCTGGATCCTGAAGAACCACCCCGAGGTTTCGGACGGCGCGATCGGCAAGCTGATCGGCACCACCCGCAACACGATCGGCGCGATCCGCGATCGCAGCCACTGGAACAGCGCGAACATCGTGCCCAAGGATCCGGTGACGCTCGGCCTCTGCTCGCAGCGCGAACTCGACGCGCTCGTCGCCAAGGCGGCGAAGAAGGCCGGCATCAAGGCCCCCGAAGACAGCCGTTTCGAAGGCGACCGCGAAGCGCTGCTCGAGGAACTGCGCGCCGAACGCACGGCGGCGAACGAGGCGCGCGCCGCCGAGGAAGCCAGCGAAGCCGATAGCGAAGCCTGAGGCGTGGCGGGGGCGGACGAGGACAATATCCCGGCGGCCAGCGGCTCGCCGGATGCCTCGCTGACCCAGGACGACAGTTTTACCGCGACGAGCCATGCGGGCCTTACCTATCCGTGGGGCGAGGCTGCGCCCGGCGTGGGCGAGACGATCCGCATCGCGAACGGCATCAGCTGGGCGCGCATTCCGATGCCGGGGTCGCTCGGCCATATCAACAG
This sequence comes from uncultured Sphingopyxis sp., assembly GCA_964426485.1. Classification (GTDB taxonomy): domain Bacteria; phylum Pseudomonadota; class Alphaproteobacteria; order Sphingomonadales; family Sphingomonadaceae; genus Sphingopyxis. The sequence continues at coordinate 33,086 of CAYRQX010000029.1, read as the reverse complement.
CTGGCTTCTCGACGATGGGGACGGAGTCGCCGTCGTCGACACCGGCATCTGCCTGACGATGTGTTCGGACGCGTGGAAGGCGCTCTATGCCGGCGCGCTGAAAGACACGCGGATCACGCGCGTCATCGGCACGCATCTGCATCCCGACCATATCGGCCTCGCCGGATGGATCGCGAAGAAGCAGGGCGTGAAGCTGTGGATGACGCGCGGCGAGATGCTCACTGCGCGCGCGATTGTCGCCGATTCATCCGAAACCGCCCCCGACGAGGTGCTGGCGCAATCGCGCGCCGCAGGCTGGGACGAAGATGCGATCGAGACGCAGCGATCGCGCGGCTGGAACATGTTCCAGCGCATGATCTTCACCCTGCCGCGCTCCTATGTGCGGATATCCGACGGCGACCGGCTCGACATGGGCGCGCACCAGTGGCGTGTCGTTGTGGGGTCGGGACACAGCCCCGAACATGCGTGCCTGCTCAACGAGAAAGAGGGCGTGCTCGTGTCGGGCGACCAGGTGTTGCCGCGGATCAGCTCGAACGTCTCGGTCAACATTACCGAGCCTGACGCCGACCCCTTGGGCGAATGGCTGGCGTCGATCGACAAGCTGCTCGCGACCGTGCCCGCCGACGTTACCGTCTGCCCCGCGCATGGCGAGCCGTTCAAGGGGCTGCACGTCCGCCTGATGGCGCTGCGCGACGAGCATCGCATGCGGCTCTACAATCTGGCCGAGGCGGCGGCGAAGGCGCCGCTGCGCGCGGTCGACAGCTTTCCTTTGCTCTTCAACCGCCCGATCGGCGAACATAATCAGGGCCTTGCCACCGGCGAGGCGCTTGCGCATCTGAAGCGGCTCGAGGTCGAAGGGCGCGTCAGGCGCGAGGATCGCGACGGGGTGTGGTGGTATCACGGGGTGGCGTAAGGCCGCGGTCTCATTGCCCGTTTTGGGGTGGGAAGCAGAATGCCCGCTCATGTGACTACCATCAATGAGATCGGTCGTTTTTGCATTTGCGATATTTTATGATCTGCTTCGGTTCTCTTAGATGACCATAGCTCGCATCAGCGCCACGGCCGTATTGCTATCGATTTCGCTTCCTGCGTGCACGCCGAAGCCCCCGGTTATTCCATATTTGACGGTGGGAGAGAACGACGAGGGATGCGGTTACGATTGGAATGGGGCTGCGGTAGACCTCGAAATGGTTCCGCGGCTTGCCAAGGAGTGGTCCGGGCCAAGAGATGTCCTAATGGTCTTCCGCTTCGATCCGGTTTCAGAAGACTGCCTGTCGGTTGCCCGTAAAACGTATCAGTCACTTGGCTTCAGACGGATATATGTCGTGAGCATGCCGAAACCCAAAAGTGGTGATCCGGCTCTTATCCCCTAGTGTAGGCCAGTTTCAGAAGAACGTTGCACTTGATCCACCGATGTCTGGTTGTGGGATGGCTCGTGATATAAGCCAACGTCTTCAATCGGTCGAATCCTGCCTCACGGCTCACCGTGGTCTTTGCATGATCCAGCTGAACGCCATCGCGTTGAAGATGGTGTAGAGGCCATAGAGCATCAACGCGGTGAACCAGTTTCGCGTCGCGATCGCCATCGCGCCGACGAGCAGCAGGAATTCGAAGATATAGGTGATGTTCGGCCCGACCTTGTCCGCGAGCGGTTTGACCATCTGCTGGATCAGCGGATCGTCGCTTTCCATGAAGGCGCGGTGCATCGCGAAATTGCCGACGCCGGCGCAGAATATGGCGATGATCGCAATCAGCATAGGTTTGCAGATGGGGCAGGCGGGGTGGAAATGCCAGCGACTTTCGGGCTATAGCATGGCATCGCAGGCGCGTCGGCCTCGCGCGCGCGATCGAACGAACCCGGATCCTGCCCCCAGAGAAGGACGTCTTCGGTGACAACTCTCCCCCGATTGGCCGCGCTTTGCCTGCCGCTCGCCCCCCTCATCCTTGGCGCGGCCGGTCCGGCGCAGGCGGCGCAGGAACCGATCGACCCGCCGCAGCCGAACCCCGTGCTCGCCGACCCGGTGCTTGCCAATCCGGTTCCCACGGCGATGATGGAGCCTGACCCCATGTTGCCCGATGCGGTGCGTGCGATGATCGACGCCGCCTTTGCGAGCGGCGAGAATGACGATGTCGAAGCGGTCGTCAAATTCGCCAGAAGGACCCATCCCGCCAATATCGGCGAAATCGACGCGCTGCTTGCCTATTACCGGAGCGGGCACCCGCCGCCGGTGCCGTTCGACCCGGTGCAGAATATGCTCGATGCCGCGATGGCGAGCGCCAAGGATGCCGATGTCGAGGCGGTGGCAAAGCTCGCCAAGGAGACCAACCCCGAAGATGCGGCAGAGATCGAGGCACGGCTGCTCGCCTATCGCGCCGAACGGCAGCGCCTGAGGGACGAGGCGGCGGCAGCCGAACGCGCCCGACTGGCGGCGGCGAAATTCTGGCAGCGTTGGAAAGGCGAAGGGCAGATCGGCGCGTCGCAGAGCAGCGGCAACACCAATTCGGTGGGGCTGAGCGCCGGCGTCGCTCTGGCACGCAACGGGATCGACTGGACGCACAAGTTTCGCGCGCAGGCCGATTATCAACGCACCAACGGCAAGACGGCGGTCGAACGTTATCTGGGCGAGTTGGAGCCGCAATACAGGATCAACGACCGGACCTTTGCCTTTGGTCTGGCGCGCTGGGAGCATGACCGGATTCTCGGCTACGACACGCGCTGGAACCTGTCGGGCGGGCTTGGCTACAAGGTCTTCGACAGCAAGAAGATGACGCTGAGCGTGAAGGGCGGGCCGGCGTTTCGCCAGACCGACTTTGTGAGTGGCGAGGAAGATACCGAACTCACCGCGCTCGCGGGCGTGGATTTCGGGTGGCAGATTTCACCGACGCTGCGGTTGACGCAGGTCGCGTCGACGATCATCGGCGAAGCGAATGGCTCGACCAGCTCTCAGACCGCGCTCAACGCCAAGCTGACCGGCGCATTGTCGGCGCGCATCGCCTATTCGGCGCAGATCGACACGAGCCCGCCGCCGGGCATCGAGAGCGTCGACACGCAGACGCGTTTCACGCTGGTCTACGGCTTCTAATCGAACGCGTTCGCGCCGCCGATCTGCTCTCCTTCGGCCAGCAGGCCGGCGCCGGGGACATGGTTGAACTCGATGCGGATGCCGTCGGGGTCCTCGAACAGCACCGAATAATAGCCGGGCGCCCATGGCTCTTCCTGCGGTTCGTGGACGATCTGAATATCATCGCGGGCCGCGAGGAAGGCATGCACCGCGTCGACCGCCGCGCGGTCGCGCATCCGGAAGCAGGCGTGATGCAGCCCTGGCGCGCCCTGATCGAACCGCTTGCCGGCATTTTCCGGGCTGCCCGTGCGGATGCCGATCGCGGTGCGCCCGCCGACGCCATAAAGCATATGCTCGCTGTCGAGCACGAGCTTGAGGCCAAGATGGGCAATCATGTCGCGCCAGAAGGTGGTCGAGCGCGCGAAGTCGCCCGCGGTCAGGATGACATGCGCGACGCCGTTGAGGTCGCTCATCGGTCCCACCCTATTTGATTGCCGCCAGCACGTAGAGGAATTCGGCGAAGCCCATCGTCGCGTCGACAAGCCCCGCGACCTTGGGGTTGGTCGAATCGATCAGGAAATATTCGTCGGGGGCATGCGCGCCCGAGCCGTGGCCGATACCGAAATGGGCGGCGGGGATCGACACCGGCGGCGCGGTGAAGGTCGCGCCGGGCCAGCTGCCCGCCATGCGCGGGTTGATGCTCGTCGCGATGCCAAGCTTTTTGTAGGTCGCGAGTTCGGAGCGGACGAGGCGGCTGTCCTCAGCGACCTCGGTCGGGTCATAGCCGCCCGATACATTCACCTCGACATCGGTGAAGCCATGCTTGTCGAGATGTGCGCGAAGTTTCTTTTCGGCCTCGGCGCGCGTCTGGTTGGGGACGAGGCGGAGGTCGAGCTTGGCGACCGCCTTGCCGGGGAGGATCGTCTTGCCGCCGGGGCCGGTGTAGCCCGCGACGAGTCCCTCGATATTAACCGTCGGCTCCTGCGCGAGGCGGGTGAGCGCGTCGGGGTAGGAGAGATTGTCGATCCAGTGGGTGATGCCGAGCGCCGCCTTCTGCGCGGCTTCATCGCCCGCCTTTGCGGCTTCGCGGATCAGCGTCTTTTCGCGTGTCGTGAGCGGACGGACATTTTCGTACCACCCCTCGATCACGGGCTTGTTGCCGTCGGGCGTAACGAGCGTCTGCAGCGCCTGCACCAGCCGCCAGGCGGGCGAGTCGACCATGGCTTTGAGGCTCGAATGCACGTCGCCCTTGGGTCCGCGGCCCCATTTTTCACCGCTCGCGATCAGCTCGAGTTCGATGATGCCCTTCGAGCCCAAGTTAACCGTGACATTGCCGGTCTTGCCCTGCGAGGCGAAGGGGATGAAAATGCCCTCGCACTTCTTGAGCGCGGCGAGGATGTTGGGTTTGGTCGCGATCTGGCGGAAGTGGGGTGAGCCAATTTCTTCTTCGCCCTCGCAAACGAGCACGATGTTCACCGGCAGTTTGCGCCCGGCGGCGCGGATCGCGTGGAGCGCGGCGAGGAAGGTCGCCTCGGGCCCCTTTTGGTTCACCGCGCCGCGGCCCATGATCGCCTGTCCGAAACCGGGGCGCTCGACCATCTTGCCTTCGAGCGGCGGCGACGACCATTCGGCGGGGTCGAACTGCTTGACGTCATACATGAAATAGATGCCGAGCGTACGCGGTGCGCCGACGTCGATCGTGCCGAACACGCCGGGATGACCGTCGGTCGGCACGATCTCGACATTGGTGAAACCCGCATCCTTTGCGAGCTCGGCCATATAGGCCGCGCCCTCGGCCATGCTGCGGTTCTCGGCGGCGATCGAGGGGAGGGCGATCCAGTCGCGGATGCGCTTGATCGAGGCGTCCTTGCCCGCTTCGGCGGCTTTGCGGATATCCGCCATCGTGCCCGACTGCGCCCAGAGCGGAAGCGGCTGCATGAAGGCGGCGCCCGCCCCGAGCATCGCGGTCCCGCGAATCATGTCGCGGCGGTTCAGTTTGTCGACGTTACGGAAATCCATCATGCGCCCCCTGCCTGCTTCGTATGCGAAGCAATGTGCCGGATCGGCAGCGAAACGCAAGGCCGTGTCGGGGACTTACCGTTATGCGATGTCGATACGGAGATTTCTGGTCAATAGGGTGAGACCCCGGCCCTCGCCGGGATGACGGGGAGGGGAAAGTCAGGCCTTTGCCCTGAATGCGATGTAACAGTCTGGCTACCCGGTCGTTGTTGTCCATCGAGATGATCCCTGGGTTTGTGGGATCATCTCAATAGCTACACATTTTACGGCGCTCCAAATGACAACCTTGTAGCAGCATTCCTAACAAGGAAAACTCACGCCTTCTCCAGCAACCCTTCGTCCTTGATCCGCTTCTGCCACAGCATCGGGGCGTTGACGTGGACGTTCTGGCCTTCGCTGTCGACCGCGACGGTGACGGGGAAATCGCTGACCTCGAATTCGTAGATCGCTTCCATGCCAAGGTCGGCGAAGCCGACGACCTGGCTGCCCTTGATCGCGCGCGACACGAGATAGGCGGCGCCGCCGACCGCCATCAGATAGGCGCTTTTGTGCCTCGCGATCGCCTGCGTCGCGGCGGGGCCGCGTTCGGCCTTGCCGACGCAGGCGAGCAGGCCCTGACCCAGCATCATGTCCATGAATTTGTCCATGCGCGTCGCGGTCGTCGGGCCGGCGGGGCCGACGATTTCCTCGCCGACCGGATCGACCGGGCCGACATAGTAAATCACGCGGCCCTTGAATTCGACGGGCAGCGCTTCGCCCTTCGCGAGCATGTCGGCGATGCGCTTATGCGCCGCGTCGCGGCCGGTGAGCATCTTGCCATTGAGGAGGAGGCGGTCGCCCTGCTTCCAGCTGGCGACGACTTCGGGAGTGAGATTGTCCAGGTCGACGCGGATCGCCGCCGTGTCGGGCTTCCAGTCGATCTGCGGATAGTCGGCGAGCACCGGCGGTTCGAGGAAGGCGGGGCCGCTACCGTTGAGCGTGACGTGCGCGTGGCGGGTCGCGGCGCAATTGGGGATCATCGCGACGGGCTTCGACGCGGCGTGCGTCGGCCAGTCGGCGATCTTGACGTCGAGCACGGTGGCGAGGCCGCCAAGCCCCTGCGCGCCGATGCCGAGCGCGTTGACCTTTTCATACAGCTCGATGCGCAATTCTTCGGTCGGATTGCTCGGTCCGCGCGCGAGCAGTTCGGTCATGTCGATCGGGTCCATCAGCGATTGCTTGGCGAGCAGCATCGCCTTTTCGGCGGTGCCGCCGATGCCGATGCCGAGCATCCCCGGCGGGCACCAGCCGGCGCCCATCTGCGGCACCATTTCGAGCACCCAGTCGACGATGCTGTCGCTGGGGTTCATCATCTTGAACTTCGACTTGTTCTCGCTGCCGCCGCCCTTCGCGGCGACGTCGATCACGACCTTCGCGCCGGGGACCATTTCGACGTTGAGCACCGAGGGGGTATTGTCCTTGGTGTTGACGCGGCTGAACGCGGGGTCGGCGAGGATCGAGGCGCGCAGCTTGTTTTCGGGGTGGAGATAGGCGCGGCGCACACCCTCATCGACGACCTGTTGCAGGCTGCGCGGGCTATCGAGGCGGCAGTCCATGCCCCATTTGATGAAGACGGTGACGATGCCGGTGTCCTGGCAGATCGGGCGGTGCCCCTCGGCGCACATGCGGCTATTCGAGAGGATCTGCGCCATCGCGTCCTTGGCGGCGGGCGACACCTCGCGCTCATAGGCGGCGCCGAGCGCGCGGATATAATCCATCGGATGGAAATAGCTGATATATTGGAGCGCGTCGGCGATCGTTTCGATCAGGTCGTCTTCGCGGATGATCACGGTGTTCATATGCAGCCTTTCGCCCTTTTTTAAGGATTCGGCGCTTCCCTAGACCCGGCAGGCCGCGACGGAAAGATGTTCGTATCGCCCATTTCGTCATCCCGGCCTTCGCGGGAACACCGATGTTATAACTCGCTGGAAATAATTGTTTGAATGCCAGCCAGGGCGCTGCCCGATTTCGGTCACGCGTGACGTCGCCGGCGCGACCGAAAACCTGCCACGCGCTGGCTTGACAGATGTCCGCTATCGCCCAAAAAAATGGAAGGAATGCGCCGTCCCGAGGGCCGGCGCATTCCTTCCTTCAAAGCCCGACGGCTCAGTCGTTGCGCGTGTTGCCGCGTTCGGCGCGATTGCTCGTCTGTCCGGCCTGCGGGGCGGGTTCGCCAGCAGGCTGAGGCGCGGGCGCGCTGCCCGCATCTTCCTGCTGCTCGGCCGCCTTCTTCAGCTGACCCTTGGTCATGCCGGTAACGAGCACATCGCCCGACCCGGCAAAGCTGGCCGCCGGAAGCGTTGCGACGCGTTCGCCGACCTCGACCGTCACCGCCCGCACGACGCCGCGGCCGGTCTGGCGCAGTTCCTGCACATGACCGATGACCTTGCCGCGTGCATCGGTCACCGCCATGCCGGGTTCGACCGCGAACATGCCGGCGCCGCTCGCTGCCCCGCTGCCCGCCGCAGCGAGCTGGCCGAGGCCGCCCTGAAAGCTGCCCGCGATCGCTCCGGCGCCATTGGCGCTGCCTGAGACGCCTGACAGCGCCCCGCCGGTCCGATCGCGGACAGTCCCGACCGCACCGCGCGCAGTGCCCGTGACGGTCGAAGCGGTGCTCCGGGCCGTACCGGCCGTGCCGCGTGCGGTTTGGCCGACGAAATCGGTGCCGACAGCCTGTGCGTCAAGGCTGCCATTACCCGACGCGCCGCCCGATCCATTGGCATTGCCGCCAATCGTGTTCCCGAGCAGATTGCCGTTGCCGTCCGCCGAACCCTTGCCGTTCGCATCGGCCTTGCCCTTGCCCTGCACGCGGCCCGAACGGCGGTCGATGTTGGTGTCGCCGCGGCCCGACCCGGTCAGGTCGCCCGTCGAACCGATGGTGCTGCCGATGGGGCCTGTCGGATTGCCGAGCGTGCCGCCAAGGCCGCCGCCCAAACCGCCGCTGCCGCCGAGCAGCTGCGCCGAGGCCGGAGCCGAAAAAGTCATGACCGACGCGGCGAGCGCGATGGCCGAGATGAAGATGCGATTTGCCATTGTCTTACTCCTGAGTTCGCGGCCCGGAGGGATTGGACCTGAGGAGAGAACGATGGCGCTTTCGATTTTCTTCCAAAAAAAAGCGGAAAGGGATCAGCGACCGCCGCAAGCGCCGCAAATCAGACCATGACCATAGATTTTGTCGCGGCCCTTCTTACCGAGATCGCGCGCTTCCAGAACGAGCCCGGCGACGGCGGGGCCGATCCGGTCGATCGCCGGCGCCGGGTAACGGAGGGCAAGTCGTCCGGCGACGAGCGGCGCGGCGAAGGATGTGCCGCGCAATCGATCAACGCTGCGCACGCCGGTCGCCACCAGCACCGCGTCGCCGGGCGCGGCGAAATCGACGTGGAGCGCACGGCCGGCCTCGGGCAGCACCCGCCCTTTTCCATCGACGCCGGTCACCGCGAATACGCCGCGGTAGGATGCCGGATAGGCCGGTGGCGCGGCGGGACCATCATTGCCGACCGCCGCGACGATCAGCATCCCGCGCTGCTGCGCGCGCATGATTGCCGCCGCGAGCAGCTTGTTGTCGGGACCCACCAGACTGATCGTCGTCACCGCCACGCCGCTTTGCACAAGCCAGCCGAGCGCGCGGGCGATGGCGCTGGCGTTGCCGCCCGCCGGGTCGGTGCCATAGACATCGGCGGCGAGCAGGCGCCGGCCGGGGCCGGCGCCCCTTACTGTGCCGTTGCCGACGAGAAGCGAGGCGACCGCGGTGCCGTGGCGGCTGGCCGACGGCGCACCCTTTGCGAAGCCGCGCTGCTCGACGCGCCCTGCGACCGAAGGATGCGCTGCGACGCCGCCGTCGATGAGGCCCAGGCTCGCTGGCCCGCTCGCCGGACTGCTCGTTGCCGCCATCGCTAACGCCGTTTGTGGCAATGCCCCTCCGGGGCCGCTCGCGAAATAGATGTTGTCGACATCGACCTCGGCCTCGGGCAGCAGCTTCGCAAGCCGCTTGCGCCCCCGGGCTAGGCTTCGCCCTTCGGGCACATGAAAGCGCGCAATATCGAGATCGAGCCCCTCGATCCGTTCGCGGTCGAGGAGCGCGAAGCCGTCCTTGGCGGCGCGTGCGATCATCGCTGCGTCGATCCCGCTCGCGATCAGGACCCCGCGCACCGCGGGCTCGCCGCGTTCGTCGAGTTCGATGCTGTCGCGGTTGCGCTGGACAAGCGACATGATCCGGTCGAGCCGGACCCCGGTCAACCGGTCGCCCGCCGAAATCAGCGGCCGGGCATCGACATCGGGCAGCATTGGAAGCGTCCGCGCCGCATCGGGAAGCTGGACCTGAGGCAGCGATATTTGCGCGGCCACGCGCTGATCGGCCCCGCCGAGCAAGGCGCAGGCTAGCACCAGCAATGTCGTCCAGAATCGCATCATCAATCTCGCGCCCGTCGCTCTTTTGCGGAAAAATTTAGCAGGATGCGGAAGAAACGATACAAGGTCGTCGTTTCTTCCTCGAACAATCGAAAAGGCAACAATGCGCTTCGAAGAGGAACTGGTCGAGCTGCTACCGCGTCTGCGCCGCTTTGCGCGCGGGCTGGCGCGCGATGTCAGCGACGCTGACGACCTGTGCCAGACGGCGATCGAACGCGCGTTGAAATCGCGAGATCAGTGGCAACAAGGAACGAGACTGGACAGCTGGATGTACCGCATCACCCGCAATCTGTGGATCGACGAGCGCCGCGCCGCGGGCCGGCGCGGCGTCCATACGCCGATCGACGACGCCGTTACGCAGGTCGCGGGCGATGGCGCGGCGGCGGTCGAGGCGGGCGTGCTGCGCGGCGATGTCGACGGCGCGATGGCGCGCCTGCCCGACGAGCAGCGCGAGGTGGTGATGCTGGTCCTCGTCGAAGGCTTTGCCTATCGCGAGGCGGCCGAATTGTTGGAGGTGCCGATCGGCACCGTGACGTCGCGGCTCGCGCGCGGACGCGAGACGCTGATGCATTTGCTGGGAGAAGCGGCATGAGTTTCGATCCGACCACGCTCGCCGCCTTTGTCGACGGCGAACTCGACGACCTGGCCGTGCGCCGGATCGAGCGCGAGGCCGAAAACGACCCCGCGCTGGCGAACGAGATCGCGCGGCACCGCGCGCTGAAGGCGACGCTGACGGCGCATTTTGCGCCGGTCGTCGCGGAGACGGTCCCCGAGCGTCTTCGCTCGCTGTTGATCGAACCTGGGGTCGACACCAGCCTCGCCGATCGCCGCGAGGCCAGACGCGTAGGTTTCGCACCGATGCATTGGGGCGCGATCGCCGCCTCCCTGGTGCTCGGATTGACGCTCGGGCTCAGGCCATGGATGCCCGCCGCCGACGTGACCAACGCGAACGGGGCCCTTGTCGCATCGGGGCAGCTTGCCGCGGCGCTCGACACGCAGCTCGCGTCGAACCAGCCCGCCGGTGCCGATATCCGCATCGGGCTGAGCTTCCGCGACAAGCAAGGCCGCGCTTGCCGCAGCTTTGAAGGCCGCGTCCTGTCGGGGATCGGCTGCCGCGACGATGGCCGCTGGGCGCTCGAACGAACGATGGCCGGACAGACTGGCGGCGATTATCGACAGGCGGCGTCGGGGGCGCTTGCCGCGGATGCAGCGACGATGATGGCCGGCGATCCCTTTGATGCCGCTGCCGAGCGGGCGGCGCGCGACAAAGGTTGGCGTAACTGACTGTATCTGGTCAACCGCAGCCCACTTTGCGACGGACGCTCGGTAAAAACTCATCGTCCGCCACGGGCCGAAACGATCATCATCGGTGTTCCCGCTTTCTCGGGCACACCTTTACTATAACTCGCTGGAAGTCGCCATTTGAACCTTTGAGCTTCCGAGAACACGTCAGGTCTGCGCCTGATCCAAGGCATAGCAGACGCGGGACGACTGCCCAAAACCGGCTGTCGGCAAATTAAAGCGTTGCCGCCCATTAGTCCGATTGAAGCGTCAGCGACATAACTACGGCCGACGTTATTATGCGCCGCCTAAGCTTAGGCGGCGTTGCTGCCCGTAATGCTGGCGATGTGGCTCACCGGATTATAACTGAACGTCTGGGCCAGGTTTTGCGTCGTCGACGCGTGACTGAGATCGCTGGTTGATCGCAGCCACTGGCCCGCGTCATAACAAAGCTCAGTACCCTGCCGATGCCGAACGACACGTTCGCGCGGCGGCCGAGCGAATCGTAAGCATCAAGCGGCGAGCATCACGACGCCGCTGGCCGCGCTATTCTCGCGCATCCTGTTCATATGCCGACGATGTCATAGTCGTAGTTGACTGTCAGGACGCCTCCCGGTTAGCTCATCGTAAGCCGGCGGCCCGCGGTATCATAAGTGTAACCGATCATGCCCTGAGCGCAGCTCTGGCTAGTCAGGCGCCCGAACGTCCTGGACAAACCCCATGCTATAATTTCCCTGAGGGGCGCCCGTTGCGCGGCTCTGCACGAATCTTGAAATCGTCCGATTCTCGGGCTACAAGGTGACCGCGTCGAGGTGCATCAAATGACAGAACAATCTGGAAAAAGTCGCTCGGTCGAACAGAAACTTGCCAAGTTTTTGACATCCTTTGTCGTCCTGCTCGGGATCGCAATTTTCTTTGGGTACTCGGCCGGGAAAGATAGGGCTATGCGTGACAACGCTCGCGAAGCGGCACTCGCAGATCGCTAGAGAATCAATCAATTTCGAGAGGCGGCTCCCACCAATTGACCGTCCCATTGCTGACCGTCATATTGCTACCGAGGGACGGTGAGCGAAAAAAACTCCAGTGTATTTCCATCCGGGTCAGTAAACCTGAAAAAGCTGAACGGCCCTTCCGTGGTTACCCGGCCATCTTCAATCCGTCCTGGAGCCAACGTGTTAACGTGCGCAAACGCAGCATTTATGTCGACTACGCGGATATATGGCCGCACACTACCGCCCGCTGGCGTTCCCGGAGCGAAGGTGGCACGATCCACAATGCCGAACAATCCACCCGCAACGTCGAACCCGACAAGCGCGGGCGTCCGCACCTGCGGCTCTTTCATGAACAAGAGCTCGTAGAAGGCAACTGATCGATCAACGTCGGCGACGAGCACATAAACTCCGAAGCGTTTTGCATCAACGGCTTGCGGCTGCGCGGCTGCGGGTAATGCAATTCCAGCTGTAGCGACGAGTGCGGCAATCAATGCCTTGCGAATGCCCATTTGCTATCTCCTGCTAAACTTATCCTGGGCGCTAACACAGCCATGCTGACAGCATGGTGTCAGCATGGTACGATCAATGTAACCACTATGAGACGCGCACCTCGCCTATTCGAAATTATACAGGTTCTGCGCCGCGCGCATGGCCCTGTTTCGGCCGAGGCTATCGCTCGCGAATTGGAAGTCTCGAAACGCACGATCTATCGCGATGTGGCGGCTCTTGCTGCCCGAAATGTTCCGATTACGGGTGAGGCCGGGATCGGATATGTGCTCGGACGGGGTTTCGACATGCCGCCGCTAATGCTGACCGAAAACGAGATTGATGCCTTCGTCCTTGGCGCCCACTGGGTTGCCAGTCGCGGCGAGCCAGAGTTGGCCGCTGCGGCCCTAAGTCTGCTGGCGAAGATCGAGACGGTTGTTCCGGAACATCTGCGCGCTTTTGTGCTCGATCCCACCACAAGTGTGGCCCCGGTGGCGGTTGGCCCGGAAACCGCGAGCGCAAATGAGTTACGCGCTGCAATCCGCTCGCGGCGAAAACTGAGCATCGTTTATCGGGGCAACGATGGTCATACGACGCAACGCGTGGTGTGGCCTGTTCTCCTCGGTTACCGGGACGCTGGGCGTATTCTGGCGGCCTGGTGCGAGCTGCGGCAGGCTTTTCGCTACTTTCGGACCGACCGCCTTCTGGTCACCGAAGTGATGGGTGAACGGGTACCAGAGCGAATTTCTGAGCTCCGCAAAAAATGGAAAGCGGCAATGGACGTTGAACGCTCGCGCTATTTAAACCCTAAGTACCTGATCTGAAATTAGGTCGATTTATAACAGTTAGTTAGATTGACGCTAGATTTTTATTTCCCGTGTTTGGTGGTGTAAGAAATCATCATCACAGCGGAACCAACTATGGGACAGGTTCTACACGACAAGGCCGAAACCACACATGCTGTTCGAGGCGAGCTTCAGCGATCGCAAGTTCCGGTCGCGCAGCTCGCGAAGCGATACAGAATCAGCCGATTGCCGAAGGCGGATCGTGAAAAGCCGAAGAAGTTCAAAAAATCTGAGATCGGCTACTTCCACATGGACATCGCGGAATTGCGCTACGAAGGCAGCGAAGGCTTCCTCTATATGGCGGTGGACCGCACTTCAAAGCTGGTGTTTGCCTGCATCTAACGGCGGGTGACCACGCTCGCCGCGACAGCCTTCCTGCGCGTGCTGATCAAGACGGCTCCTTGCAGAATCCACATGATCGTCACCGACAACGGCGTGCAGCTCGTTCAGCGTGACAAAGGCGGTGCGATGGGAGGGATCGGCTATATCTTCGGACGTGCCTGCGAGCAGAACGGCGTTGAGGACCGGCTCACAAGCCCCATCATCCGTGGACCAACGGCCAGACCGAACGGACGGTGCGCACATCAAGGTGGCCACCGTCATATCCTTCCATTACGCGTCCAACAACGAACTGCGCCGTCATGTCCGCGACTGGCTAGTCGCCTATAACTTTGCAAAGCAGTTGAAGTCCCTGCGCCTAAAAGCACCCTTTGAATCCATCGAAGAGCTCCGGAAATCCAAGCCAGATATCTTAAATCTGAAACCACACCATCACACGCAGGGACTAAACACCTAGTTACAATCATGCTATATACCGCCAAGCAACTGGACGGCGTTTCGTTACGACGGAGAAATTGGCGGTGCGCAAAATCTCGCTGTTGCTTGCATTCATCTTTGGCACATTGGGTCTAGTAGGTGGTTCCGTCGCGACGAGGAAGCCACAAACCGCGTCGGCTCAGCCGAGCGCCCCAGCAAACCACCAAAAGAAGGATCATCGATGGATCTCCGGCGTTTGGCAGCCCCCGGTGGGTCTTAAGCAAATCCCGATCTGGCCACAGGGCGCGCCCGATATGGAAGGCGTACCGCGTCGATCCGAAAGGATCGAAGTCGCCCAAACGCCAGACGCGCTCGAGGGAAGAACTTCCGAGGCGGCTTGGGACGTTACCTCGCCGACGATGACTATTTTTCCGCCGAAGGGAGGGAACACCGGTGCCGCGATCATTGTGTTTCCGGGTGGCGGGTTCAAGGCCGTCGTCGTCACCAAGCAAGGCACGGAGATATGTGGTTGGATAACTTCGAAAGGTATTACCTGCATCTTGTCCAAATATCGCGTCCCTAAAAGCAATCATCACTGGGATAGCGAATGCAAATGTGCCGTGACACCTAAGGTTCTCCGCGCGCTTCAGGACGCCCAAAGGACGATCCGGCTGGTACGGGGGAAGGCAAAGGAGTTAGCTATCGATCCGAAAAGAATTGGTGTTATGGGCTTCTCGGCGGGCGGCTATCTTGTCGCGCAAACCAGCAATATTTTCCAACCGGTCTACAAACCTATCGATGCGATCGACAACATAAGCAGCCGTCCCGACTTCGCCATTGCATTTTATCCCGGTCATCTGTGTCGCTCGGACGCCACGCTGGATCCCGGGATACGGGTAACGAAGAATACGCCGCCGACCTTCCTTCTCCAAGCTTGGGACGATCCGGTCGACGATATCTGCAATAGCACGCTCTATGCCCGTGCTCTGGACGGCGCAGGCGTGCCAACGGAAGTCCACCTATTCGCCAAGGGTGGACATGCCTTCGGTTTGCGGAAATCGGAGCACCCGGTCGTTGCAGCGTGGCCGCCACTTGTCGAGAATTGGCTCGCAGAAATCGGCGCAATAGAGCGCTGATTCTGGCGTAGCGACGCGAGATTCATCTCCTACGAACCGCTGGCTGGCCCACGAACCATGGCGCCACTATCCTGTTCAACGGCCGAACGACTGGCGTCCCGCCCCAGCGGCAGCGATCGGTGTTAGAAAATCAAGCCCTCCGCATACACTTGGCCGAAATCCCCAACTTTCTATTCTGATCAATTGGTGCTGGCCTCGGGTCA
The DNA here is from genome assembly GCA_964426485.1 of uncultured Sphingopyxis sp. Lineage (GTDB taxonomy): Bacteria > Pseudomonadota > Alphaproteobacteria > Sphingomonadales > Sphingomonadaceae > Sphingopyxis. Next base: position 17,860 of record CAYRQX010000029.1, on the reverse strand, counting down.
GTACCAACTGCGCGATTGAGACTTGAGGCGACTTTGCCTGCCTTGAGGAGGCTATGCGCTACGAGATGTCGATGCTTCGGCCCCTGTTGCCGGCGTCGACAAGCCGCTACCGGCCAATATTGGTATTAAAATGGTATTGCAGGTTTCCTTCAAGTGCATTACAAGTGGCCAACTCGATCGAGAGCCGTAATGGGAAGGGGTTTGGGCATGAGAGGGACAAGTTCGAAAATACTCTATGGCAGCTGCGCGGTCCTTGGGCTGGTTGCGGCCACCACATCCGCTAGTGCTTTGGCGCAGGATGCACCAGTCGTGGCAGAGGATGACACTGCGATCATCGTTACCGGATCCCGGATCAAAAGCGCGGGCCTCTCTTCCACAAGCCCGATCAGTACGCTGGAGGGTGAACAGATCCAATTGCAGCGCGCTGTCACCATCGAAGACATTTCGGTAAAGATCCCGCAACTTGCCGGGGGTGTAAACTCGACATCGGTCGGCAGCGACGCCTTTGGTGCGCAGACCCTCGATTTGCGTAATCTCGGGCAAAATCGAACGCTGGTTCTGATCAACGGGACACGTGCCCTGCCGTTCAGTTTTCGCAACGCCGTCGATGTCAATTCCATACCGGCACCGCTTCTGAAGCGCGTCGATGTTTTGACGGGTGGTGCAGCCGCGGTGTACGGCGCCGATGCGGTCGCCGGCGTGGTCAATTTCATCATCAACGACGATTTCGAAGGGCTGCAAGCAAATATCAACTACCGCGCCGTCGCCGGTGGCGGATCGCAGAAGAGCGGCCATTTGATGGGCGGCATGAAGCTGGGGGATCGGGGCAGCATCGTCGGTTATGTGGAATATACCGATCGCGATCCGCTGCTCGCTGGCAACCGCCGTTTAGCAAGGAACGGCTCAGCGACGTTGCCGATCGGTGGCAATTTTACCGATGTCGCGAGCGGGCGTACGTTTTCTTATGATGCGAATGGCGCTTTCACGCTGACACCACAATCCACGGACTATACGCCGCTGTTTCTGCTTGCGCAGCCGCTCCGCCGTTTCAACGCCGATGCGTTCTTCAAATATGAGCTGTTTGACGGTGTCGAAACCTACGGCCGGATCATGTATTCCAAAGTTGAAACGCAAGGCGGCACGCGGTCGGGGCAGAACCCTCCGACGACCGGCACTGCGGGTGTAAATGTCCAGATTTCCGAGACCAATCCCTTCCTCGATCCGCAAGCGCGTGCGCAACTGACGTTCGTGAACGGCTTTGCCAACGTCAATGTCCGCCGTTCGCTTGGCGAGCTGGGGCCGACCGTTGCCGAGAACGAGCGGGACAATATACAGGCCCAGATCGGTTTGCGCGGCGAAATTACGCCTGCCATCAGCTGGGATGCCTATTATCAATATGGCAGATCCAAGGAGTCGATTACGATCAAAGGGGACGGCCTGAAGGCGAGTTTCGCGGGCCTGGTGAACACGACCGATATTTTCGGCCCGGGCGGCGATTTCACCAGTGTGCTGCAGGATTTCGACTTTGGCGACCGCAAGCGCACCCAGCAGGTGGCTTCGGCCTATATTGCAGGCGATACGAGCGATTTTTTCAGCGGTTGGGCGGGGCCGGTCGGATTTACGGTCGGCTATGAGTTCCGCAAAGAAACCGGGCGCTTTGCTTATGGTACCGATCTGGGGACATCGTTCAATCAGGGCGCTGAATCCGCTCCGCCGATCCCGCCGTTCGTCAAGGTCAACGAACTGTTCGGCGAGTTGGTCGTACCGCTGCTGTCCAACGTTCCGCTGATCCAGCAATTGAATGTCGAAGGTGCCTATCGGAAATCCTGGTATGCAAAGTCCGTGGGACCTGACCGCAGCTATGATACCAACAAGTTGGGCATCAACTGGACGGTGAGCGACGATCTGCGCTTGCGGGCAACGCGCCAGACCGTCATTCGCGATGCCAATATCGGCGAGTTTGCCAACCCGGTGTTTTCGATCCCCTTCGCAAATCTGCGTACCGTTGCCCGGTTGTTCCCGCGTTATGCGGGTGATCCGTGCGTCGGCGCGACGAATGCCGCGACGGTCACCCAATGTACCGCGCAAGGATATCGCGCGGCGTATGACTCGAACAATCCGGCCAATCTGACGGGCGGGTACTTCTTTGGCGGCAATGCGAATATCGCGGCGGAACGCGGCAAAACCTACACTGTCGGAGGGATATTCACACCGCGTTTCATCCCCGGTCTCAACCTCTCGGTCGATTGGTACAAGATCAGTATCCGGGATGCCGTCGGCCAGATCCAGCCGATCGACGCGATCACCAGTTGCTATGTCACCGACCCGCGCGCCGACAACCCTCTGTGCGCCGCGGTCACGCGCGATCCGGTGACCGGTTTCATCAAGGACGCTTTCGTCGATGACAGGAACCTCGCCTCGATCAGGCAGGAAGGTATCGATGTCGATTTCAAATATGCGTTCGATGTCCCGTTCGGCCTGCCGGGCGACAATTGGAGCCTGGGCTATCAGGGCAGCTTCGTCACCGACTATACGATCCAGCGTAACGCGGTGCTCACGCCGGTCGATTGCAAGGCCCGTTATGGCGCGCCCTGCTCCTCCGATCTCGTCACACTGGTGGTGCCCGATTACCGTCACCGCGCCACCTTTACCTGGGACAGCGAGCCGCTGACCGTGCAATTCGGATGGAAGCGGATCGGATCGGTCAAAGACAGCACGGCGGGCAGCGTAGGCAAGATCGATGCGTTTGATTATTTCGATTTGAACATCGCGCTTCGCCCCCCCATCGAAGGGCTTTCGCTGACTTTCGGTATCGACAATATCTTTGCCAAGAAACCACCAATTGCGGTCAATCCGGGCGCATTCAATACATTCCCCGATACCTATGACGTGCTTGGCAGGACTTTCGGATTTTCACTGACCATCCGCAGATAAGCGGTTCGCGGAGGAGCGAATGATCGGTTCGCTCCTCCGCTGATCCGCCGCCGAAACCTTCATTCATCATGACATTCGCCTGGCTGGCATTTACTCTGCCGAGAATGGGGAGATTTGGCGAATGACGCCACTGCAGTTCACGGCGCTGGATTGGGGCATATTGGCTGGTTATGTTGGCATCCTTGCGGCTGCCGGCTATTTTTCGACCCGGCGCAATATGCAGAATGCCGACGATTATTTCCTTGCCAGCCATCACGCGCCAACCTGGCTGGTGGCGGTGTCGGTGCTGTCGACGGTCCAATCGGCAGCGACATTTCTGGGGGTGCCCGACAACAGCTTTCGGGGAAACTATACCTATCTCACCAGCACGATCGGCGCGTTGCTCGCCGCCTGGTTCGTTGCCCAAGTGCTCATTCCCCGATTTTATGCGATCGGCGCCACAACCGTTTATGAACTGCTCGAACAGCGTTTCGATGTGACCGCGCGTCGCGCGGCTGGGGCCATGTATCTGATCGGCCGTATCTTCGCGAGCGGTGCGAGGCTTTATCTAGCGGCCATAGCTGTCTCGATGATCATGTTTCTCGATGTCGAGCCACAGCATATCGTGATTGCGTCATTTACACTGCTCATATTCGGCCTTGCCTTCACTTTCATGGGCGGCCTGAATTCCGTGATATGGAGCGATTTGGTGCAGGTGGTGCTCTATGTCGGGGCAGCCGTCATGGTGCTGGTCTTTCTGCTGGTCAAAATACCGGTTCCCCTGCCCGAAATACTGGACAGCCTGACCATGTCGCCGTCGGGCGACAAGACACAGGTCATCGACTGGTCCTTCAACCTGACGGCGCCTTTTTCGATATTTGCGGCTGTGACCGGGCTCGTGCTGCTGAATATCGGCAATTCGGGTCTCGATCAGGACACCACGCAGCGCCTGCTCGCCTGCGACAACGCCAAACATGGGAGCCGCGCGCTCTATGCGTCGGTCTGGGCGTCCATCCCGGTCATCCTGCTGTTTCTGGTCATCGGCTCGCTGTTGCACATATTTTACGAGCGTCCTGATCTGATGGGATCCAGCGGCAAGGACGTCGTGCAGACGTTTCAGGGCGAAAAAATCACGGTGTTCATGCATTTCATACTCAGCGAAATCCCGCCGGGTCTCCGGGGGCTGGTGACGGTGGGCGTCATCGCGGCGGCGGCCATCAACTCCGGCCTGATCTCAATGGCAGCCGTGCTGATCAACGATTTCTACCGGCCGTGGAAAGAACGGCGCGGCGCTGCCAGTGAAAAGCACTTCATTCTGGCGGGACGTGTGACCACCGTGTTGCTGGGGCTGGCGCTCTTCATCATGTCGATCCTGTGCTACTATTGGCAACGTTACAGCAGTCTGCCGCTGCTGGAATTCGTGCTGGGGGTCATGGCTTTCGCTTATTCCGGATTGCTCGGTGTCTATTTTACGGCACTGTTCACAAAGCGTGGATCGTCGGCCTCTGTCATCGCGGCGCTGATCGCAGGCTTTCTTACCATTGTCGCCTTTCAGGGATATGTCGTCGATATGCTGGGCCTGCCCGCCGCCATGAAAACGATCGCATTCCCCTGGCAGCTGTGCGTCGGGACGGCCGTTGCGACGGTCGTGTGCCTGATGGGCTCTCAATCGAAATCCGTCACACCGAGTATTGCAAATGCCTAATACCGAAAGCCTCAATCCGCGATTTGCCGACATCGACAGCTGGCCGACCATAGAAGCCGTTGAAGCCATGCTCGAAGGCCAGATGGCTGCCATCGCTTCGTTAAAGAGCCAGACCCCGCACATCGCCGCCGCCGCAGAGGCGGCCGCGGCGCGGCTTCAGAAAGGCGGTCGGCTTGTCTATGTCGGCGCCGGAACGTCGGGACGGGTTGCGGTTCAGGACGGCGTCGAGCTGGGGCCGACCTTCGGATGGCCAGCCGAGCGTTTGGTGTATCTGATGGCAGGCGGCATCGATGCGCTGGTCCATAGCGCCGAAGGCGCCGAAGACGACGCGGACGATGCCATATCAAGAATCAGCAAATCTGGCGTCAACGCGGATGATGTTGTCATTGGTGTTGCGGCCAGTGGTCGCACGCCCTTTACCATCGCGGCGCTGACCGCAGCGAAGGAAGCCGGCGCACTGACGATTGCCATCGCCAATAACGCGGAAACCCCACTGCTTTACGCGGCGCACCATGGTTTATTGGCCGCAACCGGCAGTGAAGCCATTGCCGGGTCGACGCGGATGAAGGCCGGAACCGCGCAAAAAGCGATCCTCAATCTTCTCTCCACTGCGATCATGCTACGGCTTGGCCGTGTCTATCGCGGGCTAATGGTGGATATGGTCATTTCCAATGACAAGCTGCTGAACCGGGCCTTTGGGATCGTCAGAGCTTTAAGCCATTGCAGCGAGGCTGTGGCCATTGAAGCCGTGCATCTTGCCGGAAATGACATCAAGACGGCGGTGCTGATCGCCCTCGGGAAAGACCCGTCGGAAGCAGCAGCACTGCTGCGCGACCATGGCGGCATATTGCGCGATGCGATCAAGGCCATGAACGGAAACGCACCGTGAAATCGGCTTCGGCCCATAGCAGCGAGCACAGCAATTCGCCGATCTACATCAAGCTCGCCCATCGCTTGCGGCAGCAGATAGAGGATGGCGCGATCAGCGCAGGCGAGGCGCTTCCATCCGAGCGTGATCTTTGCAAGATCATGGGCGCGTCGCGGGTTACCGTGCGCAAGGCGACCGAACTGCTGATCGAAGAAGGCTTGCTGTCGAGACGCCAAGGGTCGGGAACCTATGTGACGCCGCGCATTCAGGCACCAGGCTCGTTTCTCAGCAGTTTCAGCGAAGACGCCGAGGCGCGCGGCGAAGCGACGGACACGATCTGGATCATGAAAGCGATCGGTTCGGCGACCGAAGAGGAAACTCGGATTCTGGAGTTGCCAAAAGGCGCCGATGTCGCGCGGCTCAGCCGCGTTCGCATGGCCGGCGGCGAGCCGTTGGCGATCGAGAATGCGGTTGTTCCGGCCGACATGCTGCCCGACATCACGCATTTGGGAAATTCGCTTTACCAGGCGCTCGACCAGCGCGGCAACCGGCCCGTGACCGGCCAGCAGAAGATCCGCGCGGCGCTGGCGGGGTCAACCGAAGCCAGCCTGTTGTCCATCCCGGAGAATAGCGAAATCCTGCGGATCGAACGGCTTACTCGCCGGGCAGACGGACGGCCGGTCGAACTCACCCGGTCGGCTTATCGCGGCGAACGCTATGAATTTGTGAGCGAACTGCGCGGGCCTTTTGTGGTCTTGTGAGCAAGGCTGTACCCGATCGCGATCCACCGCTCGACAGCTTTCGCGGCGTCGACGTGCTGTTGATGATATTGGTGAACATACAGGGAGATGGGGCGGCCGCATTTGCGACGCTCCGGCACGCCGAATGGAACGGCCTGACATTTGCCGACCTGGTATTTCCGATATTCCTGTTGATCGTCGGGCTGTCGGCGCCGTTGGCACTCGACAAGCCGGGCCAAGTTTTCAGCTGGAAGGCGATTGGGCGGCGCGCATTTCTGCTCTTCCTGATCGGCGTCCTATTGAGCTGGCTCATCAGACCGACACTCGATCCTGAACTGATCCGGTGGACGGGCGTGTTGCAACGTATCGCGATCGTCTATCTGATCTGCGCCGCGGTCATTGTCATCAGGCGCAGCGCCGTACTGCCCCTGTTCATCGCCGGGTTGCTGCTCTTATTTCACTCATGGATGCTGCTGACGGTCGGAACACCGGCGGGAGCGCCGCCCAGCATGGAACCGGGCAAGGGGATCAGCGGGTGGCTCGATCAAAATCTTATCCCGGGCCGGGTGTTAAGGCAAAGCTGGGATCCCGAAGGCGTGTTGTCGACGCTGAGTGCGGCAGCCAATGGCTTGATCGGCGTTGCGGTGATGCGCTGGATCAAGCGCCATGTCGTTTCCAACCCGCGCCTTGCGCTGGCGGGCTTGCTCCTGCTGACCGCCGGACTGGCGCTAACACCTGTGTTGCCACTGAACAAAAATCTTTGGACCGCTAGTTTCGCGCTGGTCACCTGCGGCATCGGGATCCTGTTCTGGGCATGCCTTAAATCGATATGGTCCACCATTGGCGGGAGCATGATCGCCCGGTGGACGGTAAGTCTCGGCCAGGCCGCGCTTACGCTCTATATCATTCATATGGTGCTGATCGCGATCATCGTCCGCGAGCTGCCGAGCGGCGCGACGATATGGGCGGTGACATATCAGGGTCTTGCCCGCGCCGGATTGCCGTCGCCGATCACATCCCTGCTCTACGCCATTCTGGCCGCGGCGATTTCCTGCGCCATTCTTCCGTGGCTCCGGCGGCGCGGATGGGTGCTCAAGGTTTAGGGTCAGAACCCCTAATCCAGAAATATCTTGCCGGGGTTGAACAGGCCTGACGGGTCCAAGGCATCCTTGATCCGCCGCATCGTCGCAACGCTTTCGGTACCATGTTCGCGCTGCATCGCCTGTCGTTTGCCCAGCCCGATACCATGTTCCCCTGTGCATGTGCCGCCGACCGAGAGTGCGTGGTCGATCATGGCTTCATTGATGATGCGGGCTTTGTCCCAGCTGGCCCGATCGTCAGCCTGCAATATGAAGAAGATGTGGAAATTGCCGTCGCCGACATGGCCAAGGATCGGTGCAAAGAGGCCCGAAGCGTCGATGGCGGTTTTGGCGCGGGTGATTGCCTCGCTCAGCTGGCTGATCGGCACGCATATATCGGTGATCCAGGCGACGGCCCCGGGCACCATATTTTTGGCAGCCCACAGCGCCTGGTGGCGCGCCTTCCAGAGCGCATTCCGATCTTCGGTCGCGGTCGCAAACTGAAGCTGGCCGCCGCCATTCCCCTCGCCGAAAAACCGAACGAGGGACAATTGGTCGGCCACGCTGGCCTCCGATCCGTGAAATTCAAGGAACAGCATGGGTTTTTCCGGCAGCCCCAAAGCGCTTTGCCGGTTGCAGGCCCGGATTGCCGCCTCGTCCAGCAATTCCATCCGCGCGATCGGCACGCCCGACTGGATGGTTGCAATGACCGTGTCAACCGCACCTTCGACCGTGCCGAAGTCCCATGTGGCAGCGAGAATTTTGTCTGGCTGGCCATGCAGCCGCAAGCTTGCCTCAACAATCAGGCCAAGCGTCCCTTCCGCCCCGGTAAACAGATGGGTGAGGTCATACCCCGAGGCGGACTTGCGCGCGCGCGTTCCCGTCGAAACGACACGACCATCGGCTGTCACCACTTTCAGCCCCATGATATTGTCGCGCATGCTGCCGTAGCGGACGGTGGTCGTCCCCGAAGCACGCGTCGAAATCATGCCGCCGAGCGAGGCATTGGCACCGGGGTCGACGGGAAAAAACAGCCCGGTGGCGCGGATGTCTTCGTTCAGCTGCTCGCGGGTCACGCCAGGTTCGACGACGCACAAAAGATCGGCGGCGCTGACGTCGAGGATGCGTGCCATGCGGCTGAAATCCACGCAAAGACTGTCGGCGTGGGTTATCGCCGCATTGCCCTCCAGCGACGTTCCGGCGCCATAGGCGACGATCGACCAGTTTTCTTTGGCGGCTGTTTTCACCAGCAGCTGTACATCTTCGACCGTCTCCGGCTGCGCAACCAGCGACGGTGTTCGATGGGCGTGATGACCTTCGCTCTGGGCATATTGCGCCCGCGCCGAAGGTGCGGTGATAAGGCGCGTACAAAATCGGTCAGCAAGTGCGTTTACAAGCCTGTCCATATCGTCTCCCCGACCCTGATAGCAGCCTTGCATCCATCCGTAAATTGGTATTATATAGGTATTATATGAAAGAGCCAAGCCAAACAGCAATGTACCGCGAAGCGTCGCAAGCCAGCGAAGTTGCCGCCCGGCAATATGCGTCGAACGCCGCGCTGATACGTGACCTTGGTCAAAGGCTGCGCGCGCTCGACCCGCAGATCATCTTCACATGCGCGCGCGGCAGTTCGGATCATGCGGCGACTTATGCCAAATATCTGATCGAAACGCGGCTTCGGGTTCCCGTCGTGTCGCAGGCGCCCTCAATCAGTTCCATTTATGGCGCGCCGCTGCTCCATATGAAAAACCAGCCGTTCATTCTCATCTCGCAATCGGGCAAAAGTCCTGACCTCCTGTTGTCAGCAGAGGCGGCGCGAAAAGCCGGGGCGCTGGTTATCGCATTGGTGAACGATATGGACTCGCCGTTGGCCGACCTTGCCGAAATTGTCGTGCCTTTACATGCGGGGCCAGAGAAAAGCGTCGCCGCGACCAAAAGCTATATCGCGACCCTCTGCGCATTGGCGCACCTCGTCAGTGATTGGACCCGAGCAATTGAAGCACGGGAAGCCGTAAAAATGCTTCCGCGGCTGTTGAATGCGGCTTGGGCCGATGACTGGGGTGCGGGGGCCGAGATGTTTCGGGATGCCGAAAGCATGTTCGTCCTCGGCCGCGGCCTCACGCTCGGCATCGCGCAGGAGGCTGCGCTCAAATTCAAGGAAACCAGCGGGATCCACGCGGAAGCATTCAGTATGGCCGAGGTCGTGCACGGCCCGATGGCACTGGTAAAGTCCGGCTTTCCGCTGCTGATATTTCCGCCGCTGGACAAGGCTGCGGCGGGATTGGAGCCCATTGTGCAACAGTTTCTTGGTCGCGACGCCCGAATAGCGGTTGCGGGTCGGCAATTTGACGGGGCTGTATCGCTCGGGCTTCCCGAGGAGGTCGATAGTGTCACCGCCCCGATCGCGATGGTACAGAGCTTTTACGCGATGGTGAATGCCATATCGGTGCAGCGAGGCTATGATCCGGATCGCCCGCCGCTGCTGCAAAAGGTGACCGAGACGATATGACCGAGACGGCATTGGTGGGCGCCCGCATATTGGCGGGCGAAACATGGTATGACGAGCACGCGCTTGTCATGTGCAATGGCCGCATCAAGAGGTTGCTGCTCGCAAAGGCGTTGCCGGACAATATGCCGGTACAGATGCTTGATGGCGGCGTTCTCCTGCCCGGCTTTGTCGATACGCAGGTGAATGGCGGCGGTGGCGTCCTGTTCAACGACGAGCCAAGCGTGGACGGCATAATGTCGATCGCCGAGGCGCACCGAAAATTCGGTACCACCGCAATGCTGCCCACTTTGATCAGCGACGATCTTGACGTCATTGCCAAAGCCATCGGGGCGGTCGATGATGCCATTGAGGCGGGCGTTCCGGGGATCGTCGGAATTCATATCGAAGGCCCGTTTCTCAATCCCGGCAAACATGGCATTCACGACGCCGGGAAATTCCGGTCCCTGGATGCCGACACCGTCGCGCTTTTGTCGTCGCTGAAACATGGCAAAACCCTAGTCACACTGGCGCCCGAGCTCGCCCCTGAAGGCGCCATCGCCGCACTGGTGGCAGGCGGCGTTGTCGTCGCGGCCGGGCATACATTAGCGACGTACGACGACATGCAGCGGGCAATCGGAGAGGGGCTTTCGGGCGTCACGCATTTGTTCAACGCCATGACGCAGATGGAGAGCCGGGCCCCGGGTGTCGTGGGGGCGAGCATGGACAGCGGTCTGATCTGCGGCATCATTGCGGACGGACATCATGTCCATCCGGCATCGCTGCGCGCCGCATATCGCGCAAAAGGCAGCAAGGAACTGATGCTTGTCACCGACGCCATGCCAACGGTTGGTTCGGACATCACGTCCTTCACAGTCGGAGGAACCGCGGTGACGGCGCGTGAAGGAATGCTGCGATCGGATGAAGGTACGCTCGCGGGTTCGGATCTTGATATGACCAGCGCATTGAAAAACTGCGTGGCGTTGATGCAGGTCGATCTAAGTTCGGCTTCGCAAATGGCGAGTGCGACGCCTGCCGAATTCATCGGCATTGGGAACGCTTATGGCCGGATATCGGAAGGCTATCGGGCCGACCTGGTCCATCTGGACGACACGCTGAACATTCAGAATGTGTGGATCGCAGGCGACATGGCATGATGCCGGAACTGGGCGTCATCGAGGGCTATTTTGGCCGGGCCTGGGGCTGGGACGAGCGTGGCGACGTCATCGACCGGCTGGCACCGGCTGGCTATGCGTTCTTCCATTATGCGCCCAAGATCGACGGCAAATTGCGCCGCGACTGGCGCCAATTGCATGATGACGCGGAAACGCAGAATCTGCGGCAATTCGCGCGCCATTGCGCAGCCCGCCACATGCGGTCGGGCATCGGGCTGACGCCTTACGGCGCGCATCTCGATTTTGACCGTAGCGCGCGCGAAGAATTGAAAGCCAAGATCGCCCATCTCGACACGATCGGTATCGACGATCTGGTCATTCTGTTCGATGACATGCGCGGCGATTTTGTCGATCTGGCGGAGCGACAGGCCGAAATCGTCGATTGCGCCATCGGGTCCAGCAAAGCGTCGCGTTTTTTCATGTGTCCGAGCTATTATTCGGATGACCCGCTGCTGGACCGCGTGTTCGGGCAACGCCCCGAATTTTATCTGGAAAAGCTCGGCAAGCTGCTCGATCCTGCAATTTCGGTTTACTGGACTGGCGAAGAAATATGCTCGCGCGAATTCAGCATCGGCCACTTAGCCAGCGTCGCCGACCGCCTTGGCCGCAAGCCGTCGCTTTGGGACAATTACCCCGTCAATGACGGACCACGCATGTCGAACCACCTGCATTTGCGGTCATTCACCGGGCGCCCGGCTGCCATGGAGCCATATCTGGCGCATCATGCCATCAACCCTGCGTCGCAGCCAATCCTGAGCTGCATTCCCGCGCTGACCTTGCCGTCATGCTATGCCAAAGGCGACGCCTACCGATACGCCTCCGAATTCCTGGACGCAGCGACCCGCATATGCGGCGCCGAATTCGCGCTCATGCTTCAGCGCGACCTCAACGCGTTTGAGGATCGCGGTCGATTGGGGATCGCCGATGAGGTTACGGAATTCTGCCGCAAATATGCGGCCTTCGATACCCCTGCCGCCCGCGAGATTATCGACTGGTTGACCGGCGGTTATGTCATCACAGGCGAGATGCTCCGGACCCAATAGGGCGGCCTGCCAGGATCAGAGCGCCGTCGAGCGCATCCCCCAAAGCATCCTGCAATTGCGCCACAATCCGGACGCGCAACCACGGCTTCATTCGCTCGGCTAGCCCGCCCATCAGAACGCATCGCGGCGCACCACGCGATAGGATGGTTTCAATAAATCGCTCGACGTGCAGTGCCGCGTCGCGGACAATCGATAAGGCGATTTCATCACCAAGGTCCGCATAGTCCATGACCAGCGGCGCAAAGCTAGCGTAATCGCCTGGCGCGGCATCATCCATCCAGGCGATCACTCGGGGAATAGCATGGTCGAATTGCTTGGTGACAGCTTGGCTTAACGGCGACGGCCTGGTCCGTCCGTCGAGCGCCCGCAACGCATGCCGGATGGCGCTAAGGCCAAGTGCCGCGCCGCTGCCTTCGTCGGATATCGGAAAGCCGTAACCGCCGATGCTGAAGCTGTCTTCGCCCCGTTTGACTAGGCCAACGCTGCCAGTTCCGATAATCAAAATTGCGCCATCACCTCCCATATGCGCGCCAAAATTGGCAATCATGGCGTCGCTGGTGAGCTGGACGTTGGCAAACGGAAAGGTCAGCGCCTGAATCTTTTGTTTCATGCCCATGCGGGTGATCCCTGCGATCCCCATGCCGCAGCGGATCTTGCCGGCATCTTCGGCACTCAGGCCGGCGGCCCGGATGGCCTGCATCGAAACATCGAGCAACGTGGCGTGGAGAGCATCCAGGCCAATGCGGGTATTGGCCGGTCCCGCATGACCTGAACCGAGGATATTGCCATCCTCATCGGTCAACCTGGACTTGCTAGAAGTGCCGCCGGCATCGATTCCGAGAAACAGCGTCATGCCGGGATTTTTCCCGCAGCGACCCGGTCGGGCTGTGTCAAAACGCCCCCCGACATCGGCTCTGCCACGCCGGTGGTACCGGGATATGTGATCGGCAAGCCGTGGAGACAGCGATACGCCAGATAGGCAAATCCCTGCGCTTCTACAGCGTCGCCGTCCCAGCCCAGATCGTCCGTAAGGACCGTCGGAATCCCGGAATATCTCTCTATCATCTTGAGCATCGTATCATTCTTGCGTCCTCCACCGCAGACAATCAAGCGTTGCGGGCGAACAGGAAATTGCCGCAAGCCCAAGGCGACGGCTTTGGCAGAAAATGCCGTTAAGGTGGCAGCGCCGTCCGGTGCCGAGAGGCGTTCCACCATATTGAGCCCAAAATCTTTACGGTCCAATGACTTTGGCGCTGGTGCAGAAAAGAACGGATGATCCAGCATCGCCTGCAATGCCTTTTCGTCGATCGTGCCACGCGCTGCCAATTCACCGCCTGCGTCGAACGGATAATTGGTTTTTCGGCCCATCCAGTCGTCGATCAACGCGTTCGCCATTCCGCAATCAAATGCGATCAGCGCGCCGTCGGTGCCGATGAAGGTGAGGTTTGCGACGCCGCCAAGATTCAGCACCGCAACGGGCTGCGAGGCATCCGAAAACAGCGCACGGTGAAAGACGGGAATGAGCGGCGCCCCCTGGCCGCCGAACATGACATCGAAATGGCGCATGTTCGACATCACCGCTATGTTCAGCCGGTTCGCCAAAAAATCGGGCTTGCCGATCTGCCAGGTCCAGCCCAGATCAGCGCGATGCGCGATCGTATGGCCGTGGAGCCCGATTGCCGCGACGTCGTTCGCCGATACACCGGCCTTGCGCAGCAACATTTCGGCGGCCGCCAGATGGCGCCGGTCCAACAGCATTTCACATTCGTCTATCGACTGGTGGGGTACCCGCTGTGTACTCGCCATTGCCAGGTCGCACGCTTCGGCAATGCGGTCTTTCAGATCGTCGGGATAGGGTTCAAATTGAAAGGCAACCGGTTCGACGGAATTGAGGCCGTCGGTTTTGATCAGCGCCGCATCAACCCCATCGCGCGAGGTTCCCGACATCAATCCTATGACATATTGCATTGCGATGCTGCCCATCCAAGATTGGTATTGGATTGGTATATATTAATTGAAGGCTTTGGTCTAGGCTAATGTCGGACCACAATGCCGCCACTCAATCCTCCGGTGGCCAGCAAAGCGCATTTGCCGCCGGATTGCAGCCATGTGATGGCATCTAACAACTTGTTGCCGTTTCGACGGTACGATGGTGAAGGCGCGAGCCAATCAAATCTCTGGGTGTCCAACCATGATCGTGCAGCGCACCCGCTTCTTTGCGTTGAGCGCAGCCTTTTCGCATCCTGCAATTTTGCCCTTATTGTCGTGCCGCATAACCGCTGCCGCAGAAATCGCCCGATACGCCGCTGGGCTGCCCGCCTGCATAAGCCGCATACCGCCCTCCCAAAGGCCGGGCGCGCCGACGATATGGGCAGCCATTCGCTCGGGTAGCTGCCAACGATCCGGCAGCGCCCGTGCAACGGCGCCAGGGACGATCGACCACAGCAAGCACCCGGCGAGCACGCCGCCGCTTGCGGCCCAGATAAGATGACGACGCTGCTCATGCGCCGCGCGCAATGTCGAGGTCGTGCCGCGCAGTTCATAAACGGCGTTGTTGAGCTGCACCTGCGCCCGCCGCATTTCGCTTTCGGTAGCGTCACGCGCCCGTCGGGCCGCCCGGTCGAACCGCCGCGCCATCTCTTCGGGGGTCAGCTCCATCGCTGGCTTGGAAACGATCGTTCTCAGCGTTCGCTCCGCTGCACCGAGATGCTTCGATAGTTCGCCAAGCGTATCGGTGTAGTCGGGGATTCGGATTTCCGACTTTTCGGCGGCAAGCTGCTGAACTGCCCGTCGCACGAGTGCAACTTCACCTTCCAGCCGCGTAAATGCCATGGCGGCGGGATCTTCGGATTCGCGTTCGTCGTCGCTCAATTTCATTCTCCTACATGCCGATGCCGATGCCGCGCGATTGCCCGCGCCCAAGGTCGGCGATCGCCGCCAAGTCTTGCCCGACCGATCGAACCGAGCGCGCGTCGATGCCGAGCGCCGCCTTGCGGCCACGCAGGATCGATTCGACCTGGGCATCGCGCTCGAGACTTTTCGCCATCGCGCCCATCTCGCCAGCAAACCGGCTCGCGGCGCGTTGCTCGCCGCGCGACAGCGACTGGCCGCGCTGCTGCTGGAGTTTCTGCCAGTCATCAACGAAGCGGTCGGCGCGCTTGGCGGGATCGATGCGGATGTTCGCTTCCCGGTTCATCGCGCGGATCGCGGCCTGGCTATTGCCCTGCGCTGCTTGCGCAACCAGCTCACGTTGACGCTCGAACGCCGACGCCAGATCGCGCTGCGCATGCAGACCGATCGCGCCCAGCGCATCGCCGGCGCGCGCGAGCGCATCGTGCTGGTGTCGCAGCACCGGCAGGTCTTTTGCGATCATGCGTTCGATGTCGGCCTGCGCGCGGGCATAGCGTTCGACCGCGCGCCGCGTGTCGGCGGTTCGCGATGGATCGCGCGGTTCGATGCTCGCCCGCTTCACGGTCGGCTTGAACCCGGCGAATATGCTGCGCGCCTTGTCGGGGGCGTGCTTTGTAATCTCGCGGCCCACTCGTGACAGGTTCTCAGCAATGCGCTCGCCGAAAGTGATGCCACGCTGCTCGGCATAGCGCCGTGCCGGATCGGCCTTGGCATAATCGTGCGCCATGTCCTTGGCGCGCTCGCGCGACAGGGTGCGGATGAGCTTCCCCTGGTCCTTGAGGTCGTCGCGGCCATAATGAAGATCGACGGCGCCGCGATGACGCGACAGCGCTACATAGGCTGAGTGGCTGTCCATGCCGCGGGTGGCGAGCACATGGGTGCGATCGACCGTCATACCCTGCGCCTTGTGGATCGTCGCCGCATAGCCGTGATCGACGTGGGCATAATCTTTGAGGTCGAACGCCAGCGAACGCCCGTCGCCGGTGCGAACGGTCATGCTGCGCGCATCGACCTGCTCGACGACCCCGAGCGTACCATTCTTCACCTCCAGGCTGCGCTCGTTGCGCAGGAAAATGATGCGGTCGCCAGATGCGAACATGCGGTCACCGCGCTCCACTTTCACTGTGACGTCGTTGCCAAGATCGCCCGACGCGCGCATGCGGTCCCGCGCGGCGTCGTTGAGCGCGCGTACTTCATTATTGGTGTGAGTGAGGATGATCCGCGTTTCCGCGGGCCGCGCCTGCCGATCGCGATCCCAGCGGTCGATCAGTTCGGTCCGCGCGGCGTCGCGCGAAGCGGCAGCGTGCACCATGCCCGCCTCGTCATAAGCACGGATCGCTTCGCCGGTACGGCCCGTCGCCAGTGCGCGGGTCGCCTCGCGCTGCCACTCCGCCCGCTGGCGCCGCACCTCGGTGATTTCGGCGCCGCCGTGCTGTTCGTGGATAGCACGGAACGCCGCGCCCGCTTCGATCGATTGCAGCTGCTGCGGATCGCCGACTAGCACGACCTTCGCGCCGGCATCGGCGGCGTGGGATAGTACCCGCTCCATCTGCCGCGTGCCGACCATGCCCGCTTCGTCGATCACCAGCACATCGCGCGCCGTGAGCAGCTCACGGCCCTGCATCCAGCCATGTTCGAGGCTGGCGATGGTGCGCGACGCAATGCCCGAGCCGTTCTCCAGCCCTTCGGCGGCGATGCCCGACAGTGCGGCGCCGCGTACCTCCAGTCCGGCGTGCTCCCATGCCCCGCGTGCCTGTCCCAGAATCGCACTCTTGCCGGTTCCGGCATAGCCGACGACGATTGCGAGATCCTGGCCGCTCGTTATATGCTTGAGCGCGGCCTGCTGCTCACGACCAAGCACTAGGCCAACACTCCCGGCTGCGTCAGCGGCTCTCTGCAACGACGCGGCCGGGAGACCATGGCTGGACTGCCTGGCAAGCCGATGCGCCGCGAGTTCAAGTCGCTGTTCGGTCTCGATCATTTCGCGCGAGGTGAACCGGTCCTCGCCGCGCCCATCCTTGCCGAGCGCGATCAGGTCGGGCGATGATCGCACCGCGCCGATGACGGCATCATATTGTTCGCGCCCGTCGCTGTGACGGTGCGCGAACATCGCGAGGTCGCGATTGGTGAACGTCGCTTGGCCGTGCGTGATCGCGTCGAGCGCCACACGCGGATCGGCGATGATCCGCTCGCCATTGCGTTGGGCGATCTCGCGATGCTCGGCAATGCGTTCGGCTTCGAGCCCGCGGCCGTCCATGCGCGAAGCCGCGGGACCGATTTTGTCCTGGGGTTCGAGGTCGATGCCTTGCGCCGCGAGACTGCGGTGGTCGACGCGGGCGTCGATATCAAGTGCGGCGAGGCGCTCATTGACATGGCTCGCCCATCGCTCGCGCCATTGCTCGACAAGCTCGGTGCGATTCCAATCTCGGACCTTCGCGCCGAACCACGCTTCGCCATCGTTGCCGACGACGATCTCGCGCATCGTCAGCATGACATGCGCGTGGGGTTTGGCGAGCCCATCGGCGCCGATGTCCCAATGGACATTGAGGTCGGCGACCATGCCCTGATCGACGAACTCGCGTTGCACAAAATCGCGGGCGAGTTCGATGCCCTGCGCCTGGTTCATCTCGCGCGGGATCGCGAACTCGACCTCGCGCGCAAGCTGGGCGTCCTTGCGCTTCTCGAATGCCTCGACTTCATTCCATAGCCGTTCGCAATTGTGCCATGCATTGGGCGTGTTCTCGGGCAGCAGCACCTCGCTGTGCACGACGCCCGACTTGTTGGTGAAGTCATGCGCCCGGTCGAGGCGTTCATCATGCAGCCGAGCTGCCGAACGATAGGCAGCAGCCGCGACGGCACTGCGTCCGGCGGCGCGGCTGATGACTTTGACCGAGAGATGGAAGATCGCCATGACGGCAAGCCATCTACACTTCAAAAGCCAC